>NZ_JAGQEH010000002.1:0-683707 GCF_018101095.1 Paenibacillus sp. Marseille-P2973
ACCGGGATGGACGCACCGCTGGTGCACCAGTTGTTCCGCCAGGAGCATAGCTGGGTAGCTACGTGCGGACGGGATAAGCGCTGAAAGCATCTAAGCGTGAAGCCCCCCTCAAGATGAGATTTCCCAACTAGTAAGACCCCTTGAAGACCACGAGGTTGATAGGCCTGAGGTGGAAGTGCAGCAATGTATGGAGCTGACAGGTACTAATCGGTCGAGGGCTTATCCAAAAGATACCCCAAAAAGTGAAGCGAGGCTTCGAAGGTAATTCCGATTACTTTTCGGGGACCCCGGTGAACCAATTAGGGGCTAACACGCAAATTCACGTTTCGTATCCAGTTTTCAGGGAGCAAGATCTGATCGATAGCAATTCAAGTAGTTGCTACGTGAAGAGTTGCTGCACGGCATTTGGCGATGCCGCAACCTGAGCAATTTTACCCGTTTGGTGGCGATAGCGGAGGGGTTCCACACGTACCCATCCCGAACACGACCGTTAAGCCCTCCAGCGCCGATGGTACTTGGACCGAAGGGTCCTGGGAGAGTAGGACGCCGCCAAGCAACGAAGAAGAGCACAGCCGATAACCTCGGCGGTGCTTTTTTTGTTGTTGGTGCTATCTAATCAACAACTTAACTGTAAAACCTGCAGTTATTTTCGCAAGACAAGCTCATTCTAGACAAATAACTGTAAAACCTACAGTTAATTCTGCAATTTTAGCTCGGAATGGCCCAAATTCTCCAAAATAACTGTAGTTTTTGTAGTTAATTTAACCCGGGAAGCCGAGGAAGCAAAATTAGATGTAGTGATTACAGTTAATTAAGCAGGGGAAAGGTGCTAAGCTGCTTAAGTGCTGGGCTACAGGGCTGCAAAGTTGCAAATGATGCAAAGAAGCAAGGCTGCAAAGATGCAAAGATGCAAAAGAAGCAAAGAAGCAAAGAAGCAAAGAAGCAAAGAAGCAAAGAAGCAAAGAAGCAAAGAAGCAAAGATGCAAAGATGCAAAGACGGCTAGCTGCTAAGCGCTAAGGATCTTAGCTGTTTAGGCGCAAGCAGCTTTGTAGACCATAAGTACTTTGTCTACAAGGGTTTCTTGAAGCGAATTACATAAGGGTCCTGGGAGAGTAGGACGTTGCCAAGCAACGAAGAAAAGCACCGCCGAGATGATCGGCAGTGCTTTTGCTATTCTATGAGTTAAGACGAAACACGCTGGCCCCGCTTAAAGCCTCAGCGCCGCAGTTGCCATGTTTACATCGTTACAAAGGAGTTGTTCTAAATTATACGCAGGATAGTAGCCCTTGGAGCACATAAAGTTAAATATCATGGCATGAAGATCGATAGCACAAATTAATTGCTTCTGGAAGGTTTCTCTCAAAATAGGGGTGGCAGTTTCGGTAATTGCAATCGAATAGTTGCGGACTGCCGTTTTGGCAAAGCCAAGCAGGCTGGCAGCATCAAAGGCGGTCATATCGGGCATATGGCTTCGATTCATCGTCGGTGCCAGTGGATAGAACTTAAGGAGTTCCTGCAGATTTTGCTCCAGCATGCAGATCGTTTCCTTGTAAAGCGAGCAAAGGACCGGGTCTTTGATGGTGGGCAGTTTTTGTTTAAATGCAACTAAATTTACGGATTGAAAAGCTACCAGTTCGTGAAGTTCCATCGTTTCATGCCAAGCCAAATGCTTCGGGCTACCTTGGTATAGGCTCACGTTGTCACACTCCAATAGAGAAATTTGATTCAATATATGCATTCGCCCAGATTTGGTGATTCCAGTAACTGAGAATTAAAAGTAAAAACTTACCTTTATCAGAAAACCTAATCGGTTCTATAAAATGATTCGAATTGACCAATTTCGCGAGCTATGATAAGTTCAAGTAAGTATAATTCTGATCATATTAGTAGGAATTGAATTTATGGAAGCTACGTGAGGTGGATATGTTGGAATTTCAAGTTACGAACAGTCCTTTTAATCAAGAGCAAGCGGAATTGTTGAACCGTCTGTTGCCTTCGCTGACGGATACGCAGCGCGTATGGCTTAGCGGGTATTTGGCTGCGGTGCAGGGAACGGCAGCAGCTGCAATCTCGGCTCCGGCTGGAGGAGCCCAAGGGTTAGCAACAGCAGGATCGACAGTAGACCCGGGTCCTGTGGTATCCAAAGAGGTCACGGTATTGTTTGGCTCGCAGACCGGAAACAGCAGTGGATTGGCCAAAAAGCTCGGCAAGCGTCTTGAAGAGCAAGGGTTTCTGGTAACGCTTAGCTCAATGGGCGACTTCAAACCTAATACCCTGAAGAAAATCGAGAATCTCTTAGTCCTGGTAAGCACGCATGGCGAAGGAGAACCGCCGGATAGCGCGATTGCCTTCTATGAGTTCTTGCATAGTAAAAGAGCACCGCAACTGGACAATTTGAGATATTCGGTGCTTGCACTCGGGGATACGTCTTACGAATTCTTCTGCCAGACCGGCAAAGATTTCGACAAACGTTTGGCGGAGCTCGGGGGTAAAGAGCTTGCTCCTAGAGTCGACTGTGACGTCGATTTTGCGGAGCCGGCTTCGGAATGGATGAATCAGGTGCTTGGCGCATTGGCGCAAGGCGCGGGGAACGGAGCGGGAGCAGTTGCTTCCGGTGCGACACCAAGCTCTGTCGTAAGCGAAGCGGAATCGGAATACTCCCGGAGTAATCCTTTCCAGGCTGAAGTCCTGGAAAATCTCAATCTCAATGGTCGTGGGTCGGACAGGGAAACACGTCATGTCGAAATCTCCCTGGAGGGCTCGAATCTTCAGTATGAGCCGGGCGACAGCCTGGGGATCTATCCGGAGAACCATCCGCGACTGGCGGATGAATTGATCGAAGCGATGGGCTGGGATGGTAATGAATCCGTATCCGTCAACAAGCAAGGCGAAACGCGGTCCTTGCGGGAAGCGCTGCTGCGGTATTTTGAAATCACGGTGCTGACCAAGCCGCTGCTAAATCAGTTGGCGGAACTGACCGGAAACTCCGGTTTAAAAGACTTGCTCGATCCCTCCAAAACAGAGGAATTAAGAACCTATCTGAGCGAACGGGATCTGCTCGATCTGGTGCAGGATTACTCTCTAAAAGGAATTCCGGCCGGACAGTTCGTATCGTTGTTGCGTAAGATTCCGCCGCGCTTATATTCGATTGCGAGCAGCCTGAAGGCCAGCCCGGATGAAGTCCATGTGACCGTTCGCGCAGTGCGTTATGAAAGCAACGGCCGCAACCGCTACGGCGTTTGCTCGGTGCAGCTGGCCGAACGTATTCAGCCGGGAGATTCTTTGCCGGTGTTCATTCAGCACAATCCGAATTTCAAGCTGCCGGACAATCCGGAAACGCCGGTTATTATGATCGGTCCCGGTACGGGAGTCGCTCCATTCCGAGCGTTCCTCAGCGAACGCGAAGAGACAGGAGCGCAGGGGAAAACCTGGCTGTTCTACGGGGATCAGCATTTTTCGACGGATTTCTTGTATCAGGTGGAATGGCAGCGCTGGTTGAAAGAAGGCGTGCTGACCCGGATGGATGTTGCTTTCTCCCGCGATACGGAGCAGAAAGTATACGTTCAGCACCGGATGCTGGAAAAGAGCCGCGAGCTCTACGAATGGTTGCAGGAAGGCGCAGTGATATACGTTTGCGGCGATGAGAAAAAGATGGCCCACGACGTGCATGCGGCGCTTGCCACGATTCTTGAGCAGGAAGGCCGGTTCAGCCCTGAGGAAGCATCGGAATATTTGACCCGGATGCAGCAGCAAAAACGTTATCAGCGGGATGTCTATTAATTCCCTGACCGTGAGAGGAGAAAGATCGAATGTCTGAGAACAATTTATTGTCGCCGAACAGTGCGCCGCACAGCGACGTGGAAGATATAAAAGTCAGAAGCAATTATTTGCGCGGCCAGCTGGAAGAGGTACTCGAGGACCGTATTACGGCCTCGATTCCGGAAGATGAAAACCGGTTGATGAAATTCCACGGCAGCTACATGCAGGACGACCGGGACCTGCGTAACGAGCGTAGCAAACAAAAGCTGGAACCGGCATACCAGTTCATGCTGCGGGTACGGGCACCGGGCGGCGTGGTAACGCCGGAGCAGTGGCTGATGATGGACCGGGTTGCTCAAGCTTATTCCAGCGGGACGATTCGCTTAACGACGCGGCAATCGGTTCAATTGCACGGCATCCTGAAATGGAATATGAAGAAGACGATTCAGGAAGTGCATAACTCGATGCTGACCACTTTGGCGGCTTGCGGTGACGTCAACCGTAACGTAATGTGTAACCCGAATCCGAACCAATCGGATATTCACGCGGAAGTGTACCATTGGGCAAGCCGGCTTAGCGAGCACCTGGAACCGCAGACCAAAGCTTATCATGAGATTTGGCTGGACGGCGAAAAGGTATTGGACAGCCGGGACAACGGAACGGAAGAGGAGCAGGAGCCGATCTACGGCAAGGTCTACTTGCCGCGGAAATTCAAGATTGGCATTGCGGTACCGCCATCGAACGATGTGGATGTATTTTCCCAGGATTTGGGACTTATTGCGATCACCGAGAACGGCAAACTAAAAGGATTCAACGTCGCTGTCGGCGGCGGGATGGGCATGACGCACGGAGACGTGAAGACCTATCCTCAAGTGGCCCAGGTGATCGGCTTCTGTACGCCGGAGCAAGTCATCGATGTTGCGGAAAAGACCGTGACGATTCAGCGGGATTACGGAGACCGTTCCGTTCGGAAGCATGCCCGGTTCAAATATACGATTGACGACCGCGGCATCGATTGGTTCGTTGACGAGCTGACCCGCCGCCTGGGATGGACGCTGGAAGCTGCGAAGCCTTATCAGTTCGACCATCATGGCGATCGCTACGGCTGGGTAAAAGGTAACGGCGGCAAATGGCATTTTACATTGTTTATCGAGAACGGCCGGATTAAAGATGAAGAAAACTACCTGCTGATGACCGGACTGCGGGAAATCGCCAAGCTGCATACCGGGGATTTCAGGCTGACGGCGAATCAGAATCTGATCATTTCAAATGTAACGACCGCAAAAAAGAAAAAGATCGATGAACTCATCGCTAAGTATGGAATTACGTCCGGCGAGCATTATACTGCGCTCAAACTCAATTCCATGGCTTGCGTGGCGCTTCCTACTTGCGGGCTGGCCATGGCCGAGTCGGAACGCTATCTGCCGACATTGTTGGGCAAGATGGAGCCGCTGCTGGAGGAGAACGGTCTGCGGGAGGATGAGATCGTCATCCGGATGACCGGATGCCCGAACGGGTGCGCGAGACCGGCGCTGGCTGAGCTTTCTTTTATCGGCAAAGCACCGGGCAAGTACAATATGTACCTCGGCGGCGGTTTTGCGGGAGAGAGACTGAACAAGCTCTACAAGGAAAACATCGGGGAGACGGAAATCTTGGATTCTCTGCGGGTCCTATTTGCCCATTATGCCAAGGAACGGCGTGAAGGAGAGCATTTCGGCGATTTCACGATTCGTGCCGGGTACGTCAAGGAAGTCCGTTCAGGTCAGGATTTTCATGCTTAATGAACATGACGAGCATCATGAAATTTTAACTATCCAAGGGAGTCTTTGCCGGGTTTTACGGCGGGGCTCTCTTTTTTATAGGCAGATGGTTTATCAGTCATTTATGAGGGTTTTATCATTGTCCGGCGATTTTGTTAAAATAGGAGATAAGCTAAGATAAACGAAGACAGGGAGTCTGGAGGGAAATAAACTGGAAACTTACGCATGTCTCTATATCATCCGCGGGGAGCCGTACCGTCCGGGTACCTGCCTCAATCTGAGCCAACCGGAGACCGAAGTGGGCAGAGGCACTAAAGATAATGCGCCGGGCATCGCCTTTACGAATATTTTTGTATCCCGGCATCATTTGAGCATTCGGCAAGAGGGAGAGAAGGCAGTACTTTATGATTTGGGCAGCCGGCACGGAAGCGAGGTCAACGGGGTTCCCGTAATTCCACATGCACCTTATGTGCTGGAAAATAACGACCGGATTCAGTTGGCGCGGGGAACCATAATTATGCACTTTTCATATGCCTCGGCTGAACAGACACTGGAATTTGAATCCATCCGGGAAGTGCCTGAAGCGGAGGAACGTGAAATAGGCCAAGTATCCATCCTATGGGAAAAACGGGAGTGTCAGGTTGACGGACGCAAAATTCCGATGTCGGAAAAAGAATTTCTCTTGCTCCGCCTGCTCCATCAGCATATGAACCGGCTCGTGACCATCGCGGAAATCAAAAGTATCGTTTGGCATGACCGGACTTGGGGGACCGACGGATTGCCGGATGTGACGGCGGATGAAATCAATGCGCTCATGTACCGCATTCGGAAAAAATACGGTAAAGATACCTTTCAGATTACCTCTGTCCGCGGAAACGGCTATATTCTCGAAAGCGAGCCGAACCATTAGATCGGATTGGAGTAGTCGTTACGTGTTTCTATTTTGGAGGACACGAAAATGAACTTGTTAAAACGCTGGATCAGACGGAAGCGGTTTTGGATCGCGGTCGGATTGCTCCTGTTCATCTGGATCAATAATACTTCGCTGTTTATTGGAAATCATCATGAGGATGAGGGTCCCAAATTGCTGGCCCACCGCGGTTTGGCACAAACCTTTTCCATGGAAAATATTCAGAATGATACCTGCACGGCGGAACGAATTTATGAACCTGAGCATCCTTATCTGGAGAATACGATTTCTTCCATGAGAGCGGCGTTTCTGGCAGGTGCGGATATGGTGGAATTGGATGTCAAGCCGACAAAAGACGGCCAATTTGCGGTGTTTCATGATTGGACACTGGATTGCAGGACCAATGGGCAAGGAAAAACCGTGGATTATACAATGGCTGAACTGAAGCTTCTGGACATCGGGTACGGCTATACGGCAGATGGAGGTGCAACGTATCCGTTCCGGGGGAAGGGGATCAATTTGATGCCCTCACTGACGGAAGTGCTAAGACAGTTTCCCGATCAGAACTTTTTGCTACATATCAAAAGCAATGATGCGGAAGAAGGAGTTCAGCTTGCGGAGTATTTTAGCGGGATGTCTCGTGAAAAGCTGGAGCGATATACCGTGTATGGCGGTGACGAACCGATCGCGGCCCTAAAGGAGAAATTACCCGATATGCGGGCCATGTCCAAGGAGACGCTCAAGGAATGCCTTATCTCCTACGAGGCTTCAGGCTGGACCGGTTATATTCCTTCGGCATGCCGGAATACGGAATTGCATATTCCCGAGAAGATCGCCCCGTGGATTTGGGGCTGGCCGGATAAGTTTCTTAGCCGGATGGAACGCGCGGATACGAGGGTTATCGTGGTGGGGGGAGACGGAAGCGACTTTTCCAGCGGTTTTGACAGTCTGGAGGATGTAAAGCGGCTTCCTTCCTCGTATAGCGGTTGGATCTGGACGAACCGGATTGATCGTCTGGCAGGCCTCAAGGCAGATTAGACAAAGGAAATCGAATGCGCTCAAACCGCAGGTGCTGTTTCTACTTGACTAATTCGGATCGATCCTGTATTTTATCCAATAATAAACTCATATTGTTAAAATGCTTAGACCAAGGCCCCATCGTTCAACAATCGCGATAACAGAGAGGAATCCCGCAGGCTGAAAGGCTTCCCGCCGCGACCGGACGTTGACCCTACCTTGTGAGCAGTAACGGAGACTGGGGATTATACCAATTAGCCGTTGCCGGCAGCTGCCGTTATTTGATGAAGGACCGTTGCTATTCCGACGGTTAAACAAGGGTGGTACCACGACACATTCGTCCCTGACGAATGTGTCTTTTTATGTTGAAAGGGGAGTTTGATCATGCGCCAAAGCCAATTATTACTGAATACACTGCGGGAATCGCCGGGCGATGCGGAGGCTGTTAGCCACCAATTGCTGCTTCGCGCCGGTCTCATCCGACAGTTGGCCGCCGGGATTTACACGTATATGCCGCTTGGCAGACGGGTGCTGCGCAAAGCGGAGCAAATCGTACGGGAGGAAATGGACCGGGCCGGAGCACAGGAACTGCTGATGCCGGCCATGCAGCCTGCTGAACTATGGGAGGAATCCGGCCGTTATGAGGTATATGGTCCGGAGTTGATTCGTTTGAAGGACCGCCATGGACGGGAATTCGCATTAGGGCCGACTCATGAAGAGGTAATCACTTCGCTGGTCAAACAAGAAATAAGCTCATACCGGAGATTGCCTGTTACTTTGTATCAAATCCAGACTAAATATCGTGATGAGCGTCGCCCACGTTTCGGACTGCTGCGTGGCAGGGAGTTCCTGATGAAGGATGCGTATTCATTCGACCCGGACTGGGAAGGATTGGACCGTTCCTATTGGGAGATGTATCATGCCTATCATCGGATATTCGAGCGCTGCGGCTTGAACTTCCGCGCGGTGGAGGCGGATGCGGGAGCGATCGGGGGCGAAGGGGGAACCCATGAATTCATGGCTTTAGCCGATATCGGTGAGGATACGATTGCCACATGTACGTGCTGCGACTATGCCGCTAATCTCGAAAAGGCAGAATCGGGTTCTAACTTCAAAACTGTTATCGGAGCTGGAACTGAGGACTTAGGGCAGCCGGAAAAGTTCCATACACCGGCCATCAAAACGATCGATCAGCTTGTATCCTCGTTAGGAGTAAGGACAGCGGAGATCATGAAAACGGTGCTTTTCGCGGTTGACGGAGAACCGGTAGCTGTAGTCGTGCGCGGGGATCAGGAAATCAATGAGCTGAAAGTAAAAAGTTTCCTGGGCGCCGAGATGATTGAAATCGCCGATCCGGAGTCGATGCAGGCTTGGACTGGAGTTCAGGTAGGTTTCATCGGTCCCTACGGTTTGACTAATATCTCTGTTCTATTAGATCACTCAGCGGCAGAAATGGAACATGGAATTGCCGGGGCCAACGAGTTGGATTATCACTACCGGCAGCTTGTTCCTTCCAGGGATTTGACGCATTCCAAGGTGGGGGATTTTCGCACGGTACAGGAAGGCGAACCATGTCCTCGCTGCGCCGATGGAACCTTGAAATTCTACCGCGGCATTGAGGTGGGACATGTATTCAAGCTGGGGACCAAATACAGTGAAAAGCTGGGCGCGACGTTTCTTGACGCTTCGGGCAAGGCCCAAACGATGATTATGGGCTGCTACGGGATCGGGGTTTCCCGTATTTTGTCCGCTGTCATTGAGCAGAACCACGACGACAACGGGATCGTCTGGCCACTGGCATTGGCGCCATACCATGTGCACCTGGTGCCGGTTTCGGTGAAGGATGAAGAACAGGCTCGGCTCGCTGAAGAACTGTATCAACGCTTGCAATCGAAAGGTGTTGAAGTGCTGCTCGATGATCGCGATGAACGGGCCGGGGTTAAATTCAAGGATGCTGATCTGATCGGACTCCCGGTGCGAATCGTGATCGGCAAGGATGCCGCAGCAGGTCTGGTTGAATATGCGGAGCGTCATTCTCCTCGTGATAAAACGTCGCTTAGTGCCGATGACGCTGTGGAACGAATTCTGGGAATGCTTAATACGGCTAATATTGGACATTAGGATGAGCCTTTCCGGGCTGGCGCTTTTTTCTCAGCTGCTATATAATTTTAAGGCGATATGGATGGAGCCCGTCCATCGATCTTAAGTTTAGAGAGGTACTGCGAAGATGAATGCAATTGAAGTGAAGGATTTGCGCAAAACGTTCAAGGTTCAGAAGAACCGCGAAGGCTTGAAGGGCGCTTTTCAAGATTTGTTCAAGCGGCAGTACAATGAGGTCGCCGCTGTAAAAGATATTTCGTTCCAAATTCCTCAAGGAGAAATCTGCGGATATATCGGCGAGAACGGCGCCGGTAAGTCGACGACGATTAAAATGTTGACCGGAATTCTAGTTCCGACTTCCGGCCATCTATCGGTCGGCGGATTTGTTCCATATGAGGAGAGAGAGAAGTTCGTTCAGCATATCGGCGTGGTATTCGGACAGCGGAGTCAGCTGTGGTGGGATATCGGGGTGATCGAATCGTTCCAGCTGCTTCGCAAGGTATATAAGGTGTCGGAACAGGATTTCAAGCGCCGGCTGGACGAATTGGTGGAACGGCTTCAGCTGCAGGATCTGCTGAACCGTCCCGTGCGTAAGCTCAGTCTCGGCCAGCGGATGCGCTGCGAGCTGGTGGCTGCACTGCTCCATAATCCGTCCATCGTGTTTTTGGACGAGCCGACGATCGGACTGGACATTGTGGTCAAATCGGAAATCCGCGAATTTCTGAAGGATATGAACCGTGAGCATGGCACAACGATCCTCCTCACGACTCATGACCTTCAAGATATCGAGGCGCTTTGCTCCCGAGTCATTATGCTGGATGATGGCCGGATCATTTATGACGGCGGGCTGGAAGAACTGAAAAACCGCTGGGGCACCGGGCGGGAAGTCCAATTCCAGTTCGGAACCGGCACGAAGCTGGCTCAGCTTCAAGCCTGGACGGCAGGACTGCCTGTGGAATGGTCGGCGGAGAATGATTTAGGCGCCAAGGTCTGGATCCCGCTAGAAATCAATGTGTCCGACGTGCTCGGACAAGTCGTCGGGAAGGCGGACATTACCGACATCAAAATCGTCGAGACAAATACGGACGATATCGTTCGCAGCATTTATCAGTCCGGTTCCGCCGAGAAGAAAACGGACGCGAACGATGTGACCGAGGACGAGAGCGTGATGACTCATGTTTAGCGGAGCCAGCGCGTATATCGATTTTATCCGAATCCGGTTCTTGACGATGCTGGCGTATCGGGTTAATTACTACACAGGCATTCTAATTTATACGCTCAATATTGGAGTGTACTATTTTACCTGGAAAGCGATCTACGGAGGCGGCGGGGAGCTGGGCGGGTTCACCGCGTCGCAGATGACAACATATTTGGCTGTTTCGTGGATGGCCCGCGCGTTTTATTTTAACAATCTGGACCGTGAAATCTCAACAGATATCCGGGACGGAAGTATCGCGATCCAGTTTATCCGGCCTTATAACTACATCATGGTTAAAATGATGCAAGGCTTCGGCGAAGGCTTGTTCCGGTTCATGCTGTTCATGATCCCGGGGATGGCGATCGCCATGCTGCTCTTTCCGGTGAAGCTTCCGACCGCGCCCGAGGCGTGGGCAGGGTTTCTCGTCATGCTGTTTTTCAGCTTTCTGATCAATTCTCAGCTTAATGTGATTACCGGACTGATGGCTTTTTTCGTGGAAAATAATGAGGGCTTCATGCGCATGAAACGGGTTGTCGTCGACCTGTTCTCCGGCCTGATCATCCCGATCAGTTTGTTTCCGGGCTGGCTTGCCGACATTATGGGATTTTTACCGTTCCAGGCGATAACTTACTTGCCGGGTTCCGTGTTTACCGGACGGATTCAAGGCGTAGGCATCTGGCATGTGCTCGGGATTCAGGTGCTCTGGTTCCTGCTATTGCTGATCCCTATGGTCTTGCTGTACCGGATGTCGCGGAAACGCCTGTTTGTGCAGGGAGGTTAAGGAGATATGTCATATTACTTAGGGCTCATCGTAGAGTATTTGAAAAACTACATTAAAACCCGGATGACTTACCGGGCGGATTTCTGGGTTGAAGTCATTTCTGATCTGCTGTTCCAGGCGACGAATCTGATCTTCATCTTCGTAATCTTCATGCATACCGACAGTCTTGGCGGCTGGAGCCAGGGCGAAGTGGTGTTTGTTTACGGATTTTTTATGGTGCCTTTTGGCGTGTTCAGCTGTTTCATCAATTTGTGGGGCTTCAGCGAACGCTATATTGTAAAAGGGGAAATGGACCGGGTTATGACCCGTCCGGCGCATAATCTGTTCCAAATCTTCTTGGAAAATGTCGATCCGCCTGCGCTGGTAGGCTCCATCATCGGGATCGTGATCATGGCGATCAGCGGATCGCAGTTGGGCCTGCCGTTTGAATGGTGGACCATTCCCGCCATGCTGGTGCTGACGATTAGCGCGGTAGCGATTTATACGGGGATTTACACGGCTCTGACGTCGCTGTCTTTCTACTCCGATGCACCGACCGGCATTCTGCCGTTGATGTTCAACGTTCAAGGTTACGGGCGTTACCCGGTAACCATTTACAACCGCGCCATTCAGGTGCTGCTTACCTGGATACTGCCGTTTGCCTTCGTCGGCGTCTACCCGGCGTCGTTATTTCTGGAGCGCGAGGAGATGAGGAACATGGCGTTTCTCACTCCGGTCGTGGGCGGGGTGTTCCTCGCCATCGGTTTGACTGCCTGGAACTATGGAGTTCGGCGGTATCGGGGCGCAGGGTCTTAATAAATGATACGGACGCCGCAGAGGTCGCATTTGATTATCTAATCTGTTATGTTCCGTTTTATAGTGGACATTGAAGAAACACATTAGTCGCAAACTGGCGTCGGTACTCTACCGGCGCCAGTTTATTTATTTTACGCTGTGGCTTGTCGTCGGTTATAAAAAAGTGCATATGCCTTTTGGCGGAACTTTTAATAGGTTGCGGGCGTCTAATAATTTGGACCAATTTCACCTAATAAAGGGAGTTGTATATCATGAAGAAGGTATTGTTGGGGGTTTTCTTTGTAATTCTTATAAGTATAACATCTACAACTACTTATGCAGCAGGCATTCAAATTAAAGTTGATGGAGTCGCCATTGCAACTGATGTGAAGCCTGAAATGAAGAACAATCGCACAATGGTGCCTCTACGGGTTATTAGTGAAAATTTAGGAGCTACTGTCAATTGGTCTAATTCTGAAGTTACTCTCACAAAAAGCAATATGAAAGTAATATTGAATATGAACAGCTCTATAGCAAAAAAGAACGGTGAAGAGATTGTTCTCGATGCAAAACCATACATTAAAAATAGTCGAATCATCGTTCCGCTTCGCTTTATCGCAGAGACGTTTGGAAGTAATGTCAGATACAGCAACTCTACAGTATCAATCGATACAAAGCCATTGGTCATCGATGGAGTAGAAGTAAAAGCACTTCAACAGGAATACCATATGACCATGGGAGGCGTAATACAGCAAATCAAAGGGAACGCGTATAACGAAGCAATTTACAATATTTTTGTAGAAAATAAAGGAAGTAAAGTCGAAGCTCCTGTAAATTATTCGTGGATGTATACTATGGACATTCCCGGAACTTATTATAAAGATGGTCAGTATGACTTTTTGGATCTGAAAGGTCAAAGCCTCAAGCGGTATGATATTTACACTTTAATTAAAGCTTTTCCCGAGGAAACTTTGGTGGGATATCCAGAAGTGTTAATTTATGATGGTACTGAAGAACAATGGTATTTATTTAGCGATACGGCAAGACAATCTATTCTTCAATTACTAGATAGCGCCGCAAAGAACGGTTTTTTATCAATCATTAGTAATACTGTCGCATAAAACGCGGCTAATGGTCCCACGATGTGACCACATTTGTATCAATAATAATGACAAAACGGCAGGCCAGAATTTGGTCTGCTATTTTATTATTAAATAGTTCAATTTATAAGGTTTTTTCTTTATATACTGTAAGGGTTGGTTGCCTTTTGGAGGAATATGGATACGGATTGACGAATGTAGAAGTTGAATGAACACGATCAATGATGAATGGAGAAAAATTAATGAAAAGGTTAGTCGTTATAACCGTCGGGAAAACCCATAGCGGAAAATCAACCTTTGCCCAAGCATTAGAACAGCAGTTGCACGAATCTCTTGTAATTGATCAGGATAACCATGCTGAATTTCTCGGCACTTATTACAGACGTTTGCTTCCTAAGCAAGGCCCTAACACAATCAAATACTCCATTACCCGAGCCATTGTTGATCACGCTGTTCGGCAAACGGACGCGCACCTTATCCTATGTAATTCTAATAGTTATGGTCAAGGTCGCTCGGAGTTACTGGAATATTTCCATAAGGAGGGTTTTATTAGCATCCTGGTCTATTTTGACTTGCCTGATCTAGTTCTTGAGGAACGGGTTGCTCACAGTCAGCGCAGTAAAACCATCTTCAGGGCAGCTTCAAGTTTCAAAGAAGTCCTCGATCGGCAACAATATGAATCTCTGAATAATCCTAACGTGACGGCACCGGCAGAAGGAGAAGCCAATCATTTATTGGTAATTAAGAATAGCGATGAAGTCAGAGAAATTATTCGAAAGATCGTTACCATCGCCAATAACTAGAAAGGACTTTATTCTATGCTTAAAAATCCATCAGGAATCATTTTAATCACAGGCATCATGGCTAGCGGAAAATCGACCGTTGCCCAGCTGCTTTCCGAGCGATTCGAAAAGTCGGTGCATGTCAGAGGAGATATTTTTCGGAGAATGGTCGTTAATGACAGAAGAGAAGTAAGCCCTGATGCGGAAAAGGACGAGCTGGAGCAGCTGTTGCTTCGATATCGTCTGGCCGCCCACACGGCGGATACTTATTTCGATTCGGGATTTACGGTTGTCGTTCAGGATGTCGTCGTGGGTCCCATGTTAAACGACTTTATTTCATTTATACAGAACCGTCCGCTATATGTCGTAGTTCTTTGCCCGGATGCTGGGGTAGTTGCCAAGCGAGAAGCGGACCGGTCGAAAAAAGGATACGGAATCTGGACCGTGGAAGCGCTGGATGAGCTGTTGCGAAACGAGACTCCTCGGCTTGGGATGTGGCTTGATTCCTCGGAACTCACCCCTGAAGAAACAGTGGATGAAATTTTGAAGAGATATCAAAATGAAGCGCTTGTTATGTAGCAGCTAGCATAATTCATTACTAATATGAAAGGGAGTACGAACATGAACAAGGGATTTATTTCTTGTTTGCAGATATTTCCGACCCCTGATTTGCACAGAACTGCCGACTACTATCATCGCCTAGGTTTTAGGTTGGTTCCCTACTTGGATTCTGTCGAGCCGCATATTTGCCTGTATCGGGATGCCATAGAAATCGTGTTGACTCAATCTCCAAATCCTTCAATTACTCCGAACAGAGCCATTCACGGATATGGTTATGATGCCTACTTCATTGCCGAAAACCAGGAAGAACTGGAGAAAGAGCTAATTGAATCGGGCGTCCAAATTGTCCGGCCTTTAGATATCACGGATTATAGCAACAAGGAATTCGTTTTTGAGGATATTGACGGCCGATGGATTGCCGTAGGAAACAAACAATAAAAAGGAGACGAGAAGATGGGTGCGATTGAATTAAAATTGGAGAGCTTAGGAATTGAACTTCCCCAAGCCAGCAGTCCGGCGGCCAAGTACGCTAACTACGTCATTGTGAATGGCTTGTTGTTTATGTCCGGAAAGGGCCCCGGCAGTCACGCCAAAGGTAAGCTTGGGCAAGAGTATACGACGGAGGAAGGCTATCAATTTGCACGGGAAGTTGGATTAGAGGTGCTTGCTGTTTTGAAGGATGCCCTTGGCACATTGGACAAAGTTAAGAGAGTAGTGAAAGTGCAAGGATTCGTCAATACGGTGCCCTTATTCGAAGAGCATCATAAAGTGCTGAACGGATTTTCAGACTTGATGTTCGAAATTTTTGAAGACAAAGGAAGCCATGCCAGATCCGTATTCGGGGCGGTTTCCGTGAGAGACAATCTGCCTATTATTGTTGACTCCATTTTCGAAGTCGAAGAGATCTAACCAAACGCTTAGCATTTGGAGGGGACAGTATGGCTACCTGGGTGACGCATTTTAGAATCGCTGAGAAATTAATAGATTTAGGGCTTGATGTAAGCCCTGAAGAATTCCTGGTAGGAAATATCGGACCGGATTGCGGGCTTGCAAACGAGGAAGGAATATTTTATCCGCCAAAAGAAATCACTCACTTCAAAGTCGACGGCAAAATAAACGCGGACCTGTTTTATCATCAATACATATTGAACAAAGAGCGTGATTTATCTAAGGAACAGCTGTCATTTTACTTGGGTTATTATTTTCATTTACTGACCGATTTGGAGTGGAGCAGTTTCTATAAACAAAAAAAGATTGAGCCTGCCTATCAAGACATCTTGGGAACTCCTGAATATTGGTACCTGGTCAAAAGAGACTGGTACGTTGTAGATTTCAAATATTTAAAAATGAATGAGCACAGCCTCTTCTTCTCCATCTTTCAAAATATTAAGTCATTTCCGGACCTCCTGGATATTTTTCCGCAGGGCCAGATCAATGAGCAGGTAAGACGGATTACACAATTTTATTTGTATACCGAGGTTCCTGACGATTACGAACTGGTATACCTGATGTTGAGTGACGTTGAAGATTTTGTTGAGTCTACCGTCACTGTGATCAAGGAAGTCTTAAATGCAAAGCAGGAGTTAATCCAGACGATTTTCCGTTAGTAAGGAGGAATAATGTGAATCAATCCTATGAAAAACAATCTATAGAAAATAACCCCATGGAGGCCTCGTACGATCGTCCCATGGGAGTGACCCTTTTAGCGATCTTGCTGGTATTCGGAGGTTTGGCAACGCTTGTTACCCAAATGATTGCATTTAATAATCTCAACGAAACAGCCTCTTTAATAGGCGTATCCGGGTATTTTTTTCAAGGAGCTATGGTTTTTTTAGGTCTGCTTGGCGTAACGGCCGGGGTAGGAACCTGGCTCGGGAAAAAGTGGGGCTGGTGGCTGGCACTATTCTATTTTGCCTATGCTGTAATTCGAAATATCAACGTCATCATTTCTATAACGAGTATGTTAGAGCTGTATGCAGGAGCCTATGACGTATTAATACCAGCTTATTTAAAATATGGAGTAAGAATTATCTGGAATGGAGCGCTGCTCGTCTACTTGTGCGGAGAAACAGTTACCACCTTTTTTAAGAATGAGGCGGTTAAAAAGTGGAAGGCTCTGCTGATCGTCTTCGGTATTTGCGTGTTCATTTACATTATTGGAACGGTATTCAATGGATTGGTAGTATGAAGAAAAGCACATTAATCTCAATGGTGCTACTCATCGGTTATACCTTTTTACTGACTTACTGGATGATTTGGGGTTTTGGAAGAGGCGTGCAAGCAGACTATATGTATAACTTGAGACCTTTCCTTACGATCGGCAGTTATTTAAGAATTGATGATGTGGGCACTAAAACCTGGGTTATCAATCTCATCGGAAATATAGGTGTGTTCGTTCCTTTCGGCGTTTTGATTCCGCTGATTTGGGGAGGACGCTTATTAAAAGGATGGGTCTTGTTTATCGTAGGGGTGTTTGTTTTGGAGATGACTCAGTTGCTATCAAGGAGAGGAAGCTTTGATATCGATGATTTTATTCTAAACTCCTTTGGATTTTTGATCGGATATGGAGTATATGTTGGGTTGAAAAGGAGAGCGGAATGAGTGACTGTATCAATTTATACTTAGTTCAAAGTAAATCCGATCTGTTGAAGTTTTGGGGTTTGTTCAATACATACATCAATGAGCTGTCTCGCAACATTTCCATAGGAGATGAGTTTGACCGGGAATATTTTTATTCGGATGAATATAGGGATGCAGTGGAGAAGTTAAGAACAAGGGCTGTTAATCCTTTAAGGATATATCTCATAGAAACGAGTGGGTTTGTTGGCTTCTGTATGTATGTTACCTATTTCGATGAGCAAGGAAAATGCTTTTTGATGGAATATTATATGGAGCCGGCATACCGTAATCTGGGGTTTGGCAAAATGGCTTATATACAGATTGAACAATACATAAAAAAAGAGGGCGCCGCGTTCATTGAGCTAACTCCTACAAATGAAGCAAATCATAGATTTTGGAGCGGTTTAGGGTTCGAGATCACCGGGGAAATGGATGAAGACCATAAGTACTTTTATAGAAAAAATCTATGAATTTAACGATCTTGAACTGTCTGAAATACGAACGAAATGAGTTGAAGACCCATGACGGATGATAGTTTCAAAGGTATTACCTGGAGGGGGAGATGCGGCGACTTCCATACTCTTATTTCGGAAGCGGAACCAAAACAAATATCTCCTATGCCGAGCGGTCTGGAGGCCGACGTATACAAGATCAGCACAACGACTGCTGATTTGGTGTTAAAGGTGTGGAACAGAGACTCTAAGCCGGACATTGCCATGCAATATGAGCTGTTGCAAGGGATATTTAATCAGGGAATTCCCGTTTCAGAGCCACTAGGCTGGGGGATTAACTCCGATAATAACCAGGTGTTATTAACCGGTTACGGCGGCACACCTGTAGCTAAATTGAACAAATTGAAACTTGAAACGCTGGCCGACATTTTAATAGGAATTCATAGTGTCCCGATTGAGTCGGTAGCTTCGCTGGATGCCTTGCCGAGATATCATTTCGTAAGCTATTTCTTTCCTAGTATTGACGGACATGCAGATATAAAAGAAGTATTACTTCCGTTAGTGGAGGATTCGCAAGTGGGTCAGCATCGACTGATTCATGGGGATTTCAATCTAGGAAATATACTTGAACTGAATGGGAAATTCACCATTATCGACTGGACAAATATCCAACTTGGCGATCCAAGATATGATGCCGCGTGGTCGGTTTTTTTGATGCGGATTTATGCAAGCGAAAGGTATGGCTCATTGTACAGATCCTTCCTTTTAGCGAAGAATACTTACTTGGATGAGGACCTGGAGAGATTTGAAGCCATAGCTTGCCTGCGATGGATCCTGCTGAACAGAATTGCGGGATTGCCAAAGGGGAAGAATACGCTATCCGTGATAAGGGCTATTATCAAGAACAATGTCTATTTGGATGAAAAGCTGCTCTGAGATTTTGTATATAGTAAGGAATTAGTTGAAAGGAATGAAAATCATGAAAAGGTACAAGTCTAGGCAAGGTGAAGAACTGATCTTTACAAGCTATGACAGGCTGCTGCTGACCTGGGGCGTTGATTATGAACAAAGAGATATCCAAACTGTCTATGGAAGCACCCATGTCATCACGGCCGGTTCACCAAATAATCCTGCGTTAGTGCTATTTCATGGGACGGCGGATAATTCGGCTATGATGTGGGTTTATAATATTCGCGAGCTTGCGGAAAACTATTACGTCATTGCTGTAGATGCGGTCGGAGGATCGGGCAAAAGTGAGCCTAACGAGCTGTACTATCGTAAATTTGATCAGACAGCTTGGATCGATGAATTGTTAAAGGCTTTAGCCCTGAAATTAGTCCATATAGCCGGCGTTTCCTATGGAGCTTATTTGGCTTATCACTATGCCATAATGAGACCCGATAACGTGCAAAAAGTGGTGTGCATGGCGGGGAGAATTCCAGGGAGTCAGTTTGAAGTCATGAGTAAGATGATGATGGCGTTCATGCCGGAAGCGCTGTTTCCGTCGGAAGCAAATTGTAAGCGATTGTTAAGGAAACTGAGCGGACCACATTATACCGTTTTTGAAAATAACGAAGAGTTAATGAAGCATTGGTATTATCTGCTCAAATATTTTAATAACAAATCAATGATGCAGCACGGGATAACGATCTTTGACGGCGAGCAAATGAATTTGATCCGGAAGAAAGCCTTGTTTTTAATAGGAGATCAAGATATATTAAGCAATTATCCGAAGGCCATCCAAAGGCTGAACCAATACCAACTGAATTATAAAATTATTAAAGAAGCAGGTCACGCGATCAATCACGAGCAAGCGGAGTTAATAAACCGGGAGATCATTCATCATCTAAACTAGTGGCTTTTGTGTAAATTAGATTCAGTGAAGCCGAAGGTTGAAATTTGAAAAGGAGCGGCTGAATTGGAGAATACAAAATTTTGCATGGGGTTTGGAGACACCAACGTAGGCACAAACTCGAATGAAACGGATTTGGTACTGAATTTCATAAAAGTGGAGGAATTCGACCAAGACGTGGAAGAAGTGTTTTGGTGTACTTATTGCTAATGAGATCAGCGGAAAGATGTATAGTTATGTAAGAGTAAAAAATCACAATCATCTTAATACACATTTACAAAAAGATTCTTGAAGGATTTGTATACATATGGGGCTCGATGCTTATGTGGAATGTAATTGCCTGAAGGAGGGAAAAGCAAAACCGCCCCCTTTTGACATTAGCTTAGTGGAATGGACGGATGAGGGGATCGATGTATCGCCTACAGTAGATGACGAAACTTATTACTTGTTTGTGAACTGGCGGAAGCATGCCTGTGAGCATGAGAATTTCAAGTATTATCATAACAGAGTGGCCAATATTGCCGGGAGCAACTTCTTGTTTGGTGTTATGCAGAGATTGGGACGCGAAGATTACCCACTGTTAAACTCGATATGGAATAAACCTGTGGATGCCGTTCAGGCGGGTAAGGCTCTAGAGGAATTGAATACTTTGGAATCAAAGATCAACGTACTTCAAGGGGTTTTTCTTGTGGAATCCCAATCGCAGAAGGAATATGTAAAGGCTCTGCCTGGTGATGACAATTGGTTCTACGCCGCAGGCAGCGAGTATACTTACCGGTTGAATGAGAGAGGTTTCTATATCTTAGACCGGAATAGCCGTGAGTTATTTCGTTCAATGGCGTTCTCCCAGGAAGTGATCGATTCGCAAGAGGAAGGCCGTGCGCACCTGTTGGTGAGGTTTCAAGATTACGTTACGGGATACATTCATGAAGCGTCACATCCCTTCAGCACAAAGACCTGGGGAGTGGACCTGCTCTATTATCCCACCTCTTTGCAGGTCGGTATCAGGGAGCTTATGAGCTCCGATCTTCCCTCGGTTGAAGTATTAAGAGAACTGTTCGAGGCTTCCCTCACGACGGGAAATCCGATCATATGGACGTAAATAATTCAAACTAAAAACTGGAGGCGTACGAAATGATGAATATGGATCAAATCTATCTGATTACCGATATACCCGGGTATTCACCACAAATAAGTCGGTTGATATCTATGATGAATTATGCGAGACACACAACCCTTGCAGCGACCAAGGATTTAACCGTAGCTCAACTGGATTATTTGATGGATGCGGAGAGCAACTCGATCGGTTCATTACTGTTGCACTTTGCGGCTGTTGAATATGCCTATCAAGCTGAAACCTTTGAAGGAAGGGATCTAACGGAAGAAGAGTTAAGTGTATGGGGGCCGGCTTTAAGTTTGGGTGACGCAGGTCGGGAGCAGATCAAAGGGAATGACTTAAACTACTACTTACAACAAATGAATACGGTTCGAGCCAGAACCCTGGAATTATTCAAGACCGTAGGTGACGATTGGCTAAGCAAAGAAGAACCCTTCTGGCATGACAAGCCGACAAATTACTATTTCATGTGGTTTCACGTCTTTGAAGATGAAATTAACCATAGAGGGCAAATCAGATTGATTAAAAAGAGATTTAAATAATAGTCGATAGAATTAAAGGTCGCTCTGAAACGTTAATATGCAAATGGGGGAGACAACATTAAAGAAGTTATAAAGATGTCATCTGCTCCCATTTGTAGATATGCTCGCCTTTCCGGCTACGGATCGCAGTCCGGTACATTGCTTCTGCAATTTTCCGTGCTTGGATAGGTTTGTATTTGTTTAACTTTCCGATAAAAAGAGGTGAGAATACCGGACTCAACACAGCCGAAACCTTCTCTCCAAAGCGGAATTCATTTCTTTTGCCAAGAATCAGAGATGGCCGGAAAATATGTAAAGAGGGGAGCTGTAATTGGCTCAAGGCCGCTTCAATTTCTCCCTTGACCCGACTATAAAAAATAGAGGACTGGGGATCTGCTCCGATAGCAGACACAATTAGAAATTGCTGAGCTCCTTGCTTCGCGGACAATTTGGCCGCCTGAAGGGGATACTCAAAGTCAACTTTCCTAAAAGCCTCTTGCGAACCGGCCTTTTTTATCGTTGTCCCCAAGCAGCAGAACACATCATTTACCGCAAACTCATCCTCATAATTGTTCAATTCATCAAAATTCACCAGACATTGTGTAAGCTTGGGATGGTCGATGGATATTGGCGTACGAACCAACACCTTTACTTTCTCATATTCGTCGGACTCCAATAAAAGCTGCAAAAGCTCGTTTCCCACTAGTCCAGTTGCACCTACGATAAGTGCGCTGCGATTCTCCACATTCATTGTATATGCCGCCCCTACATCATATTTATTCAAGTATATCACAGTCTGAAATACACAGGATGTCTATGTGTCCGCCGCCGCCAATTCGAATGGAAAGACCGTCCTATTAGTTAAAATTTAAACTAATTACAAATAATAGTAGATTCAAGCCCGGAAAATGGTCGACATTTTTTGGGCTTTTTTGTGAACAGGGATTTTAAGGGGATCATGAGGGAATTCCCTTATGGGAAGTAAGGAAGAACACTTTCATACTGTAAGTAGAAGAATGAAGGCAATTGGATTCCCCTCTAATGAATTCATTCTAGGAAGAAGGAGTGATCACTTCGCATGAAAAAGAGATCAGGTCTAAAGTTTTTTAAACCTATTGAGAGTTATTCGGGAAACTGGTCGATTCTTGAAGAAAAAAGCCGGGAATGGGAGAACATGTACCGCGGCCGATGGTCCCACGATAAAGTGGTGCGCACGACGCACGGCGTGAACTGCACCGGATCTTGCAGCTGGAAAGTGTTCGTTAAAAACGGAATTATCACTTGGGAGAATCAACAAATCGATTATCCGTCCTGCGGACCGGATATGCCGGAATTCGAACCTCGCGGTTGCCCGAGAGGAGCGTCGTTCTCCTGGTATGAATACAGTCCGCTTCGGGTGAAATACCCTTATATGCGCGGCCGTCTGTTGCGGCTGTGGAAAGATGCCTTGGCTAGACATGATAACCCGGTCGATGCTTGGGCAAGCATTGTCGAGGATCCTGAAGCCTCTAAGTCGTATAAACAAGCTCGCGGTAAAGGCGGCCATGTCCGGGTGACTTGGGAAGTAGCATCCAAGTTAATCTCGGCGCAACTGATCTATACCATTAGAAAATATGGACCGGACCGTATTGCCGGATTTACACCGATCCCGGCTATGTCGATGATCAGCTACGCTTCGGGAGCACGCTTCATCTCCTTGCTGGGCGGCGAAATGCTTAGTTTCTACGACTGGTATGCGGATTTGCCACCGGCTTCCCCGCAAATCTGGGGCGAGCAAACCGATGTTCCGGAATCGTCCGACTGGTACAACTCGGGCTATCTGATCATGTGGGGCTCCAATGTTCCGTTGACCCGGACACCGGACGCGCACTTCATGACAGAGGTCCGGTACAAGGGAACGAAGGTCGTATCCGTTGCTCCCGACCATGCCGAGAACGTGAAGTTTGCGGACAACTGGCTTGCACCTCACCCGGGAACCGATGCGGCGATCGCTCAAGCGATGACGCATGTCATTCTGGATGAGTTCTACATGCAGCGCCAGGAGTCGATGTTTATCGACTATGCCAAGCAGTATACCGATATGCCTTTCCTCATTATGCTGGAACCGCATGAAGGCAAATACAAGGCAGGCCGATTCCTGCGAGCGAGCGATCTGGGAAATACCTCTGAGCACGCAGAATGGAAGCCGGTTATCTATGATGAAGCGGCTGGAGAAGTGATCGTCCCTAACGGAACGATGGGCCAACGCTGGGAGAAAGACACGAAATGGAACCTGATCCTTGAACGGGAGGATGGAACCCCGATCAAGCCGGCTCTCTCCGTGGAACATCACGGTGCGGAATGGACAGAGATCGTGTTCCCTTATTTTGACGCCAACGGAAACGGAACGTTCAACCGGTCAATCCCGGTGAAGACGATCACCCTGGCTGACGGAAGTACCCGTCTCGCAGCTACCGTATTCGATTTGATGCTCAGCCAATACGGTGTGAAGCGGATCGACAGCGGTTTGGAAGCGAAGGGGTACGACGATGCAGATTCCCATTACACGCCAGCTTGGCAGGAAAAAGTAACGGGTGTCAAGGCTTCGCTGGTCGTGCAAATCGCCCGCGAATTTGCCCAAAACTCGCTGGATACCGGCGGACGTTCGATGATCATCATGGGCGCGGGGATCAATCACTGGTTCAACAGCGATACCATCTACCGTTCCATCTTGAACCTGGTGGTATTGACGGCATCGCAAGGTGTGAATGGCGGCGGTTGGGCTCACTACGTAGGCCAGGAAAAATGCCGTCCGATCGAAGGCTGGTCCTCGATTGCGTTCGCTAAAGACTGGCAAGGTGCGCCGCGTCAGCAAAATGCGACCTCGTTCTTCTATTTTGCGACGGATCAATGGAAATACGAAGAAATGAACAATGAATCGCTCAAATCGCCTACAGGCGGTGAGATCAAATATAGCCATCCGGCGGATTACAACGTACTTGCGGCGCGGCTTGGCTGGTTGCCATCATACCCGCAGTTCAACAAGAGCAGCTTGGCATTTGCGGAAGAAGCGGCGGCCAAAGGTCAAACGACCAATGCCGAAATCATTCAGCATGCCTATGAGCAAGTCGTATCCGGCGAAACGAAATTTGCGGTAGAAGACCCGGATGCACCTGAGAACTTCCCGCGTTCCTTGTTCGTTTGGCGCTCAAATCTGATTTCGAGTTCGGCCAAAGGCCAAGAATTCTTCATGAAGCATTTGCTTGGAACTCATAACGGACTGTTGTCGACGCCGAATGAGGAAGAGAAGCCGGAGGAACTGGTTTGGCGCGATGACGTGGAAGGGAAGCTGGATCTGTTAGTCGCTCTCGATTTCCGGATGACGGCTACCCCAATGTACGCCGATATCGTACTGCCGGCAGCAACCTGGTATGAAAAGGTGGATCTGTCCTCCACGGATATGCATCCATTCGTCCATCCATTTAACCCGGCGATCGATCCGCTTTGGGAATCCAGATCGGACTGGGATATCTACCGGACGCTGGCGCAAACCTTCTCGGAAATGGCGAAGGATCATTTGCCGGGCGTGTACAAGGACATTGTGTCTTCACCGCTGGGCCATGACTCTATCGCAGAAATTTCGCAACCGTTCGGCCAGGTCAAGGACTGGAAGAAGGGCGAAGTGGAGCCGGTCCTCGGTAAAACGATGCCGAACTTCTCCATCGTGGAGCGGGATTATAGTCAAATTTACAATAAATACGTAACGCTCGGCCCGAATCTGGAAACCGGAAAAGTCGGTGCGCACGGCGTCTCGTTCCCGGTTCATGAAGAATACGAAGAGTTGAAAAAGATCAACGGCACGTATTTCGACGAATCGATCAAAAACGGACGTCCGAAGCTTCACACCGCGAAGCAAGCGGCCAATGCGGTACTGCATATTTCCTCGGCGACGAACGGGAAAGTGTCGCAGCGGGCATGGGAAGCCGCCGAACAAGATACGGGCGTGGCGTTAAAAGACATTTCGGCCGATCGTGCCGCTGAACGGATTACATTCGCAAGCATTACGGCCCAGCCGCGCGAAGTAATCCCTACGCCGGTATTCAGCGGCTCTAATAAATCGGGACGCAGATATTCACCGTTCACGACGAATATCGAGCGGCTGGTACCGTTCAGAACCTTGACGGGTCGCCAGCATTTCTATCTGGATCATGAAATCTTTATGCAATACGGCGAGGCCCTGCCGGTGTATAAACCGACGTTGCCGCCAATGGTATTCGGTCCGCGCGACAAGCAGATTACCGGAGGCA
This sequence comes from Paenibacillus sp. Marseille-P2973, assembly GCF_018101095.1. Lineage (NCBI taxonomy): Bacteria > Bacillati > Bacillota > Bacilli > Caryophanales > Paenibacillaceae > Paenibacillus > Paenibacillus sp. Marseille-P2973. The sequence continues at coordinate 25,591 of NZ_JAGQEH010000002.1, forward strand.
AAGACACCTTGGTGCTTCGTTACCTGACGCCGCACGGCAAATGGAACATTCACAGCACGTACCAGGATAATCTGCACATGCTCACCTTGTTCCGGGGAGGCCCGACCGTCTGGATGAGTCCGGAGGATGCGGAACCGTATCAAATCAATGATAACGATTGGGTCGAAGTATATAACCGAAATGGCGTCGTAACCGCAAGAGCCGTAGTCAGCCACAAAATGCCAAAAGGAACCATGTTCATGTACCATGCTCAGGATAAACACATCAATGTTCCGGGCTCGGAAATTACGAAAGAACGCGGGGGCAGCCACAATGCTCCGACGAGAATCCATTTGAAACCGACGCAAATGGTCGGCGGTTATGCCCAGTTGAGTTACGGATTTAACTATTACGGCCCGATTGGCAACCAGAGAGACGTATACGTAGCCGTCCGCAAAATGAAGGAGGTCGACTGGCTTGAAGATTAAAGCACAAATCGCCATGGTGATGAACCTGGATAAATGCATCGGCTGCCATACTTGCAGCGTGACCTGCAAGAGCACCTGGACCAACCGCGAAGGCGCCGAATATATGTGGTTCAACAACGTAGAAACCAAGCCGGGGATCGGCTATCCGAAGCGCTGGGAGGACCAGGAGCAGTACAAAGGCGGATGGACGCTCCGCAAAGGGAAATTGGAGCTGAAGGCAGGGACCAAGCTGTCCAAAATCGCGCTCGGTAAAATTTTCTACAACCCGGATATGCCGGAAATGAAGGATTACTATGAGCCTTGGACATATGACTATGAGAAGCTGACCAACTCCGGCGAGAAGAAACATCAGCCCGTCGCGCGACCTAAATCGGTCGTCAGCGGCGAGACGATGGATCTCGACTGGGGTCCAAACTGGGAAGACGATCTGGCCGGCGGACATATTACCGGTCCCAAGGATCCGAACATCGAGAAGATCGAAGAAGAGATCAAATTCAACTTTGAGCAATCCTTTATGATGTACCTGCCGCGTCTGTGCGAGCACTGCCTCAACCCGAGCTGCGTTGCTTCTTGTCCGTCGGGCGCCATGTACAAACGGGATGAGGACGGAATCGTCCTCGTCGACCAGGAAGCTTGCCGCGGATGGCGGTACTGCATGACCGGCTGCCCTTACAAGAAAGTTTATTTTAACTGGAAAACAAACAAAGCCGAAAAATGTACATTCTGCTTCCCAAGAATTGAAGCTGGATTGCCAACAGTTTGCTCCGAGACTTGCACAGGCAGAATCCGTTACCTGGGCGTGCTGCTCTATGATGCCGATAAGGTTCTCGATGCGGCTTCCACGCCGGACGAGAAAGATCTGTACAAGGCACAATGCGATCTCTTCCTGGATCCGAACGATCCGGCGGTCATCGAACAAGCGCGCAAAGACGGCCTTTCCGAAGAATGGATCGAAGCTGCTCAAAATTCGCCGGTATACAAACTCGCGATTGAGTATAAATTGGCTTTCCCGCTTCACCCGGAATACCGGACACTGCCTATGGTATGGTACGTACCGCCGCTTAGCCCGATCATGAGCCATTTTGAAGGCAAGGATTCCATCCAGAATCCGGACATGATCTTCCCGGCTATTGAGGAAATGAGAACACCGATCCAATACTTGGCCAACATGCTGACTGCAGGCGACACCAAGACGGTCAAGGAAGCTCTGCAACGTATGGCGATGATGCGTCAGTATCAGCGGGCTCAATTCTCGAAGAAGCCATTTGATGATAGCCGTTTGGAAAGAGTCGGCTTAACTGCGCATCAAATTGAAGAGATGTACCGTTTGCTCGCCATAGCCAAATACGAGGATCGCTTCGTAATCCCGACTTCGCATAAAGAAGGATATATGGACCCGTACCGTGCCCAAGGCATGGAAGGCTTCGGCATGGACTGCGATGGTTGCGGACCGGCTTCACCGAAGCCAAGCGCCAAGAGCGGTAGAGAGCAGTACGAAGAAAACTTTTATGGAGGGATCTGGCGTGATTGATCTGGTAAAGCTTACCGAATACAAGGAAGCCTTCGGCTTTTTTGCACGGCAATTGGCCTATCCCGATAAACAAGCTTTTTCGGAAATGACAATGGATGGGGCACTAGCCCCTTCCATTGATTCTCTGATCGACACTTACCGGGAAGAAATGCAGAAGCTCAGTATGGATGAAATCGAGGAATTGTATGTGCAAACCTTCGATTTCCAGAAAGCGTCGACCTTGTATATGACATTCGCCAAATACGAGGACAGCAAAGAGCGGGGCAACATGCTAACTGCTCTGAAGGCGATCTATGAAATGTTCGGATTGAATATTTCGGATACGGAATTGCCAGATTATTTGCCCTTGATGTGCGAGTTTCTATATGCGGCGGAATGGCCGGACAACGAACATGCCGAAGCGAGCATTAATACTTTGGTGAACATTGTGGAAGACGGAAGCTATGGTCTGATGAAATCTTTAGAGAAGTATAACAGCCCGTACTTTTACTTGGTAAAAGCATTAAGAGAAACGTTCAAACTATGTCTCCGGAAGGAGGTTGAAATTCATGAACATGATTGATCAATTTGCCTGGGTTATTTTCCCTTATTTATGCGTTGCCGTATTTATCGTGGGACACATCTTCAGATATCGTTACGATCAATTTAACTGGACCGCCAAATCCAGCGAATTTATTGAGAAGAAGCAGTTGATGTTAGGCAGCCTGCTGTTTCATATCGGCATTATTCCCGTTATTATGGGTCATGTCGCCGGTTTAGGGATTCCGAAGGAATGGATGAACGCCATCGGGGTCAACGAGCATTTGTACCACCTTGGCGCGATGTACGGCGGAGGACTGTTCGGGGTGATCACGTTTGCGGGAATGCTGATCCTTACTTCGCGTCGAATTACGAAGCGGACCATCCGTAAATTAAGCTCGACATCCGATCTGATCGTGAATGCATTATTGTTGTTCATTGTGTTTATGGGGGTATATTCCACCTTTGTTACTAACAATGTTCAACCGGATTTCGATTACCGTGACACGATTTCTATCTGGTTCAGAAACCTGTTCCTGTTCAAACCTGAAGCTGCTTTGATGGTTGATGTTCCGCTAAGTTTTAAAATTCACATTATTACAGGATTTCTTATTTTTGCCTTTTGGCCGTTTACGCGCTTGGTTCATGTATGGAGTGTCCCCTTGAATTATGCCCGGAGAAGCTATATTCTTTATAGAAAGAATCGCGGACAATCAGCACGGCATTAAGGAGTTCAAGTTAGGGAGACATTAAAATGAGTCAATCTTCCAATCAATACCAGATGAAAATAGATCAATTGAGAGAACAACTGGGCTATGACTTCGTTTCGCTCGCTTTTGCACAATCTGCCAGCGATGGATTCGTCATTACGTGGCAGTTTGCTTCCGGCAACCTGAACAACCGGTATAAGCGGATTGTGCTCCAGTCGGGCAAAGGGATCGCAGGGCTTGTTTTTAAAACGGGCAAACCTATGCTGGTATCCAATGTGAAGGAAGAGTTGAGTCCTCAAGATCTGTTCAACGACTATCCCATCATTATTTCAGAACGTTTGAACAGTCTTGCAGCCATTCCTTTGTATCAACTGGATCGGGTCGAGGGCGTGTTGCTGGCCGGATTCCGGGAAGGCAAGACCGTGACGAAGAATAATTTCCGGCAATTGTACGATTCCCTGAAGGGACAATTCGGAGATTTTCGGATAAAGGAGTCGACATTCCGATGATCCAGCCATCTGCCAAGGTCACGACCGAGCTTTTGCTGAAAATGTACGAGAAAAGCTCGGATGCGATCCTCTTTTTTGATGAAAACAATAACGTGATTGCAATGAACGAGGCGGCTTTAAGCATCATCGACCCGGGCATGCTGACACAAATCGGCTCCGGCGAGTCCAACTCCTTCTGTTTTACTTGCCGGGGCTATACTAGCGATGATGAGCTGATGTCTTGTCTGAATTGCTATTTGTCCAATTCAACGAAAGACTTCTCTTCTTTTCAGGTATTCCTGGAGACGAAGGATCGGGGAGTTATTCCATATTCCGCTAACTTTCAAGAGATTGAAGTGGAATCGGGCATCCGGGTGCTCATGCTTCGCGACTTAACGAATCAGTTGCTGACCCAGGAAAGTTTAAACCGGAACACCATGATGAAGAGCATTATCAAAGCGCAGGAAGACGAGCGAAAACGTATTTCCCGCGAGCTGCATGACAGCGTCGCCCAGGAGATTCTCAGTTCGCTCGTGGATCTGCGCGTGCTTAAGTATTTGAATGTCCAGGACGATGCGCTTCAGAAGATTCAGCAAACCGAGGCTTCATTAACCCGGCTGCTTGATCAGATACGCAATCTGTCCGTGGAGCTTCGCCCGGCGTCCCTTGATGATTTGGGCTTGGAGGCCGCATTCCGGTCTCATTTTAAATGGGTCCAGAAAAATTACGGGGTAATCGTCCACTTTACGGCGGAATTAAATGGGGTTCGCTTTAACAGCGAAATTGAAACCGTAGTTTATCGGATATGCCAGGAATCCTTATTGAACGCGTTGAAATATGCGGATGTTGACGAAGTTTCGGTGCGGTTATTCGAATCGGAGCAGATGCTGGAAATGCTAGTGATGGACCAGGGTGAAGGTTTTAATGTCAATATGCGGGATCCTAAGGGAACGGGGCTTGGCCTGTACGGAATGAAAGAGCGTGCCGAACTGGTGAACGGAGAGCTGACGATTACCTCTGAAATCGGCAAGGGCACGACCGTGCATTTGCAAATTCCGACCGGGACTGCGTCCTCGAATCGTAAATGGCAAGCGTCTGAATGAATCCGATAGATGGGGAGGATAACAAGTGAAAATCGTGATCGCAGATGATCATGCGGTGGTGAGAAGCGGCTTCGCCATGATTATTAACTTCCAAGATGATATGGAAGTCGTAGCCACTGCCGCGGATGGGATAGAAGCTTATAAGATGGTTTCAAAGCATAGGCCGGACATCCTTCTGATGGATTTAAGCATGCCTCCCGGAGAAAGCGGACTCATCGCTACCGCTAAAATTAACGAGGATTTCCCGGAAACGAAAATTCTGATCCTTACGATGTATGATGACGAAGAGTATTTATTTCATGTACTTAAAAACGGGGCGCGTGGGTATGTCTTGAAAAATTCACCCGACGAACAGCTGGTTTCCGCCATCCGTATGGTTCACCAAGGCGGGATTTATATTCATCCCCAAATCGCGACCTCGCTTGTTCGGGAATTTATCAACAAGGATCAGCGGGTGGACGAGAGCAATCCTTACCAGCTTCTGTCGACGCGCGAAATTGAAATTTTGCCGCTGGTCGCCAAAGGATACGGGAACAAGGAAATCGCGGAGATGCTGCATATTTCCGTGAAAACCGTCGAAGCCCATAAAGCCAAACTGATGGATAAATTGAATCTGAAGACGAGACCTGAGCTCGTTGAATATGCACTCAAAAAAAAGCTGCTTGATTTTTAGCGGAAGAGGGTTACAGCAAACATGGAGAACGATAAGCTGATGAACTCGGTCCCTGCCATGCGCATTCTTGAAAATGAGCATCACTATTTGTCTCATTTAATGAATGAGTGGCATTCGATCGTGCTGAACATCCAAAATGACCGGTATACCGAGGAACAGGCCGGGCCGGAATTTGCCAGGCTGCGCCAGCTCCTGACCGATTTTAAAGAGCCGTTGGCACAGCACACAAAGAAAGAAGAGACTTATTTCTTTCCTCTCTTAGGACGCCATATCGGTTATGAGCAAGGCCCTATTATGTCTATCGAGAACGAACACGAAGAAATTGTCGCCTACATTGATCACTTTCTTCACCATTCCGACGGTGAATTTTCGCTGGCCCAAATGAAGCAAATTACACGGGATGCAGGGGAAGCTTTTGAAATCCTGACCGTACACTTTGTGAAGGAAGAATCGGTCCTGTTCCCCATGACAGCGAGGGTTGTGAAGAAAGAAGAGCAGGAACGGCTGTTTGAGGAAATGCACACATTGATCGTGTAATCGCAGATTTATATGATTTAATAAGCCCCGGATCATCAGTGATGATTTGGGGCTTTTTTGTGACCATAGGGATTTCAGGAATCCGATTAGGGGAGTTCCCTATGCGGTTAGGGGGAATGTCTGCGATACAATACGGGTGGGGAATCTAGAATTGTGTCATTCATTAATATGGAAAAGAAAAGGTGATGTCGCTTGATTAAAAAAATGCAGTTACCATTACAAACCTTGAATCTTATTACAGGATTCGCAGTGTGGGTCATTATTTCATCTCTGCTGCCTTTCATGAGCGAGGATATTCGCATTCCCGCCAGCCAAACGGCCATCATCACGGCGATCCCGGTCGTACTAGGTTCCGTGCTGCGTATCCCGCTCGGCTATCTCGCCAACATCATCGGCGCTCGTCTGGTATTTTTAATTAGCTTTATTCTGCTGTTGTTTCCTGTATATTATATTAGTGAAGCTAATTCATCCGTAGATTTGATTATCGGCGGATTGTTCTTGGGGATCGGCGGAGCTATCTTCTCGGTAGGTGTTACCTCTTTGCCTAAATATTACCCGAAGGAACGTCATGGTTTGGTCAACGGGATTTATGGCTTGGGAAATATAGGGACTGCGGTAACCACTTTTTCCGCTCCCCTGATTGCCAATCATTTCGGTTGGGAGACCACGATTAAATTCTATCTCATTCTCCTGATCGTATTTGCCGCATTGAACTTCTTGTGGGGTGACCGGAAAGAACCTAAAGTAAAAACCTCCATGATCGATCAAATCAAAGGCGTATATAAAAATGAAAAATTGTGGCTATTCTCGCTGCTGTATTTTATAACATTCGGTTCGTTCGTGGCGTTTACAGTGTATTTGCCTAACTTCCTCGTTACGAACTTTGAACTCACTAAAGTTGACGCAGGCATTAGAACTGCAGGATTTATCGCACTTGCTACATTCTTGCGTCCTGTTGGCGGATGGCTCGCCGACCGTTTTAATTCTTTATTCTTGCTTGTCGGCGTGTTCTCTCTGTTTACCGTCGCGGCAATCGTATTGGCCTTTTCACCGACAATCGCGCTTTATACTGTAGGATGCTTGGCGATTGCTGTCAGTGCCGGTATCGGCAATGGCGTCATTTTTAAACTGGTTCCGCAATATTTTAATAAACAGGCCGGGATTGTCAACGGGATTGTCTCGATGATGGGTGGGCTTGGCGGATTTTTCCCTCCGCTCATGCTCTCGCTGATTCACTCCATGACTGGACAATACTCGATCGGGTTCATGCTGCTTTCCCAAGTGGCGCTGGCGAGCTTGATCCTCGTCATCTGGATGGTGTATCAAGATAAACTGAGCATTTCCGCGGAAGTGTTCAACTGCACTGGACAAGGGATTCTGGTTACGGATCAAAAAGGAACGATTACGGCGATCAATCCTGCCTTTACGGCTTTGACCGGTTTCTCGGAAGAAGAAGCGATTGGACAAAAGCCGAACATTTTGAGAGCGAATAAACAGTCGGCCGATTTTTATAAAATCATGTGGAAGAGCATCAAAGAAAATGGCATGTGGCAGGGCGAAATTTGGAACCGCCGCAAAAATGGAGAGCTCTATCTGCAATGGCTGAACATTAGCGCAGTAAAAGACGAGACCGGTGAGGACGTCCGTTATGTAGGAGCATTTTCGGAATTGACGGACAACCGGAGAAAAAGTGGTTAATAGATAGGATAAGTCAGTTTCGAACGGATAGGGGAAAAGTAAGGGATCACGCTAGCGAAAGGAACTATATATCATGATGACGTCGAAGACCAAGTTACTTGACCAACTTCAAAGACCTCTGCGCGATTTGCGGATCTCGGTTACGGACCGTTGCAACTTCCGGTGTACCTATTGTATGCCGAAGGAGATTTTCGGGGATGATTACGCGTTTCTGCCCAAGAATGAGCTGTTATCTTACGAGGAGATCAGCCGGATGGTTGAAATCTTCGTCTCGTTGGGTGTGAAAAAAATCAGGCTGACGGGCGGAGAACCGTTATTGCGCAGTGATCTCCGGGAGCTTGTCAAGAAGATCGCCTCGATCGACGGGGTCGAGGACTTGGCGTTGACGACGAACGGCTTACTGCTGCACCGGTACGGGAAAGAACTGTTCGATGCGGGTTTAAGACGGCTGAATATTAGCCTGGATGCACTTGATCCCAAGCTGTTTGGAACGATGAACGGAAGGGGAATCGAGCCTGCCAGAATCCTTGAGAATATTGATTATGCGGCTCGCCTCGGTTTTGAAGTGAAAGTGAATATGGTCGTGCAAAAAGGGATGAATGATCAAGAGATCATTCCTATGGCCGAATATTTTAAAGACCGGAATATCACGCTCCGTATGATCGAATTCATGGACGTGGGCAATGACAACGGTTGGAGCTATGACAAGGTCGTAACGAAAAAAGAGATGTTACAAAAGCTTGGCGAAATGTACGAGTTAAAGCCGGTTGATCAAGCTTATTTCGGAGAAGTGGCTAAATACTACCGGTATGATGACAGCACGGCCAAGCTGGGCTTCATCACCTCAGTGTCCGAATCATTCTGCTCCAGCTGTACCCGGGCCAGATTGTCCTCGGAAGGAAAGCTGTTCACTTGTCTTTTTGCAACCGAAGGCTTTGATCTGCGGGCGCTGCTGCGCAGCGGGGCAACCAATGAAGAGATTACGGATGCGATCAGAAACGTGTGGGAGCGCCGAACCGATCGGTATTCGGATGAGCGGACGGAATACACCGCGAAGCATCGCAATAAAATCGGGATGTCCTATATAGGCGGTTAAACCCGATAACGAAAGGAAGATCAGGATGGCAGTCGGACCTTCGCTACGGCAATTACATGCCCATAAGGCTATTCATAACGGAGGAATGGCGGGTGCGGTATCGAAAACGGATCAAGTTCTTGAATGTCTGGAGAATGGCGATACCGAGCTTGCAAATGCACTTGCGGATGACCTGCTCCAATATTGGGAGAATCGAATTATCGGTCATGCCGATGCGGAAGAGGAAGGGTTTTACCGGGAGATTGTTAAGGGAAATGCCTACATGCAGGAGACGATTACAAAACTGACCCGAGATCATGACTTGCTCCGAATTATCGTTGCGGATATTCATCAGCTGCGGCAATCGGAGGGACTAAGCCCGGAAGTGCTGCATAAGCTCCAGTCGCTGATCGTGGTGAATGAGATTCATAGCCGGGATGAGGAGCGTTTACTGTTTTAAGTCCGATATAATAACTTGCACTAACTTAAAAGGTTCCTACCTTGCATCTAAGATGCTGGATAGGAACCTTTTTTGTTGCGTAGATCTGTAGATTAGAAGACGGACAAGGCCGTGATGGCCATAATTAAGGAAAAGGCGATTTCGAGCATACCGCTTCTCTTGACGGTAATTTTAGTCCGCGGAAACCATATCGCTCTAAGGAGCAGCAAGAATAGCGGAATTAAGATTCCCGGAGGAAATAGGATGAGTGCAATAGCTATGGAGACAACATGATAACCGATAGAGAACCGGTAAAAGGCTACGTTGTTTTTTTCGCGGATAATAGTTTTTACATAAAAAATAGTGCCGGTAAAATATAGGATGCTAAGTCCAAACAATTCAGTGGCCAGTGTCCAGTTGTCGCCACCGCCGACATGATAAGCGACAAACACGATGAGACTGAACTGGATGACGGCCGCGAGATCGTTTAGAAAAGCACGCTCGCGCTTCTTCTTCGCATAGTAGCAGTTTACGATGAAGAGCGGAATGAACCAGGGGATCCATTTCCATAGCACCGGCCGGGCCAGAAGCAAACTTACCGCAACCGGGATCAGCAGTCCTCCGTAAAGCAGCAAGGGCTTGCCGTATACCTGCCATTTCTGGGTCCGGATCCATTGCAGGAACGGGAATGAGAACAAGTACACAAGCAGCCAGCCAAGAAACAATAACGCATGCACCCCATTCGGTTTGGCCGCAAACATGCCGAACAGGAAAGGAATCAGAAGCATAGCCCATGCCCCGTGCTGGTTGGGAATATAGCCTTTTTTCATCGGGAAAATCCTCACTTTCGCACATTGAACATACATCTATAATTTTACCTTGTCAGATAAGCTAACCCTAGTGATGGTGGTCACTCCAAAAGGATTTGTTTATAATTAACAAATAGAGATAAATAGGAGGGCTACTGCATGTCCAAGCTGCTAGACCACATCATGTCAATGGAACAAAAGGACGTGATTAAACCTGAAACACTTGCGCATCTGACCGTGGTAACGGGTGAACTTATAGCGTGCGATCCTTTGGTTCCGCATACGGAGTCTTTTTCCAGAACTATTTCACCGGGTGTATACCCCGTTGTGGCCTGGTGGCTTCAAGAAGAGCAAGCCATTGCTGCCGTTGAATTAAGACTGTCGGAGACGCGGCCTGTTCGCTGGGAGATGGCAACCCGTCCGGGTCAGGACATTGGCGATTTGGAGGATGGATACATATTCGGATATCCGGTAGATACAGGGCTGGGATGCTTTGCCGATGCGAAAGCTATTGCCCAAATGGAAGAATTGGAGGAACGATTGGCCCGTGAGTTGGGCGATCAGTTTATCAGCTTTTACGATAACAAAGTGGAATTTATACTGGAGGAGAATGACGATAACTGGGGTGACCTCGTCTTGAATGCCGAGGAAGGATTGAATGTCGTGATGTTTCGTTCCGGGTTTGGAGACGGATATTACGCATCTTATTGGGGATTCAGCGCGGAAGGAGAGGTGGTATCGCTGGTTACCGACTTTGGCCTCTTCCCGGTTCTTTAAGTGTAATCTTGGAAACTACATATTTTCCCGGGTTCAGTAGTTTTTTCATCGGGCGATATGGTGCTATAATAGATAACGTAAATTTTATAAAGAAAGCAGGTACACCATGGGTCGTAAATGGAACAATATTAAAGAAAAGAAAGCTTCGAAAGATGCGAATACTAGCCGGATCTATGCTAAATTCGGCGTGGAAATTTATGTAGCGGCCAAAAAAGGCGAGCCGGATCCCGAGTCCAACCGTGCTTTGAAAGTCGTGCTTGAGCGTGCCAAGACCTATAATGTGCCAAAAGCGATTATCGACCGTGCTTTGGACAAGGCTAAGGGCAGCGCGGAAGAAACTTATGAAGAGCTTCGTTATGAAGGCTTCGGACCGAACGGTTCCATGGTTATTGTCGATACTTTGACGAACAACGTCAACCGTACCGCATCGGCTGTGCGCTCCGCATTCAACAAGAATGGCGGCAATATGGGCGTGAGCGGTTCTGTGGCGTACATGTTCGATGCGACGGCAGTTATCGGCGTGGCGAACAAAACGCTGGATGAAGTGTTCGAGCTCATGATGGAATCGGATGTTGAAGTCCGCGATATCGTGGAAGAAGAAGAGAACATCATCGTCTACGCCGAGCCGGATCAATTCCATGAGGTTCAGGAAGCTTTCAAACAAGCGGGGATCACGGAGTTTACCGTTGCCGAATTGACGATGCTTGCCCAGAACTACATCGCACTTCCGGAGGATTCCGTGCCGCAGTTCGAGAAGCTGATCGATGCGCTCGAGGACCTGGAGGATGTGCAGCAAGTGTATCATAATGTGGAGTTTGAAGAAGAATAATAATATAAATACTATTGAGTGATTTATTTAACGTGGGAGCCGCAGAAATGCGGCTTTTTTGTTTGTCTTGAGGAATAGTGGACAGGAATAGATAAGTGGTGGAAGGTGTAGGCATAAAACCTAACAAAATGAAAAAGACTGTTCTTAGGATCTGATCCCGGAAGAGTCTTGTTATGCAATAGTATACACCTAATTGTTTTAATTTTAAATACTTTAATATTAAAATATATAGGATTATAATAGATCCGAAGGAGATGTGCACAATGACAAAACTCACAAACAAAGTAGCCTTAATTACCGGGGGGGCTTCCGGAATCGGAAAAGGAATGGCGATGGCGTTCGTCAAAGAGGGCGCCACGGTTGCAATCGCGGATTTAAATGAAGAAGTGGGCCAGCAGACATTGAAGGAGCTTCAGCAATATGCTCCTGATTCCATGTTTATTCCGGCTAACTTGGCGGAACGCGATAAACTGGCCGGTATTGTGCAACAGGTTGTAGACCGCCTTGGCAAGCTCGATATTCTGGTCAATAATGCGCACGCTTCTAGAATGGTCTCAATTGCCGAGATGACACAGGAGCATCTGGATCTTTCCTTTAATACCGGGTTCTACCCGACACTATATTTGATGCAGGCAGCATTGCCTTATTTGAAAGAAACCAAAGGCAACATCATCAACTTTGCTTCCGGCGCGGGCATTAACGGGGATGTCAACCAGGGCAGCTATGCGGCGGCCAAAGAGGCGATCCGGGGGATTACCCGGGTGGCGGCCAATGAATTTGGCGAGTTCGGCATTAACGTTAATATCATTTCTCCGATTGCTAATTCGCCTGGCATTCAGCAGTGGGGCGCAGAGCATCCCGAAGAATATCAAGCGATGCTGAATCGTATTCCGCTCAGACGTTTGGGCGAACTGGAAGGGGATATTGGACGGGTTGCAGTATTCCTTGCTAGCGAGGATTCGGCGTATATTACCGGTCAAACCATCATGGTGGATGGCGGAGCGACCAAACTCAGATAATCGGTAATGAGATGGGAGGACGATCTTGGAGCAAGCCGATCTTTTTAAGTTGATTCACATTGGAGAGCTGTTTACGAACGAAGCAATCATCCGGTGGATGAAATCATTTCCTCATAATATAGGGATTTCCCCAATCATTGTGCTAGGTGAGTTGAAGGCTAACGGCGCGCAAAAGCATACGATTTTGGCGAAAAAGTTAGGCTATACTCCGGGGGCGATGACGAACATCGCCAACCGGCTCATTAGGCTAGGGCTCGCGGAGCGCCAGTATAACGAGAGCGACCGGAGAAGCGTCTTTCTGACGATTACCGAACCTGGCCGGGAAATGTTTGAGGAAGCACACCGAAGAGGGCAGGAGCTGCGCTCTGAGCTGTTTCAAGTGCTTACTGATGAAGAGGTGCGGCAGTATTTGGCGATTCACGAGAAGTTGCTGGATAACCTGCAGCGCTTACAGACGCAAGAAGAAAATCTGGAATAGAAAACGTAGCAGAAAGGATGACTATTAGGTATGGGACGAGTACAGGGCAAGGTAGCATTAATTACGGGAGGGGCTTCAGGCATCGGCTTATCGGCGGCAACGCTGTTGGCCAAAGAAGGAGCCAAAGTCGTCATCGCGGACTTTAATACGGCGGGAGCGGAGGAAGCGGCTGCCGAGATCCAAAAAGCAGGAGGCGAAGCGACCGGCATTTTTCTGGATGCTTCCAAAGAAGAATCGATCCGGGACGCCGTTGAATTTACGGTTAACCGATACGGATTGCTAAACGTGCTTTACAACAATGTTGGGGTTACGAACTTACAAAAAGATCTTGATGTCGTAAATATCGACCTGGATGAATGGGACCGTTTGATGAACGTGAATACCAAAAGTGTTCTGCTCGGAAGCCGGTTCGCCATTCCTCATATGATTAAGGCGGGCGGCGGTTCTATTATCAATACCGCTTCCATGGCGGCATTTGCAGGAGACGCTTTGCGCTCCGCCTACGGCGCCTCCAAAGCGGCCGTTGTCAACTTGACCCGCTATATTGCTGCGCAGTATGGCAAAGACCGGATCCGCTGCAACGGAGTGGCACCAGGGCTCGTGTTGACGCCTGCAGCCAAAAACAACATGCCTCCGGCCGTGCTCGATATTTTCGAAAAGTTCAACGCCCTTCCTTATCATGGAGAGCCGGACGATATCGGCTATACCGTTTTGTTCCTGGCGTCGGATGAATCCAAATTTATTACGGGGCAAACCTTCCAGGTGGAAGGCGGCCATTATATGGCGAATCCGAGCATTGCCGATTTCAATGCTTATATGGCTCAAGCCCAGTCTAAGTAAACTTGAATGGAAGCCGCAGAAATGCGGCTTTTTTTTGTTGGTTAATATTTCAAAATTTTAATTCCAAAATATTGCATTGTGTGATAGGATATTTACGAACCTTTGTTCTCTATGACTCGTCGCGGACAAAGATTAAAACATCATGAACAGTCATACTGGCTCTATCTATCCCATTCCAAGATAAGGTGGTATTCCGATGGCAGTTCAACTGAACCAGATCTTTGTCAATTTGCCAGTGAAAAACTTAGAAACAACGAAAAAGTTTTTTAACGAGATCGGATTTCAATTTAACCCTCAATTTAGTAACGAAGATGGGGCTTGTCTCGTGATCAGCGAGCATATCTATGCTATGCTGCTGACTGAACAGCATTTCAAGACTTTTATAAACAAGGAAATTAGTGATACTTCCAGACATGCCGAAGTGATTCTTGCCTTATCCGCAGAGAGCAGGGAGCAGGTAGACGAAATCGTAAACCGAGCTTTGGCGGCCGGGGGAACGAAGTATAATGATCCGGTGGATCACGGCTTTATGTACGGCTGGAGCTTCCAGGACCCTGATGGACATCTGTGGGAAGTGTTTTACATGGATCCCGCCACGATTGAGTAATGATAGTACAGACCATCGCCCTGGGGCGGTGGTTTTTTTACTTGGACATCTTTAAACCCATCGAAAGAGTTGCTGAATTAAATTCACTATAAGTTTGGTTGATACGTACAGGAATCTGGATTATGCTAATAATGTTGTACTTAAATCATATTTTTACTAGTTCTGCTTATATAGCATAATGTCAATAGAATGGAGCTAATCCCGTATGTATCGCAATATGGAAGAATGTGTACTCGATCTGGAAAAACATGGCCACCTCGTCCGGATTCAAGAAGAGGTGGACCCTTATCTTGAAATGGCTGCGATTCACCTTAGAGTGTATGAGGCAGGCGGTCCGGCGTTATTGTTCGAACGTGTAAAAGGCTCCAGATTCCGCGCGGTGTCCAACCTATTCGGCACGATGGAGCGCAGCCAATTTATATTCCGGAAGACCTGGAATAACACGCAAAATATTATCGCCTTACGCAATAATCCGTTATCGGCACTTAAAAATCCGTTTAAAAGCGTAGGCACCGGATTAGCGGCTTTAAAAGCGCTGCCTATGAAAGGGTTCAGCCGCCGTCCGGTGACAGCCCAGGAAATACATATATCCGATCTGCCGCAGATCCAGCATTGGCCTATGGATGGAGGAGCCTTCATCACGCTTCCGCAGGTGTATACCGAGGATCCGGACAAACCGGGAATCATGAACTCCAATCTGGGCATGTACCGTATCCAGCTCAGCGGAAATTCGTACGATCAGGACCAAGAAATCGGAGTCCATTACCAGATTCACCGCGGCATTGGAATTCATCAGGATAAGGCGAACAAGAGAGGGGAGCCGTTAAAGGTAAGCTGCTTCGTCGGCGGCCCGCCGGCGCATACATTGTCCGCAGTAATGCCGCTGCCGGAAGGTCTTAGCGAACTGACGGTCGCAGGAATGCTGAGCGGGCGTAGATTCCGCTACAGTTACTTGGACGGTTATTGTATCAGCCATGAAGCGGATTTTGTCATTACGGGCGAAATCCATCCAGGTGAGACCAAACCGGAAGGACCTTTCGGCGATCATCTGGGCTACTATAGCCTGGTTCACCAATTCCCGGTCATGAAGGTACACAAAGTGTACGCCAGACCGAACGCGATTTGGCCATTTACCGTTGTCGGGCGGCCTCCGCAGGAGGATACCGCCTTCGGTGAGCTCATTCACGAGCTGACTGGTGATGCCGTCCGGCAGGAAATTCCGGGCGTAAAAGAGGTTCACGCGGTCGATGCGGCCGGCGTGCATCCGCTCTTGTTCGCCATCGGAAGCGAACGCTATACCCCGTACCAGAAGGTTAAGCGGCCTGCAGAATTGTTGACGATCGCCAATCGGATTCTCGGCACAGGCCAACTTAGTCTGGCGAAATATTTGTTTATCACGGCCGAAGAGAACATCCCGCTGGATACGCATCGGGAAATTGATTTCTTGACTTACATCCTGGAACGGATCGATCTGCACCGGGACATTCACTTTCAAACCCATACTACGATCGACACGCTTGACTATTCCGGTACCGGCTTGAACAGCGGCAGTAAAGTCGTGTTTGCAGCTTATGGCGACAAGAGAAGGGATCTGTGTCGTGAAACTCCCGTGGAACTACAAAACATTCGCGAATTCGTAAATCCGAAGCTTGTTATGCCTGGAGTCGTTGCGGTTCAAGGACCGAAATTTGAATCCTACATGCAATCCAAACAGGAAATGGAAGACTTCGGTAAGGCGATTCAAGAAAAAGGCGGACTGGACTCCTGCCCGATGATCATTGTTTGTGATGACAGTTCATTCGTGAGCGAGACGCTGAGGAACTTCCTTTGGGTTACTTTTACGCGAAGCAACCCGTCGCATGATATCTATGGTGTAAACAGCTATTATCAGGATAAGCACTGGGGCTGCGATAGCGTGATTATCGATGCCCGGTCCAAACCGCACCAAGCTCCGCCGTTGATTCCGGATCCAAGTGTAGAGAAAAGCATTGACCGGCTGTTTGCTAAAGGCGGCAGCCTGAGCGGTATCAAGTTGTAGAGACGAAACGCCCTTCATTGGGCGTTTTTTTATGTAATTTTAACATCGTAAGTATTATAGATCGCAGTTTATGGGATTTCGTTTGTCGCCAATAAACCGCTATGGTAAAATTTACTGAATACGAAGTTAGACAAATAAGAGGGTTGGGAGTGATGAGCTTGCAGCTGAAATACGATTTTGATAAGGAAGAGATATTGATCCTTGAAACTGAGGGCGACTCGGATGTGGAATTTGAAATCAAATTTATCGGGGAACAACCATTAGCTTTGAGATTGAAGGAAGTACAGAAAAAATTCGCGGAGAACGACGTATATACAGATGCATTATTCTACATGTACGAGGATCAGCACCATAAAATCATAGTCCGTAAGGAATATTATATTGATTTTATTATGGCCCTGATGAAGTATCAGCTTTTGACCCGGGTTCAATGGATATAGTAACAAATCGAAGAGGGGGAATCGTATTCCCCCTCTTCTGCATTGTAATTCATCCCTTGACCGCACCTTCGGTCAAGCCTTTTTGAATAAACTTGGATATAAATAAGTAAATTATCAGCACCGGGATGACGGTTAGGGAGACGGCTGCGGCCATCAGGCCGAAATCCGTGCCGTATTGTGAACTGATTTCATTCAGCAAGGCGACGATAGGACGGACATTTTCTTTGTTGACGAAGATAAATGCCGAGAATAAGTCGTTGTACGACCACAGAAAGACAAATATACTAGCCGATGCAAATACAGGTCTCGAAATGGGCATGAATACCTTGATAAACATTTGCATACGGTTAGCTCCGTCTATGAAAGACGCTTCTTCCAGCTCTTTTGGGATCGTCGACATGTAACCGGCCATAACGAGAATGGCGAACGTCAAATTTCCTGCCGTATGGGGGAAGATGAGCCCCCAGTACGTATTCACCATGGTGGTCTTAATCAGAAGTTCGTACACCGGAACCACTGTTGCGAAAGTAGGAATCAGCAGGGTGGCGTATAAAAGGGAATAGATAGCCCTTTTCCCCGCAAAGGTGAACCTGGAGAGTACGTAAGCTGCCAAACCGCCGAAAATTAACACCAGCAGCACTGTACTTCCCGACATGATCAAACTGTTGATATAGCTTTTGCCGATATTGATACGGTCAAAAGCATTCGTATAATTGACAAGGTCTACGTTCCAGGCGATGCCGAACGAGTTGTTCATGACATCTCTGGACACCTTGAAGGAGTTGTTGACGATCCAGAATAACGGGTAAATCGTAGTCATGGCCCAGGCCGATAATACAAAGTAGATCAAGGCCTTGCCGATTCTAAATCGCCTGAATTCACCCCGCTGGACATTGCGTTCCGCAGAAATCGTTGGCTGCATAACTGTACACCCCTATAAGGTTAGTAAGTAATCTCTTCTCTTTTCAACAAACGATTGGCAAGTAAAGCCAGAAGTACACCGAATACGACCATATAAATGGCAATCGTCGATCCATATCCAAAGTTTTGGTCAACCATCGCTTTTTTGTACATATAAGTGCCAAGCACTTCCGTGCCGTTCTGTCCGCTCGTAATAACCCACACGAATTCAAACACTTTAAGCGTACCCGTAATGGCCAGCGTGATAACAACCTTGATGTCGCTCATGATCAGCGGAATCGTGAGCATGGTCGTCCGCTTAAAGGCGTTAATGCCTTCCAGCTTGGCGGCTTCGTAATAGTCGGAAGGGATTTTTGACATCGCGGTAAGGAACAAAATGAAGTAAAAGCCGACATAATGCCATACCGTAGGGATGGATACCGCCGCGAGTGCATTTGATTCGCTCAGCCACAGTACCTTTTCAATGCCGAAATTAGCCAGTATGCCGTTCAAAAGACCAAAATTATAGTTGTAAAACAGAACGAACAGGAGAGAGATGGCCGTTCCGGAAATGACTACAGGGAAAAAGAATACACTGCGGTAAAAGTTCTGCAATCGGCCGATGCTTTCCACCAGGACGGCGAGAACCAGGGCAATTCCGACCTGAAAAATGATAACAAAAAGCATGATTTCCAACGTATGTAGCGTCGCCGCGCCTAATAACTTATCCGAGAATAAGCGGCTGTAGTTATCCCAGCCTATAAACTTCTTGTCAAAGAAGCCCTTGGTACGATAGAAGCTCAAGTACAAGCTCTTGAAGAACGGATAATATAAAAAGACAGCCATTAACACCGCGGACGGCAGGAGAAACATGAAGATATACTTACGATCACCCTTCATAATCATCACCTTTGTTGTGAATTTGTGACTTTGGCGGATAAACGGCTACGCCGCCCGAAGAAATCTTTCGGTGCGGCGCTGATCCGTTTATGAGCTCTGCCTTCAAAAATGAGATTACTTCTTGTTGGCATCCTCGACTTTTTTGGCGCTCTCGATCGCTTGAGTCGGCGTTTTCTTGCCGGTGACCACTTGTTGAACGCTAGCGCGAAGATCGGAGAAGGTTTCCGGAGCAACCTTACTGTCAACCGGAGCGCTGATTACGTTTGCTTTGGCAGCCATTGCGAATCCGTCAAGAGCAACTTGTGCAAGCCCTGTGACTTCAACGTCCGCGGCAGGAGTACCGCCGTTGGCGCTGGCGATCTTTTGGATGCTGGCAGGGGATGTCAGATGCTTCAACAGTTCAACTACCGCATCTTTTTTAGCAGCGTTGTCATATGCAGCTTTAGAGAGATAGAAGCCGGATCCGAAGCCGCCAATGATGTCGTTACCGCTTCCCACACCGCCAGGGACAGTCGGGAACGGAATTACCGTCGAATTGTTACGAGTTTCCTCGGTCCAGCTTCCAACTGCCCAGGAGCCTTCGAGGGTCATTGCGGCGAGACCTTCACTGTAGTAGTTTCCGGACATCCCCAGGTCAATCGTAGCTGCATCTTTCGGGAAAGCTCCGAGGTCATACAGTTCCTTCATAGCGGCATAAGCTTTTTCCCAGTTCGGATCGATGCCGTCAAGCAGGCCTTTGTTCTGACCTTCCGGGCCGGCAGCCGATAGAATCGTATGCTCAATCAGGTAATGCGATTGGTCGAAAGGTACGGAGAGCGGAATGATCCCTTTCGCTGAGAGCGTTTTCACGGCAGTCGTCAGCTTATCCCAATCTGTTGGAAGCTCCAGGCCGTTATCTTCGAAAATTTTCTTGTTTACGAATAATCCTTCATAGTATCCAGTAAGCGGAGCAGCGTAGATGTTGCCGTCTTTTTGTGTAGCCAATTTCAGAGCATCCGGAATAAATCCGTTCTTCCATTCCGCATTGGCATCCAGAATTTCATTCAATGGAACTACTTTACCGGCATTCACGAAGCCTTCCGCATCCGTTCCGATAAAGTAAAACAGCAGATCGGGCTCGTTACCGCTTGTCATATCGGTATTGACTTTGGTACGGAATCCGTCGTCGTTGGCCGACAGTGTGTCATTCTCAACGGTGACGTGAGGGTATTTGGCGGTAAACTCGTCGATTACACCTTGGAACGCCTCACGAGCAGCATCCGTGCCGCCGAACGTCGAGAACACGCGAAGCTTGACCGGATCAGGTGCTTTAGTTTCCTCAGGCTGCGGTTCAGTCGTGGCCGCGGAATTGTTTGTAGGTTCGGCCGGCGCTGGATTGTTAGCGCTTTTATTTCCGCACGCGGCAAGAAACATGGAGAATACTAACATGATACTGAGCAGTACTAATGAAGACCTTTTCAATTCAAATCCCCCCAGCGAAATATTAATAATTTATGTAATTCTGGTTGGTTACTAAAAGATTAATCTACGTTTCCAAATCCAGACAGGGGGATAATTCTATAATTCAGGGATAAAATTTTACAATTTGGATGTACTGGTACAATTTTCAACATTTATCGACAAAATGGAACAAGATCTCCTCGGTCACAGATTGCAATCTGGATAAGCAGCCTACATAATATACATTGTTGTATGTTAATGTAGGCATTTATTGTTTGCGCCTAGCATCAGGAAGGAGTTTCAAATGACATCTATGGAACTTGCATGTATTCAAAAGGACCAGCCCTTATCCCGATATTCAACCTATGAGATAGGCGGTAATGCAAGGTTTTTGGCATTGCCCCGTAAGGATACCGATGTGCTGGAAGTGTTGGAAGCCGCATGGAGACATGGTCTGAATCCGTTGTTTTTCGGAATGGGGTCCAATTTGCTGTTTCCCGACCACCCCAACCCGGATACCTTATTTATATCCACACGTTCCCATATAGAAATCACTCTGAATCAGGACCGGCTCCATGTAGCTGCGGGGACGCCTATGTCTTTATTGGCCCTGATGGGCGCAGTCGTCGGGACATCCGACTTTGATTTCTGTTTCTTGCTCCCCGGAACCTTAGGCGGCGGGATATATATGAATGCGAAATATTTCAGCAGCCATATCAGCGATTATATAGATAGGGTTTACTATGTGGATCTTGACGATCCCCGGCAAGGGATCAGAACGATAAGCGTAGAGCAGTGCGAATTTGCCTATAAGCGATCGATTTTTCAAAGAAAAAACTGGTTCATCGTGAGCGCCGATTTGAAATTGAAGCAGTTTCCGGTCCGCCCGGAAGCTCTCCAACCGTTTCTGGCCGAATTGGATAGCGGAATTCTCGAGAATTCCAGTTTGCAAGTATTCTCTAACTTTTATATGAGATGTTTAAATCGGCTTAAGCAGGAGGACGATCCGACAGCGACTCCAATGCGAGGCATCATTGCTGACCGGACCGGGAAAATGCATTTTGAATATCCTTCGTGCGGGTCGGTCTTCAAAAACAATTATTCCATTGGCGAACCCATCGGAAAGTTGGCGGATCGATTGAATCTTCGAGGCACGCAGCATGGCAACGCCATGATTTCACCTGTTCACGGCAATGTTATCCAAAACCGGGGTGGAGCCAAGGCGGAGGATGTCATTTACCTAATTCGGATAGTGCAGGAATCGATAGACAAGCATTTCGGCTTTGTTCCGGAAGCGGAAGTAGTCATTGTGTCATAAAATTTATCGGGATAATAAGCGAGCCTGGATCAACTGTGCTGATCCGGGCTTTTCTGTTATTGGAGAACAGGAGAATTCCTTGGAATATGAATGAATCAAATATACGGTACGGGGGTTTCGTAAATTGGTGTTGACGAATTATAGGGTAGGGGGGTATACTATGAACAAGAAATGAATGGAAGCCAGAATAAAGTCCAACATTAGAAATAAAACAATAACCCTTAGGATTAGGAGGAAGTGACGTGAACGATAGCACTGCAAATACAGCGAATCCCAGTAAGCAGGCCAATTTTCAAATTACAGGTATGACCTGCGCCGCTTGTGCCAACCGGATTGAGAAAGGTCTGAACAAACTGGAGGGAGTATCGGCGGCCAATGTCAACTTTGCTTTAGAGAAAGCAAGCGTAACTTTTGACCCGGCCATCGTTAATATAAACCGGATGGAGGAAACGATCAAAAAGCTGGGTTACGGGACAGCGAAAGAAGCCGTCGACTTTAAACTGGAGGGCATGACCTGCGCCGCTTGTGCGAACCGGATCGAAAAAGGGTTGCAGAAGCTTCCGGGGGTAACCGGAGCCTCCGTCAACTTCGCCCTGGAAACCGCGCATGTGGAGTATTCACCTGGTGAAATCTCCGTTACGGATATGCAGAACAAAGTCAAACAGCTCGGTTATAAGGCAATAACGAAACAGGAAAATGAAGAGAAGGGCGACCGGCGGGGAAAGGAAGTGCGGCGTCAGAAGCTGAAATTGCTCATTTCGGCGATCCTCTCTTTCCCGTTGTTGTGGACGATGGTCGGCCATTTCTCGTTCACTTCCTGGATTTACACGCCAGAGCTCTTCATGAATCCCTGGTTCCAGTTGATTCTGGCCACGCCTGTTCAGTTCATCATCGGAAGAACGTTCTATATAGGCGCTTATAAAGCGCTCCGTAACGGCAGTGCCAATATGGATGTGCTGGTATCTCTGGGCACCTCGGCCGCCTACTTCTACAGCTTATACCTCACGATCGTCTGGGCCGCTGAAGGGGGCGGTATGCATCACGGACCTTCGTTGTATTACGAAACGAGCGCAGTGCTGATTACCCTGGTCATCATGGGGAAATTGTTCGAATCGCTGGCGAAAGGGCGCACTTCCGAAGCGATCAAATCGCTGATGGGCCTTCAAGCCAAGACCGCTTTGGTTGTACGTGACGGCCAGGAGCTTACGTTACCGGTGGAAGAAGTTGTAGCCGGTGATATCGTCCTTGTTCGGCCCGGCGAGAAAATTCCGGTGGACGGTCAGGTGCTGGAAGGTTTGTCGTCCGTAGATGAATCGATGCTGACCGGCGAAAGTCTTCCCGTAGAGAAGAAACCGGGCGACACCGTCATTGGTGCGACCATTAACAAGAACGGGATGCTGCGAGTTCAAGCAACGAGAGTGGGCAAAGAAACGGCCCTGGCCCAAATTATCAAAGTTGTAGAGGAAGCCCAAGGTTCGAAGGCTCCAATTCAACGGGTAGCAGACGTAATTTCCGGAATTTTCGTGCCGATTGTTGTAGGCATCGCCATAGTTGCTTTCTTAGTGTGGTACTTCATGGTAACGCCAGGGAACTTTGCGGAAGCATTGGAAAAAGCGATAGCCGTGCTCGTTATCGCCTGTCCTTGTGCGCTTGGCTTGGCTACGCCAACCTCCATTATGGCGGGATCCGGTCGGGCTGCCGAACTCGGAATCCTGTTCAAAGGCGGCGAGCATCTGGAGCAAACCCACAAAATCGATACCATCATTCTCGACAAAACCGGTACGGTAACGAACGGGAAACCGGAGCTTACGGATGTATTGCCGGAAGGCGACGAGCAGGAATTCCTTGCTCTGGTCGGTGCGGCCGAGAAAAATTCGGAGCATCCGCTTGCCGAAGCGATCGTAGCGGGAATCCGGGAGAAAAATATTGAATTGGCAGAAACGGTCACTTTTGAAGCGATTCCGGGTTACGGCATTCAGGCGACCGCAAACGGTAAAACCATCCTTGTAGGGACTCGCAAACTGATGGAGAAACACGGGGTAGACGCCAAGCAGGCTTATGATACCATGTCCCGGTTAGAGGAAGACGGTAAGACCGCTATGCTGGTCGCGTTCGATAACCGTTATGCAGGTATGGTAGCTGTCGCGGATACGATCAAGGAAACATCCAAAGCCGCGGTAAGCCGTTTGAAAGAGATGGGTATTCAGGTCATCATGATTACGGGAGATAATGAGCGGACAGCCAAATCCATCGCCGCGCAAGTAGGTATCGATCATGTCCGCGCGGAAGTGCTGCCCGAAGGCAAAGCGGAAGAAGTTAAGAAGCTCCAGGAGCAAGGAAAGATCGTTGCCATGGTGGGAGACGGCATCAATGATGCTCCTGCACTGGCGACGGCAGATATCGGGATGGCCATCGGAACCGGTACAGATGTGGCTATGGAAGCTGCGGATGTAACTCTGATGCGCGGTGATCTGTCCAGCATTCCTGACGCTATCTATATGAGCCGTAAAACCATGACAAACATTAAGCAAAACTTGTTCTGGGCGCTTGGTTATAACACGCTGGGCATCCCTGTTGCAGCCATCGGTCTGCTTGCCCCTTGGGTTGCAGGTGCGGCAATGGCGCTCAGCTCAGTATCCGTTGTACTGAATGCACTCCGCCTGCAACGTGTCAAAATTCGATAATTAATGCAGTTAATTAACGGGATGAATTAATATGATTAATTATTTATTTAAAAGATCAAGTTAGGAGGCGCATATGGGAGAACACACAAGAATTGCGGTAGCCCCGGCAGTTCAGTTAGGCGGCAGCCTGTTTACTCCGGAGCAGCTGATGAAGATCGGAAGTCTTGCAGAACCTGATGCCATGATCGAAATGACTAATTTCAGACAGATCTATATCGAAATCGCCGAAAATGACATGAGGACCATCGAAGAGGAGCTTCAGCAATCTGGGCTTGAAGTTTACCCTGCCGGTTTTGTAAGCAAGAGCCTGATTGCATGTCAATTTTGCAGAGGAGCGGAGGAGGCCGGGCTGGATACGGCCCGGGCTTTAAACGAAGTCATCGCGGGAATCGAGACTCCGGCGCCGCTCAAGATCGGTTACGCCGGCTGTGCACTCGGAACTAGCGAACCATTGCTCAAAGATATCGGCGTAGTGAAGATGAGAGATACCTTCGACATTTATGTCGGCGGTGATCCTAAGGGAATCAAACCGAAGTTCGCCAGCAAGCTTATGACCGGCCTATCCGCAAATCAGCTCATTCCGGTCGTTAGTGCCCTCATCTATTTTTATAAAGAGCATGCGAAGCCGAAAGAGAAATTCAGTAAATTTGTCGACCGCATCTCGCTGGAAGAATTGCGGCAAGCTGCAGCGTAATTCAGAAATGATCCAAGAAAGGGGATATTCGTAATGACCAAACCGGTGAAGATTTATACGATTCCGACTTGCAGTGATTGTAATAACGCCAAACGTTTTTTTAAAGAACAGCAGGTGCCTTTTGAGGAATTCAATTGTGAGGAAAACGAGGAGTATCCGAAAATCATTTGGGAACTGACGGGTAAACAGATCGTACCAACCATCGTGATCGGCGATCAGGTATTCGTCGGGTTTGCGGATCATTTCTCCGAAATTCGTGAATTGGTAAGCCAGCAATAATATGAATATCATTATTCTTATAACCCGGATCGGTTTCGATCCGGGTTATAGTATGTTCAATCAATTCTAATAGTTTACATAATAATTATTTTGTAACTAAATTAAGCTCCTTACAAAGTTCAATCAGTTGATGTAGGCCAAAATATTGTTGTCTGTTGCGCTCATTTATTGAGAAGATGGCCTGCTCGGTAATTTTATTGCCTTGTCTATGGACTGGTTTTCTACTGCCTGAACGATTTCCTTCATGCTTTTCAGGAAATAAACCGTACCTCTCAGTGTTCGAATGAGCAAAATTTTACGCGCGTCTACCGGCGAGAAGAGACGATACCCGTTTTCAGGATCACGTTCGGGTGCGATTAATCCTTCCTTTTCCCAGTGGCGAATCGCAGATGGGGCTGAACCGGTAAATGCAGCAATTTCTCCGATAGTCATGCGCTGCTTCAATCTCCTGTTCGGCAAAGGAGGGAGTTCCAGTGTATCCATCATGGCCAGCGTCTGGTCGGCGGCGGCTTTTTCATGATGGAGAATAGCCTGCTCCTTGTTGACCAGCCAGAAGGCCGCATCGATATCACTCTTCTGGATGAGTCGAAGCACTTCACAAGTCACTTGCACTCCAAACCCCGGAAACATCGCGCGGAGACATCGGAAATAGGCCAGATGGATTCCGGTATAAAGCCGATAACCGTTTGCAGCGCGTTCGGGGGCCGGGACAACGCCCCAGGATTCGTAATGGCGGAGTGCGCTCGTACTGATTTGAAGTTCCCGGGCAATCTCGACGGGCTTGTAGTAATCCACGTTTCGCACTTCCCTTCCTGGCATCCTCTTGTCTGTCTGATCATGCTCACTATATCAAAAGCATCAATCCGGGACAAACATTCACAAAGAACCTTCAAGAAGCATGATAAGGTTGCTCTAAATCTAGTTCAGCTTTCCGATACTCTCAGGCTCAAATCTTCGCACTTGCATGAATGTTGTATATTCGTGGTATAACCTGGCCCAAAAGGAGAGATTCAAGATGAAGAACACATTTCATGAAACACCGACAGTAAAAGAATATCAGGAATTACGTCAGGAAGCCGGTCTTACTTCCCCGGTTGAAGAATTTGCAGCTACGGCCTTGTCGAATTCACTATTTTGCGTGACACTTCGAGGAGAAGACTCTGAAATTATCGGGATGGGAAGAGTGATAGGAGACGGTGCCTGCTACTTTCAAATTGTGGACGTGCTCATTAAACCGGCATTCAAGGATACAGATGCAGGCGATTTGCTGATTCTTGAAATTTTGGATTACCTTCATCAAAACGCTCCCCTGGAGGCGAATATCTTAACAGTTTCGGATGTTCCAGGCCTTAAGTTGTATCAAAAACATGGATTTAAGCTGATTTATCCTGACTTCTACGGCATGTCTCTGACTCGATGACTCCTTAAAAAGAGTATCTTTAACTCTGGTTCAGCCATGTTATCAAACCCGGGAACCACGCCTCCGTCAAAAACGGAGCACTGTGGTTCTTTTCATATCTTCCCCGAATGTGTCATGATGTTGTTGGAGGGAGTGCTGTTATGTTTAACGACTTCGAAATTCTGGAGGAGGACGTTCCGGTCCATCTTCAGGTTAAGCAATATATAAAAAGATTAATCCTTAAAGGCGCACTGCACGGAGATCAGAAGCTCGCGTCCACGCGCGAGATGGGCCAGTTGCTCGGCGTAAGCCGTAACACGGTCATTGCCGCTTATGAGGGTTTGGAAGAGGAAGGCTTTGTATATACCCTTCAGGGGAAAGGCAGTTACGTGGCGCCCTTGTCTGCGGCAACCGGCGATGCCGTTCCTCCCTGGAAGACCGATTGGTCTTCCCGCTTGAACGACTACGCGCGGCAGGCCGTGGATCTGGACCGGATGAAGAGCGGAATTCGCGCCGGCAGGAATACGATCTCTTTTACGAGCATCGCTCCGGACGATCACCTGTTTGACCTTGACCATGTGAAGCGGGCCTTTCTGGACAGGATGGCTATCGAGGGTAATGTGCTGCTGAATTACGGATATGCGAAAGGCTATAAGCCGCTGATTGAGTTGCTGATGAGATATATGGAACAAAAGGGCGTAGATCTGCAAGGCAAAGATATGCTCATCACCAGCGGGTTTACCGAAGGTTTCGATATGATTCTCGCTGCACTCGGGAAGAACAACGGCGGAGCTGTCCTTTGTGAAAATCCTACGCATCATACGGCCATCAAGAACCTCAAGCTAAACGGCTTCGAGATTAAGGGGATTCCGATGGAGCATGACGGCATTAACCTAAGGGAGCTGGAGCGGGCTTTGTCCGAACGGGCTTACGATTGCGCCTATTTCGTTCCGTCTTATCATAACCCGACAGGGATTGTAACCTCCCCCGGCAAAAGAATCGCTCTCATGAAACTGATGGCCGAGCATCAAATCCCGGTGATTGAAGACGGTTTTAATGAAGAGCTGCGCTATTCGGGCTCCCATGCTCTCCCCCTGATCGCTACGGCCGGACGGGGCAATGGCGTCATCTATATCGGCAGCTTCTCAAAAGTGCTGTTTCCCGGTCTACGGGTCGGGTGGGTACTGGCCGACAGGGAGCTTATCGATTATTTGGAAAGCATAAAGCGGGCCCGGAACATCCATACTTCGACGCTGGACCAGTCGGTGTTGTTTCAATATCTGCATAATGGTCATTTGGAGAAATACTTAAAAAAGGCACGGGCCGAGTATAAAAGGAAATATGAATGGACGCGGCTATGCTGCGAAAAATACATTCCGTTTGCCCGTGTAACGGGGGACGGAGGGCTTCATTTGTTCCTTGAATTCGAGGAGAACTTCGATACGCACCAACTGCTGGAGGCTTGCTCTGAGAATGGTGTGATTTTTACTCCGGGAGACCTGTTCTTTACGGACGGTGGCGGAGTCAATACGATGCGGGTCGGCTTCTCGCGGGTGAGTGATGAAGATATTGATAAAGGGCTTAGAATCATAGGCGGATTGGCCGCCAAACAACTTGAGGGGTAGAGGGGTGCAAAATATGATGAAGGTTGGCGTTGTGATGGGAGGCATGTCCTCGGAACGTGAAATATCGTTGATGACCGGAAAAGAAATGCTGGCTCGACTGGATCGCAGCAAGTATGAGGTGGTTCCGATCGAGATCGTGAAGCAGGAGGATCTTAGCGAGCAAGTCCAAGGTATCGATTTTGCGCTGCTTGCGCTCCACGGCGCATACGGGGAGGACGGAACGGTTCAGGCGGCATTGGAATCATTGAGCATTCCGTATTCGGGAAGCGGCGTAGAGTCCAGTGCTCTCTGTATGGATAAAAATAGATCCAAGCAATTACTTCGCGCTGCCGGAATCCCGACGCCGGATTGGCTTTGTTGGAGCGGAATGGAGGAATATGACGCGGAAGCCGTAGCACAGCTGGGATACCCGGTGTTTGTCAAACCGAATTCGGGCGGATCAAGCGTCGGAACGCTGCCGGTTTCCGATGAAGCTTCTTTGAAAGCAGCCGTTCAGGAGGCGCTGCGCTGGGACTCTTCCGTGCTCATCGAACAATTGGTGGAGGGAGAAGAGATCACCTGCTCCATTGTCGGCGAGGATTTGTTGCCAGTCATCGGCATCCGCTCTAAAGCCTCGGCGTGGTTTGACTATCATGCCAAGTATCAGGACGGGGGAGCGGAGGAACAGGTGGTCATTTTGCCGACAGAAATTCAAACAAGTGTGCAGGATGCTGCGATAAGCAGTTACCGGATTTTGAAATGCAGCGTGTATGCCCGCGTAGATATGATTTTGCGCAACGGGATTCCGTATGTTCTGGAAGTGAACACGCTGCCGGGTATGACGCCGAACAGTCTGCTGCCGAAAAGTGCGCAAGCGGCGGGCCTCAAATTTAACGAATTACTGGATCGGATCATCGAGCTGTCGCTGCAAGAACGGGAGCAGAACGGGATTCACAACTTGAGTCTGCAAAAGGAGAGTGTGACCGCTTATGGGAAGTGAGAGGATTGCACCTTTAGTTCGCGATATTCCGCCATCCGGCATCCGCGCTTTTTTTGAGACTGGCGCCGGCCGGAAGGATACCATCCAGTTGGGTGTAGGGGAGCCGGATTTTGTAACGCCGGAGCATGTTCGCGAGGCTTGCATTCGCGCCTTGAACGAAGGGAGAACAAGCTACACGCCAAATGCGGGTTTGCCTGAACTGCGGGAAGAAATCTCATACTATTTGAATGGGAGCTTCCGGTTAAAGTATGAGCCAGAACATGAAATCCTAGTCACTGTCGGGAGCAGCGAAGCGGTCGATTTGGCACTCCGAACGTTCCTGACGCCAGGGGACGAGGTGCTGATTCCGGCGCCCGGTTATATCGCTTATTCGCCGATCGCCCGCCTGCATGGGGCGGAGGTCGTAGAAATTCCTTCCTCCGCGGAGCGAAACTTCAAGCTGGAGGCGGATGAGCTGGCTGCACGGATTACGCCGCGATCCAAGATATTGGTGGTGAACTATCCGTGCAATCCGACAGGCGCAGTCATGACGGAAGAAGACTGGCTGCCGATTGCTGAGCTTGTCACCCAGCATGACCTCCTGGTCATCTCGGATGAAGTCTACGCCGAGCTAACATATGGCCAGCGGCATTTCAGCATCGCCGCGCTCCCGGGCATGAAAGATCGTTGTATTGTGATCGGAGGATTCTCCAAGGCGTTTGCCATGACGGGCTGGCGCATCGGATATGCGTGCGGCGACCGGGAGTTGATTGCCGGGATGCTGAAAATCCATCAGTATACGATCATGTGCGCACCGGTACTCGGCCAAATCGCGGCGCTGGAATCGCTGCGCAGCGGACTTGACGCCAAGGACCGGATGAAAGCGGAATATGACGGGCGCAGAGTCATGTTTGTTCAAGGGCTGAATGAACTTGGGATGAGATGTCACATCCCGGAGGGCGCTTTTTACGCCTTTCCTTCCATTGCGGATACCGGCCTTAGCTCCGAGCAGTTCGCCAGGGGACTATTGCAGGAAGAGGGAGTTGCCACCGTACCGGGTCATGTTTTTGGAGTCGGCGGCGAAGGGCATATCCGTTGCTCTTACGCAGCGTCCCGGGAGAAACTGTGCGAGGCGCTGGAACGAATTGAGCGTTTTAAGAAAGCTATCCAAAAGACATCGTTTACGCTTTGCCATTAAACTTGGCGATAAACAAAAACAGTCGTTTCCTCTCGGGAATCGACTGTTTTTTGGTAATTTGTAAAATACAAGTAATGACAATTGGACTTTAACCTGAAACAGGATTGCAGTTCATCTCCAATTTTGCCAAAACCTCATTAAACAAACGGACGGACCGCAATACCGTCTCTTTCTCGAATACCGTCAAGTGAGAAAACACTTCGTCCAGGTAATCGTTCATTTGTCGCTCAATCGAATCGGCGACAATCTGTCCTTCGGTTGTTAAAGAAAGGGTGTATACCCGGCGGTCTGTTGAATCCGGCGTCTTCTGAAGCAGGTTCAGCTTCATCAAGGACTGGACCTGGCGGCTAAAAGTCGTAATGTCCGTGCCCAGCGTTTCCGCGATTTCCTGCATCGACGGCTTATGCTGGCGGCTGACCTCGAACAGAATATGGCTTTGTACCGGGGAGATGTCGAGAGATCCGACACTGCAGCAATTTTTATTAAGCAGTGCGAACTGACGTGTCATAATCTGAAACAATTCGCGAGTATTTTCCATATTCGTTCACCTCATAAATCAGTTATATCTCTTTATGTTGCAGTTTGCAAATATCATTTCTTTCATTTAAGGACATATGTCCTTCCCAACTCTAAGGCGATAGCGATATCTTTTAATTAAGATAACTTAAGCTAACATTAGAGATATTAAGGGAGAGAAACCAACGATGAGAGGGTTGTTATTTGCATTCCTGGGAGGGGCTTTGATTACTTTGCAGGGGGTAGCCAATTCCCGAATCAGTCAGAGCATCGGGACCTGGCAGGCGGCCACGCTTACCCAATGGACCGGGTTTGTAACGGCGCTGCTGATCCTGCTATTTATCCGCGACCGCAAGTTGCGGGAGTTTAAGCAGGTTAAGCCTTTATACTTGACGGGAGGCGCATTGGCGGCGATTATTATTTTCGGCA
The DNA here is from genome assembly GCF_018101095.1 of Paenibacillus sp. Marseille-P2973. NCBI lineage: Bacteria > Bacillati > Bacillota > Bacilli > Caryophanales > Paenibacillaceae > Paenibacillus > Paenibacillus sp. Marseille-P2973. The sequence goes on from NZ_JAGQEH010000002.1 coordinate 57,008, forward strand.
ACGTAACGGCGATTCAACAGATGGGGGCTACCTTTACAATATCCGCACTGCTGATTGCCCAACTGAGCCTCACTTTTCTTATAGACAGTAAAGGATGGTTTGGTGTAGCCAAGCAAAAAATGCAGGCACCTCAGTTTATCGGCATACTATTGATGGTGGCAGGCGTCATAATTTTAAGATTTTGAGGTGAGAAGAACCATGAAAGAGATTTTGGACATGGAAATCCTGAACTCGCATTTACAGGAATTTGATTTGGAACCGATCTTTACGGAATCGTTGAAACCTCATATGGCACTATACAGTTATGATGCAGGTGAACTCGTATGCTCACAAGGAGATCCATCGGGAACGCTTTACGTACTTGTTAAAGGGAAACTCAAAATTTATACGACCTCGGCGGAAGGAAGAACTCTGGTTCTCTGCTTCAAAACACCGCTTGAGCTCGTAGGAGACATAGAATACGTAAAAAACACGGACATCGTTAATACCGTTGAGGCAGTTACGCCGGTTCAACTGATCGGCATCCCATATCGCCAGTTAAAGAAGTATGTAAACGACCATGCGCCATTTCTTCAGTTTCTGCTGGACATTATAACTCAGAAGTTTTATATCAAATCCAATTCGTTCAGCTTCAATTTGATGTACCCCGTAGAAGTGCGGCTGGCAAGCTATCTTTTGTCGGTCTCTTCGGGCGAGTCGGATGAACTGCTTCATGAACAGTTAAGTACGGCGGGCCTGAAGGATGCGGCGAATCTGATCGGTGTCAGCTACAGGCATTTGAACCGGATCGTGTATCAGTTTTGTTCGGAAGGTCTGGTCGAGCGGAGCAAGGGCGGGATTATCGTCAAGAATCGTGAAGGGCTGCGGGCACTAACCAGTCATAATATCTACGAGTAAAAGGAAGGAGATTAAAGCCATGTTAATAGGTATCTTTTGGGCGCTGCTCGCCGGTGCGCTGGTGGGTCTGCAAAATATTTTCAATAGTAAAGTCAATGAACGCGCGAACTCCTGGGCGACGACCGCGTTAGTGTTGGGGTTGGGATTTTTAGCTTCCCTGGTGATCGGATTGATTGTAGAAGGAAAGAAGCTGTTTGCCGTTCAACATATGGAGCTATGGTTCTGGTTTAGCGGGATCATCGGCGTAGGGGTTGTCGTCTGCATGGTAAACGGAATCAAGCTGCTTGGACCGACCTATGCCATTTCGATCGCGATGACCTCACAGCTTGTTTTCGCCCTGTTATGGGACTCTCTTGGCTGGTTCGGATTGGAGCAAGTGCCGTTCACCTTCAAACAGTTCATTGGTGTTATAGTGATTGTATCGGGTATATTTGTCTTCAAATTCGGAGGGTTGCTGCAGGGTCGAAAGCCGTCAGTACAAGGGGAATAATTCGTACTATATAATTGTTATAAAACTAAAGATTGCGGAGGAATTGTGTTGGAAATCAAAATCGATGATTTATCCGGAGATCAGGTAGCCAGGTTAATAGAGGAGCATCTGCAAAGTATGGAATTGCATTCCCCGCCGGAAAGCATTCACGCCCTTAATCTTGAAAAGTTAAAAAAACCGGATATTACGTTCTGGAGTGTCTGGGAGCAGGAGGAATTGCTCGGATGCGGAGCCTTGAAAGAGCTTGACGCTCACCATGGGGAGATCAAGTCGATGCGCACTTCTTCGCAGCATTTAAAAAAGGGAGTTGCAAGAAAGCTGATGGAATTTATAATTCAGGAAGCCAAACGCCGAGGCTATCGCAGGCTTAGTCTGGAGACGGGCCCCATGGAAGCATTCGCTCCGGCCAGAAAATTGTATGAAAGTGTTGGATTTCAATATTGCGGTCCCTTTGCGGAGTATGTGGAGGACCCGTACAGTTTATTTATGACGAAGGAACTGTGAATCGGGTCCAAATTAATGATTAAAGGATCAAGGAGTAGGTGTTATTTATGTCTATTTGTCTAAAGCCTTATAACGACGATGAGACCGAAGCGTTGATTGCGTTTCTTGCGGGTGAAACCTGGCCGTATCATGGAATAGCGACGTTGACGGAAAGTAACGTGCGCGAGCAAGTTGCACAAGGAAGATATAACTCGACCGACGAGAAGAAAACATTCTGGATTCTGAACGATGAGGATACAAAACTCGGATTGCTGCGGGTATTTGATCTTCAAGATCCGACCCCAATGTTCGATATTCGCATTTCTGCGAAGTATCGCGGCCAAGGCATTGGTTTACAAGCGGTTAAGCTGCTTGTCGAATACGTGTTTACGAAGCATGACGATAAAATTCGGCTTGAAGGCCATACAAGGGTCGACAATTACGCAATGCGCAAAACATTTCACAATGCAGGCTTTGTGAAAGAAGCGGTACACCGATTGTCTTGGCCGTCGGAAGACGGGAAGCTTCATGATTCTATCGGATATGCAATTCTTCGAGAAGATTGGGCGGAAAACAAAACCACGCCAATTAACTGGGACGATTTCCCGTTTTGAGTGTGACGAAACATTGTCCATTTTAACAAAATTAACGCGATGACCTCCTAATCATGAACATTCTTCGAACAGCCTAGGCATAGGAACGAATGTTTGTTAATGTTATGGTAATTTGTAGGAGTGGAGGTGTACGCAATGAGTGTAAAAGAGCAAGTGCTTGAAGCGATGAAGGCGGCAGGTAAGCCGGTTAGTGCAGGCGAAGTGGAGCAGCTGTCCGGCTTGGACCGCAAGGAGGTCGACAAGGCCTTTAAAGAACTGAAGAAGGAAGAAGCGATTACTTCCCCGATTCGTTGCAAATGGGAGCCGTCTGTTAAGTAAGTGCTATCCTGACCTACATAATAATATCTGGAGACCTTGGACCGTTTGTATCGGGTCCGGGTCTTTTTGCCGTTCATTGTAATATTGACCTGGATGTTTCAATATAATATTATATCTACATACCATTCGGTATCTATATAACACAACTATCTATTTTTCATAAGATCCAGGGGTGAGCTATTGAGCGTTCGAACTCAAGTATTGAAATCGGCGGAGGAATTGGTGAAAAGCAAACCGTTCGATCAGATTACGTTTGCGGAAATCGCTAAAATGGCGGGAGTACATTGGACTGCCGTGCGCAGACATTTTGGAGATAAGCAGGGCCTGCGAAGCTGGCTGGCGGAGAGACAGAGTGACAATAACGGACCGCTCGCAGATACCCGAACCCGAATTTTAGAAGCCGCTGCCAAAGTGTTTGCGGAGCAGGGATATGCCACCGCTTCTTTGGAGAAAGCTGCGGCCGAGGCTGGAATGACCAAGGGAGCCGTCTATTGGCATTTTTCAAGCAAACAGGATTTGTTCCTTGCGATTATGGAACGGAATTTAATTCAGCAAAACCGGCAATTGCCATTGCAGATCGAAGATCTTCTGGAAGCGGATGATCCCGAATCGGCTTTGTACGCTTGGCTCAAATCACAGTTTGATTGCCTGGAAGCCGGAGACGGCGGTCCGCAGCTATTTCTTGAATTCATCACATCGAGCAGGGAACCGGAAGTACGCCACAAACTGCAAGCGATGTTCGGCCAAAGTCTAGAAGCTTTAGGCGGCTTTCTGGCACAAATGCAGCAGAAGGGCTATATCGCACAAGGATTGGACCCTCAATCTCTCGGCATTATGGTGGATGCGTTGATGAAGGGCATTGTCATCGAATGGTTAATCGATCCGGTGAGCTGTCAGCTGGAGCCATTATTGCAGACTGCAGCGAAAGTATTATGGCGGGGGCTAGCACCCGGCAAATAGAGAAATCATCCCGTAAAGTCGGCAGCCTCGACATATTTGCGGGTTAATTTTTGGATACAACATACCATGCAGTATGCGAATATTATATTTGAAGTACATAGTAAACAAGGGAGTGATAAGATGAAGGTAGAACGGCGTATTAAGAAATTCGATAAGCAAGCCAACATGTATGATAAAAAAAGAGAGAAGCTCGAGCTCGCAAGTTACCGCAAAAGCTTGCTGGGTTTTGCCAGAGGTCACGTATTGGAGCTGGGTATCGGGGCGGGAAGCAATTTGCCTTTTTACCGTTCAGACGTGAAGCTGACGGCGGTGGATTTCAGCCCGGCCATGCTTGAAAAAGCTAAATTGGCAAATGAAGCGCAATACGGGCTGGAAGCGGAATATATTCAAGGAGATATCGACGCGATAAGCCTTGAGGAAGACGGGTTCGATACTGTCGTATCCACACTCTCTTTGTGTGCTTACAGCGATCCCGGTAAAGTGCTGACTCATATAAGCCGGTGGTGCAAGCCGGAAGGGCAAGTACTATTACTGGAGCATGGCATTAGCTCGAACAAATTCCTTGCTGCTGCCCTTAAGGTTACCGATCCTTTAGCTTATCGGATCGCCGGCTGCCATTATAACCGCGATATTATGAAGTTAATTGCGGAGTCACCGCTCGATGTGATTAAAGCGGAGCATTACATGTCCGGGATGCTTCATTTAGTCTGGTGCAAACCGGGATCAGCCGTTTTGTTGTGAAGCCGTTTCCTGAAGTGATATACTTTTGCTGTCAAGACGAATACATAAAGATAAAGGAGCGATAACCCAAATGTATAGATCGATCAACGACTTTTTGGAAGACTGGAGTCAAGAGGAGGCTCTCACGCTCAAGGTGCTTGAGGCGCTTACAGATGATTCCCTGAAACAATCCGTCTCGGCCGCACAGCCAAGATCGCTTGGAGATTTGGGATGGCACCTGGTTGGCAGTCTGGATATCATGCTTGGTGCTGCAGGGCTGGTCATCGCCGGTCCGGAATATAAGCTGCCTACTCCTGAACGTGCTTCGGACATCGTTCAAGGTTATCGCCAAATGAGCGATGCTGTTACTAATGCGCTAAAACAGCAATGGAATGACGAGAAGCTGTCACAGGGGATTCTGTTATTCGGTTTTATTGATACGACCTACGGCGGTGTACTGAAAACCGTGGTACGTCATCAAATACATCACCGGGGGCAAATGACGATTCTTATGCGTCAAGCCGGCGTGGTACCCCCTGGCGTTTACGGCCCTAATGAAGAAGAGAGTGCGGCGGTACGGGCTGCTAAAGGCTAATCATAGACTAATGCAATGAATTCAGGCCATTGGAGAGGTTGATAAGGATGAGAGAGCGGATTCAAGAAATGGAGCTGGAGGAGCAGGAGCTTCAATTTCGTCAATTTACGAATGAGACGGCGCTTGAAGTCGGACTGGCAATCATTGAGGAGGCCAAGAGCCGGGGGAAGAGCATTACGACGGAAATATACCGCTCGGGCCAGCGTTTATTCGCTCATGCCATGGAAGGCACGTCGAAGGACAATGAGGATTGGATTCGGCGGAAGAACAATGTGGTAAACCGTTTCGGAGAGAGCTCCTGGCACGTCACGCTGCGGTTGCGGGAAGAAGGGAAGTCCTTGGATCAGGATTACGGCTTGCCGATTGAGGATTATGTGGGCGCCGGCGGCGGGTTTCCGCTTATCATTGAAGGGGAAGGACTGGCTGGTACCATCACGGTATCGGGTTTATCCGACCAAGAGGACCATGATCTGCTTGTGGCGGCGTTAAGAAGAATTAGGGTTTCTGCAACTTAACCGGGACGACTTTTTGAACAACCTCTAAAAGATTCAAAAATTAGGTTTACCTCTGACCGATAATTTGATAATATTATCGCAATATCAAATGCGATGAAGAGAGAAGTAAATAAATCGAATTCTTTCTCAGAGAGCTCCTGCTGTGCTGAAAGGGAGTAAAGAATGGTTTATCGAAAAAAGACTCAGAGCAGCACACCGGAACCGAATAGATCGGGGATGCTGTGCCAGGAGCTCCTGTTACAGAGCTAGAGTATAAGCATTGAGATTCAATGCCGTACTTGAAGAGGTCAATATGGCGACATATTGGCGAATCTAGGGTGGTACCACGGGTATACAATATCTCGTCCCTAAGACTAATAAGGTCTTGGGGGTGGGTTTTTTTTATTACTGTAAAGATAAGGAAACTTAGCAAGCGTGCATCATATAGTACACTAAATCTTACTTGAAGGGATTTGAATAGGTTATGTCGCAAAAGCTGAAAGTCGGAATTGTGGGCGGAACGGGTATGGTGGGCCAGCGGTTTATGCAGCTTCTGGATCAGCACCCTTGGTTTCAAGTAACGTCGATCGCCGCGAGCGCCAATTCTGCGGGCAAAACTTACGAGGAAGCCGTGCAAGGCAGATGGAAGCTGGCCGGGCCGATTCCTGAAGAAGTGAAGAATATCGTAGTCCAAGATGCTGCTCAAGTAGATAAAGTTGCCGGAGAGGTCGATTTTATTTTCTGCGCCGTTGATATGAAGAAAAATGAAATTCAGGCCCTTGAAGAGGCTTATGCCAAAACAGGTACACCGGTTATCTCCAATAACTCGGCACACCGCTGGACACCTGATGTCCCAATGGTTATTCCCGAGGTGAATCCAGGCCATATTGAAGTCATCGCTGCACAACGGAAACGACTGAATACTTCGACCGGATTTATCGCCGTCAAGCCGAATTGCTCCATCCAGAGCTACGTACCGGCGTTGAACGCGCTGCTCGCTTACAAGCCGACTACTGTGGTTGCCTCCACGTATCAGGCGATCTCCGGCGCCGGCAAGAACTTCACCGACTGGCCGGATATGCTGGATAACGTGATTCCCTATATCGGCGGAGAGGAAGAGAAGAGCGAACAGGAACCGCTTCGTATCTGGGGAAGTGTTGCAAACGGAGAGATTGTTAAAGCAAGCTCGCCTTTAATTACAACTCAGTGTATCCGTGTTCCTGTAACGGACGGACATTTGGCTACAGTATTTGTATCTTTTGAGAAGAAGCCTTCGAAAGAAGAAATTCTTCAGCTGTGGCAGCAATTCAAAGGACGTCCGCAAGAGCTTGAACTGCCTAGCGCGCCAAAGCAGTTCATCACCTACTTCGAAGAAGAGAACAGACCGCAAACGAAACTGGACCGTGACATTGAGCGCGGCATGGGTGTCTCTGTGGGAAGATTGCGTGAGGACTCTCTTTACGATTATAAATTTGTCGGTTTGTCCCACAATACTTTGCGCGGAGCTGCCGGTGGTGCCGTATTGATCGCCGAGTTGCTTAAAGCGGAAGGATACATCCAACCCAAAGCTTAAAACTTGAAATGCCGAACAAGGAATATTTAGCGAAATAGCTATCGTTTGCTAATTCATCCAACAGAATATGTAAAAGGGGCTTTCTCCAGGACATCCAGGTGCCGGAGAAAGCTCTTTTAGTATCGTTGTTCCCGCTCATAGAAACCCAACGGATTTAACTGCGTAATAAGATAAGACATGAATTTAAATCGCCGAATAAATCCTAAAGAGAAGTTGAGGTAATTCATCGAATGAATGAGTTATATACAGAGCGTGCCGATGCGGGATACCAGCGTGCTAAGCGGAAAGCTGAAGAATATTTTACATCGCTCTACAAGCAAGTAACGGAGAAAACATACGTATCCGCCCTGACGGAAGATTTTCACTTATGGAAACGAAACCATATCCACCGTCCTGCCTGGCTGTCTCTTTTCTCGCGGAAGAACAACAAGCCGGATTCTAAAGATTACCACAGATATATCAGTTGGTTGAATTATACAGGGAAGCTGGACGATTACTTAGAGCGGAGCGTTTCCTATATTTATATGAGGGATCTGGGTAAAGCCCTGGATTCCGCGCATACGCAGACCCGGATTCAACGTGTAATTGACGACGTTAAGAAGTTATTGCTCCGTTCCAATGATGCAAGCCGCGGATTTCAACCGGATTTTATAAGTTTATCCGGGATGTACCGATGGGCTCAAAAGGAAGGTGTAGAGAGCGCGGCGATCTGGGTGATCCATAAACTGAACCAAGTGGCCATACATATTCCGAAGGAAATGAACGCAGAGCATGCCCAGCGCAAATTAATCAAAATCATGATCGGGGTCATTATGCACGCGATCGAAGAGATGGATGAGGACACTACTGCTATCGAACGTGCACGAAGACTAGATGCCGCGATCCGGCTTGGTTATTCCTACGGCCTGACGTATCCTTTCATAGACGATCTATTGGATTCCGGAGCCTTGGATGCCGAGGAGAAAAAGCAATATACTTCACTGATCCGCCGCGCGCTGCTTACCGGGACTGTACCCGAGCCTGGCGAATGGTCCGGAAGTAATTCGGAGACGATGCAGTATATCCACTCGGAGCTTAGTGAAGCTTTTGAGTGTATTAAGGCTTATCAGGAGCCGGAAATGCAGCAGACATTTTTCGAGCTGTCGTACATGTTTTTTCATTCCCAGGAACTGGACCGAGATAAGGAGCTTTCCCATGCGGATTATACCAATGAAGAGCTGTACATCCCCGTCATTTTGAAATCTGCTGCTTCCCGCCTGATCGTCCGCTCGGTCATAAGCGCGCCCGAAGACGAAGGGTTTGATCAACGTTCGTTCTATTACGGGATCTATAATCAGCTGGCGGATGATTTTGCGGATATGTTTGAAGATATGAGAGAGGGTGCGGTTACCCCTTATACCTATTATTTAAAGTACCGTGATAGCCGTCCTGATCTGATTAATCCGTTTGAATTATACTGGGCGGTCATCTCTAATTTGATTCATAATGTCTATCATAATGACGCCAAGACGAGAGAAGTGATATTGGATCGGGCCATTAACGGATTAAAACGCTGCAAGGCTCGTCTCGGGTTGGCAAAATATACTGAAATTATGGGTATATTCGCTTCCGGAAACCCGGCATTCTATCGTCTAGTGGAGCAAATGGTTACAAAAGCGGAGGATGTTGACTTCTTAGACAAACTGCTTCGGGACCAGATGGTTAATGTTCTAATCAACGACCGGAAGGAAAAAGAATACTTTGCAGAGACGGTCAACAATGTCCGCGAGCAAATCAACAATCTGATGCGGATTACAAAGACCAGCGGGATGGCCCCGATTCAAGAGTCTCTAATCGATGCAGCAAATTATAGTCTCGAAGGGGACGGTAAGCGATTAAGGCCGATATTGGCTTGGGTCATGGGTGTAAACGAATATGGACTCTCTGCATCGGCAATTGAGCCGCTGTTGAGATCCTTGGAATATATGCATACCGCGTCTCTGATTTTTGATGATCTGCCTACCCAGGACAATGCCTCCTCACGCAGAGGACGTCCAACACTGCATCAGGTGCATAATAGCGCTACGGCTGAACTAACAGGGCTGTTTCTGATCCAGAAAGCGATCCAGGAACAAGCGTCGCTGCAGAAGTTCGATCCCGAAACCGTACTGGAGTTGATCCGATACTCTTCTCAAAAAGCAGGGGAGATGTGCATGGGGCAGGAGATGGATTTGCATTCAAGAGGAAAGGCTTTGACGCTGGAGCAATTGAATAGGATGTGTTTTTACAAAACAGGAATTGCTTTTGAGGCTTCTCTCGTTATGCCGGCTATTCTTGCTCAGGTGAAAGAGACGGAAATTGAGATTCTGAAAAAGTATGCTTACCATGCAGGCATTGCCTTTCAGATCAGAGATGATTTGCTTGATTTTGAAGGAGATACGAATTTGCTCGGCAAGCCTGTCGGCAAGGATGCCCAAAACAATAATTCGACATTTGTGAGCATCCTTGGCGTGGAAGGAGCCAAGCAAGAAATGTGGGAACATTACTGCCTAGCGATGGAATCGTTACAAAAGATGCCCCGTAGCCCCGTTTTCCTAAGGCATTTATTGACTTATATCGTAAGTCGGAACAGTTGAGACAGCCGGAAATCTCTTTCACGATTTTGTCATCTTCCAGTTCGTTATATTATGGTATGATCATTGGGAATAATTTACTCTATGAACAACATTTTTATAGAAAGGGTGTTTTAATATGCAGCGAAAACCAATAATTATAGGCATTGGACTGGTAGCCGTAGCCCTAGGAGTCTTCTTATTTACCGGGGGTAACGAAAAAACAGTGAAGAATGAAACTGCGAAAGACATCAAGCAAATGGTCCAGGATTACAGTCTGCGCAAAATCACCGCTCAATCGGCTTCCATCACTTCGCAGCAACTGATCGTGACCGACGAGAATTCAGCCAAAACTACGTATGAACTGCCTGAGGATGAGTTTTTTGTATCGATAGCTCCGTTCGTCGAAAATACCCATCCTTGTGAAATTCACAGTTTGACGGGATGCCAAGGCGAAATGGTTGAGCAAGAGTTTGATATCAACGTTGTCGATGAGAAAGGAAAGACCGTTCTGAATCAAAAGATGAAGTCTCAGTCCAACGGTTTTGTAGACCTTTGGCTTCCTCGGGATCAAACCTATCAAGTAACGATCGAATATGACGGGAAGACGGCGAAGTCCGAGGTCTCCACGTTTAAAGACGATAACACTTGCATTACGACCATGCAATTAAGTTGATTTTTTTCTTCGGAATTTCCCTCGTACCAGCGCCAGTAGCAAGTAATATAAGGGGATACTGTTGATGATTACCCAAAATGAGATAAAGCCGAGCTCGGAAAGATCCTTTTGATATTGCGTCGTATTTTGGGAATATTGAAAAGCGGCAACGGTCGCGGTCCCGGTTAGTATGGATATTAGCGGCCGGGTCTCCTTTAACTTGAAAAGATGACCGAGGCAAGAAACCCCGACATAAACGAGGAACGCATCGTGAATGATCATGGATATAGCCCAAATCCCGATAAATAGGGGGTCGGCATTGCCTAGCAGCCCGGTAAAGGAAGTTCCTCGGATTAATTGCAATATCGGGTATTTGACCTGACTCCCGTAATGAACACCAAAGTTGAGCAGGACGAGCAGCCAGGTCAATAGTACGGCAACCGTGACCATCGTATTGGCCAGCAAAAGGTTCCGAAGCGTCTTTTTGTCAAAATTAAGGTGGGGAAGGAGAAAAAGGAATATAAACCATTCTCCGATCCAGGAAATGACACTAAGCACATCCGTAAACAAGTTGGTAAAATTACGGTGGTTCAGCAAGGCAGGCAGCATCTGATAGTCCGCATCGCCGATGAATAGCAACAGCAAGAAGAGAACCCCTATGAGGATGAGGATAAAGGTACCATCCGCAATATAGATAAGGGTTGAGAACCCCCACCGGGCCGTAATCATAATCACCAAGCCGACCAACAGCAGAATGAACCATGGGGGCGTATCTTTCATATAGATGGAACCGTAAAACAAGGTGAACTGTTCCATATCCAAGGATACATAATAGATGCTCCAAAATGAGAGCAGGAGCAAAACTGCCCTATGTCCCCACTTACCTGCGATTTGTTCCCCGTAAACGACCCAGCTTTGCCCCGAATTTGAAGCTAATTTGCCTACGAAGTAGGTGCAGGAAATAAGCACGACATTGACGGCCCCTCCAATGAGCATGGCAATCCATCCCTGATAGCCGGATGTACTGATTAACGGCGGAATCATAAAAGCGAGCGGGATGGTGAGCATATAAATGCTGGAAAACCGGAATGTTTGAAATGATGTCGTTCGCATTTATGCACCATCCTTATTTATTGTCGTTGACTAGCACGGCGGAGTTAAATCCATCCTAACAAGTACAAGATAAAGCGATTCGGATTCGGCCACCAGGAAATGAAATTAGCCCCGATGTTCCAGACGAGCGTAAGAGAGAAGAGCCACCAGAAGGCTTTCTTTCCTTGAGCAGGCTTATTATGAAGCTGTTTCCATTCGAACAGGGCGATAGCCGCAAAGCAGATTGCCAGCATCGGACACCTCGCTTTCTTGAGCGATAAACTCTTTTCCGAAAAGTTATGGCTTGTTCGTAATCACGGATATTTCGACTTTGCTTTCCGTTTGAATGTGCTCACGGTCCTTATAATATTCCGGCCAATTCTCCCGGACCTTCCTCCAATAATCGGGGTAGTTCCATTCGAGAAGCAAACCAAGCCTCAGCACATCGGTGCCTAGTATTTTGGACTTATAAAGCGCGGAATTCAGTTCTTTATCAACTTTGACATTCAGCAGTTCGGTAACAATTCGTGATAGTTCGGTGTCGCTGCGCTGCTTCGCATCTTTCTTGTAAACTAAACTACCTACACCTTTTAGATGGATCGTGAATACCGGGCCTTCCCGGGTCATCCTTACTTTTCTCTCGGCTTTCAAATTATAGAACAGGACGCTGGCCCGGCTGCTGCCCCCGTCCCATTCGACGGTGTAGGCCTGTTTTCTTAATCGATCCGCTGCCCATGCTATTGTCCTTGCTTCATTTGTAGGCAGGGTTCCCGTCATTTTATCATCCTGGTATAGAGCTGTTCCCTGAATTCCCGCCCAATTTTCTTTCGCTTCATTTTCGTTGGGCAACGCTTTGGCTTGGATCGACATATAGTTCGTGGCAAAGCCGACCTTCGAATAATGCGCAATCAGAGACTCTTTCACTGTGGTTGTATACAAGGTGCGCTGCAAACTCATTCTCCTTAAAACTTCTGAAGGCATTTGTTCATACAGGGGTACCAGTTCGGCAATCTTTCTGGCTTTGCCAGGTGCCGTGATCAGAAAAGAGCTGATATGGAAAGTGGGCTCCCGGTCTGCCCAATCGAGTAAATCCCCGATGCCGGCCTCGGCATACTCCCGGCCGATTACCACAACACTGGTATGTCCGAAATTGATTTGGCGGCTAAGATCCTTCTGGATTAGTCGTATCGTGTCCGGCACCGATTCTCCGGTTTTGGAAATCATGGCATAAAATCTCCCGTTTGAAGATCCGCTCCCGGCTTGCTGACCGGACATCATCCGGTTGGGCAATGGACTGCTGATCGTCACCTCTACCGTTCCGGGTTGATCTCCTTTATCGATATATAGGGCAAATACAAAGACTTGTTCATCGACTTCCAGTTTGGACCAGCATCCCGAGAGCAAGAAGAGGGGGAGAAGAATCAACGGCCACTTTAAGCGTGTCATTTCGATTTTTGTCTCCTTAAGTTCCGGTTCGCATACGAGGTCGGTCTGGACTTCATTTCAGGGGAAGGAACGCGGACAAAAACATCCTTCCAGTCGCTAAGAACTAGCGGGGCAAGAGGTTGCATGTATGGCGTACCGAACGAATTCAGATTCACGAGATGCCCGAAAACAATGAAGGTCAGGATAAACACACCAAAGAGACCCGTCGTTCCCCCGATGATCAGAAGCGGAAATCTGAGCAATCGAAGCGCCAATCCCATTTCGAAGTGGGGAATGATATAGGAGGCAATACCGGTTATAGATACGACAATGACCATTGGCGAAGATACGATCCCGGCTTGTACGGCCGCTTGTCCGATAACGATTGCCCCAATGATGGAAATGGTTTGGCCCACCGGTTTGGGAATCCGGGTCCCCGCCTCTCGCAGGCCTTCAAAGGTCAGCTCCATAATAAAGGCTTCCGTCAAAGCGGAGAAGGGAATGTTCTCCCGCGCCGCGGCGATGGTCAGAAGAAGATCGGTAGGGATCATTTCAGGCTGGAACGTGGTGATCGCGACATAGAGTGAAGGAAGCAGCATGGAAAGAACGCCGAAGAACATTCGGACCATACGTACCCAGCTTGCGGCCATATAGCTTTGGTAATAATCTTCCGAGGATTGCATCAGCGAAAATAGCGTAACCGGTACGAGGAGTGCGGAAGGCGTTCCATCCTGCAAAATGCCGACCCTTCCCTCCAGCAGGGAAGCAGCAACGGAGTCAGGACGCTCCGTATACTGGAACTGGGGAAACGGCGTGTGATTGCCTTTTTTCATTTGCTCAGCCGTGTAACTGATGCCCAAAACACCGTCGATGGATATGGCCTGGATTTCCTTATCGAGCTCCTCTACAATGTTGGGGTCGCACAACCCTTCGATATACACGATATAGATTATCGTTTTCGAATATTTCCCGGCTTCGTATCGGATCGTTTTAAGATCCGGATGCTTGATTTTATGTCTTAGCAAAGAGAGATTTGTGGCTATATCCTCGATAAATGCCTCTTGCGGGCCAATGACCACCAATTCGTTTTTGGATTCCGAAACCGCACGTTTTTCATACTTAGCCAGGTCGAACAGATAGATTTTTCGGGCATCGTTGAAACAAAAAAGCGCTTTGCCCTGGACCAATTGATCGATCGCTTCCTCTAGGGTGGCCGCGGGAACATAGGGAAGAGGAAATAAGGTGCCCTGATCGAGCCGGGCGGCCAGTGATTCCCAATTATCCGCCTTTCCGGCTTGTTCGATAAAAACCTTGGAGACTTGGTCTTGTAATATAGGTATATTTATGATGGACTCGATATAAATCAGGGCGCAAGAGTGGCCATGGATCAGAAAATGCTGATACACGACATCCTCATTTGCCGACAACTGCTCCTTGATTTGTTCGAGAATTGAATTTTGATTATTCATGATGTTTCATTGCTCCTGACACAAATCGGGATTCTGTTCTTTATAGGGTGCCGGGAAATATTAGAAGTTATTCAGGTTCCGAGACGTTGAAATTACAAATGGGTTCATGTTATGATACAACTACTTTAATGACTGGAGTTGAAGAGGATAATGTAGATTTCTTGCTAAGAAATAAAACAAAAAAGCGATCTTTTTCGCAAGTTTTATTTTGTTATGCAAGAAAGTTACTTTACCTTTTTAACTCAACGGTATATCCTGATCTGACTCCGGTACTGGGGGCGGATTTGCTGTATATTTTTGAGCTACAAGAAAGTAACTTTCTTGTAGCTCTTATTTTTTTGTACAGGAGGTTATATTTCATGTCATTAATAAATGTTTCGAAACTGACGTTTGCCTATGAGGGCAGTTATGACAATATTTTTGAGAAGGTTAGCTTTCAAATCGATACCGACTGGAAACTAGGGTTTACGGGAAGAAACGGACGGGGTAAAACTACATTTATGAACTTATTGCTTGGAAAGTATGAGTACAGCGGAACGATTTCGGCCGATGTTCAGTTCGAATATTTTCCTTACCCTGTAAAGAATAAGGAGAATAATACGATTGACGTTATCGACGAGATTTACCCGGACTATGTACACTGGGAACTCATGCGAGAATTATCCTTCTTGCAGGTGTCCGAGGATGTACTGTACCGGCCATTCGATTCCTTATCCAATGGAGAACAGACAAAAGTGTTGTTGGCCACCCTGTTTCTGAAAGAGAATCGGTTCTTGTTAATTGATGAACCTACCAACCATCTGGACATGAACGCAAGAAAGCTTGTCAGCGAATATCTCAACAGCAAGAACGGCTTTATTCTGGTGTCTCATGACAGAGCGTTTCTCGATCACTGCGTAGATCACATTTTGTCCATCAACAAGACAAACATCGAGATCCAAAAAGGGAACTTTTCCGATTGGTGGGAAAATAAACAGAGACAAGATCAATATGAGTTAGCCGAGAACGATAAGCTTAAAAAAGATATCAAACGTTTGTCGAAAGCGGCAAAGCGAACGAGCGACTGGTCTGATGAAGTGGAGAAAAGTAAAAACGGGACGAGAAACTCCGGTTCCAAACTGGATAAAGGGTACGTAGGCCATAAAGCGGCCAAAATGATGAAGCGCTCGAAATCGATGGAGCAGCGACAGCATTCCGCGATTGAGGAAAAGTCAAAGCTTCTTAAAAACGTGGAGAGCTCCGATAACCTGAAGATTTCGCAGCTTGTTTATCATAAGAACCAGCTTGCCGAGCTTGAACATATTTCGATTTCTTACGGAGATAAGACCGTTTGCGAAGATATAAGCTTTACGATTGAGCAGGGGGAGCGAATCGCGCTGGAAGGGAAAAACGGCTCCGGTAAATCCAGCATCATCAAACTGATCTGCGGTGAGGACATCCCATATTCGGGCACGTTCAGAAAGGGAAGCCAGCTTAAGATTTCCTATGTGTCGCAGGATACCTCTCATTTACAAGGCAATCTAACGGACTTCGCCAGAGATCAAGATATTGATGAGAGCTTGTTCAAAGCGATTCTAAGAAAGCTTGATTTCTCCAGAATTCAATTTGAAAAGGACATGTCCGCATTTAGCGGCGGCCAGAAGAAGAAGGTTTTAATCGCGAAAAGTCTCTGCGAGAAAGCCCATTTGCATATTTGGGATGAGCCGCTTAACTTTATCGACATTTTTTCACGCATGCAAATTGAAGAATTGCTGCTTGAATATTCACCGACACTGCTGTTTGTGGAGCATGATCTTGAATTCTGCAACAATGTGGCAACGAAGGTCGTAAAGCTTTAATTGATACAAAATGAATCCCTTTCATCCCTTTAACAAGACAATTATTATTGTCCTGTCGTGGATGAAGGGGACTTTCTTTATTGGAGAGAATTTGATTTTTATAAGAAAATCAGTTATCTTGGTTATAAAGTATCTTGATGGTCAAGATATTATATTGAAAAGAGGAGCGGTGTCCTTTGTCCATTGAGAGGCAAGATCATGTTACAGAATTGCAGGAAGCCTTCACACTTCGTATGCGCGGGTTAGGAAACCGAACCATTCTCTATCAGCAAAATGTGGCCAGCTCTTTAGGGCTATACAATAATGATTTCTTATCTATCGATATCCTGCATGAAAAAGGTCCTGTCACTGCGGGGGAGCTTGCGAAACTAACCGGACTTACAACAGGGAGCATTACCGCATTAATCGATCGACTCGAAAAAAACGGGTTTGTTCGCAGAGAGCAAGACCCTAATGACCGAAGAAAAGTAATTATCGTCCCATTGTACGAAAATAATGAAGAGGTCCGAAAAACGTATCTTGCGCTTCACGCGGCCATGGTCAAATTGGCTTCTTCTTACAAAGTAGAAGAGCTTGAGCTCATAACGCAGTTTCTAAGCAAAGCCAGTACCTTATTGGAGGAGCAGATCCGGGATCTCCAATCGAATCCTCGCGGCGAAACTTCTTCTTAATGGTTTTCATCGACATTAAATGAGATAGGATATGGAGGTTATTTTATGGCTGTGCTGGTTCTTTACGCTACAAAAACAGGTGCGGCAGAACGATGCGCAAAAGTATTAACGGATGAACTTCCACAAAGTACGATGTGCAATATCGAAATGGACAAGCCAGATCTTGGGCAATTTGATGGAATTATTCTCGGTGCCGGAGTTAGAGATGGCAAGATATACAAACCGATCCGTGATTTTATCAAAAAAAATCAGGACGAGCTGCTGAAGAAGAAAATGGGGTACTTCATTTGCAATGAGAAACCGAAGGAAACCGAAGCGATTATTGAGCGAAACATTCCCGTCGGCTTAAAGGATTCGGCAGTCTGCATCGATTCGTTTGGTGGGTATAAAGCCTATGCAGCACCTAAGGAAGGCACCGACCTGTACAAGGGAATTTTCGTGGATCGAATCAAAGCTTTTTCCGATAAATTCGTTACCAGTACTCCTGATGATTGATATGAATATGTAATAACCTACAGCCCCATCAGAGATTTCACAATCTTTGACGGGGCTTTCTTTGTTAAACTTGACATTTTGCCAAACTATCGTATACATTTGTATACAAAGATAGTTCGTATACGAATGTATACGACAAACTCTGAGGAGGCGTTGTTAAGTTGCGCGAGGGAAGACATAAACATAGAGAGAATCACGGACATCGAGAGCATCCGGAAACCCGCGGTGGACAAGATCAAGATGCGACTGGCAAGCAACGGCCCCATAGCGCGCAAACTTTTCGCCGGGGCCGGGCCATAGCTTTTCTTGAAAAACTGAACATCAAGCGTTCGACTTTGCAGCGGCAGCTCGAGCAACCGGAATTTGAATCCATTAAGCAGGTCATCAGCGGAGAGCTGAAAGCGACCGATGCGATTATTCAGGAATTCATCCACACTTTCGAGCTTCGCGAAGCTATTTCAGATAACGATCCCAACAATAAAGGAGCCGATGAATCCCATGACAATAACTGAAGCCATCAAAAACCGCAGAACCATCAAAGCCTTTAAACCGGATTCCATTTCGGAGGATGATTTGCTCTCCTGGTTGGAAGCGGCAAGCTACGCGCCAAACCACCGCTTGAACGAACCGTGGGGAATTCTTGTCATTGGTCCAGAGACGAGATCCAAACTGAACCATAAAAAGGACTTTGGCGGAGCGCCTGTTGTCCTTGCCATCGTATCCAAGCCTGCAGGGACTCCATTCGAACGGGATGAAAATATTATGGCCGTTTCATGCTTCGTGCAGAACTTTATGTTAGCCGCGCATGAAGCCGGGGCGGGCGTCTATTGGTCTTCGATGGGGAACTTGCCGCAAAATCGCGAGATTCTCGGCGTGGAGCAAGATTATGATGTCGTAGGCGTTCTTGGTGTCGGTTATCCGGCGGAAGTACCGGCGGCCAAACCGAGAACTCCGATCTCTTCCAAGATCACACATTTAGCATAACGGCCGTACATGTGAGAAGGCCCGTCCGAACAACGAATCGTTCGGGCGGGCCTGATTTATGATTTGGATCAAATGACCTGAAGTACAAAATGAAGAACGAAGAGAAGGGATATAAAATAGAACAGTGGCTTCACTTCGCGCCATTTGCCAACTGCCACATGAAATAACGAGTAGCTGATGAAACCGATCGCGATTCCGTCCACGATACTATGCATGAGCGGAATGAAGGCGATGATGAAGAAGGCAGGCAATCCCTTTTCCATATTTTCAAAGGAAATGTTGCGCACCGAAGGCATCATCAAACCGCCGATGAAAATAAGGATCGGTGCGACGGCCTGATCCGGAACGAGCGTGATCACGGGCATCGCAATCAGCGAAATCAAGAACAGAATTCCCGTGAACGCCGATGTCCAGCCTGTTCTACCTCCGGATGAAATCCCTGCAGCGGCTTCAACAGTGGAGACGGTAGGACTTGTTCCAAAGATACCGCTTAGAAAAACGGAGAACGAAGTAGCTTGCATGGCTTGCTTAAAGCGTTCAGGTTTTTCGCTCATGTTCAGTTGAGCGTTAATGAGTCCTACATTCTCGAACACGATAACGAGAGTGAGTGAGAAGACGGCGACAATCAACGTGGTGACAGGCAAGCCTTTAAATGTCAGATGCCCGAAAACTTCACCGTAGGATGACCAGGTAAAGCCGCCAAGGCTGCTTCCTGCCGATGGCTTAATGCCGAACAAAAAGGCAAGCACTGTTCCGCCGATAATGGACAGCAGCAAATTTCCGGGCACCTTCCGCATGTACAAAATGCAGGTCAAGGCTAAAGTAGCAAGTGTAACGATGACACCGGGGTTCCCGAACGATTGCACGGCGATCACTGAAGCGCTATCCGGTAGAATTACGCCGCCTTTATGCAAGCCGATCAGGACCAGCATAAGTCCGATACCTACAGAAATTGCTTCTTGCAACGATGCGGGGATGGCTTCACGCAACTTCCCGACGAGAGAGGTCAAGCTAATAGCTAAAAAACAAATGCCCGACATCATAGACACCGCCAAAGCTTGCTGCCAAGTTAAACCCATACCTTGAACAAGCGTGTACGTGAACATGGCATTAATCCCCATGCCCGGAGCGATAATCAGGGGAGCTTTACCCCATAAAGCCATTACAAAACACCCAACCGCCGATGCAAGAATTGTTGCGATAATTCCCGCTTCCTGCGGGATGCCGGCATCCGCCAATATCGATGAATTGACGATTATAATATAGACGATCGCAAAAAAAGAAACGGTTCCTGCCAAAGCTTCCCGTCGCCAAAAGCTTGGGGCAAAGCGGGGAGTTGAATTAGGTGATACAGGCTCCTTTGTGTGCGATGGTGTCTGTTTCTTTTGGTGGACCAACCATAAACCTTCCTTTCATTGTAACCCCTCACCCAACCCTTTCAAGAAATATGAAAGAAAGACGGCTAAAAGCCGCATGAGATATATCATACCATATTAAATTTAGTCTTGACACTTCGGGGATATGTCGTATACATTTGTATACATAAGCGATTGTATACAAATGTATACATCCGAATAAAGGAGCGAAATGATGTACATAGAAGGTGAAATGAATGTGGAAGCTTAAGCGATTTATGAAGCCTTATTGGCTGTGGTGCTTATTGGCGCCTCTTCTGATGGTGGTCGAGGTGATTATGGATTTGATGCAGCCGGCGTTGATGGCGAGTATTGTCAATCAAGGACTCTTAACGAACAATTTGGAGCATATCAAATCCACGGGACTGATGATGCTGGGTGTGGCCCTTGTCGGCCTGATCGGCGGGGTAGGCTGTACCGTGTTTTCGAGCATCGCCTCCCAAAGTTTCGGCAACGATTTGCGAATCACGCTGTTTGAGCACATCCAGACCTTCTCGAATCGAAATCTGGACCGTCTGAAGACGGGTTCACTGATTACCCGATTGACGAACGATGTGGGGCAACTTCAGACGTTTGTGCAAATGATCCTGCGCACGTTAGTCCGTTCACCGCTCCTGCTTGTCGGCAGCCTGGTGATGGCGATAAGAATCAGTCCGTCGTTGACGCTTATCCTGTCCGTATCCGTCCCGTTGTTATTCATCATTTTGTATGCAATCATTCGGCTTTCCTTTCCTTTATTCTCAAAAATGCAGGAGAAGTTAGATAGCGTCAACACGGTGTTACAGGAAAATCTGTCGGGCATCCGGGTGATCAAAGCCTTCGTTCGGGCAAAAGAAGAACAAAAGCGGTTTAATGCGGCTAATACGGCCTACACCGGCAACGCGATCAAAGCGATCCGCCTCATGGCGCTGAATATGCCGCTTATGATGCTGGTCCTGAACGCCAGCATTGTAGCGGTATTGTGGTTCGGCGGGCTTAAGAATTGGAATGGAGAGCTTCCTGTCGGTGATTTGATTGCTTTCATTAATTACGTCACACAGCTATTGATGTCGATGATGATGCTGAGCAATTCGCTTACCTTTGTGTCCAGGGCGAAGGTGTCGGCGGACCGGGTGAACGAAGTGCTCGCCGCCGTCAGCGAAATTTCCGATGCGCCGTCGGCGAAGACCGAAGTGATCCGCTCCGGCCGGATTCAATTCAATCATGTATCTTTCGCCTATAACTCAACGGACGAAAATCTAGTTTTGGAGGATATCCACTTTACGGCCGAACCCGGCAAAACGGTGGCCATTCTTGGCGCTACCGGGGCAGGGAAGTCAACGCTCGTAAGCCTCATCCCCAGGCTCTATGAGGTTTCATCCGGTTCCATTATGATTGATGGAACCGATATCCGCGATATTAGCCTGGACCATCTCCGCAGCGAGATCGGGTTTGTGATGCAGCAGAGTATTCTGTTCAGCGGCACCATCCGCGACAATATCCGGTATGGCCGACCGGACGCTACCGAAGAGGAAGTGGTGCAAGCGGCTATAAGCGCCGAAGCTCACGGTTTCATCACCGGACTTCCTCAAGGGTACGATACCTTGCTTGGTCAGCGAGGCATCAATTTGTCCGGCGGGCAAAAGCAGCGGCTGTCCCTTGCGCGGGCTCTGTTGATCCGTCCTAGAATCCTCATCATGGACGACAGCACAAGTGCCCTGGATGCCGCAACCGAGGCCCGAATCAGGCAACTGCTGAGAGAGCAGATGCAAAACAGCACGAATATACTGATCGCTCAGCGGGTTTCTTCGGTCATCGACGCCGATGACATCCTGATCCTGGAGAATGGCCGCATCGTATCCCGAGGCACTCACGAAGAGCTGATGCAAAGCAGCGAAATTTACCGGGATATCCGGCAGTCGCAGCTGAAAGGAGAGGAGACGTCCCATGTCTAGCGTAAATAACCGCGCGGAGATCCCGATCCCCGGGCGTCCCGGCGGATTCGGAGGAGGTCCGCATGGCGGTCCTGGCGGAGGACCGGGGCGAGGTGCCGTACCGATTGTAAGAGCCAAAAACCGCGGAGCTACGATCAAGCGAATTTGGGCTTATTTAAATCGTCAGCGGGCAGGGCTGATTGTGGTATATGTGTTCACAGCGCTTAATGCGATCGTTTCCCTCGTCGGACCCTATCTGCTTGGAACCGCCATTGATACTGCGGTCATTCCCGGTGATTGGGACAAACTGGTCCGGTTTTGTCTGCTCCTGATCGGCATTTATTTGTTAGGGAGCGTTGTGGCTTGGGTGCAGGCGTATGTCATGACTTCCGTATCGCAGAATACGGTGTTTGAGCTGAGGCGCGATCTCTTTGCCAAGTATCAGGAGTTGCCGGTGCAGTTTTTCGATACCCATTCGAGCGGGGAACTCATGAGCCGGGCCACCAACGATATCGATAACGTATCGAATACGTTGAACCAAAGCGTGACCCAGCTGCTAAACAGTCTCATCACGCTGAGCGGCTCACTCGTGATTATGCTCACGTTAAGCCTCCCGCTTACGGTTGTCGCCTTGATTACGATTCCGCTTGTTCTGCTGGCGAGCCGAAAAATTACGGGATTGAGCCGGGTCTATTTCAAAAACCAGCAACGGCATCTGGGCGAGCTTAACGGATTTATCGAAGAGACGATTAGCGGTCAGAAAGTGGTGAAACAGTATCGCAGGGAAGAGATCGAGGTTCGGCGGTTCCGCAGCATCAGCGGGGAGCTGAACAAGGTCGGCATCAAAGCGCAGATCGTATCCGGCCTTGTAGGCCCGGTTATGAACCTGATCAACAATTTGAACTTTGCCCTCATTGCCGGGGTCGGCGGATGGATGGCGTTTCACGATATAGTCACTGTGGGCGTAATCGTCAGCTTCCTTAACTATTCCAGGCAGTTCGGCAGGCCAATCAATGAGCTGGCTAACCAATACAACCTGATCCAGTCTGCCATTGCCGGTGCGGAGCGAGTGTTTGAAGTCATGGATATGCCGTCCGAATACGGGGGTGACAAGGATAGCGAACTGCCTCGACTAAGCGGGGAAGTTAAATTCGACAATGTATCTTTCGGCTATAAGGCGGATGCGCCGATTCTGCGCGGGGTGACATTCGAAGCGAAGCCGGGCGAGAAAATCGCGCTTGTCGGACCGACAGGAGCAGGGAAAACGACGATCATCAATCTGTTGACCCGGTTTTATGAAATCGATGGAGGCAACGTGTTCATCGATGGCCGGGAGATCCGGGATCTGGACAAAAATGCGCTGCGCAGACAGCTCGGGATGGTGCTTCAGGATGCGCATGTATTCTCGGGAACGATCCGTGAGAATATCCGCTTCGGTCGGCTTGATGCGACCGACCGGGAAGTAGAAGAAGCTGCCCGGCTTGCCAATGCGGAGAGATTCATTGCAAGGCTGCCGCATGGCTATGATACGATGCTCGAATCGGAGGGCAGCAATCTGAGCCATGGACAGCGCCAGCTTCTGACGATTGCTAGAGCGATTCTCTCCGATCCGGCTATCCTGATCCTGGACGAAGCAACGAGCAGCGTAGATACGCGGACGGAAATGCAGATCCAGCATGCGATGAAGACCTTGATGAAGGGGCGCACCAGTTTCGTAATTGCACACAGGCTTAGCACGATCCGTGATGCGGACCGTATTCTGGTCATCCAAAACGGAGAGATTGCTGAGCAGGGCAACCATGAACAGCTGCTAGCTTTGTCGGGAGTTTATCACGAACTATACAACAGCCAGTTCAAGCAGGCGATTCAGGCTGACGCCATATAATGATCGCGCTCGCTTAAGTTTAATTATAGGAAGGACGGAAACGGCGCACAGCCGATTACCGTCCTTTTTTGCGTTAAATTCTTCATTTAAGTTTGGTTAAAGGTTTCGGACTTATTATACAAACATGGATGGAAGAAAGGAGGTGAAAGATATGAAACGTACTTCAATTCTAATCTCAATCGCAGTTGGTCTTGGTTCCATCCTTCTCCTTGCGGCATTGTTAAAAGTGAACATAGTCCCTATTAATGAAGGCATGCAGCATCGTCAAGCATGGCATGAACCTATGAGGTATGGACACCATGGTGTTCCCTTGCACATGAATTCCAACAATGCTGCAACTCCAGCTTCTGGTGCGAAACCGGTTTGGCACTTTGTGCTTCAAATCGCCGTTCTGCTCGGCGGGGTCGCACTTTTCCTCAAGGGGAAAGGAGGGCTTAAATGGACAGGCGCTGTATTCGCCGTTCTGAGTGCGATGAGTTTACTTACACCCCTTTGGGGCGTGGTTGTGTTGATCATCGCTTTCTTACTGTACAGAAGGATCGTAAACAACCGTAAATATATATCCCCTCAAGCTATAAACGTATACCCGTCTTACGTGGAAACCACGAAAAGCCGGGGCCGGTTTTTGGATGAGTGGGAACGCAAACAACATAAGGAGGAATGAATTTCATGGGTATTTTTACAAGAATAAAAGATATCGCCGCAGCCGATACACACCGCTTGCTTGATTTGGTGGAAGATCCGGTCAGTATGGCTAAACACTATATTAGACAGCTTGAGGAGCAAATCGACCAGGCCCGATTAGCGCTGGAGAAACAGCTCGCCGCTGAACAACAATACGATCTGCTGGTTGCCAGAACCGGACAAATGATCGATAAACGTACCCGCCAGGCCGAGCTCGCCGTCGAACGGGAGGAAGAAGATATCGCCAGGCTGGCCATCCAGGAGAAATTAAGCCACTCAAAACTGATGCAAACCTATTTGGAGCAGCGCGAAGTTATTCGGAAACAGGTCCAGGCCTTACAAGAGGAGATCGCCCGCCTATTGGATTTGCATAAAGAGCTGAGTGATAAGCTGAACTTCCTGCTGGCACGCAGTCAAGCGGCAGCCGCCTTAAGGGCAACGGTCGCAACGGCTTCGCCCGGCGACATTAGTAAGATTTCGCGCGGATTTGACCGCATGGAACAAAAAATCATGACCCTCGAATCCGGCGTACTTGCCTATCGGAGTATGGATCAAAGCAATGCACGGCTGACAGGTTGGTCGGACCAGAATGAAGTGGAAAGTGAGCTGGCAAGACTTAAAGCCGTGAAACAGACTCAATAATAAACTTGAAAAATCAGGAGGATTTTCATGAAAAACAAAGCGATAACAGCAAGTGCGCTGGCATTGGCTATTACACTAGGCGGAGGAGCGGTGCTTGCCGGACAAGCGTTTGCCGCTTCGGATTCAAACACTACGAGCTCAACATCGTCCGCAACACAAAGAGCTGATAAGGGAACATTAAAAGGGAAAGGCGGGCATCATGGAAAAGGAGTAAAACTTGACGATACGGCGATTGCCGCCCTTTTCGGTATGACTGAAACTGAATTGGAGACGGCAGAGCGTTCGGGGAAATCTCTGGCTGCGGTGGCTGAAGAAAAGGGGATCTCGCTTCAATCGGTGATTGATCTTGTAGCCAAACAGCTTACGGCGCGCCTTGATCAGAAGCTGGCGGACGGAAGCTTAACCCAGACTCAATATGATACCGAAAAGGCTAACGTTACGGAGAAAGCAACCAAGCTTGTGAACCGTGAGTTGACGGGTAAAGCAAGCCTTGGCGGACACGGCGGTGCAAGAATCGATGAGGAAGCCGTTGCAGAACTGCTTGGTATATCAACCAGCGACTATGAGACCGCCAAGCATGCCGGTAAGTCGATGGCGGCATTGGCTGAGGAGAAGGGCGTTGCTTTGCAATCGGTCGTGGAGCTCGTAACGAGCCAGCTAACTACGGCGCTGGATAAGCAATTGGCAGATGGCAAGATAACGCAGTCTCAATATGATACTGCCAAGACCAAACTCGCGGCAAAAGCACTCGAAATCGTGAAGGGAACGCGTTCGGATAAAGCCGGTCATCACGGTCACGGTTCCCGGTCAGGCACAGTGAATGAAACTGAGAAGACAACGGAAGGCTGAACCTCAAACCTCAAACCTCCATCCTCCTGCTTATTACAAGGCAGGGGGATTGTTTTTGATTATGGACTTTATATTATGGCAGCTAATTCGATCTACACAAATAGCATCAGTTGCATTTTGACAGATTGATGTAATTGGGGTTATTATAGATATATTAAGTCTTTTATTGATCCTTAAATAATTCGAGAGTGATTAGGTTTGTCTAATTAAAGATATTTTATATCTATAATGTCTACAAAAAGAAATGGAGGTTTCAAGTTATGAACTATCATTGTGCCATTATCGGCGGCGGTCCGGCAGGATTAAACGCAGCGCTCGTGCTAGGCAGAGCAAGAAAGGACGTTGTTTTGTTTGATGACAGCCAACCGAGGAACGGGGTAACTCATGCGTCGCACGGGTTTATTACACGGGATGGGGTTACGCCCGCCGAGTTTCGGCGGATCGCCTACGAGGAGGTGCTCAAATACCCTTCGGTCCGGCATTGGAATACCCTGGTGACCGATATTCAAAGAAACGATCATGGTTTCGCTCTTCGTACTTCATCGGGTGAATTGGTTCAGACGGAGAAAGTGATTTTAGCGGCTGGCTTAATAGAAGTATTGCCCGAAATTGAGGGGGTTGCCGAATTTTACGGGAAAAGCCTTTTTAATTGCCCCTTCTGCGATGGATGGGAGTTGCGGGATCAACCGCTCGTAGTCGTCTCGGAGACACCGGGAATATTTCATAAGGTAAAATTGCTGCTTAACTGGAGTTCAGATTTGGTCGTGTGCACGAACGGTCATGATATCTTGACGGACGAACAGCGAGCACAGCTTGCTTCAAAAGGAATTGCCGTCGTCGATACTCCGATCACCGCATTTTCCGGGGAAAACGGATTGCTGGCAAGGGTGAAATTCGCAGATGGATCGCAGCTTGAACGAAGCGGAGGTTTTATCGACCCTGCATTACTTCCTAAAGCCGATTTTCATGAAGCGCTGGGGTATGAAACTGCTCCGGATGGAGGGATTGCAACGGATGCAATGGGCAGAACTACCGTATCCGGCATATACGCGGCCGGGGATTCAGCGTATGTGATGCCTTCGCAATTGATTTATGCCGCAGCCTCAGGCAGCAAAGCGGCAGTTGCTGTCATAGCGGACATGACGGAAGAGGAGTGGAAATAGCAAATGAGTTATGAAAAGCGCCTCAGGATGCCTGGTCTCACCGGTAAGCCGGGGCTGGAAGTATTAGCTATGCTGAATCCCCAACCCGGAGAACGAATTCTGGATGTGGGCTGCGGGACAGGGGACTTGACCTCCGCCATCGCGGCTGCGGGCGCAATCCCTACCGGAATTGACCTGTCCGAGGAAATGGTAGGCCGAGCCAGACTGAAGTACCCGGGGCTGGATGTTTTGGTCGAAAACGCATGCCAATACAGGACGGATGTCCAGTTTGATGCCGTCTTCTCGAATGCAGCCTTACACTGGATTCAGGATGCACCGGCTGTGGTGCGTACGATCTGGTTAGCACTGCGGGAGGGCGGCCGATTTGTGGCCGAATTCGCCGGCAGCGGTAACGTCGCTGTGCTCACTTCCGCGATAAAGCAGGCGCTGGAGGAGCATGGTTACACCTGGGAGGGACGGAATCCGTGGTATCATCCTACCATTGGAGAATATGCGAGCCTGCTGGAGCAGGCCGGTTTTCGCGTCGCCTCTGCCCAGCACTTTGACAAACTCACGCCGCTCAAGGGGAGTTTAGGAATCCGGAACTGGCTGGACAGTTTCGCCACCTATTTTTTCCCGGACGTTACCCCATCTGATAAAGAATCTATCTATAGCTTCATAGAATCTGCCGTAAAGCCGCGTCTTGAACTGGATGGACAGTGGATGATAGATACAAGCCGGTTGCGTGTATCAGCAATCAAAGTTTGATCCTTCGGTCAAAACTTTGTAAGATGAGGGAGAAGGAACTCCCCACGGCGGCAATGGAAGTTCTAGTCTACTAAGGAACTCAGGAAATGTGGGGAACTTTCGGTAGGTTCCCTTATTTTCAACCGCGCTCAGCGCGGTTTTTTTGAAGCGTTTACTACATATTAGGAGTGATATTTTTGCTAACCAAGATCAGCCTTGAAGGCGAATGGAAGCTGCAATTAGATGAGAGAAAACAGGGACTGAATCTGCCGTTTCAAGATGTCATCAATCTGCCTGGTACGACGTCGCATGCCCGCAAGGGAGCGAAAAACGAAAATGTATTGATCGGCGCCTTGACGGATGAATACTTGTTTGAAGGACAGGCGTGGTATTCGAAGGAAATCACGATTCCGGAAGAGCTTGCAGGAAAGAACTGTTCTTTGTATTTGGAACGCACCCGGATGACGACGGTTTGGCTGGACGGCCGGGAGATCGGCAGCCGCAACAGTCTGAACACCGCACATATTTACGAGTTGGAGAAGCTTGAAGCAGGCAGCCACACCATTACCGTCCGGGTTGATAATACCGATTATCCGACCAAAGGCGGGCACTTAACTTCCCCGGATACGCAAACAAACTGGAACGGCATCACCGGTCGCCTGGAGCTTCAATTCTTCGGTGACTCGTCTTTGAGCGACATTCGCCTTACTCCGGATTTGGCTGCCCGCTCTGTGCGGGTCACCGGTTTGTTGAAAGGGGCAACGGAGGGAACGGTTGATGTTGTTGCCGAAAGCTTTAACAGCAAGAAATTACACTCGGCTCCGCAGCAAGAGTTTGCCATATCGGAAGGGGAGTTCTCCTTCGTCTATGAGTTGGGTTCCGATGCGCTGCTTTGGAGCGAATTCGAACCTAACCTTTATAATGTAAGTCTTGTCTTGAAAGATGGAGAAGCGGGAGTAGCCGACCGTCATGAGTTGATATTTGGTCTTAAGGAATTTAAGGCGGCTGGCGACAAGTTTACCATTAACGGAGAGAAGACATTTCTTCGCGGCAAGCATGACGGCCTGATTTTCCCATTGACCGGATACGCGCCTACGGACGTAGAAGAATGGCTGAGGATCCTTGGAATCGCTAAATCTTACGGCATGAATCATTATCGTTTTCACACTTGCTGTCCGCCGGAAGCGGCCTTTACCGCCGCGGATATGCTCGGGATTTACATGGAACCGGAGTTGCCGTTCTGGGGAACGATCACGGAAGAAGCCGATGAGGGACATAACCAGGCGGAACAGGATTATCTGATCAGTGAGGGGTATGAGATTCTGCGGGCTTTTGGCAATCACCCATCCTTTGTGATGATGTCACTGGGCAACGAACTCTGGGGGAGCAGAACGAAGATCGATTCCATTCTAAAAGAATACAAAGCATTCGACGACAGACATTTGTACACGCAAGGCTCCAACAACCACCAATTCATGCCGGAGATATTGGAGCATGACGATTTCTTCTGCGGCGTGCGCTTTTCACGGGACCGGTTGTTCAGAGGCTCCTATGCGATGTGCGATGCTCCGCAGGGTCATGTGCAAACCGATTATCCAAGCACGATGAAGGATTATGACGATCAGATCGTTCCACCGAACTTCGGAAAAGAGGCGGACTCGGACGAAAAGGCCGGAGGGTCGATTCAGATCCAGTACGGCACCGAAGCCAAGACGGTGGAAGCCGGGGACGTCTCCGGAGAATGGATCCCGCAAATGCCGGTGGTCTCTCATGAGATCGGGCAATATGCGACGTTTCCGAATTTTGAGGAGATCGACAAATATCAAGGCTCGCTCAAAGCCGAGAATTTCAAAATCTTCCGCGAACGTCTGGAGAGCAAGGGGCTGGGTCATCTTGCCGGTAAATACTTTGAAAGCTCGGGACAGTTGGCGGTTGCCTGCTACAAGGAAGAACTGGAGGCCGCGTTCCGTTCCCGGAGACTTGCCGGGTTCCAACTGCTGGATCTACAGGATTTTAGCGGTCAAGGAACCGCATTAGTAGGCGTGCTGGATGCTTTTATGGATTCCAAAGGAATGATCACGCCGGAGGAATGGCGCACATTCTGCAGCGACGCCGTCCTGCTGGC
This sequence comes from Paenibacillus sp. Marseille-P2973, assembly GCF_018101095.1. Taxonomy (NCBI): domain Bacteria; kingdom Bacillati; phylum Bacillota; class Bacilli; order Caryophanales; family Paenibacillaceae; genus Paenibacillus; species Paenibacillus sp. Marseille-P2973. The sequence goes on from NZ_JAGQEH010000002.1 coordinate 86,774, forward strand.
CAGGTTCCCAAAATACAACTATGTCGCAGGGGAACGCTTCATTGCCGCCGTCGAGCTGAGCTGGTTCCGGAGCGGGACGCCCGGCAATCTGTCGTTACATTGGGAGCTCTCCGCGGAAGACGCAAGACTTGCGGAAGGATCCGCTGAAGCGAACATTCAGGCGGGATCAAATTACATCGACATCTGCCAGTTGACGGTTGACCTGCCCGTGGTCCACCGGATGACTCCTGCGAAATTATCCTTATGGATCGAAGGAAGTGACATCCGCAAATCATACGATCTTTGGATTTATCCGCAGCTCATCGGAAGCAGAATTGACGAAGACGAAATCAACTTATTCGAGGAGCTTTCCGATGAAGCACTGGCGCTTCTGGAGCAAGGTAAGAACGTGTTGCTGATGCCGAAGCCGGAATCTCTCGAGAATGCCATTGAGGGGACTTACTGTACGGATTTCTGGTGCTATCCGATGTTCCGGTCCATCTCCGAAAGCATGAACCGTCCGGTGCCTGTCGGTACCATGGGTCTGTTGATTGAGAATACTCATCCTGTGTTCCGTGATTTCCCGTGCGAAGAACATTCCACTTACCCTTGGTGGAGCATTGTCCAAAATTCGAAGTCGATCATCATGGACGGAACCGACCGTGAATGGAACCCGATCGTACAGACGATCGACAACTTTGAGCGCAATCACAAACTTGGCTTCCTGTTTGAATGCAGGGTAGGTCAAGGTAAGCTCCTCGTTTGCGCCCTGGATGCAAGTAAGGCGGGCGAAACGCCGGAGGGAAGACAGTTCTTGTCGAGTTTGGCCGGTTATATGAGCTCGAACGAATTCAATCCGCAGTATAATGTCAGTGCTGCCGAGCTTCGCGAGTTGATCCGATAAGACGGAATCTTCTGCTTAAGCTTTCAGACTAAGATAATAGAAACAGCCCGGTAGAACGAATCTATCGGGCTGTTTTCTATGCATTTCTATCATTTCCCAAGACAAAGCCCCATGCTTCGACGACAGATACGGGCGCTTTCCGGCTCTTGTCTCCGCCGCCTTCTTCCGTCCAGAGCGGAGGATAATAAGCAAATACTTCGCCTTCCCGGAGCCGGCTTGTATTCTCTCGCCATTCTTGCCAACGAAAAGTTTGATAGAACTGCTCCAGATCGCCTTCCGCGAGCCAGCCGAGGAACCCGAAATATGGAAGCTCCGTAGATTCCCACTCCAACGTATCCGGCGCGAAATAGTGGATTAATCCGCTGCCGCCAAATTTGCCCGTATCCAGCGCAAAAAAACCGCCTGCCGCATCATAAGCGACCACAAGCATTCCTTCAAGCGGTTCGACTACGTTGTTGTCCGACAATCCATTCCACGTATTCAAACTGCCGAAGATTCCTGGACTCCCCGATCCGAGCAAATGAATCCAGCCCCCGTCCCACAATATGCCACCCGCCTCGAAAGCAACCGCTCCTAAATAGGACTTTGTGCTTACTTGTAGCTGATATAGCGTGTCCTCCGCGGATGACCGCTCGGCGGGGAGAATGACATATGGATTAGTCCCTTTGCCCAAAAGCTCAACAATTTCTTCCCATGCGTGATGTTCCTTATCGATCAGTTCCGCCGACGTTAATGCATGCAAAGTCAACATTCCTTTCCTAATTTCTGCATATTTCGTACCTTTCGCTTCCTTGCTTTTCCAGTGTATCATGAATAGAATCGCGGTTTAAATATATGATGGAAGGAAGAAACTGATGGATCCCAAAGCCAAGAAAATACTGATGAACGCTTTTTGGACCTCCGGACGTTGGAGAAACGGCGGAGCTTTTTATACAGAAGAAGAGTTCCAGTATGCAAAAAGTAAAGGAGTCATGTTTGACCCGTTCACTTGTAGTCATGATGAATGCGTTAGCAGGATCAGTGAGTTGCATAAGGGGCAGATCACGAAAGAGAAGGCGGTACGATCCTTTCTACATAGTCTTTCCACGCGCAAGGTCTATTTGCGGAGCGCTTTGTCCAGCTTTGCGCTTACGCGAGATTTACCTATACATACATATGCACAGCGGCCGGCGGAGCAGCCCGGATATAGTGCTTGCGGTGATTGCAATGACAGTAGGCTAATGGCGGATGAACAGTATATCGACGAAGATTTAAACGTACTTAATTTCGAACGGATCAAATGGGGAGGCGTCCGCTTAAATTGGTTAGCTTATTGCTTGATGGACCTTGAGTTTCTCGCCAAGTCAGATGAGTTTGAGGTCACAGGCGAAGACGTGGCGATCTTAAAGCAAATGTTTGATGCGGTAGATGCTTGCGGCGATAAGGAAGCGGCAAGGCAGTTAGAGAAGCGCTGGAAGCTTGTTCTTCCTTCCAATCAATATGAGAGAGACGTCGTGATGGAAATTTGGGGATACATAGGCTTGCTGGAGTCCAAAGACGATTACCGTAAAGAACGCGGGCGGGGAACCGATTTTAATTCGATGGCCACCTGGAGAGGTGAGGACGGTTACTCCAGTGAAATAGCGGAGGATTATTTTGGCGAGTATTTGTGAGGTCCCATGCTTGTGAATGCATTTCTTTTCTTTGATTCATAAGAAAGTTTGCGGCTGTGTGTTTTGTAGGAGGAGGAGAGAGAATGAAAAAAATAAAATCCGCAATTATTGCTAACTTGGTCTTTTTTATTCCGGCCATCATTTTAAGCACGTTTGTTTGGAAAGATTACAGTGGTTACATGACAAATATTGATGACCATCTACCATCCATGTCGGGCATTTTTATGATTGACGAGGGAAAAAGGGTGGTCGGGGTATCCGACGAAAATGACGGAGGCTATACTACGGCTTATTTGTTTGATGCGACAAACGGGATATTGCTCAAAGAGGTGAAACTGCGCACCAATATTCATGGTGAGCTAGGGGCTGTTTCTTATCAGCAGAACGGGGTGATCCTTCCGACTTATGACGACAGCTTAGGACTCCAACTCAATTATTTTACGCGGTCAGGGGAAATGGAGGAGCTCGCTCAAGGCAAGCTTCGCATTCCTGCATTTTTGAGCTCGGGTACATATGAATGGCGTGGAAGACTGATCATTTCGGGTGAGACGGCGGAGTCCGTCCCGTACATAGCCCAAGTGAAAGCCGGGCAGCTTGAAACGAAACTATTGGATTCTCCTTCACTGCTTCCGGCCCGACCTGTCCACGTTATGGAGGTCCATGGAAGCTTTGAGAACGACAAAGCGGTTCCTATGTTTGAAATAGATTTAAAAGACGATAGAACTGCGCTCGCCAGCGGGATTTTCGACAAGGCAAATCTGCCGTCCGTGGTCATGAAGAAAGAGGAGGAAGGTTCCTTCGCCGCTCAGGATCGGGCCGCCGCAGAGTTCGCCAAGCAGTTTGGAATCAATAATTCGAAGCTGATTCGGGAGGATTCTAATTACCCGGGAACGGCCAAGTTTTATGATGCCAATGAGAATCAATGGGGAGCGGAAGTCCCTACCCCACAACCTGTTTATCAAGCGCGTGTATTCTTGCTGAATGATCAAGAAGTAATGATTGCAGGTTCGACGACGGAAGATGAAATGAACGGTACCTTGCTGGGATATCTCTACAATGAGAAGACCGGAAAATTCAGCGACGTTACTAGTCTTCTGGAACAGCTTACATACGAGGATTTAACAAATGAAGATACCTCATTTTTTAAGGAACCGGAAAGTAACATCCTCTACTTAGCGGAACGAGAATCACCTGCTTCGGGCGCATTCGATTTGGAGGCCCGGGAATTGAGGTTTCTGAAGGGAGAACATGTTGAAGGTTGGCTGGTCGGAATAGGCGAGGATGTAAAATCGCTGCAAAGCTTCTGGAGTTACGTCAAAGAGGGAGGACCGCTTATCCTCAATTGGGTGATTTGGCTTTTGATACCCATTCTGTCCATCCTTGCGCTTGTCTTGCTTCCAATGATATCGATAAGGTCGAATGCCCGAAAGATCTCTCAGGGGCAGCAGCTTCCGGGTACGATCTCCCGGATGGAAGAAACGGGCACGTACATCAACGAATTGCCGCTGGTCCGGTTTACTGTCCGTTTTGAGGATGAAGGGCAGATGAAAGAAGTCAAGATCAAGAAGGTTATTTCATTCTTGAATGACATTAAAGTCGGCGATTCCGTACTTATCAGCTACAATCGTAAGAAGCATAAAGCCGTGTTTGTAACCGGGGACAACGTCCAAGAGCAACCGAGCCCGGACCTCATTAAAGACGCGGAGTTGAGTCGCATCGAGGCGTTGGGCGCAGTAAACCGCGGCCATGCGCTGCAACTGCATTTTAAAGCTGAAGGACGCGACTATGCCGTTCCGGTCGTGCAGCCTCCCGGGTTTGAATACCGCGTTGGCGAAAGAGCGAATCTGGTGCAGATTCAAGGGATAACGAGAATTCATAGCTACGGTAAGATAAACGCCGGTTTCGCGGAGTCGGAGCAAATTACGCTGGAAGGCGAAGTGATTGCTACCGAAGAATATCCGGTGACGATCGGAAATCGGCAGCTTATGATCCTGGAGGTTATGGTTTCCGAGGGAAATGTAAGCTTCCGAAAGGTCAACAGCCTGTTTGTACCAAAAGGGCTGCCTGTGAAAGCAGGGGTGGTCATCCCGGTTACCATGAGAAAGGACGACTTCAAGAAAGAGTTTGCCCTGCAAAAAGGAAAGCAGGGAGCGGCCAAAGTCGTGTCCGTCCAATTCTTCGGAACGCTTGGCGAACGGCCGTTGGCGGAGATCACCGTTGAGCGCGCCGGGATCGCATACCGTATCAACCAGACGATTGAGCCGGTTTACGGAGTCGAGCCGGGCGATGAGTTGTGGATTGCCTATGACGAAGTTACCAGAGATGCAATCATTATTAATTATGAATCGAAGTGATCCAAAGGGGAGCTGGACGTGAATTGGGCGGAAGTCAGCAAGACGACCCTGCGCTCGATGGAACGACGGAAAGCCAGCGTTGGAAGGAACTTGCCGCAGCACTAAAAGAAAGACTGGAACAAATTCATCCAATTTAAATTCTATATTGATTGCAGGAGGTGTCGATCATGAACCCGACTTCGGAAGTTTTCTTAAAGGACATATGGGATAGAATCATGGAGATTTACTTCAAGGAGAGTCAAAGAATACGCGATCTGAAAAACCACAGCAAGCTGCAGGCAGGAATCATGAACTATGTTCGGGTAGCCTGGAGAAAAGGAAAAACCAACTGGGAGCAAGGAAGGCTGCATATTGATGTTTACGAACCTTTCTCTTGGAGCGACGACTCTTATAAGTTTGAAGCAGGAGAGTATATCGAGGAATTGACCGATGAACAACTGACGGAAGAGGTATTTCCAGCTTTGTGCGAGCGGGTGGATCAACTGTTCAGGTCGGAGGAGCTCGGTCCCCGTTTTTTTGATTACCGGTTTGAAGTCGTGTTTGAATATGAGCGCGATCAATCCATAATCACTTTGCACCGCAATTTGTTGAATGAAGCGAAGCTGCAGCAACTTCGGCGGTCGCTGGAGAATTTTATTCAGACCAAGATTCTTTCCGAACCTCCGGTTTTGCCGAATGAGCATGACATGTTCTTCTTCGCTCAGCATTTGATTAATCCGGATATGATGAAACAGGAAGAAGCAGTTATTGAGCCTTTGATCGGCCGGCTTTCGGACAAACTGAACATAAGTCAAAAACGTAAGAACGAGTGGATCCGGCAATATACGTCAGCTTTTAACACCTGGGCCAAGGAACAATTTTTGCCGCAGCATTTTGATTCTTCAGGTGATTATGGATTCGATTGGATTTTAAAGGAGGAGAAGGACCGCCAATCCGTTGACGAAGGGGAACTGGATTTCTTCCTCTATGTCGCATTGAAGGTCGGTTTTACCGAATCGGATACCCGGAAAAAGTATCTGGATTTAGCGGTCAAGCTGGGATCGCAGCGGGCGGCGAATTATTTGAAGGTCGGCAGTGGTAAGTTTGAGAGTGTCTTGCGAAGTGAGCGGGTGGAGTGCACTAACAACGACGTCACGCAGCTGATCGAAGTCCGTATTCTATCCGAAGAAGAGGCGGCTTACGGTGAAGCCTTGGATTATATCATCGACCTTTTGCGCAAAGGGTTTCCTAAGAGCTACAACCTGAAGCTGAAGAGCAGTCAAAAGCATTTGCTTCCCTTAAAAAAGCTGGCGAAGTCGAAGCTGCACCAGTTTTTCGCTAATGCGCTCACCTATCCGGAACTTTTTCCAAAAATTGAGGAATATGCAGATGTTGTAATGGAAGAGTATGCGTGGTACGGGGACGTGGAACCTGGAGAGAAATCAGTAATGCCGGGGACTTACGCGGTAATGGGCCTCGGTTTATATAGTGAATCTTATTTCTCATTAGTGTGCCGCTATATGGAGCTGGTGGATACGGAACATCAAATGGTGCAGGATGACTATGCGGAAGCTTTTATTGAAGCCCATGGTCTAACAGCGGAGAATGTGCCAGTATTGGTTACGATTTTGCTCGGCGGCAATGAGGAAGGGAAATATGTAAAAAATGCAACGATTGACGACCCCGAGCTTGCAGGCGCGCTTGTCGATGTACTGAAAGAGAAGAAGGATTATGAGCGGGAGCTGGTGCTGTACCGACTGTTTAAGAGCGCGGATAAGATTGCCGGAATTGCAAGAAAGTCGAAGCCGCCTTTAAAGGAAAAATTGGAGCAACTTCTGGCGCTCTGGGAGCAATAGTCGAAGATAGAAAGAAGCCCGCGTTTTGCGCGGGCTTTCTTATTTATGGTCACATTCATGAAAGCCAGGCAGCAATGCCGTTTGTTATCGTGAAGATGAATCCGATTGAAATTCCCCAGATATGCTTCTTCTCCAAACCAAGTTCCCCGATTAAACGCGGCAGCAGCCATTTCATTGCAACGAACGAGAAAAGTCCTTGTACGATGCCCAAGCAGGTCAGCTTCTTCGCCTGATTTAAGAGGGAAGAGGAGGGATCGGAAAGGGAAAAAGCCAAAGTTCCTGCGGTCCTCGAACTCCAGTAGGCGATGATCATATATAGAATCAAAGTTAGCAGCGTCACACAAATAGGAAACACTTCTTTGAGCAGGTTTCTGTTTATTTTCTTGCCGCTGGATTTGAACTGTGGAACTCCAATCAGGAAGAACACTACGCCTACAATAAAAACAGCGCCTCCAATAGTAGCGAGAATAGCATTGACTATAGCTCCAGCCATCAAAAATACAAATAGCATACGTACCTCCAAAAGTCTCAACTAGTTGCAAAATTCCGCTATAATGCGCTGCTTTAATTCTTCAACCGGAAAATTCTGCGGGTAGGTTGATAACATCAACATAGCACCTTGTAACACTGTTGAAAAATATAACGAACGTTTTCTGGGATCTTCATCACCCATTTTTTTAAATATTTCGCACTGTAATTCAAACTGTTTCGCATTTCCCTCGATGAGGAGACGGCTGTATTTAACCAATTCTTCATCTGCCTCTGGCTGAGTTTGCAAGTGCAAATAGAATCGATGAATCTCCGGGTTTTTATGAATATTATCAATGGCACCATGGATGATGTATTTAATCTGCTCATTTGGCGTCTGTAAACTAGCTGCTTCGGCCATTACTTCAACGACTTCCCTTATTCTGGCCTCGACCATTTCAGAAAGCAACTCTTCTTTTCCTTTGTAATAGCTATAGAGTAAGCCTTTGGAGATGCCCGCTTGTTTGGCAATATCGCTTATTGTAGTAGCGTAGTAACCCTTCTTCATGAATAACTCCATAGCTGCAGCACGAATTTTTTCTTTGGATGCCTGACGGATACGGTCATTCTCTTCAGGTGTACGTGGCATTTAATTTCAATCCTCCATAAACGCAATGATTTCTCGATATAGATCTTCGGAGTGAGTAAGGGGCAACATATGGTCGGCATTTGTCATTACGCTAAAACGAATGTTGGGAACCACTTTACCAAAGTAATCCGCAACCCGATAATTATCCGGCAAGTCCTGATCACCGATAAAAAATAACGTTTCTGGCTTCAATTCTCCTAATCTTTCTATTGCTGGCGGGTGAGGCCATGTAATGTGGAAATCAGAAGGCCATTTGAGCATGCGCTCGAAATGGTGCTTAAGCATCTGAGCATTTAGATCTTTGTTCTGACTATTGTTTACGACCTGGTAGGTTGGTGAATGAAGCGCTACTTCTAACATTTTATCTATATCAGGTGCGGCTTTCGAAACTTCGATGTGGTATTGTACAAACTCTTCTGAATAAGGAAAACCGGTCAAAGAAGGGGCCAATAATACTAGCTTGGATACTCTTTCGGGGTAACTTAAAGCGAATTCGGTTGCAATCTGTCCGCCCATGGAGTGACCTACAATGGTTGCTTGATTAAGATCGTGATCATCCATGAGGGCCAGCAGATCTTCAACATAATTTGCTTCTGTTACAGGGGAGGGAGATTTGCCTGCACCCCGGCCATCGAAAGCGATCACTTTGTAATTCTTGGATAAAAGAGGAGCTAAATACGTCCAAAGCCTTGAGTCCGCACCGCCGCTATGAACTAGAACAACAGGATGACCATTGCCAGTGACCTCGAAGTATAGATCCATTGCAATCCCTCCAGAGTAAAATGAATTTTCTGGTATCATTTTATTATTGAATGAACGGTTGGTCAATAGAAAAGGAATGCTTCTTTTTATGGTTAGTGGAATTAGTGATACGGGGATTAATGGAAATGGATTATAATGAGTAGGAGGTAGCCCAGCGAAGATTTGGGGGCGTTCTTTTTAGAAAATAAGGAGTGGTCTTTTGAAAAAGCTGATAACAGCAGTAGCAGTGCTGAGTGTGATGATTTTTGCATCATCCGCTTATGCCGCCGAACCCGTAAAACTGCTTATGAAAAATCAAACCGAGGGCGCAACCACTGAGATTTCCACCGATGTAAGTCCCGAAATTAAGAACAGTCGAACCATGGTGCCCCTGCGTGTGATCAGTGAAAATTTGGGAGCTACGGTTAAGTGGTCGGATTCAAAAATCACACTCACAAATAGTAATGTCGAGGTAATATTACACCAGAATAGCAATAAAGCCGTGAAAAATGGAAAAGCAGTACTTTTAGATGCCAAGCCATATCTGAAGAATAATCGGGTTATGGTTCCGCTTCGTTTTATTGCAGAAACGTTTGGGTGTAAAGTCAGTTATAGCAACTTTGCAGTAACTGTGGAAACCAAACCGTTGATCATCGATGGTGTAAAGGTGAAAGCATTGCAACAGGAATACCACATGATTTTGGGTGGCGTAGTCAATCAAATCCATGGGAATACCTATAATGAAGCAATCTATAATATTTTTGTAGAAAACAAAGGTAAGAAAGTCGAAGCACCTCCTAAATATTCCTGGCGTAGTCACCTCCCACCTGGTTACTACTATAAAGCTGGACAATATGACTTTTTAGACCAAGAAGGGAATAGCATATTACGGTTTGATGTTTATTCCTTAATTCGTTCGACGGATAGTGATCGTGACCCCGAGGTTTTAATTCATCAAGCGAATGAGAACCAATGGTCTATGTTAAACTACAAAGCGCTTTTAAATATTCTAAAGTTAATTGATACAGCAGCAATGAACGGCTTTCTAACGGAGATTAGCAATGACGTTCCATAAAAGCAGCGGCAAACCACAGACTTTATTTAACAGTCTTGGTTTGCCGCTGCTTCTTTTAATACTCTATTTTGACCGACTGCTAACGCTGCAAACTTAGTCCATTAGAAGCGATGACATCTTTGTACCAGAAGAAAGATTTCTTGCGATAACGCTCCAGGGTACCGGTATGGTCATCGTTGCGGTCTACATAAATGAGACCATAACGTTTGCTCATTTGTGCAGAGGAGGCGCTCACCAAGTCTATACAACCCCAAGAAGTATACCCTATCACTTCAACTCCGTCTTTGATCGCCTCACCGACCTGAACCAGGTGATCGTTCAAGTACTTGATCCGGTAATCATCGTGAACAGTGGGCTTGCCATCTTCACCCGTAATTAACTCATCTTTGGCTCCAAGGCCATTCTCAATTACGAAGAGCGGCTTCTGGTACCGATCGTAAAACATATTGAGTACATAGCGCAGACCTTGGGGATCAATTTGCCAACCCCAGTCACTTGTCTCCAGATACGGGTTAGGCACCCCGTTGAACAAATCGGTTGGTTTGCGATTGCTTTTATCCGACGATTCACAAATGCTCACATAATAGCTGAAGGAAATGAAATCTACCGTGTGTTTTAGAATTTCGGCATCTCCCGGTTCCATATGAATCTCAATATTATGTTCCCGGAAAAAGCGCTTCATGTAGCCAGGGTAATAACCTCTGGCATGGATGTCGGCGAAGAAGTAGTTCTTATGTTCAGCCTCCATGACAGCGATGACATCATCCGGTTTGGGTGTGAGAGGGTACGTTGGTATACTAAGAACCATGCAACCGATTTTTGCGTGCGGATTAATCTCATGCCCGATTTTTACGGCCAGCGCACTTGCAACGAATTCATGATGAATCGCTTGATACAGATCTTGTTTGCTTAACTCCTGCTTCGGAGTATAAATGCCGCCGCTCATGAACGGCTCTTCCAGAATGGAATTGATCTCATTAAAGGTCAGCCAATACTTCACTTTATCTTTGTAACGCGTGAATAACGTTCTTGCATAACGTTCATAGAAGCCGATCATTTGCCGATTGACCCAGCCGTTATATTGCTTGGACAAATGCAGCGGGGTTTCGTAATGCGATATCGTCACGAGCGGTTCAATCCCATATTTAAGGCATTCGTCAAACAAATCATCGTAGAATTGCAAGCCCTTCTCATTGGGCTCGAGCTCATCTCCATTCGGAAAGATCCGGGACCAGGCTATCGAGGTACGGAATACCTTAAAGCCCATTTCAGCAAATAACTTGATATTTTCCTTATAACGATGGTAAAAGTCGATACCGATCAGCTTCAGATTATCGTCAGTAGGAACTTCTGTAATGGGGCCTCTGATACCTTGCGGAGCAACGTCCTGAGTGGACCAGCCTTTGCCATCCTCCTGATAAGCGCCTTCGCATTGATTCGCAGCCACGGCGCCGCCCCATAAGAAGTCCTTGGGGAATATTACGGTCATGTTCAATCCCGCCTTTGAATGTTATTGGATGCATACCAGGTACCCTTGCGGTGTCATTTAGCATTATTCCCAGAATGGCTTATCCTACGTTTAGATAAAATAACAAATCAGGTCAGCGAAGGGGGAGACCTAGGCTGACCTGATTGGCTGGAAATATATTGTTATCTATTTATAAACTTAAAATCTGATTCCAAATCTAATATCTATACCTTGGGTCGTGCAAAACGTCCAACAATTTCTGTGGATTGTACCACGTTCATAAATGCTCGGGGGTCGGTTTGAAGAACCGCTTTCCGCACCGCTACCAATTCATACCGAGTGGTGACCGTCATTAATGTATAGTTTTCTTGCTCACTGTACCCGCCCTCCGAATGGATGCATGTTATTCCATGATGAAGTTTGCGGAGCTGGCAAAGCATCTTCTCTTTTTCTTTCGTAATAATAAAGCAAGTGACTTTGATATGTCCGATATGAATCATGTCGACCACTTTACCTTTGACGTACGTGGACAGCATGGAGTACAGGGCCAGGTCCCAGCTCCGGAAAAAGCCGAGTGCTAAAATCACAGCGCCGTTTAAAATGAACAGAACATTTCCCATCGCAACATCCCGTCTGCGAGTTACGATGGAGCCGAGTATGTCGAACCCGCCGGTAGAGCCGCCTACTCGGAGCGAGAATCCGATGCCTCCCGCTGAGATGAGGCCGCCGAATACCGCAGCCAAAATAGGGTCTTTGGTTAGTTGGATGACGGGAATAAGAGCCATAAACCAAGTCGTGCAGATGACCGAGATACAACTATATACGATATATCTTCGTCCAACCGCCTTCCAACCCCAGATAATGAGTGGGACATTAAGCAAAAAATACACGATTGAAATATTCCACCCGGTAATATAACCAATGATGGATGCGACCCCCGTAAGTCCACCGGATAAAAGCTGATGGGGAATCAAGAATAAATTAAGACCAGCCGCGACAAGCAAGGCGGAAAGGATAATAATTCCAACCTCCTGCACGGGTTTTAGTGAAGATTTGATCGGTTTACCGATGATTGCAGCGTATGGATTTCGATTCATCTCCGAACCTTCTTTTCTCACATAATGGGTTATAAAAATATATTATCGGTTTAAATTATCTTTTTTATCAAGAATTTCGACTATGACAAATGATATAGCTTTTGTTTTTTTAGAATGTTGTAAATGCAACAAAAATAATATAACATGTATAACGAGTATCGATTAGCATAAGAAATTAAGGAGTTATCTATGAAAGAAATTCTACGTGAAATCGGAACGATTGCCAGAGCATTGGATTCCATCAGCAATATCGAGTTTAAGGAATATGAGCTTACAAAAGGACAGTATTTGTACCTGGTACGGATCTGCGAACACCCTGGAATCATCCAGGAGAAATTATCCGAAATATTGAAAGTGGATCGGACAACCGCCGCACGTGCCATACAGAAACTTGAACTTAACGGATTTATTGAAAGGAGAGATGATCCTTATAACAAAAAAATCAAAAAACTCTTTCCTACAGAAAAAGGGGAGAGTGTCTATCCTTATATAAGAAGTGAACATATTCATTCCGATTATGTCGCGCTAGCCGGATTTTCCGATGAAGAAGCAGAAACTCTGTTTCAGTTAATTCAAAGAGTTAGAAAGAATATTGAAGTAGACTGGGAGTTTGTAAAAAAGGGAAATAAGCGAAAGTATTGAGTTATAATCTTTTCTAAAGGAGCTACCTATTCAAATGTCTGTGAAAATACAAAAGTGTGGGATCGAAGATGTAGAACTACTCCAAGAAATAAGTATTGAAACCTTTAACGATACCTTCAAGGATCAGAATTCGCCTGAAAATATGAAGAACTATATGGATCGGGCATTTAACTCTAAACAGTTGAATATGGAATTGACCCATATCCATTCGGAATTCTTTTTGATTTTCTTAGATGAAGAACCTGCCGGGTATTTGAAAATTAACAGTCAGACTGCCCAATCGGAAAAAATGGGGGATGATGCACTCGAAATTGAGAGGATTTATATAAGAAATAAGTTTCAGAAACAGGGGCTTGGAAAATATTTAATTAACACTGCGATAGATATAGCTTTAGGAGAAAAGAAAAATAGAGTCTGGCTGGGGGTTTGGGAAAAGAACGAGAACGCGATTCAATTTTACAAGAAAATAGGATTTGTCCAAGTTGGTGCCCATTCTTTCTTTATGGGGGATGAAGAACAAAGAGATTATATCATGTGTAAAACACTGATGGCAGGAAGATAAGCCGCGAAAGGGATGCGTAATGTCCGATAATCAGCTTAGTCAAAATAATAAACTGAAGGCTGTGTTTGAAGTATTAAGAGTTTCCACGAAACTTGGTTTAACCTCGTTCGGTGGGCCCGTTGCACATTTAGGTTATTTTCATAATGAATATATAAGGCGCAGAAAATGGATGGATGAGCGCAGCTATGCAGACTTGGTTGCTCTTTGTCAGTTCCTGCCCGGGCCGGCCAGCAGCCAAGTCGGTATTGGGATCGGGGTGATGCGCGCAGGATTAATGGGAGGGGTTGCAGCCTGGATTGGCTTTACTCTTCCTTCGGTAATTGCTCTTGTTCTTTTTGCTTATCTGTTACAGGGATTTGATATAGGGAACTCCGGATGGATTCACGGTTTAAAGCTAGTCGCTGTCGCAATTGTTGCTCATGCGGTACTGGGTATGGGGCAGAAACTGACTCCGGACCGGAACCGTGCGACGATTGCCATTATAGCGGCAACGGTCACACTACTTTGGCAAACGGCGATTAGTCAGGCGTTGATCATCGTATTAGCGGGTATTATCGGTTTATTTTTATATAAAAACACGAAGATACCTGAGTTGCCGGATATCCGTGTACCGATAAAGCGTTCGTTAGCCGTGATTTGTCTAGTCCTATTCTTTGGATTATTGATCATCTTGCCTTTCCTACGAGGAATTACTTCGCTCCAATGGCTTCCCATGTTTGACAGTTTCTATAGATCGGGTTCGCTTGTGTTTGGCGGAGGACATGTTGTATTGCCTTTACTGGAAAGGGAAGTAGTACCCATGGGTTGGCTTTCCAAAGAAGACTTTCTGGCGGGTTATGGGGCTACCCAAGCGGTTCCGGGTCCTTTGTTTACATTCGCTGCCTACCTGGGAGCTATAATGAATGGATGGACTGGTGCGATCATTGCAACTTTAGGGATTTTCCTACCAGCCTTTTTATTGGTTGTTGGAGCTCTGCCTTTTTGGGATTCACTCCGAAGGAAGCCAATAATTCAAGGTGCGCTGGTAGGTGTTAACGCAGCGGTTGTAGGTATTTTGCTGGCTGCTCTATATGATCCGATCTGGACCAGTTCCATACTTGCACCCGCTGATTTTGCCCTCGCGTCCATCTTGTTTATAATGCTAGTTTTCTGGAAAACCCCACCATGGGTTGTTGTTATTGCAGGCGCATTAGGCGGAGTGATCATCAACTACATATAACTTGAACCTGTTCAATGGAATGCGGCAGGCAGTTGAAAGGAGACGGCTGCCTTTCCGGTTTCTTGAAGTCCGGAGTCGCTGAGGAACTGTTCCCGCAGTTCCTTTTTGTTTTTTCCCAAGGCATACCTCACCGTGATATCGACAACATTTCCTTGTTCTTCAAGAGCAGAGTACTCGTCCAGTGAAAATATTACCGCGTATGCTTCATATGAAGTCGGATCGCCGCTGTCGCAAGGAGAATCGGATTCGGTGCGGCATGCGTTTACTTGAAACGTTTTATGGCGCGGTCTGAGTTCGCGAATTTCCCCGTTGAGAGATCCACCTATGTACTGGACACTAATTTCCCGGTTTTCCTGTGTATTTTCGACTGCTGTAACAATATACAGCTGGTTTGCAATATCTTTATTTTCCTGGTCGACCGCACCTTTAAGCAAAATAGCGTATTGATAATAGATACGGATGCCTTGTTCGATTTCCGAGCTTTTATTTAACGGTTCTATGATCGCCGATTTCACCGACTTGATGTGTTCGGCCGTATATAAGGACTGCAATAGGGAATCAGGGTCCGTATCTTCAGGCACCGTTTGTTTATGGGATACATTGCAGCCGGCAAGCAGGGCAAACAGCGCTATGAAGATCATAATCACTATACTTCTCTTAGCTTTCATCATGGTTGACTAACCCCCTCATTAAAATAACTTAATAGAAAGATTATTAAATTTCAAGTTTCCAGCGGCTTAAGCTAGTATGATAAACTAACTCAAGAAGATTTTTCGTGCAAAGAGGAGGAGGGGGCCTATGGCAAAAAAACAGCAGAAAAAGAAGAATAAGCGAAACGGCTCCGGTTCATTCTGGCTCGGGTTCTTGAAATTTCTTGGTTTCTTTGTTTTATTCGGCCTACTGTTACTATATTGGGATTCAGCCAGACTTACAAAGATCATAACTAACGCGCGCCCGGTGCTAGAGTTGACTCCCGATATCGACGAAATTGTCCGGCTTGATGGCAGTGTTGAAGGCATAGCTGCCGTGACTGATGAGGGCAAACTTCGGAATACTTATGCGTTGCTGCAAAAGGAAACATTTCTTTGGGGATGCAGCAAAAGCAATTGCGATTACAAAAGATCCGAAGACCGCCGTCCGGAGGTTTTAGGCAGCTTCGTGATCAATGGCGTAGTCGTGCAAGCGGAGTGGTTCCGCTTCTACACGAATTGGCTCCCGCTGGATTTTAGCACCGTTGATCCGAGTCAACTGTCTAATATATATGAAGGAGGGACATCCCGGCCGCTGTTGGTGGAGAGTCCGAAGAAAAGGGCATATGGCTACTATGCAGTGTCCCCAGGGGAACAAATCACGGTCATCGGACGCGCCAGAGAGGGAAGATTGGAGCCGTTCACCTTACCCGGCAAGGAAGAGCACAACGTGATTTTGATCGGAACAAATATGGAGCGAATGTTATCTGAGGAGAGGGAATCTCAGCTCGGATATGGGATTGTCTCCGGAATTGTTCTACTGTTTCTGCTTCCGACCATAGTAGGCTGGGTAAGGAAACTATTGCGCAGATTCAAACCTGAAAGATAGGATTGGAGTCTTCTGGATAAATCTTCTTGTCAATTTTTCAATAGAATCTTGGTATGGTAGAGGGTAGCTATTGATGAGAGGTGATGAGTTGTTATGATGAAGAAGCAATGTTTGTTCTGCGATCAGATTGTCCCTATAGCCACGGAAGCCGAATTCGATAAATATATGGGTTGCTCCTGTTCTCCCGGCGGGTTTTATAGCTTGGAGAGAGGCAGTTATGAGACGGTTCGTTCTTTCCCGCACCAGAAGAAACGGAATATGCTGCATTTGGTATCGGCATATATCCGGGAGCAGACCGATCGCGATGAAAAGGTCGTAATATCCGCCGACGATTTGGATTCCATCGCAAATTCATCGGATATCCCTGTAACCATGGAGGATAAGGGAAATCGGCTGTTGCAATATTTGTACAGACATTCCGAAGCGCCGGGTGAAACGGTAATCATTCATCCGCTCTCGAGCAATTATAACTTGACGTATTCTCCTAATTTACAAGAGTTGGTATATCTTATAGATACACTGAGCACCGCTGACCTGCTGATCAGGGAAGGGACGGCCTTTAAGCTTACGGAAAAAGGTTGGAGCATCGCTGCCGCCAGCGCAGGAGGGAAGAAACTTAAACCTTGTACCGTTCTCGTCGGAGATGGGAACATGCTGCTTGCGGAATGGACGGAGATCCTGCTGCCTAAAATTGAGCAATACGGTTATTTGCCGCAGTTGGTTGCCCATGCGAAGACAAATCACTCCGAGAAGTACTCCTTGGAGCTCATTGCGGACAGTAAACTGATTATCGCGGATTTAACCGGTCAGTCCCCTGAGGTGTATATGGCGGCGGGATATGCACTAGGTTTGAACATTCCTGTAATCTGGACCGTTCATAGCGGGGATGCCGATCTGCTTCCCGGACAAATCAAAGAGATCCGTCCGATTGTTTGGAATACAGCAGAAGAATTGGCCGTCATCATCCAACAGAGATTGAATTTGTAAGCATGAACATGTGAAGTTTCTCCTAATGCATAACAAGACGGCAGCCAATGAAGGGGCTGCCGTCTTGTTCAGGTTAGTGAAGCTTTTGATATCTCGCTACTTCCCTAGTGGGGTAAAGCTATCCTTCAGCGTTATGTTAGAGAATTTAGCATAATTCAGTTGTTCAATCTTATTGGCGACATCATTGCTGTCAACGGCAAATCCGATATAAACAGAATCTTGCATGACGATTGTCCGTTCGCCGATAGGTGTCCAATCCTTTCCGTCGGTTGACCCGTAAGCGCAGAAGGTATCCCCGTTTCGTCCTAGTTTTAGCCAATATCCTTGCGGGACGCCGTTTGTTTTAAATGGAACATCCGGAAGTAATTGAATGCCGGCCTTAGCGGCTGCAGAAGCACTGTCTAAAGTTTCCGTCAATTCGTCAAATGGACCGCCTTGCTGGTTTCTGCCCGCCAGATAAGCGGACCAGCTGGTTGCTTTGGACAGCTTGACCCAGGAGAGACCGAGGGCTGCCGCGGCACTGTCATCTTTTAATTCATCGCGAATCATCAGCCCGGTGAAGGCATGGTTATCAACGGCTCCGATCTCCTCCAACTTCGCTGTAAGTTCAAAATCACCGTCCATTTTTTTATATACAAAGTGGAAATCGTCTTTAGCTTCATTGTTTGCTTCGGATTGTTTTGTACTGCCTTCACTCATACCAAGTTTTCCGTTACCCTTCACGGTGATCATCCCATCCGTCATACTTCCGGAACCCTTAATATCCGGGTTTCCGATATCCGAGGATGTCCAGCCCTCATTACCGAGGGTAGCGGAGGAGGTATTGACATGAATGTTTGCCGAGGTAGTCTGTGTCTCATTTCCCGCGGTATCCGTGACTCTTGCCGAGATATAGTGGGATGCATCCTTTAATCCCTTGATCGTATAGGAGTAAGTGCTGCCTTTCTTCACAGCATCTCCGATATATTGGGATCCATTATAGACAGCGACTTTATTGATTTTGTGCCCGAATTTGGAAGAGGCTTTGATTTTAACTTCAATCTCTTTGCCTGTAACGAATTGTGCATTGTTAGCCGGTGACATGATCACAGCTTCTGGATTTTCCGCTTTGTGATCCATATCAACAAGCCCGTTAATATAAAGTTCCAGCCAGGTATAACCGCTATGGGTAACCGTCTTATAAGCATCCTTGATATCCCATATATTGTTCTTCTTTTCCCATTTGTCGTCAATTCCGTTTTGATTGATATCAAATTGGTCATTGCGCTGTTCCTCAGTGACGCCAAAGTTCGTGATGTAGCCACCAACCTCATGTTCCGTATTGATGTATCTTCCCAAACCTTGTTCCACCTCCGCCACGATTCTTGCATCGATCGCATCGCGTCGCGGATAGGTTGCGCCTGCTTGTTGCAGTATGCTTCTCAGTAAGGGCTCATTCGCATGTTTGATGCCGGATTTAATGTAATTATCAAACGCCTGATTGGTGATGCCATGATTTACTCCCGTGCTGTCCGCCGAAAGATAGGGCTTTGCCGCAATGGTTGTCATTTGATCCCCGCTATTGACACCGGAAAATTTCACGTAATCCGAGGATTCATCCAGCAATCCCGTAAGCTTGCCGTTAATCCGGTTCCCGTCGATGTAGAATCCCCCAAGCTTCGTGGATTCCCCTGCATCAATTACTTGGTTAATTACATTATCCCTTGTTCCCGGACCGGCAAGCTCGATATTGTTCATATAATTCGTGTAGGTAAAGCCACCGCCGTAAGTACCGTTAAAGCCCCAGTTATAAATGACGTTGTTGGAGAACTGGACTACTGCCACATGGTCTGCGTCCGCCGCACCGGCATATCCGCCACCGAGTCGAGGGTTTCGCGATGTATGGTTGGCGTACAGATTGTGATGGAACGTGGTCTTATCTCCGCCGGCAATGCCGCCGTAGCCGTGTCTCCCTTTGGAATGGCCGGAAAGGGTCAGGCTCTCCGAAATGATGGACCACTGAATTGTACCGTTTTCTCCTCTATACAAGGACAGGGTCTCATCCGTATTCCAGCTGAAGGAACAATGGTCAATGATAAAGTTGTCGTTGTCTCTTCCCCAAAGCGCATCCATAGAATCGCTGCCGTTATAAACATTGGTTGCGCCCGGACGGAAGGAGAGGTACCTGAGGATAATATTTTCGGAATTGCTAATGTTGGTATCCCAGCCCGCAATCGTAATTCCGTTGCCCGGTGCGGTTTGCCCGGCGATTGTCAGATTTTTAATGTCTTTGAATCGAAGGGTGCTTTGGAGCTCGATCGTACCGGATACATGAAAAACAATCGTACGTCCTTCTTTAGGGGTAGAAACGACCCCATACCGCAGTGATCCTTCAATAGGTTGATCCTTTTCTCCATAATCCTTCAAGGTTGTTACGATATAAACGTCGCCGCCCCGGCCGCCGCTGGCATAAGCGCCGCCGCCTTCCGCGCCGGGAAAAGCAAGGATTGGGGCACCTTCCGATATACTATGGTCTCCAGTTGCTTGTCCTGAGGCATCCAAAGGAGATCCCCCTAAAACTGAAAGCGCTACCGTAAAACTCAACAAAAGAGCTGCTGCCTTGCCGGATCTTTTATTTCTTAGCCTCATCGCTTGACGTATAACATGGATAGGGATGCAGACTTATTGTCCGATAGTGATCCTGTTATACTTCCTCCTTTCAGGGTAAAGTGGTTGGTATGCCTGCAGCTATTACTTTAAAACTTTAAGGCCGTATTTTCCTGCCAAAAAGGATGCTTTTTTGTGCCAACTATTGCTTAGGGACCTTGTGTGCAAGAGATCAGATCGGTATTATCTTCTTAGAATTCTATTAACTTGCTGCATGGCAGGCCGATAGGGGAGAAAGAGATGAAGATGAAATATCAGCATCGCGACAAGGCGTTTCACTCCTTTATTTCCACCAATAACACCTATCCGCTTCATCTGCATAAAAATGTTGAGATAACCATGGTTATGTCCGGCAAAATCAATATTTTCATTAATGGAGAAGACTATGAATTGTCCGAAGGGGAAGTGGCCATCATTTTTCCCAATCAGCCTCACAGCTACAAAACCACAGAAAGCAATCAAATTTTGCTGATGTTCTTCGAGGCCACATTTCCGGGAGATTTTACGGGGGATTTGCTTCATTATGTTCCGGACAAGTCCGTAGTTCCCAGGAACAAGGTAATTACGGATCTCATGGCAACCTTGTATAAACTCTATATAGAAAAAAGCGACGATCGATTACTTAGAGCCTATGTTTCCGCCATCTTAGGGCACGCTCTACCGTTAATGTACATGAAGAGAGTGGACTACAAGAACGACATGGATATGATTCTGAAAATCCTTGCTTACATCGACATGCACTTTTTAGAACCCATTAACTTGGATGCGCTTTCAAAGGAACTGGGCATTAGTAAATTTATGATCTCCCGGATTTTCTCCGAGCAATTCCAAGTTTCTTTTCGCGATTACATCAATAGCCAGCGGGCAGCTTATGCACACATGCTGCTGTTATCTACAATCCATCCGGTCACCGACATCGCCTTTGATTCCGGGTTCAACAGCTTGCGATCATTTTATCGGGTCTTTAAAAAACAATATGGGGTGGCCCCCAACGAATTCCGTTGTAAATCACCGGCTTTATCTTCACAATGACGAAGAGGCTGATTTGACACAAAGGAGCTTAATAGTTATCATGGGCAAATAAAGTCTTTGATTGAGGTGGACACTCCGCTATGAAATTTTCTAAAGCGACGAACTATGCTCTTCATACCATGCTCTTTCTTGCTGTCGTCCCCCCGAATAAACTCATCGGCGTACAGCAGCTGGCGGAACGACAAGAGGTTTCACCGACGTATTTATCCAAAATCCTGACCAAGCTGGTCAAGGCCGGAATGATCGAGTCGACTTCAGGCGCCAATGGGGGATACCGCTTAAAGCGAAATTGGGAAGAGATCTCGTTCCTGGACATCATTCATGCCATTGAGGGCAACGCTTCCTTATTTGAATGTGACTTAAACCACGGTCAAGATTGTATGATTCAGAAAATCATGGTAACGGCGGAAGAGAAGATGGAGGATTATTTACGAAATCAAAAAATATCCGAGCTTGCCAAGAAAATGACGGCCGTTCTGTAAAGGACTGACTATGGACAAGAAGATAGTCTCATTGAAAGTCGCTATTTTAGCGGCTTTTTTTTATCGGAACAAGTTCTTGTCCCGAGCCAAGGACAAGAACTTGTTCCTATTGCCGGAATGTACAAGAACATAGTCCGAATACCGATTAGATGAATATCAAACTACAATTCCCATTAAGCTAACGGGCAGGTTAGTTCAAACAACATCTCAAAATTCTGAGGTATTGCCTTTGAGTTAGTAGAACATCTTTGTGTATGAGGTCTGGTCAACAAACCATTCTTTTCGGATAGTCCCTCTTAACAAACTATTATATAATTAACTTTAAGAATACAATTTCAACGAACGAGGGAAGCATATGAAACTATTGATTGTAACCGTTTCATGCATAGCCAATAGGACAAGGTGCATGAAACGATAAATTTTGTCCTACTCATGGCTTTTTCCAAAATTCAAATCAAGGAGAAAAGCTAAATGAACTATAACTATAGAGCTGCTTTTTCGCAGACGGATATTACCCCGGATTTTCCTGTAGAAATGATTGGCCGTTCGCGTGAGAAGAACAAAGTAAACGGTATTCATTATCCATTGAAAGCACAAATAGTACTGTTTGAACATCAAAATGACCGCTATTGCTTGATTGCAATAGATAGCTTAGGCTTTACAACAGCTTTATCAAATGAATTGCGGGAAAGGGTTGCGGAAGCATTGGGCACTACTGCCACTAATGTTATGCTCAATTTTTCCCATACCCACTCGGCACCTGATCCTTTGTCGCCGCTTAATGGACAAAAGTATTATTCGCTCTTATGTGATAGAGTGATTTCCTGTATAACAAATGCGCTAGTAAATTTACAGCCATGCCTCGTCTCCTGGGCAGTTGGCGAAACAGATATAGGTGAAAACCGGCGGGATGGGTGCAGCGTTGTTGATAAGCGCCTTGGAGCATTGCAAATTGTTAATTCTACTACTCAAAAATCGATTGTAATGCTATTACGGGTTTGTGCTCATGCCAATATCTTAATGAGCCATAGTAACAAACTGTCAAGCGACTATTTCGGTGCGACGCGGGAAAAAATTGCAGAACATTACGGTTGTCCAATTATGATGATACAAGGTGCTGCAGGAAACATTAAGCCTGTTGGTGTAGATAAAATTGATGGCGGCACTACATCCGATGTTGATCGCATAGCAGATGAGCTTCTGCAATCTGCGACAAAACTTCGATTTACCCCCAAAAAAATAACACGTTTGCATATGGTGGAAACAGAGATTCAAATGTACTCTGATGTTCCAGAAGTTGATGAAGCAAGACAAATTGCGGAAAAATCAGGCTTGAATGCGACGGGTTGGCTTAGTGAATGTGAACAGTTAAGAAACGCCGGGATAACCACTCAAACGCAGAACCGTAGCATCCATTTTCTATTGTTGAATGAGGGCAGTTTGTGTGGTGTGCCAGATGAGATTTTCTGTGAGCTTTCGCTTGCGGTTACGGAACAAACAGACAATCCACTTTTATTTTTCAATGGGTATACTAATGGCTGCACGGGCTATCTTCCGAATAGAGAAGAATGGATAAAAGGCGGCTATGAAACTCATGACAGCTATATAATCTACTATATGTTTCACGGCCATGTCATGCCTTTTCGAGCAGATACAGCAAAAAGACTTGTAAGAGCAGTAGTTGATGAATGGAAGAGAAGTAATTAGTAGCTACAGGAACATAAGACTATGACAGCAGAAAAAAGAGCACTCGAGATAACTTCGAGTGCTCTTTTTTCGTATGTGACTTGATAAATCCCTTAAATGTGCCGTGAGCATTTTTTTGTTATACCAGGTATTGCTTTTTGAAGTTCGCTGAATCTCATAATTCCATTTTGAAAAAGATGTGCTAAAATGACAGGTTTCCACTTATCAACTAGAATTTCGGGGCGCGGGTTTTCTGTTTAGGCTTTAGCCAGCCTGCCAAGCAATGTTTCCTTCAGGGAACATATGTGCTAAAATAAGTACGCCAAACACGTATTTTGCGCACTTTCAATTCTAAGCGATTTGTTTAAAGGAGAATGGCCACTTGCCTATTAAGTTTAGTGCTAGAATCTAGCATATTATACATTAAATAGTGAGGGATTGCGTTGACGAATAAATATGACATCGAAGAAATCTACTCCGAGCCGATTCAGGCTTTTACGATTTGGATGAAGCAGTCCGGTTATACCGAGGCCACTAGAAAAGAATATAAGAGGGAAGTATTCGATTATCTATCTTCTTTAGATGAACTTCCGGTGCAGCAGGCTGGTAAGTTACATGTTGTCAGTTTTCTTGTATCCAAACAGGAATCGGCCGGAGATCGAACGAGGAACAGAACGCTGTCCGCCATCCGGTCGTTTTACACGTCGTTGATCGATTTTGAGCTTGCAACAAGAAACCCCGCTTTAGAGGTGAAGAAATCCAAGACCGAGAAAAACAAGATACCCGTCTACTTGGAAGAGCAGGAACTAAAGAAAGTGCTCACTTATGTGGAGGGGCGGTTTCGGGATCGGAACTTGGCTATTTTCCTGTTGATGGGGTATTGCGGTCTACGGGTGGGGGAAGTGCATCGCTTGAATCTTTCTCATTTTAAGAAGGAAAAGGGAACGCTTGAAGTGTTGGGGAAAGGGCGCAAGTGGAATGAGATTCCGTTGCCGGAAATGGTTGTAGATGTACTTGTAAAAGTGGCGGAGGAACGTATTCAGCCTTATAGCTCCAAAGAAGAAGCATTTTTCGTGTCCCAAAAAGGAAGAAGGCTATCGATCCGTCAGATTCAGAAGATCGCCGCTCAAGTCTTCGATGCGTTTAAGCAGGATCATCCGCAAATGACCGATATGAGACTTTCTTGTCATAAGCTGAGGCACTCCTTTGCTACGATGCTGCTAAATAATAATGTGGATATCCGCGTCGTCAAAGAGCTTCTGGGCCATGCATCGATCGAAACGACTATGATTTATACGCATATCAATGACGAGCAGAAGAGGAGCGCGATGACTACGATAGAGATACCCGTGATATAAATGGAACGGCTGCCCTTGAAAGGCAGCCGTTTCTGATTCAGTCATTGGAAGACCCGAAATCCGTTATATTCATGTCGACTTCATAGGTAATCGGGAATACAAAAATCTAGCCCGCTCTAAAGAGCGGGCTATGATCAGGCGGGTTCTAACTTTCTGAGGATCGCTTCCGGAATTGCCAATAATAACGCTATAGTGCCATAAACGCCTATGGTGTAACCGGTGACGTATTGAAATCCAAATCCCTGATGAAACAGACCGGTGACGAGATGAATCGACAGATTCGTAAAACAAAAGGCATAACTGCGAACCATCCAGTTCCGGTGAGCTTGTATCCGCTTTTTTTTGATTTGAACTAGCGCTGTAGCAGTGATGATCAGCCATATCATATTGATCGCGTTGAATCCGATGCTTGCTATTTTTCCTCCTGTGGCGTAAGGCGCCATGTATCCGGATGTCAATACGACGACAAGAACGGATATCAGATAGACATAACCGTTAATGCGATGAACTAAAATACTGCGATCACGTACTCGCTTTAAAAAGTTAATCAGTCCTGTTGCCATCGCGATACAGGCTAATGCCACATGAATACGCATCACATTTAACCAGACCGCGGGTTTAAGTTCGCGCCTGAGTCCGGTTTTATGACTTAGAAATTGTTTAGCCTCGGGATCAAAGATAAAGTTATCCGCCAAGGCGTACACGATAAATATAAAACTGACACCCGCCAATGCTCCGTATAACCATTTTCGTTTTTTCATAGTAAGTAATCACTCCTTGGGGCTTCGACCTTATCAGGATGACGCCCCTGAAATGCGTTTGCCCGTTAATTTGGATGCAGGCAGCAAGCCCGCTTTTGCGACTCCGGTCATGAGTTCACCGTCCGCGGATACTTCGAATTTAAGATTTAAGCGTAACGGTTTTGTAACTCGCAGATTCCAGGCCAGCTTATCCTTAAGAAGTACGGGATTTATGAAAGGAATTTTATCGTTTCCTTGGGTTGCCGAACCCTGGATGATCCCGTCATTCGTTGAAATCGAAAGTCTGACTTCTAACTTTCCGACCGGCGTTACGATCGTCGTATCCCAATCGCCAACAAAGACGGAGGCAAAAGTATCTTTGCTGTTCAGGGAATCATCGAGAATAGAGGGGATGTTCGCACTCTCATCCGCGGGTGTCATTTGAGTGTTTGGTGCCATTCCCATCGCCCGCCAGACCGTTCCTCTCCGCTCAAATTCAAACAATTGCTCAACCGCGTGGGCGATTCGAGGTCCGAGCTCACGTTCCAGAAGATACAACGCGACATCGAGCCCTGAAGTAACTCCGCCGCCGGTAACCAGATTGCCGTCGTCCACTACACGCGCTGAGACGGGAATGGCACCTGTTGCTCCAAGCAAATCCATGCCCAGATGATTCGTGACCGCCGATCTGCCTTCCAATAACCCTCCCATGGCTAACACCAGAGAGCCGCCGCATACCGTGGCGACTATAACATCGTTCCTTCCCAGGGCTCGCTCTATCAGTCCGGTAAGATCCGAATTCGCTGCTGCTCCCAGAATCGACGGGACCGAAGCAGGCCCGTGGCCATCTATTTGTCCGGAAGCTCCGGGGACGACAATAATCCCTGCAAGTTCCGGGTTCAACTTGCCGTGCGCTTCAACTTTTAATCCGTTAATGCCGCTAGTCACGAATCTTGGCCCTTCGGCGGTGACCAATTCCACGTTTAACGTGTTTTCCGTAAACAAAGTCGCTGCACAAAACACCTCATAAGGCGCAATGGCATCCAATAGGTCGAATCCATCAAAGAGTACGACTTGAACCGATATCATGATTTATCCTCCTAAACTCATTTTTTGCAGGTAGATGTTTAACCCGGTATGTAGACATTCCGACTCAACTGCATCAATCTTAACAACGGAACATCTCAAATGAAGCTAGGAAAAGGTCACAAAACTATAAACAACTCATCACAAAACATACGGTCATGCTTGCTGATGCGAAAAAAATGGTATATTAGGATGCAAGGTGGGATGTTCATGAGTTCATTACATACGATCCTGGTGGTAGACGATGACCAAAGTATCGTCGAGCTGCTGAGAGACTTTTTGGAGAACGATTATTTTCAAGTAATTACCGCTTGTGACGCTGAGCAGGCCTGGGACGCATTTCAGAGCGAGCCGATTCATTGCATTGTTCTGGACATTATGATGCCTGGACAAAACGGGTTTGAGTTGTGCCGCCGAATTCGTGCGGAGAGCGATGTCCCTATACTTTTCTTGAGTGCCCGCAGTGATGATGTAGACAAGATTCGAGGATTGACGCTCGGCGGTGATGATTATATTGTTAAAACCGCTTCACCTGGAGAGATCGTTGCTAGAGTAAAGGCTGTTTTGCGGCGCGCCGGTACCGGGGAGCCAAAGGCAGAGCAAATATTGGATTATGGCCGTATCAAACTAAACCTTACCGCGAGAGAGGTTTTTGTAGAAGGTAACATCGTCGTACTTACACCGAAAGAATATGAACTGCTGCGCTTATTTGCTGAACACCCCAGACAAGTTTTTACATATGACCAGCTGCTTGCGAAGTTCTGGGACGGAGTCGGCGACAGACACACGATTCGGGTTCATTTAAGCCGGCTTCGCGAAAAGATTGAAGGGGATCCGAACCAACCGCAATATCTGGTCAATGTATGGGGTATCGGGTATCGTTTTGAGGGAGGATGAGATGAGAACATTCCGCATTCGTACTTTTACCTTGCTTTGTTTCTTTTTCATCCTATCAGCGCCCTGGATATTCTTCGTAATCTCTAATTTTATGGAAACAAATACGCTCGGCTTTTCAAGAAGTCAGGCGCATAATGAGCTAATACAAGAACAGTTGACCGAGACGACTCAACTGATCGAAGCGGGTGCTGGCAAATGGAACGATCCTCAATGGATTGACCAATTGCAAATCAAATTGCGCGAAACGGAGATGGAAGCTGTGATCCTGGATGCTTCGGGTCAGGTGATTTTTCGATCCGCTTTGAAGGGCATGGACGCTTCTGCGCCGATTGAACGATTATCGATTCTGGAGGACGGTCGTAAGCTTGGCGAGGTTGTCATTTATCTGCCGAAGACAAGAACGGTTCAAATGATTGCTGCGATAACCGGACTGCTGTTAGCTTTCTTTATAGTTGGATTTGAGATGCGCAGATTTCTTCTTAAGCCCCTCGAAAAGATGGGCTATGCCGCAAGACAAATTGCAACTGGAGATTTGGATGTGCAGCTGCCATCGACCAAAATCACAGAAATTGCTGAGGTGCGAGACGGATTTGAGTTGATGGTTAAGGGACTCCGTCAATCCAATCAAAAGCAAGTGGAGCTGGAAGAGCAACGACGCTTCGTGATTTCGGCTGTAGCGCATGATTTACGGACACCGTTGTTCGCATTGAGGGGTTACCTGGATGGCTTGGAGCAAGGCGTGGCTCAGTCCCCGGAGAAAATGAATAAGTATTTGGCGGTTTGCAAAGAAAAATCGGCGCAATTGGACCGGTTGGTGGAGGAATTGTTCACCTTTTCAAAGATGGAATATTTGGAATCAAAACTGATCACAGAGACTTTGGATTTAAATCTAATATTTCGAAAATCGATAGATAGCTTGAGCCTGCAAGCCGAACAAAAGCAAATTACGATTTCATTGGGCTCCCAGGGCGTATGTTCCCTTAAAGGTGATCCGCACTTGTTGGAACGTGCCATGAACAACCTCTTAGATAATGCTGTAAGATATACCCCCATCTATGGGAAAATTGAAATGGATTGTTATTTGGAGGAAGATAAAGTACTGTTTAAGATCAGGGATACGGGGCCTGGCTTCACTGAAGAGGAGATGCAGCATGTGTTTGAACCGCTATATCGCGGTGAACAATCCAGAAATCGTTCGACCGGGGGGAGCGGGCTTGGTTTAACGATTTCACAGCGAATTGTAAGAATGCACGGAGGGGATCTTGCCGCAAGTAACCATCCGGAAGGAGGAGCACTGCTAACGGGCTGGATCCCTGCAGCTGTTCCGTAATAACGGTAGATAGGGGAAAAGGAAATGAACAAAACAGAACGGCAGCTCGCGATCACGCTTGAGCTTCAGCACAGCAAGATGCTTCGCGCAGAGGATTTGGCGGCCCGATTCGAGACGAGCGTACGCACGATATACCGCGATATTCAAGCGCTTAGCGAAGCGGGGGTTCCGATCGTCGGGGCTCCGGGTCAGGGTTATTCCTTGATGGAAGGGTATTTCTTGCCGCCGGTAGGTTTTACGGCTGAAGAGGCTGTGGCTTTGTTAATGGGGGCGGATTTTATTGAGCAGCGGCTGGATGCTGATTATGATAGGGTTGCCAAGACGGCCAAAGTAAAAATTGAAGCGATTCTTCCGGAGCCAATTCGTAAAGAGTCCGTACGTATTCGGGATACGATGCGGCTCCTTCATGCCGGCGAACAGGTAACCGCGCGGAAAGAAAAGGACTATCTTGAAAAAACGCGACGGGCCATTCTGGATCGCCGCAAATTAAGCTTTACCTATCTGAAAAAAATACCTGAGCCGGACGGTAATCGGGAGAGCAGGCGGAATGTCTCGCCATATGGACTTGCGCTCGTTCAGGGAAATTGGACTTTAATCGCACGCTGCGATCTTCGGCAAGATATCCGCCATTTCCGTTTGTCACGGATGGCGGATCTTGCGGTGTTAGAGGAGAGCTATTCCATGCCGCCCGGATTTAATCTGCGCGACTATCGCCCGCAAAACGAACGTAAACTTGAAGTGCTGCTTAAGGCGAGTCCCGAAATTGCCGATAAAATCGCCGAAACCGGAAGATTTTATATGGAAATGACAGAGGAATCGGACGATGGACTCTTGGTCACCTTTCGCGTATGGCAGTCGGAAGAGCTGCTCCCTTATATTCTTGGATGGGGAGCGGACGTGGAGGTAATAGAACCGGAGTCTCTGCGGAACCGGGTTCGGGAAGAAGCTGAAAAGATATTCAAACGCTACTGACACACTGTTGTCAGTAGCGTTATTTTATATTGGGATTATACCCAAGACGAAAGAGGAGTTGTTGTTCTAGTGAGAAACACAGCGGAAGCATTACATGAGT
This sequence comes from Paenibacillus sp. Marseille-P2973, assembly GCF_018101095.1. Taxonomy (NCBI): domain Bacteria; kingdom Bacillati; phylum Bacillota; class Bacilli; order Caryophanales; family Paenibacillaceae; genus Paenibacillus; species Paenibacillus sp. Marseille-P2973. The sequence goes on from NZ_JAGQEH010000002.1 coordinate 116,313, forward strand.
TTGAAACTACAGTGGACCGGTATTTGATTAAACTGGATAACCTTGAAATGGAACAATTGCTTAGGAAAACGGATGAAGATGAATGGTCCATCGGGCAAATGTATATGCATTTGATTCAATCGGCACAATTCATGCAGCTAAATAATGTTGATCAATGCTTGGCCGGAAATGAGGCAACGGTGGTCGTTTCGGGCATCAAGACGGAACAAGGCAGGGAGGTATTCGAACTTGGAAGTTTTCCGCCCGTTCGGATCCGTGTCCCGGCTTCGCCGCAATACACCCCGCAGCAACCGGAGAGCAAGGAGCAGCTTGCGGAAGGTCTCCGAAGTGTTGTGGAAAGGATGAAACGTACTGAGTCTGCCTTGAGTCAGGCGTCTGAAGCATATAAGATCCCGCATCCCAGATTAGGTGCGTTAAACGCTAAAGAGTGGTTTTTGCTGGTCGAAATGCATTATCGGCACCATTTGCTGCAATTGGATCGTTTATCTCAGCTTTTATAAAATCTGAGTTTGTGACATTTGAAAGTGGAATAAATCGAAATGGTAACAGAAATATAATTATGTAAACCAAATAAATTTTATGAGATCAAGAGAGGAAGGGAGCCGGGTTTCCCTTCTTTTTTGTTTAAATTTTACAGTCCCTTTTTCAAATGTCCCATTAGAGAGTATAGTAAAGTATATTAGCGCTACAAGGAGCAACAATGCCATGTCCATTGAGATAAAAGATATCATTTCAAAAAAAATATTGAGCGAAGCCAAGGGGTACTTGGACGTAGGTTTCACTCATTCATTAAATCCTTACAGCGGCTGCGCATTTTCTTGCAAGTATTGTTATGTGAGGGAAATGCCGATTCAAAAATTCAAGGATATTCCTTGGGGAGAATGGGTCGACATTAAAATCAATGTCGCAGAAAATTACCGCAATGAAATCATCAAGCTTCATAAAAAAAGCAAACCGGTTCATATTTTCATGTCTTCGGCTACGGACCCTTACCAACCTATTGAGCGCAAAGCGGAGGTCACTCGGCGGGTATTGGAGGAAATGATACAACATCCACCCGATTTTCTCCAGATCCAGACTCGCAGTCCGCTTGTTACAAGGGATCTTGAATTAATTTCAGTTCTAAAGGAAAAATGTGAAGTTCTGGTATCCATGACGATTGAAACCGACCGTGAAGATATAAAGCGGATCTTTGCACCTTATGCTCCTGGCATTCAACTGCGGTTAAAAGCGCTAAAACAAATCCATGATGCCGGAGTAACCACCCAGGCCGCCATCTCTCCCGTGCTGCCCTTTACGCCTGATTTTCCAAAGGCGCTGGAGGGAATCGTCGATCGAATCTGGATCGATACGCTTAATATCGGAGACGGTTCTATGGGTAAAAGATCGGAGCGATTGGGGATGCCAAGTCTGTTTGAAAACCATCAACTAACGAAGTGGAATGATAAGGATATCCATGTGCGGGTGGAAAAGTATTTTAGGAAGTTTTTCCCCGAAGAGATGATCCGTGTGTCAAAACACGAAGCGTTTCCGAAAATCACAATTTGAAAAAGAAAGATGTTGACCTCAAATGACTAAGGGGATTTGAATCATGATTGAGACTTTCGTATCCTCCAAAAGCACGTGTACGCATATGTGCAGAACAGTAGTGTTTTTTGTGGCCGGTATACTAACCTATCGGAATAACTTTGAAGCTGCTGCCGGCGAGTTCGCCAAGCGATATCCCCATATCAAAATCGTAATGATCTTTCCCTATGGGATGGCGGACGGAACTAATCGTTCCTCATTATCCCGTCTATTGGCACGGCAGATTGCTCCAGTCGGGTATGATCTGATCCATGAGGAATCTCGGCGGGTGAAAGCTGCAGTGGAAATCATTCGTGAGCATGGAGCGGCCGCAGATCAACTCATCCTGGTCGGGCATAGCGCCGGCAGCGTGATTGCTTACCGGGCAGGGCTGAACTTGGAGGAAAAGCACGGTTTTCGGGAGGTTCAAGTATTTGCGGTAGGCAGCCCTAAATTCTTTTTGAAGGATATCTCATTCAATAAGCAATTCACTTATATTACCGGTCAGAAACAGGACAAAATCACCCGGATCGGCAGATGGCGCAAGCCGGGGTCGCGGAAGTTCCGCGGAAAGCCCGGACGGGAAATTCAACTGGATTTCAATCCGGATCATCCGGGATGGAAGTTTCACGCGTCATATTTTCTAAATTCAGCTTGGAGTGACGCTAACCAGGTTTTTCATTCCAACGTAGAGGATCTCGTCTCCAAAATCCATGAGCTATGCCCGGATAAGTAGGTTGTATCCCATTATTTTAAGGAGAATGATCATGAATAACCACACCGCCTTATTGGTCATTGACGTACAGGAAGGAATGTTTGATCCGGATTATCCCGTGTTTCAGTATGAGGGCAAGTCAGTTGGGTTATGAAGTCATTGTCGTCGAAGACGCACACACCACCTATAATCAAGGTGACCGGACAGCTTCAGAAATCATTCAGGAATATAACGATAAATTCCGTTCATTTGCTGAGGTTAGACCCGCGGAGACGCTTCTGTTCTAAGGAACAGATCGCATCAAAGCGCGTGATGGGCTCCAGTAGAATCGTCTGCTGTTTTCTAAAAATTGCCAAGAAAGGAGGGATATGGAGATGAAGTCTCAACCTTTTGAACGAATAAAATTCCCGCCAGGATTTTGGGACGGATTGCGAACCTTAGGGATCTCCGCTCAAGACGTAGCTCGCAAAGCGGGACTGCCCCTGACCATTATTACTGAAACGGAAGTTTCCACCGCCCAATATTTTGATATCTGGCAGGCCTATTCCGATCTCATTGGCGACACGGCCAGAGGAATCATTGAGCTTGCAACCGCCTTTGAAACGTCCAAGTATCCGCCCAACGTTTTAGCGACTTACCACGCTCGTGATTACCGCGATGCCCTTTATCGAATGGCAAGGTACAAGCGATTGTGTCCTCCCGAAAGCTTGCGAATTACCGAAGAAGCAGAGAATTGCACGATTGAGCTGGAGTGGCTAAATCCCGATCAATCCGGTCCGCCTTTACTGGTTGGTATCACGCTGGCATTTTTGCTGGAGCTAGGGCGAAGGGGAACGGGGGAACACTTGACAGCAAAGTGCGTTGAATTTACAAATTCCATGGGCGATGTCCAGGCTCTGGAGGAATTCTTTGGTTGTGAGATCGTCATAGGCGCCGATCATAACCGGCTGATATTGCATCGGAAAGATTTGAATCTTCCTTTTAAGTCGTTTAACGAAGAGCTGCTAGAAATATTGACCCCCGCCCTGGATCAATCGCTTAGTGAACAACAGCGAACGCTCACCATAACGGAGAAGGTTAAATGGATCCTGAAACGCAGTCTTACGGGAGGACGACCCGACATTCAGGTTGTCGCAAAAGAGCTCGGAATGAGCGATCGGACGCTGCAAAGACGGCTGACAGACGAGAACACAAGCTTCAAGCAACTGTTATCGGAAGCTAGACATGAACAGGCACGGGAGTATTTATCTGACCCCTCACTCGAAATTAAAGAAGTAGCATTCCTGGTTGGCTATGAAGATCAGAACTCATTCTACCGTGCCTTTCGTCTATGGGAAGGGGATACTCCATCGCAATGGCGTACGGAGCACTTGGGGACAAACTGATTTATTAAATGTGGCGTGTTAAACAAGAAGATTGGCGTATGGCGCTAGTTACCGAATGATTCAGACAAGGTAAGATAATCCCTATCCGAAGCATAAGACTGCTTTGAAATTTACTGATATAGGAGAAATGCAGGATGGATATGGGATTAAAGAATAAAACAGCGTTAATTACAGGATCAACCAAAGGAATAGGTAAAGCAATTGCCTTGGAGCTCGCCAAAGAAGGGGTCAATGTCCTGATCAATGGGCGAAATGAGGAAGAAGTGCAGCGAACCGTTAATGAAATAAAACTGGCATTTCCGGAAACCAATCCTCAAAATGCTGCTGCTGATATCGTGGATATCGGGCAAAGAGAGGCTTTATTCGCTAAATTCCCGAGTGTTGATATTTTGATTAACAATGCGGGCATATACGAAATCATGTCATATGAAGATGTCGACGATGAAGTATGGAATAAATATTTCCAGACCAATGTTCTTGCGGCGAATGGGTTGTCAAAATATTATTTGCCTCACATGCTGAACAACAATTTTGGCCGCATTATCTTTATTTCGAGTGAAGAAGCCGTAATGCCTTCGGGACAAATGCCTCAATATTGCATGACTAAATCCATGTTATTGTCTCTGTCGAAGAGCTTGTCCAAATTAACAATCGGAACGGAAGTTACCGTCAACACGATTATGCCGGGACCGACGCTCTCCGAAAATGTACAGCAAATCATTGAAGGTATCTTTGCTGATGGCAATATGACTTTTGCTGAAAAAGAGAAACAGTTTATGGCTTCAAACCTGCCTCAATCCGAAATTCAGCGATTTATCCGTCCAAGTGAAATAGGCAGGCTAGCCGCATTTATTTGCAGTCCCTATGCATCTGCATTTAAAGGTTCACCGATTCGCATGGATGGGGGCATGGTACCGACTATTTTTTGACCACTACAAGATGCGTGTCTATTAATTCAGTAAGGATACTTCCTTTGACGGTATGGGTTATAATAAACTGGATGAAAGTATTTAAAAGTTAAGGGAAGTGCTATTTCATGAATTTGGACATGGTCATGCAGGAGCTTGAGTCGCTTGGTAAGGAACGTACGAAGAAAATATATTTATCCAATGGCGCGCATGAACCGTTATTTGGCGTGGCTACGGGTCACATGAAACCCATCTTCAAGAAAACCAAAATAAATCAGCCATTAGCTGAGGAGCTTTACGCTACCGGCAACTACGACGCCATGTACTTTGCCGGGATCATTGCCGACCCCAAAGCCATGACGGAAGACGATTATGATCGTTGGATGGATGCGGCGTATTTTTATATGTTATCCGATTATGTCGTTGCGGTAACCTTGTCCGAAAGCGATATTGCCCAAGAAGTAGCCGATAAATGGATCGCGAGCGGGGAAGAGCTGAGGATGTCCGGGGGTTGGAGTTGTTATTGCTGGCTTTTGGGTAATCGGCCTGACAGCGAATTTGCCGAAGATAAAATCTCCGCAATGCTCGATATGGTGAAAAGCCGGATTCATGATGCTCCTGAGCGAGCCAAATATGCGATGAATAACTTTATTTACACCGTGGCGGTTTCCTATATGCCGTTGCACGATCAGGCCGTCGAGACGGCAAAAGCAGTCGGCCCTGTTGAAGTCAACAAGGATAAGACAAAAAGTAAATTCCTTAATGCTTCCGACAACATTCAAAAAGCAGTAGACAAACAGCAGCTGGGCTTCAAACGGAGACATGTAAGGTGTTAAAATCAGCAGCCGGTCATAACGACCGGCTGTTGTTTATTTTTGCCTCCATCGAAGATATGATAAGTTTAGTTGATAAACGACGAAGGGGAATGGACATGTTTATCGTTATCGGAATCATCGCCATCTTAATTTACGGCGGGATAGTTTATTATATCGGTTGGCGCGGGTACCGCTGGCTTCGACCGACTAGTTCGTCCTGGAAATTCAAGACTCTCTACATCCTCGTGGTCGGACTGGCCGCCTGCTCGTTCATCATCGCACGAATTCCGGGACTAAAGATCCTGGGGATTCTCGGGGCTTATTGGATGGCCATATTTTATTTGCTGATATTGCTGGTACCGCTTGCTCATATAACGGTCATTCTGTTACGTCTCACCCGGTTACCACGGCAGAGAACTCAGTTCTGGGCGGGAATGGCGACACTGGTATTGGTGATTTCTTTAATGGGCTACGGTACTTTCAATGCCTACAGCCCGATCATAACTACATATAGAATTAAGATGGAAAAAGGTTCATCATCGCTCTCTTCACTTAACATTGCGATGGCGGCGGATACGCATTTTGGGTTGTTATCGGGCAAAGATCATGCGGAGCGGTTGGTCAAGGAAATGAATGCGCTCAAGCCGGATCTCATTTTGCTGCCGGGTGACATGTTCGACGACGATATTCAGCCCTTTATCGATCAGAAGATCGATGTGATATTGGCTAAACTTGATGCTCCGCCATACGGTGTTTACGCTACGCTGGGCAATCATGATAAACATAAGGGCACGATGCAGGAATTGATTGATACTTTAGAACACAGCGGAATTAATGTTCTATATGACGAAACGAAAACGATCAATGACCAGCTTACGATTGTTGGGCGCAAAGACATGAGCGATCCCGAGCGGCTCCAGGTAGACAAGCTGATGACCGATACCGACCCGGAGAAGCCGGTAATTCTATTGGATCATCAGCCTACGGAATTGGGGCTCTCCGAACAAGCGGGAGTGGATCTTGTCGTTTCAGGCCATACTCACCGTGGTCAGGTATTTCCCGGTAACTTGATTACAAATGCGCTTTTCGAGAATGATTGGGGTTATCTCAAAAAAGGAAACATGCAATCCATAGTTACGTCCGGTTTCGGTTTCTGGGGACCCCCGATTCGGATCGGCACGAGGTCTGAAATTGTCAATATAATGGTGAGGTTCGAATAAAGTTAATCGTAATGGTAGAATTGGCATTACATACAACCATTAAGGAGTGATAGTAATGGAGCAGTTCTTGTTCAATCAATTATCCTTTGTAAGAGGCCAAACCTTAAAATTGTTGGAGGGAGTCACGGAGGAACTTGCAGACCGGATCCCCGAAGGATTCCGAAATAATATAAGGTGGAATTTAGGGCACATTTATGTCGTATGTGAACGGTTTGCATTTAAACAATTGAATCTTCCGCAACAACTGCCGAATGGATTCAGCGAACAATTCGAAAACGGATCTTCACCGTTAAATTGGCCCGCATCCTTTCAAGTGCCAACATTGCCGGAGCTTGAGACTCTGCTGAAAGAACAGCAAGAGCGGATACGAACTGCTTTGGGTCATCGTTTGCAAGACAAGATTGTCCCGCCATATACTACGTCTGCGGGGATGGTTCTGGAAACGCCGGAACAATTCCTCAGTTTCAATTTATACCATGAAGGCATGCATCTCAGCGTTATTAAACTTTATAAGAAATTATTATCCCGTTAAAGAAAGAAGGACCTTGCCTTGAAGGGCAAGGTCCTTCTTTCTTTAATATAAATTTTCCAATTTATCGTTTAAATGGTAGTCCCTCGGAGATGTCGCATTTCATTAAAAATACAGACTCTGAATGAACAGTCGCCTAATGATCCACTTATGAATATATCTTAAGTATAAGATGATTCAGGAGAGGATGTTGGCCGTGCAAGCTGTTCCTCAAGATTTCGTTCAAGGATGGATTGCCTACACGTCAGACCGCGGCGGAAAGTTCGACATTTGGCTGTACCGACCGCAGAACGGTCGTAATATTCAACTTACACAGGGGCTTGGTTCGGAATTTTCCGTTCCCTATTGGTCTCCGGACAGCCGTAGAATCGCTTTTATCGGCATTGGTAACGTGCTTCACCTGCTGGATACAGTCACGAACGCCGTCGCCAGGATCGACCAAATCGAACCCTACACGCTGCTGGACTGGTCCCCGGACAGCCGGTATCTCGCATATGTAAAAAACTCGCGTATCATAATTTATGATACTTTTTCACATAGAAGTTATGCTATCCCGGAGCCGGGTGCCAGCGATGTCCAGTGGTTCCCTTCGGGTGCGGAACTTCTTTTCGGGGCCCCGGATTCCACAGGCAACACACAGCTCTTCCGCATCCGGGCCGATGGCACAGACCGAAGACAAATCACGCAAAATACGGACGGACCGCTCCATGACGTTCGGATTTCCCCGGACGGAACCTTCGCACTTTATACATTCCCTGGCGCAAGCATCTCCATCATTTCCACGGTAGATTTGGCCACGGGCGCCGTCTTTACGTTGGAAGGCGGACCGCTCGCCAAGAACTATTTTCCGGCCTGGTCGCCTGACTCCAGGAGCATCGCCTACAGCGCAACCGCCTATAGGGAGCCAAATTATTATTCTCTTATTCAAGTCGATAGCCGTACCGGTCAGAGTCCAAGGACTTTGGCGCTTTCAGACTGCTTCGCCACTCCTGTCGACTGGTCTCCGGACGGTTCTAAAATCGCTTACTTATCTGGATGTGCAGGGTTAGAAAGCGCAAGTCAGCTCTGGATTGCCAGTTTCAGTGAGCAGATGCCGGTGAATGTTCTTAGCGGCGGCCGGATTACCGCTTTCCAGTGGTCTCCGATAGTCAGAAGGGTTCCGGAAAGCATCTTCACAAGTTTCGTATACCGGGTATCCTTTCCGTATCCCGCAAACTGGCGCCGGGTAAGCGAAGAGAGGTACGAAGGGGAGGATGGTTTTTTCCAGGTATCCGCGATATCTGCGGGCGACCGGATTGCCGATGTATGCCGCTCAGAAGCTTCTCATCCATTGAAGCCTTACGGCTCTTCTCCTAGAATAGTTATGACGAGAATACAAAGCCGTGAGGCGTGTTTCATTTTTCCGTCAGCCGACCAACCGGCAGAGATGAACAAACAAGCCGCCCTCATCGTGAAATATCCCCGCCCTGTGCAAATCGGGGAAATGTTCTACAATTATTTTATTCTGTGGGCCGACGTTTACCACATTCGGCAAATGGGTGGACAGCTGTCGTTCATATAGTCATCATTTAGATCGGCTAAGTTAAGCCAGGTTATTAGCACGAACGCTGATTTTCATTGCGGAACGCTTGAGCAACAACGCACAACCTGCTATACGATTGAAGTCAGCATGTGAAGGGATGGGGGTGACTGAGGCGGTTATTTTTTTGGACCGACATGGGTCATTCCCTTCAAATGCAATACAGCGATAGAATCCGGAAAAAGATTACGAAAAGCTTGGCGAGTATGATAAGAGGCGGTTCGTAGCAACCGTCACTATTACTGAAGAACATTTCAAACAAAAACCGATTCACCTATATTGCTGGTCAAAATCAGGACAAGTTCACCCGGATTGGCACTCTCCTTCGAAGGGGGAGTATTTTGTTGACATCAAGTTATGGGCTGCGCTTAATCGGGTACTGCAAAGTTAGCCTATCATTCTCAAATTAAGCTTGACATCTACTCATTTTCCTTTAAAATCACACTTATTATAAGTATTTTAATAACTCATGAAGAAAGGACATGCCGCCGTGAATCCGACAACCCATAATACGCTGCAAGTGAAAAAGATCAATGTTGAGTTAGTGAAAAACACATTGAAGGCCGTTGGTACGGGGACGAAGGCTTCCATTGCGAATATGACGCGATTAAGTGTCGCTACTTGCGGCACGATCCTTAATGAACTGGTGCAAAGCGGGGAGGTTCTGGAGAGAGAACTGGAAGAATCGAGCGGCGGACGCCCGGCCAGACAGTACATGTTCAACGCCGATTATGCGTATGTTCTTTGTTTATTGGTAAAAACGGAAGGAGGCCTTCATTCAATAGTTTATGCGCTCGTCAATTTACTTGGCGAGAAAATGGAAGAGGGAACAAGAAGCTTGGATTTCATTGATGTTGAAACCATTGATCAGTTGATCGAGGAATTCACGGTTAAATATCACAACATAAAAGCGATCGGGATTGGTATACCGGGAGTTGCCCATCAAGGAATCATCGGAATTTGCGATGTGGCTCCTCTGGCAGGTGAACCTTTGGGTCCGCGGCTTGAAGAAAAATACAACATAGACGTCATTATAGAAAATGACATGAATCTGACGGTCTATGGGTTCTATAATCTGCAAAATTTTGAGGAAGATAAGACGTTTGCTATTGTCACTTTTCCCAAGAATCATTATCCCGGCGCAGGTTTTATTGTAAACGGACGTATGGTCACCGGGAATACCAACTTTGCAGGCGAAATTTCCTATTTCCCCTTTGGAATTACGCGGGAAGAGCAATTGGAACGACTGCATAATAAAGATGACTTTATTGCATTGGCAGCCAAACTGTTAAGTTCGATTATAACGATCATCAACCCGGTTTCTGTTGCCATCACCGGGGATTTAACGCATCCTTCCATGTCGGAGGAATTGATAAAGGGTTGTCTTCAATATATTCCAGAAGAACATATGCCAAGTCTCTTAATAAAGAACAATACGCAAGACGAGTATTTGACCGGCATTATAGCTATTACTTTGGAAAGTTTAACTTATCGTTTGCAATTGGTGGAGAGAAGATAGTGTAGAATTTTCGTAACTCGCTGATTGATTTAGGAGGATTAACAGTTTGAAGCAAACATCCAAAAAATTTAATAAGATCTATGCTATGCAACTGGCTACCATCTTTCTGGGATTTATCATTTTTGGAATCTCGGAGAATATTAAAGGACCTGCCATTCCAAGGATTCAATTTGATTTCCATCTAAATGAAGAACAACTGGGTAGTCTGTTATCTTTGAACGCATTGGGTTATCTGATAGCCTGCTCATTTACCGCTGTATTGGTTAGAAAATGGGGGATCAAAGCCGCAAGTATTCTGTCTTTTGCCTCCATGCTGATTTCAGGCGTATTTATCTTCATATCGCATACGTACCCGCTGTTTGCCGCTTCCTATTTTTTGATGTATATCGGAAACGGGATGCTTGAGATTGCGTTGGCCATTCTGGGAGCGCGGATCTTTGTCAAGAATACGGGAACCATGATGAATTTATCGCATGCCTTCTACGGATTAAGTTCCACGGTCGCGCCTTTGATTGCAACAGGAGTCATGTCGGTTCAAGTATTCGGTCATGCGCTGGATTGGCGCGGAATGTATCTGGTCATGCTTTCATTATCTTTGCTTCCGATCCTGACTGCCCTGCGCAGTACTTTTCCTGGAGATGATCTTGCGAATGAGAGCCGGACTCCCCTAAAGGAATTGATGAGAGATCCCGCATTGTGGTGGATGGTGCTCATACTCTCCTTCGGCGTTGTATCCGAATTAGCTGTAGGGGGCTGGCTGGTCAATTTCCTGGAAAAAGCATACCACTGGGACACCGTAAAAGCCTCGGGTATGCTGTCCGCCTTTTTCCTTCTATTCGCTCTTGCCAGACTCTTCTTGGGACCTGTAACCGATAAAATCGGATTTACGTTTTCCCTAATTATATTCTCCGGCATGTCTGCGCTTTGTACATTTGCCGCTATTGTCGGGGGAGAATCGTGGTCTTTCCTGTTTGCGGCGGCGGGGATTGGGATTGCCATGATTTATCCGACCGTGATGGCCTTTATTGCGAAACGTTACCCGCGCGGAAGCGACACCGCGATTACTTTTACGGTCACGTTAATGGGACTGGGCAGTGTGATCGGCAACTACGTTATCGGATTTGTCATCGAAATTGTGAAAAAAATGTATGGGGCGGGCAATGCCAACGGATTGCTGCGAGGGCTGCAGGCGGGTTACGGATTTATTGCCTTATGTGCTCTTTTATGTTCCGTCTGCGGTTGTATTTTATATCGTTATTTGAAAAAGCGCGGGGAATTAATTTAATCTATCTTTGATTAAGGAGTCCAAAACTATGATGATTAAGAAAATGGATTGGGAGGCGGGGGAATGGCTCAATAAGCCCTTGTCTGCCCGGATAGAAGATCATTTCCTGAAGGTGGTGCCCGAAAAGGGAAGAGACTTCTGGAAAAAGACTTTTTATGGTTTTGAGTATGAGGATGGAGCCGCCTTGTTGGCGGATTGGAGTAACGACAAGGCTGTGGAGGTCTCGTTCCAACTCTCTTCCTTCACGGAGTTGTACGATCAGGCAGGCATCCTCTTGTATCATGGCCCGGGCCAATGGATTAAAGCGGGCATTGAAATCAATGACGGAATTCCGCAGCTTTCCGCCGTCGTAACCGACGGTTATTCCGATTGGTCGCTTGCCGCCGTGCCGGAATGGGCCGGGGAAGAGGTTACGCTTCGCGCTTCGATTATGAAGGACGCGGTGATCATCCGCGCACGTACGCGGCATCATGCATGGCGCACTATTCGCGTAGCCCGGTTTCCTTATCCGGCTGGGAATCAGGCAGGACCGTTTGCCTGCTCTCCAACCCGGGATGGACTCGAGGTAACCTTTACCCGTTGGGATTTTACAGAACCGGATCAAGACCTCCATACCGATCCAGCAGGAGAATAAATGAACAAGACAGAAAGCCGCGATATCCGCGGCTCTTTGCTTTAAATTGCATACTATCATAAGTGTTAATTCACCACATTAAATATTGAATCATCAGGAATAGACGATGCTAAATCGTTTGAACTCCGCATGGCAATCTCGTTCTTTTCCCGTGGCATACAAACCGATAAGGACCCCCGTAAATCCGCCCGCAACTTCCGATGAGAGATATCTCGATTGTGCAGCTCCGAGTAAATTCTCCGTACCATTATCCGTCCGGACATAGAAATGATAATGAGTAGGGGTTGATTTAATCACCAATGTGGCATGATTGCACTGTCCGAGATCGATCGCTCTTTCCACGGATTTGATATCTCCTACATTAAGCCGCTCGATGACCTCGTATCCTTGCGGGCCGTTGCGCAAGGCCAAATCATAATGGTGGTTTTCGTCCATATAGACCGAAATTCCGGCTTCGCCGCCCTTTAGGCTGATGTCGCAGGAAATGACTGCGTTGAAATCTTTTTGACGGATTCCTATAAATGTTGGTGACAATGGAACATCCAGATTCACTTCGGTTCCTTTCAACGTCACTTTATCGGGTTCGAGCAGATAGTTTTCCGTAGCCGGATGGCGCAGATAACACCAGTCCAGATTCCAATCCGTGTTTTCGAATGTAAAAGACTTTTTCTCTTGTTGAATGATACTGTCAGGGAACCGATCCGTTTCAAAGCTCATCAGCGTAGTGCCGTTATGGCCTGCCGTAAACCAACCATCTTCCGCGAAAGTAACCGGGGTAAGAAAAACCTCGCGACCCAAGTGATGATACGTAAGCCATTGGCCGGTTTGCCGGAAGCCGAGATGAAGGAGCCACCAATTCCCTTCGTGATCCTGAATCAGATCACTGTGACCAACGCCTTGCAGCTCATAACCGCCTAAATTACGATTGGTCAGTACGGGATTATTCGAATAAGCTACGAACGGGCCGGAAAGAGATTCTCCCCGCGCATAAGTGACCATATGGCCGTATTCGGTCCCGCCTTCGGCTGCCAGCAGGTAATATCGGCCGTTGATTTTATACATATGAGGGCTTTCCAAATAGCGCCCGCCGGTTCCTTGCCATATCGAACGGCTAGGCGTCAACTTGCGTCCGGTTTCAATTTCGATTTCGCACTGAACGATTCCGTTGACTCCGAAATCGTCTGTTCCGTTACTCATGAAATACGTTCTGCCGTCTTCAAAATATAAATCCGGATCGATTCCTCCCTGATCGACAGGGATCGGATCCGACCATTCGCCGTAAATATTATCAGTCCAGACATAGAAATTCTGACGGGTGGTATCGTTGGTTGTCGTCATGTAGAAACGACCGTCATTGTAACGAAGGGTAGGAGCAAACACACCTCCGGAACTGCCCACCGTCTCCAGCTGGATTTGGCTTTTTCGGGTCAAGCAATGCCCAATTTGGGTCCAGTTTAACAGGTCTTTGCTTTCAAAAATCGGTACCCCGGGGAAATACTGAAAAGTACTGCAAACCAGATAATAGGTATCGTTTACTTTGCAAACACTTGGGTCTGGGTAAAAACCTTTAATAACAGGATTATTGTACTTCATTTGTACACCTCTTCTTTAAAATTACATATATATGAATTCAGTTTACATGTGAGCTAAGAAAATTAAACACCAACGGGTTGTTTATTTCAATAATCCAGTGTTGATGCTCTATATTAAATCCGTTAAATTAATATATATGTGATTTCAATATGTGCATGCGCGGTAAGGAGTTTAATGGTCAATATGATAAAAGCGAACGGGGAACCCCAATTCATGGCTTTATATGAGGCGCTGGCAAGCGAGGTCCGATGGAAAATTATGAACCTCATTGCCGATAGGGAAATGAATGTGAAAGAGATTGCGGGAAGGTTGGAGCTAAGCCCATCCATTGTTACCATGCATATCCGAAAACTCGAGGACGCCGGTCTCATTGGCAGCCGCAGGGTACGCCAAAATGGAGGCACGCACAAATTGTGTTTTCTTAAGCAAAAAACGATTGAAATCGAGCTGCCCACTGCCGGCCGAAACGCAAAGATTAGGGAACAGAGCATTTCAGTCGGTCATTATACCGCCTTTGAAGTTCATCCTACCTGCGGGTTAGGTACGCGTGAGAAGGAAATCGGCGTTTGGGACGATCCGCGCTATTTTCTGGACCCAGAGCGGGTTCACGCTTCGATCCTGTGGTTCGGAAGAGGCTATGTCGAATACAAAACGCCAAATTATTTGCTTCCTGACGAAGTCGCTGATGCTATTGAAATCTCGATGGAAATTGCTTCGGAAGCGCCCGGCTTGAGAGATCATTGGCCTTCGGATATTCGGTTCGAGTTTAACGGCATATCCCTTGGAACCTGGACAAGCCCGGCGGACTTCGGAAGGGCGGCGCGCGGCAAATATACGCCGAAGTGGTGGCACAGAAATGTGAATCAATACGGGTTATTGAAGACGATCCGCATCGATGCTTCAGGAACCTTTATAGATGGGGAACGGATGTCGGATGTGACTGTAGCGGATATCAAGTTATCGGAACCGTTCTGGACGCTTCGTTTCGCAGTGGATGAGCAGGCCGTCAATATAGGCGGTTTGACGATTTATGGGGCCGGTTTTGGAAATCATGACCAGGATATTCTGATTCGTGTGCACCTTAAAGGATAAAATTTATGGTATATTATGGATTGGTGTAGTTAAGTAAAGTAGTTAATAACCAATCGGAAGGATGTTAGCATGAGCCAATCCAATCAGGAGTATATCGTAATCTCGGGTGCCCGGGAGAACAACCTCAAGAATGTATCCTTGCGAGTTCCTAAACGGAAAATCACGATTTTTACGGGAGTATCAGGATCCGGCAAGTCTTCGATCGTATTCGATACGATCGCCGCGGAATCAACGCGACTGCTGAATGAGAATTTCAGCATGTTCGTGCGCACATTCCTGCCTCGGGTTCCGCAGCCGGATACGGATGTCATCGAGAATCTGAGCATGGCTGTGATCGTGGATCAGAAGCGCCTGGGCGGAGGCTCTCATTCCACAATGGGGACGATTACCGATATTTCTCCTATTTTGCGGCTTCTCTTTTCCCGAGTGGGTAAACCTTATGTCGGACAAGCGCACATGTTTTCGTTTAACGACCCGCAAGGCATGTGTCCCGAATGTAACGGAATCGGCCGCAAATTAGGCGTCGATATGAGTAAGGCCGTTGATATGTCCAAGTCGCTGAATGAAGGGGCCCTGATGCTGCCGGACTATTCCGTAAGCGGATGGGAGTGGAACATGATCGTACAGTCGGGAGACTTCGATCTCGACAAGAAGCTCAGCGATTATACGGATGAAGAATTGGATCACCTGCTATACTCCAAAGCCAGAAAAGTAAAGATGGATTTTGCCGGTAAGGCCACGAATATTACAGTAGAAGGCGTTATTGAGAAATTCACCAATAAATATATCAAGCAAGATTTAAAAGCGAAGTCGGAGCGAACGCAAAAAATAGTTGCACCTTACATTTCCGAAGGACCTTGTTCGAGCTGCCGCGGTGCGAGACTCAGTCAGGCCGCGCTGAGCAGCAGAATCCATGGGCGGAACATTGCGGAGATGGCGTCCATGGAGATCGGCGAGCTGCTTCGCGTCATTCGGGAAATTGACGACGCTGTCGCTGCGCCAATCGTTAAGTCACTGACGGAAAGGCTGCAGCATTTGGTCGATATCGGGCTCGATTACCTGACGCTGGACCGGGAGACGGACACTTTATCCGGCGGTGAGTCACAGCGCGTCAAGATGGTGAAGCACCTGAACGGCAGTCTGGTGGATGTCACTTACATCTTTGATGAACCCAGCGTCGGATTGCATCCCCGCGATGTGCACCGGTTAAATGAATTACTGCAGAAGCTGCGCGACAAAGGCAATACCGTAATTGTCGTCGAGCATGATCCGGATGTAATCAAAGTGGCGGACCATATCGTCGATGTCGGGCCTTTCGCCGGCAGCCGCGGCGGTACTATTGTTTTTGAAGGAAGCTACGAAGACTTACTGGATTCGGGTACGCTGACAGGCAACTATATGAAGCGGCCGATCCAGTTGAAGGAAGACTGCAGGCAGCCTTCCGGTAAGCTGTCCATCAAGGATGCCACATTACACAACTTGCAGAATGTGAGTGTTGATATTCCAACAGGCGTATTGACCGTTGTGACGGGTGTTGCCGGCTCGGGCAAGAGCACGCTGATTAACGAAGTGTTTCTCGGCAGCCATCCGGATGCGATCGTCATCGATCAGTCGGCGGTGGGCGTATCAACACGTTCGAATCCTGCGACCTACACAGGGATTATGGATGATGTACGTAAGGCGTTTGCTACTGCAAACAAGGTGAATCAAGGCTTGTTCAGCTTCAACTCCAAGGGGGCTTGCGAGAATTGCCAAGGGCTTGGTGTCGTATATACGGATCTTGCATTCCTGGACAGTGTGAAGCTGCCATGTGAAGTATGCGGAGGCAGACGATTCAAGGAAGAGGTGCTCGAGTACAAGCTGAACGGCAAGTCCATAGCAGAAGTACTGGAGATGACGGTGGAGCAGGCGCTGGAATTTTTTCAGCTCAAAGAGGTAGTGCGTAAACTCCAAGCCATGAGTGATGTGGGCCTGAACTATATCACGCTAGGGCAACCGCTCAGCACGTTATCGGGAGGGGAATGCCAACGCATCAAGCTGGCCAGCGAGCTGCATAAGAAGGGCAGCATTTATGTGATGGACGAGCCGACCACCGGCCTGCATATGTCGGATATCGGCCACCTTCTGGAGATCATGAACCGTCTCGTGGATGCAGGCAATACGGTCATCGTAATTGAGCATAACCTGGATGTGATCTGCCAAGCGGATTGGATTATCGATATGGGGCCGGACGGGGGAAGCAAAGGGGGGCAGGTGGTATTCGAAGGCACCCCTTCGCAGATCATCCATGCGGAACAGTCGATTACGGGGAAATACTTGGCATAATCATCTCGCAAATCAATCGAAGAACAGCCTGTGAAAGGCCAAGTGACTTTTTTCTTTCCTGAACTCTCCCGGGGAACACCCTACAATACCATGGAAAACTTTAATAAAATAACTGCCCCCGGAAAAACCGACATTACATGCAATGTCCTCTATGCTGTGGTCGGTTTCGCGCAGCAGACGGATCGCATGACCGATGCGGACTTTTGTCAGGTATTGAAGAGGGGTTATTCCTACCGTAGAGGTAAACCGGCGGATGAAATGGAACTTGGACAATCCCGAAGCCTCCGCGATGGCTTCTATTCCGGATACGGATGCGTAGTTCTTTTCCATCCAATCCAAGGCCGTACGAATCGCTTCCGGCTGAGTCCCGGTTCCGTCTACTTCGTCGGCAAAGCGCCTTAACTCCATCATAAACCGGTATACGGAGGAGGAAGCCCGGAAAGCATCGGGGAGTTGTCCGTCCCTGGCATCCAGGTAGATCAGTTCCAGTGTCCGGATGACAGAATGCTCCCGCGGGATGGCGACAATAGTGCCGCATCGGCTCTTGATGGCATTCCAGTGGTCCGATAAGCCGTTAGGACGGAACAGCAGAAAGATGAATTCCCATGGCTCATCCTTCTCCGCAAAGTAATAACCATGGTCTCCCGGGATTTCTACCAGAAAGGCGGTTTCCTCTGAAAGAAGATGCTCCTTGCTGCCGATTCGAAGGCGCCCGTTCCCGGATATTGTATATTGGAAAAGAAACAGCGGTCCATCGGACCGCTGTTGGCCTTCCCATCGGTAAGAAGGGGAGGATATCAAATCCCTGCCTACGGCAAATAATTCGTATAAACCCATGGAAGAAGCTTCTGAGAACCGGAATCCGATGGTGGAATAGTCTTGAGTATTGGATTTGGGTTTGCTCATAATTGGATCTCCTCCATAAGTGGTTTAGTACATCTTCTTTAAACAGAATATTTCAAATTAGGGTTCAAGTCTATACAAGGCAGCGCCGTGAGGAGGCAGCTTCGCGGAAAGTTGCCCGTCTGTTAAAGTTATAACCTCGCCAGTCCAGAGTTCTTTTCCCCTAGGGCTAGGAGTCAATCCAAGCTGCTCCATGGAAACGGATACGATGGCTTCCTCGTCACCCGCATTAAATAGAGCTGCATAAACGGCTCCGTTATCATCTTGTGCCTTCCATACGATCTTATCCGTCTCCCGTGATACTTGATGAGCACCGGAACCGTTTCTATGCAGATGCAGCACGTCACGGTTGGTCAGTAGAGAAAGCGTCCATTCATCGTTGTCCCGCATTTCTCCGCCAAACATGAGGGGGGAACGGAAGATCGACCATAAGGTCATCATCGTCAGTTGCTCGTCCTTTGTGAAACGTGTCCAACGATCGCTGCCTCCTCCATCAACGGAACGGATACCCAGATGTCCGAGGGGCAGCATATCGCAGTCCGGCCATTGACCGGGTGCCACATGTTCGGCCCATTTGTCGCAGCGCTCAAACATACCATGCAATAAAGGCCAAAGATCCCAGAAATCGTCCGTCATACGCCACATATTGGCATTGGCCTTTAATTCCTCCGCATGTTCAAGAGGCGCAGGTCCGGGTGACAGACTGAGAACCATGTCTCTTCCGCAGCGGTCTATCGCTTTTCGGATCATTTCGATTTCAGGTACATGAATCTGATATAGGCGAGATGCCGCTATATCATCTACCTTCACAAAATCAACACCCCAGGAAGCATACAATTCGAACAAGGAGTCGTAGTAAGCTTGAGCACCTTCCTTGGATGCATCCACCCCATACATGTCAGTGTTCCATGGACAGATGGAATTCGGATGCGCAATGTCCCGGGCCGTGGCCGAAGTACCGAGTATCGGTGTAGCTGCATGAACGGCCTGGCGGGGGATGCCTCTCATGATGTGGATACCGAATTTCAGGCCCAGACTGTGGACGTAATCCGCAAGAGGCTTGAATCCCTTGCCGTCCGCAGCAGAGGGGAACCGATTTACGGCGGGCATTAACCGGGAATAGGAATCCATTTCTAAAGGAACGAAGGGGCGATATTGAGAGGATATTGCTCCCGGTTCGTACCATTGGATATCTACTACTATGTAATCCCATCCATAATCCTTGAGGTGTTTGGCCATATATTCAGCGTTCCCTCTAATTTCTTCTTCACGCACGGCAGCACCGTAGCAATCCCAGCTATTCCAACCCATTGGAGGGTGTGTTGCAAACAGATGATGATTCATGTCATTCATCCCATCCTTCGTCTTAAAGTAGGTTCTGGCTCTATCTTAAAAGACTGCGATGATGGCGGCAATCATAAAGTATTGCGTAGGTTGTAAAATATTGCTCTTATTGAGGAAGCATGATGTAGGCAAGACTTTTCACTGGGCCAGGCTTATAGTATGCTAACCATAAAAGGGAGGAGAGGTAATTTATGGGGAAACAACTGATACTCGGAGACTTCATGCATGAACTGGCCAATACGCGCCGCATCCTGGAGGTTCTGCCCGAAGATCATATGTCGTGGAAGCCGCATCCGAAATCGATGGCTTTGAGCGGACTGGCCACCCATCTGGTCAATCTGTTGAACTGGCAAGTGGCAATTTTTGATAGCTCGGAATTAGATCTTTCGACCCTGCCGCAGAAACGGGAAGCATTGACGAGACGGGAAGATCTGTTGGCGGAATTCGACGCAAATGTCGTGAAGCTTCAACAGCTGCTTGGTGAAAGCGACGAGATCACACTCAGCGAGAAATGGACGCTGCGGAATGGCGATTACGTCATCCTGAGTCAACCGCGGGCGAATGCGCTTCGCTCCTTCGGAATAAGCCACATGGTCCACCACCGGGCACAGCTCGGGGTTTATCTGAGGCTTCTCGATATTCCGATACCCGGTTTCTATGGGCCCTCGGCCGATGAAGTGGTTAGCTCATCATAGTTACATATAATATACAAGGCAAAAAGCCGTCTCTGGTGAAGAGGCGGCCTTTGTTATTTCAATTTAACTCATTACCTCGAAATCATCATACAATCTGCGTAGGTGATAAGCGTTCATGGCGTATTCACGAAGCTCCTCAAGAATCGTGTAGTTTGCCCAGGCGCCTGCAAACGCGCCGATTCCAGGCATCATCTGCAGCATTTTCCGGAAGTCCAAAGCGTCACGATACTCGATCTGAAAAGTCTCCCAATCCATTTCTCGATAGTATTCAGTGTCAGAGAGCCATTGTTCCTTCTCGATATGCCAATGCTTGAGGGAACTGAGCAGTTTGGCTCGATTATCGGGCCCTGAGTATGTCATTTGAAATACCTTTAGAATGAAAACCCGCTCGGAAAAATGTTTGGTGTCATATCCATAAACATGCGCCAGCTCAAACATAAATTTCATCTTGATCGCAATGAGAGCCGGGAAATCTACCATGCTAAACATAATACCGCCCGCACCGGTACCTGCGCCTTCGGCGACCGCGATTTTTTGATACAGCGCAAACAACTCTTTCGCGTCTTGATCGGAAGTCTCCAAATTCAGTGTACGGTGTACTGGACGGCTTGGCGTATATTCCGCACCGAATAGCGCCGTGCGCACAATCGATCGAATGGTGGTCGTAATGATGTTGTTCACCTTGGCGGGAATCAAGTGATTGATTTGGTTGCTGATTGTTTTCGAAGTTTTTTCCAGCCATCCCGGAGGTTTGAACATTTTTTGTTCCCAGTCGGCAAGTTCTTTCCGTACTTTATGTTCGTAATTCATCATTAATCGCTCCTCCAGCAGTCTTAGCTATATTGTATCGAAGGTCTCCAGGATCCGGACCGGACTGCGGCAGGTATCAGACCTCGACTAAAGTCCAGTATCATCTGCAATTGGGTTCCTAATTCCTGAAATCGATAATAACTTATTCATAAGGAGGGAGGATTTCAGTGAATTTTAACTTGTATATCTACAGTGAGTAGAGGAAGTTCCATGAATTCAACATACTTTGAGGCGGCGGCCATCAGGTCGTTCTCCCGGTCATCATATGCGTAAAATAACTCCAGCACGATGTCCAGCCCTTTGGTTTTGATCTTGCGCTTCCATATGCCGGCAACTTGTCCATCGATGACGATGGTTGGCATGAATACGCCGTTCCCGCCGGGAATGATGTATTTTGCATACTCCGCAAGTAATACATCGGAACGGTCCTTATAGCCAAGCACGTATTCATCAAAACCCGGAAGCAGATAGACGCCAGGGGTGATCTCTTTGTTGCCGGCTGACAGTGACGAATGATACCAAAGCTCCCGGTCGTCGATCTTCGCGGATTCGAGCTGATTCCCAGCCAATTCTAATCCCTTGCGGGCATCCGTTAGTGTTAATCCGGTCCACCAGGCGAAGTCATGAACGCTCGCGGGACCATGCGAGATATAATATCGTTTGGTGAGCTGCGACAAAACTTCCTCCCGCGAAATGTCATCTCCCGGCGGCACCCATTCATCAAGAAGGACGAATGTCTGCTGCTTGCCTTCCCGCGGCCCCATACAAATCAAACCGATTTGCGCCGAATGCCAAAGCAGATGATAACCCCGTTGACCCGTCGTACGAATACCCGCTTCCTCAAACAGTTCCATCAGGACCGGACGCGAGATTCTTTTATTCCCTTTCAAAGCATGGATCAGGATTTCCTTGCTTTGCTCGATAATTTCCGGTGTCAATTCCAACTCTTGGAGCCTGCGCTTGTCGCTTGCCAGTATGCGCGGAGTCAATAATTGGAGCATCCCCCTTATGGATTCCGGAGGTACTGCGTGAATCGTTCCGCGCATCGGCCAGGTCAGCACAATATTGCGGTCTTCAATACTTCGCTCAATATCCGCAGCCACTCCATGCTGCATTCGACAGCCGATCGCCCAAAGCATTTGATGATAATCCTGAGCCTGTATAGCGCCGAGATAGCGTACTACATCATCCGGCTTCTCGCACTTGTCGCCAGCAATTCGCTGATTCTGTAATCGTCGATAACCGATTTCTGATTTTATCACGTTGTTCCTCCTATAATTTCCGCCTCATACCGTCATCGTGTTTTTCTTTCTGGAAGTATTTTGAAAACATTGTACCACAGTCGGGCATTTACTGAGAATGCAGGGGGATTCGGCAGCTCGGCGCATCTCCCAGTTCATATACCGATGGAACTCGGCATAGAACAGACATCGCTTCATTGCAATACGGCCTAATAATGATGCTTGTTCTTAAGTTTTTCATATGGGTAATAAACTGGTAACACTAGTATTAATTTGTGTATCGAATTGCCGACAGAAAGGCGTGATCAAATATGAAAAGAAAATATGTATCCTTTATAACAATCCCGATTTTAGTTATGGTTCTATCGTTTACCGCTTGCTCAGAAGCAACCGAGCCTTCCGCCGGTTCTGAAACTGTAACACCGGCTAATGAAACGGTCACGACTCCGGAGCCGGAGAACAACAAAGCTCCCGAGCCGACGCGGCCACAGACCGAAAGTTTTGATTTGATGACGGGTGAGGGGGATCAGCCGCTTACGGCTGCTTTGCAACAAGGGGACGGTTTTTCTTTATACGTATTCGAAAAGTTTGATTTCGACGCTTCCGAAGGACGTCTGTTTCTTACCAGCAATCCGGAATACAATGTCGAGATCGAACCGCTTCCGGCGGATTATGATCTGACGCAGCTTAGAACAGCAGGAAAAGAAGAATTGGAAGCGTTCGGGGAAGTATCCGATTATAGTGGCGAGCTTGTTGAACATCCATTGGGTTACGCCGAGGTCTATCTTCAAGTGTCGAATGGGGAAGGGATTAGGGATTACATGGTGTGGAAGTCTGAATCGGGAGACGCTTACCTGTTTCGTCTCCGCAATCCAAAGGGTGAGGAAGCATCGGATTTTGCCGGTCCGGTTCTTGTTTCGTTATCTACGGTACAAAAGTAGACAGAAATAAAAAAAGAACCTGGATATTATTATCAGGTTCTTTTATATTGCCTATGAACAGACATGATGCTATAATCAGACCACGACTGTCTATATTATGTAGACATAATTATATCATCTTATACTTTAACTTTATCATGTCGCTAAACTCTTGTCAAATGTTTTTTTCAAAATGACTGGTTAGGAGAGATGTGGAATGAGTTCATTGGTTCTCGGTTTTGAGGAAATAGGAAAGGAGCAGCTATGGCTTGTTGGCGGAAAAGGGCTGAATTTAGAGGAATTATCAAAAATGGAAGGAATACATGTTCCCGAAGGGTTTTGTGTGACAACTACAGGATTTCAAAAAGCCATCGAACACAACGATTCATACCATGCTTTGCTGGATCAACTAACCATGCTAAAAGCGGAAGACCGGGAACAAATCGGCGAAATCAGCGGAAAGATTCGTCAGACTATAACGGAGTCCGAAATTCCTTCCGAGGTTGTCAAAACGGTTACTGATTATCTCACCCGGACTGATGAAGAACAGGCCTATGCGGTGCGTTCCAGTGCGACTGCCGAAGATTTGCCGTATGCTTCCTTTGCAGGTCAACAAGACACCTATTTAAATATCATCGGCGTCGATGACGTCTTACGGCATATTAGCAAATGCTGGGCATCCCTATTTACGGATCGCGCGGTCATCTATCGTATCCATAACGGCATCGACCACAGACATGTTTATTTATCCGTTATCGTTCAAAGAATGGTTTTCCCACAGGCTTCGGGGATTATATTTACCGCGGATCCGATGAGCGGAAACCGGAAGCTGCTATCCATCGATGCCGGATTTGGGCTTGGGGAAGCGCTGGTGTCCGGTTTGGTATCCGCTGATGGTTATAAAGTACGGGAAGGTGAAATCGTCGAGAAGCGAATCGCAACCAAAACATTGGCGATCTTTGGACGGAAGGAAGGGGGAACAGAAACCAGGCAGATCGATCCTGATCTGCAAAAGAAGCAAGCTGTTACGGATGAGCAAATTTTAAGATTGGCAAGCATCGGAAGGCAAGTCGAAGACTATTTCGGCCAGCCGCAAGATATTGAATGGTGTTTGGCCGATGGCACTTTTTATATGGTTCAGAGCCGCCCGATCACAACCCTATATCCCATCCCTCAAAGTAATGATCAAGACAATCACGTCTATATATCCGTCGCTCATCAACAGATGATGACGGATCCCATGAAACCACTAGGATTATCCTTTTACCAGTTAATTACTAACGCGCCTATGCGTACAGCCGGTGGCAGGTTATTTGTTGACATTACATCTATGCTGGCTTCACCAGTCGGACGGGAAACTTTAGTAAATACCCTCGGACAATCCGACCCGCTTATACGTGGAGCCCTCATGACTATATTAGAGCGGGATTTCATAAAATTGGTGCCGAATGATCAAACCGCACCGGTTCCGCGGAGTAATAATACAGAGTTGATGGCGCAAATCGAGAGTAATCCGGCGATCGTATCTGATTTGATTAAGCGTAGTCAAGCCTCGATTGAAGAGTTAAAACATAACATTCAAGTCAAATCGGGATCGGATTTGTTTGATTTTATTCTGGAAGATATCGTGGAGCAATTGAAGAAGATTTTATTTGATCCGCAAAGTTCCGCTGTGATTATGTCTGGGATGGAGGCTTCGTCATGGATCAATGAAAACATGTTCCAATGGCTCGGTGAAAAGAATGCGGCAGATCCAATTTCTCAATCCGTACCGAACAATATTACTTCGGAAATGGGCTTGGCGCTGTTGGATGTCGCGGATGTGATTCGCCCGTATCCGGAAATCATTGATTATTTACAGCATGCAAATGAAGATGACTTTTTGGATGGGCTGTTGAAGTTTAAGGGCGGACAGGAAACTCATGATTCATTCCTTGATTTTCTCGGTAAATATGGAATGCGGTGCACCGGAGAAATCGATATTACGAGAACCCGATGGAGCGAAAGGCCAATCACGCTTGTCCCGTTGATCCTTGGCAACATCAAAAACTTGGAACCTAATGCCAGCAGCCGGAAATTTGAACAAGGGCGGCAGGAAGCTTTGGCAAAAGAACAAGAGTTATTGGATCGATTGAAGTCGTTGCCGGATGGCGAACACAAGGCAAAAGAGACTAAACAAATGATCGATCGAATCCGGAATTTCATCGGCTACAGGGAGTATCCCAAATACGGCTATGTCAGCCGCTATTTCGTTTATAAGGGGGCTTTACTTCAAGAAGCCGAGCGACTACTGCAGGCTGGCATTATTCAGGAAAAGGAAGATATCTACTATCTGACTTTTGAGGAGCTTCATGAGGTCGTACGCACCAATAAACTGGATTACAAGATAATCGGCATACGAAAAGACGAGTACAAACTATATGAAAAACTGACTCCCCCACGCGTTATCACGTCCGATGGCGAAATTATATCCGGCAAGTACAAAAGAGATCATTTACCCGCCGAAGCCATTGCAGGTCTGGCTGTTTCTTCCGGAGTCATTGAGGGTCGAGCGCGCGTCATCATAAACATGGAAGAGGCCGATCTGGAAGACGGAGATATCTTGGTCACCCCCTTTACAGATCCTAGCTGGACTCCACTGTTTGTATCCATAAAAGGTCTGGTCACCGAGGTGGGCGGCCTGATGACCCATGGAGCCGTTATCGCACGTGAATATGGCATTCCCGCCGTTGTCGGAGTGGAGAACGCGACCACACTGATCAAAGACGGACAAAGGATTCGCGTGCATGGAACGGAGGGGTACATTGAAATTTTACAATGAATTACGATCGACGTATCCTTCTTCAAACTTGGATTAAGTAAGGGGAAATAATTTTATCCGTCCCTGTATTTGGTCCAAGACTTCTTCCGGCATCTCCTTGACCTGAATATCCTCCCCCAGGAAGAGCAGCCAATTTGATATTTCGGCCAATTCTTCGGCATTATCGACATGGACAAAAGTCTTCAGGTTTGCAGTGGTTTGATATGGATTCGTGTAGGAAATAGATAGATGTAAGGGATGATACTTTTTGAACTGGGCAATTGCCTTAGGACCAAGTTCAAGGGCAAGGTTGATGATTTCTTCCTGGCTGCTTAGCTGTTCCAGAATCTTTTTCTTACTGACTCTCTTTTTCGCAGGGTATCGTTCTATTTGGGTGAGATTATCGACGGAAATAATCCGCCTTTTCTCTTCCTCCAGATCATAACCTTCAATTTGCCAGAAGCTTTTTTCACGGTAAAGATGCAAAAGATAGATAGGGTAAGTCTTCATTTCCTTTCCTTCTTTAACGGTGATGAGTAAATAGCTGTCCGAAAGCAGGATTTGGATGAGCCTTTCTAAGATCGGATGGGGCAGGTCCGAAAGATCAAGCAGGTCGGGGTTATGGGGGTTGGTCCCTTCAAATAGCAATATCTGATTTAATAAAACAAGGTCATCCTGCTGGTTTTCCGAAATGAGGCCCAGTAATTTCTCAGCCAAAGACTGGCGACTCTTTAGATAAGGAAGTTGCTGGTTTCTTGTGGCCATAAAGGCGATAAAAAGAGCTTTAATCTCATTATCGGTAAAACGGACCGTAGGGAGGACGGAGTTATTCATGACAAAATAACCTCCATCTCTTCCGACTTCAGCGACAAGCGGCATCCCCATGGCTTCAATTTCCCGGATATCCCGAATCGCTGTCGAGCGGGAAATGTTAAATTCACGCATAATTTCCGAAATGGTAAAATGGGCGCGGTTGTTGATATATCGCATAATGATATTAATCCGTTCAACTTTTTTCATGGGGCACCTCTAAACAGTATCATTTTTTGACATGATTTAAAGTTATTATAAACCTATCAAGTGGAAACACAAATCATTTGAAAAAATAATAAGAGGATGGGATTGAATATGGCGAACTATAACCTTGAGAAAAAAGAAAGCTTTATCGTTTTGGGAATCGGTACGGAGCTTCAAAGCCATTACACCGACTATGCCGGAATTAACAAGGAAAAGGCGGAGTTTTGGGAGACCGTGAAACAAGACGGAAGGCTCGACACTTTAAAGAGTGTAGCATCTAACGACTATATCTTTGCCGTGAACGAAGCCGTGAATAACAAGATGATGTATTATGCCGGCGTAATGACAGATGCAACGTTACCGGAGGCAACCCGGGTAATTCAGTTTCCAAAAGGGGATTATCTGGTTGTAAAAGGGGAGGGGAATTCGGCTGAAGAGTTAAGCAACACCCTTACCGGGATTGCCTTTGGTCAAGTCTTGCCTGAAGTGACGGATTTCGCCTATGTCGGCGGGCCGAATGCGACGGTGGAGATGGGGCAGGAAAACGGCCGCGTAATCGGTGAGGTATGGATTCCAGTCGTTGGGAAATAAAACAAACCAAAGGAGCAATGAACATGCCACATATCGTTGATTTTAAAAATGTGTCCACGGCAGGTTTGGAATCTTCGCCTGTAGCGGAGGCACTTGCTGGTATGCGAGCGAATGAAGCCCGTTACTTTATGAACAAATACAGTCATGAATTTACGGTTGTACCGGCTGAGGAAAGCCAGGAGACTCTGGATTATGTGAACCGGATATTGAAAGAAGAGCGTGGTATTGAATTTGCGGCCAAACCTTTGGAAACGTCGCAATTTCAAGTGGAAAACATTCAATTTTCCTACGTTTTTTATGAAGATGGGCTTGGGCTCAATGTCATGTATACGGTGGATGACCCTAAGAAGCGGGCCGTCGGTTTTAAACTTTCCGAGGGGATGGAGGTACCGCAGGAATTAGAAGGGAAGTTTAAGTTTGCCAGACAGAAGTCCAAATTGGCCGGAACCATCCGGGGCTCGTTCTTTGTAATTAAAAAAGAGTATTAGAATAGTCCCCGCAAAGCAGCATAGAAACACATAATATTATCAAAGCCTCGATCCAAACAGATCGAGGCTTTGGCGTATATCATTACGGTAGAAGTTGTTTCCTAAAATTTATCGGGAAACTGTTTCACAATGCCTTCTGTCAAAATATCTGCAAAATGGATCATATGAATCTCATTTTTGTCGGTAGCTGCAATGTCCGCCTTCCAATCTCCCTTGAGGCAGCTGAGGACGATATCAGTAATTAGCTGAAGGTGCGTGTACAGCATGTCTTGCAGCTCTTTAAACTGCCAGTTCGGATTCGCTGCGCTTAGAAATTTGGCGATTTCATCCGCGTTTTTATGCCAATCGACCTCTAACTTTTTAACTTCCTCTTGATTGCCCGCCTTGGCAGCCGCAACAATTTTGCCTGCAATCAGAATATGTTCTCTCAGGAGATCGGCCAGCTTATTGCCGAAGGCTTCCCCATAATAAGGCTTGAACACATTGCCGATGTCCTGCTGGTTCCGCAGAAGCCGGTCCAACACATCCTTCTGATCCGCACGATCAGAGATGGCGCTGACAATATAGCTTCTTGTCCAAATCGTATGGTCAATCCAAACCTTCTGCATGTCGCTTCTGAGCTTCACCATTTTGGGACTCAGGCAAACCGTATCCTTTTTATCAGCCTTGTTTGCTTGTGCAAATACTGCCAATGGCGTCACACTAAAAACAAGCGCCACGGCTAACATCAACGCCAGTAATTGTTTATTTTTCAAACTGTTCTTCTCCTTTGTACGGTTGGAATAAATTAGGCAGTCTTATTATGGTTGATGATCCTGAAATTATTCAAACCGTATTTAGAGAGAGACATCATAGAAAGGCTCTTCCGGCAATACAGTGGAGGAGCCTTTCTTATAGTTACCTAATTCACTTCATTACCTGTAGTTCCATTATACATATGTCTGTGTGGTGTTCTTCCATTTATAGTGGTGTACCCTTGGAAGTAATGATAATGACCACATGTCTGTAAGGGAATAGCCGGACCTGTCGTTCCGATGATGGTGTGAGTATGACCATCGTTAAAGGACGTTTCGGTCCGGTAATTGTGCACGTGCTGGACACCTGATGGAGCGGGTTCAGTCATGCCGGCATAATGATGATTGTGTCCTACATCAAAGGATGTGTTTCCAGAAAAATGATGCGTATGCGTAGTGGGGCGGCCATCCCAGGAGGTTATATAAAGTTTATGAGAGTGGGACGAATCCGGACCTTCGGAGTGAACGATAAAACCTGTAACTGGTATTTCCATTCCAAACTTCCCTTCTTCATTAAATTTGTGTTCTTAAATTTTATGCTGAGTAATATTAGGTGGTTCTGAACATAAAGAGGCCTCGCATTATTCTGAATGCGAGGCCTCTTTATTGAGTTGTTCTATTTGGGTTTTTATTGCTCTGTGATCTGAATTTCTTTAATTTGAACAGTTTCAGTCGGCGAGCTTAGTTCACCCATAGGGCCGCCTGGTTCGACGGGGGTGGCAGCGATATTTTTAACGACATCCATACCATCGGTGACTTTACCGAAGATGGTATAATTCGGTGTGTTGTTTAGTCCGACGCTATTTTCACCCGTACAGATAAAGAATTGACTGCCGTTTGTATCCGGCCCTGCGTTAGCCATCGCAACAATGCCAGGTTCATATTCATAATCCGTTTGTTCATCTTCAAAGCTGTATCCCGGGCCGCCGCTTCCATTTCCCTCAGGGTCACCGGTTTGGATCATGAAGGACTCGATAATCCGGTGGAAGATGACGTCATTATAGAAGCCTTGCCGGGAAAGAAAAACGAAGTTATTCACGGTTTTAGGAGCATCTTTAGCAAACAGCTCAATGGTGAAGTCTCCCTTATTTGTCGTGAATTTCGCCGTGTAGGATTTGTTTGTATCGATCTCCATGGCAGGAGGGCTGTCCCAGCTCATGGTTTCTTTCACGGACTCTGGCGCAGATTCCGATTCTTGCGGGGTCTCTTTGGTTTTGCCGCATCCGCCAAGGATCAATACAGCGGAAATCAGCAGAATAAGCGATCGTATAACCTGTGTCTTTTTCATTAGTGCTCGTCCATCTCCTTATCTTACAAATCATTTTTTTATAATACCGATTTTCTAATAGAAATGCCAGCTTGTTCTTATGCGTCCTTTTTAACCCCACCCTTGATGACGACTTCGCTTCTTCGCAGGCATGTCCCTCACCACGCATATGCGGCATGTCTGAGCATTGCCACGGCCTTCTTTGCCACTGGGCAGATTATCGGACCTGTCATTGGAGGCGTGGTGGTCGAACGGTACGGCTTGCAATTCAGTGTAGCATACCAGTGCAATCTTTATGGCGATTGCCGCAGCATTGGCCGGTTTGTATGGACAACAGCAACGAAAGTCTGATTCTCACTAATATAACTTTAATATATGTTTTCCCATGAATACGATCTAAATGGGGAAGGAGTTACATATAGAGCCCCGTCTATTTTCACAAATGTAATGTAGGCTTCACCCTTTTCCAAGGACGAACTCCATTTGTATTCCTCGCGAAGGGTGCCTTTCCCAGATAGTACACCAGGACCGCCAAAGATGTTGACTACTTCATCATAGGTCATGCCCTCTTTAATAGTAGTCGTGCTTTCGGCAGAAACTTCAGGGTAGCTTAATTTCGGCAGATCCTTACCCTTATATATCATCATAGTTAGATAATTAGGTTGAATGGGGCCTGAGATTACAATTTCATTGAAGCCATCGCGATAAGCTTCGGGGGCTCCGAACAAGTCAACGCTAGGCTTTCTGGCAAACAGATAATCAAGATCAACGGAGTTGAAATGATCCGCATCAAAGGCCAGAAATTTCTCATAAGTGACGGTAGGTTTACCAAAATCTTTCACCTTACGCAATTCCTCATCATAAACATCTTTCTCAAAATCAGATGGAATGAAATTCACGCCTAAACTGGATACATAGATATCTTTGTTTTTGGAATCCCAGCGTACATCAATACCTAGCAGTTCACCTACAAATTTTAAGGGGACAACCGTTCTTCCGTTAATAATCTGGCTAGGTACATCGGATTGAAGTTGCACTATGTCTTCTTTCGTGTAGTTGTGCAAATAAGAGCTGGTAGTTTTAGTTGCCGTTTTTTGACCAATTGGCAAGGAAACCGAGTAGTTGGTGTGTTCATTGGAGTAAACAATAGTAACTTCTTTCTTTTTCGAATCCCATTTGACTTCATTGCCTAAATACTCAGATATAAATCGTACCGGCACCAGCGTGCGCCCATGTTGAATACCAGGTCTCTGATCCAATGCTATTTCTTTAGTGTTTACAAATAATTTAAGGGGGTCATTGGCGCGGGCCGTATTATTAGCTGTAGAGAAAAGAGCTGCAGCCATGAAAGTGATTATTATGAAATTAATTTTTTTGTACATATCTCTACTCCTTTAATAAATATTTATTATTAATGAGTTTAATTATTAATTATATCAATCCAAGATTTATTAAACCAATATAAAGGGACTGACCAACAAACTCCTGATATTTATGATCCTGATGGAGGGGTTATCATATTGGAACAAGCCATTCCCATAATATCTGATAAGAGTCAATAATTGAATGGGAGGGATACGGTTGTCAGATCCTTTTGTGATTCGCTCTTTAGATGAAATCCGATTTTGGTCACGTATTATGAAGGAACATTCATTCTTTCTTCGCTTGGGTTTTAGATGTGAAGACACTCAATTAATAAATGAGGCCAATCAATTTCAGGCAATCTTTGAAGACATTGAACGAAGAGCTCATGCTTATTCAGAGAATACGGATCCTCAAACCATCAGACAATTCAACTCGGAAGTTCACAATGCGGCAGCACAGATCTGGGCGTTTAAGAGAAAGGTACTTGGGCTGATCTTGCGTTGCCAGCTTCCCGGAGGCAACAACTTCCCTTTACTCGTAGATCATATTAGCCGGGAAGCAAGGTACTTCACGAACCGCCTGGATGAACTTAATAATGGAAGACTTGAACCATTGGCTGATGCCATCATCGATGAAAATGTATTTTTCCTGAAAATCATGGCCGATCACGCCAAATTTATTGGTCATTTACTTGATCCGTCTGAACGAAAACTGGTAGAGCAGGCAAGAGAATTTAGCCAGGAATTCGACACTCTAATGTATCAGGCTATCGATTTAAGCTCAATGCGTCCTCAGTCGCAAACGCATCCGCTTCTCAGTCAACTTGTTGATGAAAATCGGGTTTCCGTAAAATCATTGCGTGATTTTAAGAAAACAGCGCGTGATTTGATTGAAGAGTGCCGAATAAAGAGTATTATTCATCCTTTGTTAGCCGATCATGTTTTTCGTGAAGCGGAAAGATTCCTGTTTATTCTTGATATGTTTGAGCGGTCATTGTCCGGTATGAAGGTGAACAAGCGAGAGATTTTATTTTAAAAATGACTAGCGAAAAGGTAGGTATGCAAGTCAAGTTGAAGTCACCCGTTCCGGGTGGCTTTTATTCTTTTTACGATAGGACCGAACCAGGTTACGCTGAAATAGGGCAGGGGAGAGCTTATCGGCGCTACCTCCGCAGATATTAATTGACAGACAGGAACATAGGAATTAATCTCTTCAATAAATTCATTGAATTTTTGGAAGTGTGGTTTTCATCCACCGTGGAAGGATGTCGTGAGTAGATGATTTCAAAATTTGGTTCAAACAAGCTGCCAGACCCTTTGTATAGCTATGTGAATTCTCCGGAGAAGCAACGCAAATTATACCGAAGAACCTTGTTCACCGTCATCCTTTCGCAAATTTTCGGAGGCGCCGGACTTGCGGCCGGTATCACCGTAGGTGCTCTATTGGCTCAGGATTTGCTCGGAACCGATAATTTCACAGGTATTCCAACTGCCTTGTTTACTTTAGGTTCGGCAGGGGCAGCATTGCTGGTTGGGCGGCTTTCTCAACGTTTTGGACGCAGCTTTGGATTGGGGCTGGGATTTCTGGCCGGAGCTTTAGGCGCAATTGGAGTCGTAATAGCAGCAATAGCTGGCAGTATTACGCTGCTGTTAATATCACTACTCATTTATGGAGCCGGCTCGGCAACGAATTTACAAGCTCGTTATGCAGGTACGGACTTGGCCAATGCAAAACAGCGGGCAACAACGGCCAGTATGGCTATGATGTTCACGACATTCGGTGCAGTCGCAGGTCCCAATTTAGTGAATGTCACAGGAGAATTTGCGCTATCGATCGGAGTGCCAAGTTTGGCAGGTCCTTTTTTACTGGCTGCAGCGGCATATGCGCTCTCGGGAATGGTCCTGCTTTTTTTTCTACGCCCCGATCCTTTGTTGATAGCAAATGCAATTGCGGAACAGAGAGCAAGAGATCGATTTGATTCCTCAGCCAATGAAGCGGTGGATATGGAGTCGGGAAAACGGGGAGTCTTGATTGGGGCAACAGTCATGATATTAACGCAAATTGTGATGGTAGCCGTCATGACAATGACACCTGTACATATGAAGCACCACGGACATGGATTAAGCGAAGTTGGGCTTGTTATTGGTTTTCATATCGGAGCGATGTATCTTCCATCTCTGATTACCGGTGTCCTTGTAGATAAAATAGGGCGCACCGCGATGGCGATCGCTTCAGGAGTTACGTTGCTCCTGGCAGGAATTGTGGCTGCGCTGGCTTCGGCAGATTCGATGGTCCAATTGATTTTAGCTCTGTCTCTATTGGGATTGGGTTGGAATTTTGGTTTAATCAGCGGTACCGCTTTAATCGTGGATTCAACTACTCCAACCAACCGAGCAAAAGTACAAGGATCTGTCGACGTTCTCATCGCTCTCGCCGGAGCATCGGGAGGAGCACTATCGGGTTTGGTAGTTGCTCATTCGAGCTATGCCACGCTTTCCTTTGCCGGGAGCGTTATCTCCTTGTTGCTTATACCGGTAATGTTTTGGCCTAATAAACAGAAGAGTGCAAAGCAAGCTCAATTATAATATAGAAGAACGACTCGAATTATTAAGTGGTTTTCAAGGAGGTAAGGCATGGACTACTTTTCGTCCAAAGTTGCGGCTTCGCAACTGAAACGGTGGCCCAAATATACTATAGCGGCGGGCCGTCGTCATACTGTTGGACTTAAATCGGACGGAACGGTGATTGCTTCGGGGGATAATAAATATGGCCAATGCGATGTCACCGACTGGTGCGATATGATAGCTATAACCGCAGGGAATGTCCATATGGCTGCAAACACAGGCAATGCTCATACTATCGGTCTTAAATCCGACGGAACAGTGAAGGCTGTAGGGTGGAACAAGCATGGCCAATGTAACGTAGACAGCTGGCGGGATATGATATCGGTGGCGGCAGGTTGGTGTCATACTGTCGGTCTTCAAGCGGATGGGACGGTGGTTGCCGTGGGCCGCAATAATGCAGATGAATGCAATGTCAGCAGTTGGCGCGATATGGTAGCGGTGACGGCAGGCGACTGGCATACCGCCGGTCTTCAATCGGACGGGACGGTGATAGCTTCCGGTAATAATCGATATGGTCAATGCCATGTTGACGGCTGGCGAACCATAGTGGAGGTGTCGGCAGGGTACCTTCATACGGTTGGGCTTAAATCGGACGGCATGGTGGTAGCGGCAGGATTGAATAAACATGGTCAAGGCGAAGTCAGCCATTGGCGCAGTATTGTTGGTATAGCAGCGGGGAGTTATCATACCATTGGCCTTAAATCGGACGGAACGGTAGAAGCAGTAGGTTTGAATGAATATGGCCAGTGCAATGTAAGTGATTGGCACGATATCGTGGCGATAGCTGCAGGCTGCGCTCATACTCTCGGTCTTAAATCCGACGGTACGTTGGTAGCTGTGGGTGACAATGCATATGGCCAATGCGATGTAAACGGCTGGCATTGCATCCAGCTGCCAGGCAATTAGAGGTACAGAAACATACGAGGGAAATCTGCAATCTGAGCAGGTTTCCCTCTTTTTAGTTCTACAATCGGTTTAATTTCATTTTTTTTACAAGACCTATTGTGTGCTCCACTAATACGTGTTACTATGTAGTGGTAGTAAGTAATACTGAATATCGGTTATACAGAATAGCAAGGTGGTGGTTGTGTTGGAAAACTTAACAGAAATGCTCAAAGGCGTGCTTGAGGGCTGCGTACTAGAAATTATTAGCCGCAACGAAACCTACGGTTACGAAATCACACGGCAGTTGAACGCTCTCGGCTTTCCGGACGTTGTAGAGGGAACGGTGTACACGATCTTGGTTCGATTGGAAAAAAACAAGCTTGTAGAAATCACCAAAAAACCCTCCGATATGGGGCCTCCGCGAAAATTTTTCGCGCTTAACGATGCCGGCCGTGAGGAACTGCAAAGGTTCTGGGAAAAGTGGGAGTTTGTATCATCAAAACTTAACGAGTTAAAGGAGAAATGAGCATGAATCTTTGGGAGAAAATCACCGGAAGCGATATGACCCGAGAAATGAAAGCTTTTGAATCCCGAGTCAAAAAATTGCCGGCTGATTATCAAGCGTCATGGGATAAAATTAAAGCCAATCTTTGGATGCACTCGGATTTCACCGGTCGCAATCTCATGCCGATCCTTGCAGGGGTGGTTGGCCTACTCGAAGAATCGGCAGCGGAGGGCCAGAGTATCCAGGAGGTGCTTGGTGACGATATCAATGGCTTCTGTGCAGCATTGGCCGGCGAAGAAGGGGCAAAGTCTTATCGCGACAAGTGGCGCGAGCAGCTCAACAATACGATCGCTAAAAAACTAGGTAAATAGGAGGGATAAAATGAAACTGCAAGATATCATGCAAGGCAAAAAAGAATGGCGGGCGCACATGGCCCGTGTTAAAGCTCTCCCGCAAGATTATCAGATCGTTTATAAAGAGATTCAGAAATATCTCTTTAAGGTCGGCCCTGTTGAATTAAATGAAAGTACGGGTTTACTGACGGGAATCGTTGATCTTTTTGAAGAGGGCGCGGCCATGAAGAAAGGCGTTCTCGAGGTGACGGGAAGAGATGTAGCGGCTTTCTGCGACGAATTAATCAAAGACTCCAAAACTTATACGGACCTTTATCAAGAATCTGTCAAACAGGCAGTTAGCAAGGCTATAAAAAAGGATATAGATAAGCAAAAGCCGTAGAACCTACCGACTGAATAGCTGATTACGAATGTGGATTGCCCTTTCGCTATTCAGTTTTATTTTTAACCCGGTAGTAAGTTATACAGGTTACCAGTCACACTAAATAGTTAATTATAGGGGGAGAAAAGAATGGGCAATGCAGCGATTTCCGTAAAAGGGCTAAAAAAATCTTATAAAGACAAGGAAGTCTTAAAGAGCGTGGAGTTAGAGGTGGAAAAAGGCAGCATTTTCGCCTTGCTTGGCTCCAACGGTGCAGGTAAGACGACGATTGTGAGAATCCTCAGCACGCTGCTCAAACAAGACGGAGGCACCGCTATCGTAAACGGCTTTGACGTTGCGTCAAAGCCGGAAGCCGTACGGCAGTCGATCAGCCTGACCGGACAATTTGCCGCGGTGGACGAGATTTTGACTGGGCGGGAGAATCTGATCATGATCGCCAAATTACGACACCTCGCCAATCCGCGTCAAGTGGCTGATGATTTGCTAAAACGCTTCGGTTTAACCGACGCTGCCGACCGCAGGGCGTCCACCTATTCGGGCGGGATGCGCCGAAGACTCGACATTGCCATGAGCCTGATCGGAAAACCGCAGCTTATTTTTCTTGATGAGCCAACAACCGGGCTTGACCCTGAGGTACGAATTGAGGCTTGGAAGGTTGTTAAGGAGCTTGCTGATGGGGGAACGACGGTATTCCTGACCACGCAGTATTTGGATGAAGCCGAACAACTTGCAGATCGAATCGCCATTTTGCATGAAGGTATAATTATTGCTAATGGTACGCTGGACGATCTGAAAAAGCTGTTTCCACCCGCTAAGGTGGAGTATGTGGAAAAACAGCCAAGTTTAGAAGACATATTCCTTGCCATCATCGGCAAGAAGGAGGACAAATAAATGGAAACCGTAAAGAAACATTTTTTCAGCGATATGGGGGTTATGCTTGGACGTTCCATGCGCCATATTATGCGCAGTATGGATACCATCATCACCGTCTGCTTCACTCCGATTGCCATGATGCTGTTGTTCGTCTATGTGTTTGGCGGTGCAATCCAAACCGGAACGGATAACTATGTGAATTATCTATTGCCCGGGATCCTGCTAATTGCGATAGCAAGCGGAATTTCTTATACGGCATACCGACTATTCTTGGATAAACAACGGGGCATCATTGAGCGGTTCCATTCCATGCCGATTGCCCGTTCCGCTGTGCTGTGGGGGCATGTGTTGACCTCGGTAGTATCGAACGTCATTTCTGTTGTCATCATCATTCTTGTAGCGCTCATTATGGGCTTTCGCTCATCTGCAGATGTTCTGTCTTGGCTTGCCGTTGCCGGTATCCTCGTCTTGTTTACGCTGGCTTTGACTTGGGTCGCGGCCATTGTCGGATTGACCGCCAAATCGGTGGAAGGTGCAACCGCCTTTTCTTATCCGCTAATCTTCCTCCCATTTATCAGCTCGGCGTTTGTGCCGACAGACTCGATGCCAACGGTTGTTCGTGCTTTTGCCGAGAATCAGCCGGTGACCTCCATTGTGGAAGCCATCCGCGCGCTTCTGTCAAAGCAGCCTGTCGGAAGTGATATTTGGATTGCGCTCGCCTGGTGCTTTGGGATCCTGATTGTGTCATATCTGTTTGCGATGCGCGCTTTTAAACGGAAAGTGTAATGTTTGCAGGCATAACGTCCTCCATCCGGACGCAAAACGCAGAGCCTATAACCGTTAGTGAAACCACTGTTGGAGGCTCTTTTTTTTACCGATTTCTCCGGTAGTTTTGTGACTGGCGAAATCTGGAGAAGAGCTGAAAAAGCAACAAATCGCACATTCATAGCGTCTAATCCTTCATACAACAACAAGTGAGGTACAACTGATGAATGTAAAAATGGTGACGATTTTAGGTGCAGTGCTCGGTTCCATGCTTATTTCGGCAGGAAGTGCGGCAGCGAGCGAACGTTTTTCCGATCTGCAGCATTCCAAATGGGCCGAGGACAGCATCAACTATATGGCCAAAAGAGGTACCGTTGCCGGATACGGCAATGGCAAGTTTATGCCCGAGAAGCAGGTAACCAGAGCTCAGGCCGTGACTTTCATGGTCCGGGAGCTGTATCCTCAGGAGCTGAAATCCGGTGCGGGAGCTTCCAATTATTCCGATGTTCCGGCAACCCATCCTTTTTTTCGTGAAATTGCTATTGCGGCGAAACACGGGCTGGCCAGCGGATTTCCTGACGGCACCTTTCATCCGGATACAGCAATGAGTCGCGCGGAGACGGCGGCATTCCTTACACGCGCCTATTCGCTTGTGGCAGGAAGTCAAACCGTAAGTTTGAATGATACCAAAGATCATTGGGCGGCAGAGCCTATTCTCATCATGAGCTCCAACGGTTTGATCGGCGGTTATACGGATGGCAGCTATCGTCCGAATCAATCTGTAACACGGGCGGAGTTTTCCGTATTTATGACCCGGGTGATTCGATTCGAGCGCGAATCAGCCATTCAGGCGCACGATTGGGATAAGCTGATATCCTATATGACGGTCAGCGAGCAGGTCGGTCAAATGCTGATGCCTGATATCAGGCAATGGAATGGTCAAGTGACAACGACCGTCAATGAAGGTATAAAAAGCAGCATCCACGATCAGGATTTGGGCGGACTTATTCTGTTTGACAAAAATATTGTAGACGCACGACAGGTAACAACACTAACGCATAACCTGCAACTGGAAGCAGGGGACATTCCGCTCTTTCTCGGCATCGACCAGGAGGGAGGCGTTGTTAAGCGAATCCCAGGCGGGACGAATCTACCGGGTCAAATGGCGCTCAGCGCATCCGGTGACACGGCACTGGCTGAAGCTGCAGGAAAGCTAACAGGAGAAGAACTGAAGGCGCTCGGGCTGCAGGTCAATTTTGCCCCGGTTCTCGATATTAACAGCAACCCGGACAATCTGATCATCGGGATGCGCTCATTCAGTTCCGATGCGGATCTGGTATCACGGCTGGGGACCGCCACCATTAAAGGGTTGCGTCAATCCGGAGTCATCGCGGCAGTGAAGCATTTTCCGGGGCATGGAGATACGACAGTAGACTCTCATCTGGGAATGCCGGTGTTGAACCACAACCGTGAACGCCTCGATGCGGTCGAACTGAAACCGTTTCGCGCTGCGATTGAGAACGGCGTGGAGATGATCATGACTGCTCATATTGCTTTCCCTGCAATAGACGACGAGCATGTTACTTCACTGAAGGACGGAAGCAGCGTACCGATCCCTGCCACGTTATCAAAAAAGGTGCTGACCGGGCTGCTCCGGGAAGAGCTGGGCTATAAAGGCATCATCATTTCCGATGCTTTCACTATGAATGCGATCGCAGAGCATTTTGGGGAGAATAAAGCGGTGGAACGTGCGGTCTCCGCAGGCGTGGATATCATCCTTATGCCGCAAGATCCGGCAGCTGCACATCAAACACTGGTAAACGCGGTGAAGAACGGAACAATTCCGACTGAAACCATTCATAATTCGGTGAAAAAAATCTTGGAACTTAAATCGGAATATGGCTTGTTTGACCGCAGCGAAAGCCTGACTCATAAGTTGAACACACTTAACAGCGTCATCGGTAACAAGGAGCATCGCGCGGTGGAACAACAAATTGCAGAAGAAGCGGTTACCGTATTGGCCAGCCGTGATGGTGCGCTTCCGGATCAGATTCATCAAGGGGACCGTGTCGTTATTGTCGCAGCCGAGCAGGAGCAGGCCAAGCAGCTTGAGAAACAGCTGATCCAAGCCCAAGGCAACCTGTCGCTTAAGACGAATATTTCCGTATTCGGTCCAGGCAAAACGACGGAGGCGCTCAAAGCTGTGAATCAGGCGGATTATGTGATTCTGGCTAATTACCAATTCCGTAACGTGGCCAGTCAATTCGGATGGAGCGAAGTTCAAACGTTGATCAATGAGATAAACAAGAGTAATAAACGATACACTCTTTTATCGCTTGGCAACCCGTATGAGATGATCTTTTTGCAGAACGTGCAGTCGGGACTCGCGGTTTACGGAAAGCAGGAACCTAATACGGCCGCCGGGATCAAAGTACTGCTTGGACAATTAAAAGCCGGGGGCGTATTGCCTGTGACAACGGCTCAAAGCTTGGTCAGCGTTAAATAAATATTCCGGGTAGAAGATGATAGTCATATGTATCTATTAATAAGCAGGCCTCTCGATTCCTTTCCAGGATCAGGGGCCTATTTTTAATTCAGAAGTAAACTTGAACACCAAAAAGTCTACTTTCTTCATAAGAAATTACATCGTGATTATGAAAAGACGCAGTTATAATGAGTGCAGAAATTCAGGAGAACAGGTTAGCAGAAGGGATATTACGGGCGAAGAGGGGGGAATTTATATCATTTGAAAATTTATTACGCGCAAATATTAAAGCGCTATCATTTGTAACTATAGTAAAAATAGGAATTATGTCGTAATTGGTCAAAGCCTGAATGGGAGGAATTAAATACGATGTATAAAAAGTGTTTGGTACTCGTTTTGGTTTGTTCTTTCTTCATAAGCTTTCTACCAGGTAAATCTATCTATGCTGCGGGTGAAACCGCCAAGAACCCGATTATTTGGGCGGATGTTCCGGATGTTAGTGTAATCAGGGTTGAAGATACCTATTACATGACCAGTACAACGATGCATATGAATCCGGGTATTCCCGTTATGAAATCCAAGGATCTCGTAAACTGGGAAATCGTCAATTATGTATATGACATCCTGGCAGCAAATGACAAACAGACGCTTACCAATGGGCAAAACATATATGGGCAAGGCTCATGGGCCAGTAATATCAGATATCATAACGGCATGTTTTATGTCGTATTTGCTTCCAATGATATCGGCAAGACGTATATCTTCCAAACCACCAACATTGAAAAAGGCCCTTGGGAAAAGTATGAGCTGGCCGGCGGGGTCTATCATGATATGTCCCTGTTGTTTGACGACGACGGACGTGTATATCTCGTTTACGGCAATGGAACCATTCGGGTTATCGAGCTTACTTCGGATGCCACGGCGGTCAAACCGGGAGGAATGAACAAAGTCATTATTCAAAATGCAAGCGCTCCCGGAGGTTCGGGCGGTTTAGGTGCCGAAGGGTCGCACATTTATAAAGTGAACGGCAAGTATTATATCTTTAATATTTCATGGCCGACCGGGGGAATTCGGACTCAACTGGTCCACAAGGCGGATCAGATCGACGGTCCCTATGAAGGCAAAATTGCGTTAAAATCCGGGAGTAACACAAGTGGAGCCGGCGTGGCCCAAGGCGGCATAGTTCAAGCGGTTGACGGGCAATGGTACGGAATGCTGTTCCAGGATTATGGCTCGGTAGGACGTATTCCTTACATTGTTCCCATGACTTGGAGCGAGGATGACTGGCCT
This sequence comes from Paenibacillus sp. Marseille-P2973, assembly GCF_018101095.1. NCBI lineage: Bacteria > Bacillati > Bacillota > Bacilli > Caryophanales > Paenibacillaceae > Paenibacillus > Paenibacillus sp. Marseille-P2973. The sequence continues at coordinate 157,875 of NZ_JAGQEH010000002.1, forward strand.
GTTTTCAGTGATGTTAATGATACGGGGATTCCTGCAGAGCTTTCGAAATCCTGGGTGTCCTCCGACAACTTTGATCAGAGTACAGAGAGAGTTGGTGCCTATCATACCGAGGTAGCCGGTGGAGAAAATGACTATAACGGCTCCAACCTTGATTACGTTTGGCAATGGAACCATAATCCCGACAACAGATATTGGTCACTGACTGACCGTCCCGGCTATTTAAGATTAACGACGGGGAGAACAAGCACCGGCATCCTGGATGCCAGAAATACGCTTACTCAAAGAACGTTCGGTCCGGAAAGTTCAGGGACCGTCGCTATTGATGTCAGCCATATGAAAGACGGCGACGTGGCCGGAATTTCCGCATTCCAGAAAAACTACGGTTATGTCGGCGTTAAAATGTCAGGTTCTGAAAAATCGATTGTGATGGTAAATGGAAGCTCCGGGTCGGCTGTAGAAGCGGCTATTATTCCGATCAATCAGGACATCGTCTATTTACGGACTGAGCTCGATTATAAGAACCGGACGGACAAAGCGTCCTTCTATTACAGTCTGGATGGAGACCGCTGGGCGGCGATCGGGAACACACTGCAAATGTCATATACCTTGCCGCATTTTATGGGCTACCGATTCGCTTTATTCAATTATGCAACAAAAACCGCAGGCGGTTATGTTGACTTTGACTATTTTTTAATCGGCGACAAGTTGGAAGGTCCTAATGATGATGCGAATTTAAAAGAACTTCGTCTGGACGGCGTTCCTTTGAAGGGCTTCAGTCCAAATATATATTCCTATGATATAGATGTTCCGGAAGGATCCTCTCCGCCTCAAGTTTCCGCGGCGGCAAACGATCCCAAGGCTACGGTGAACATCACCCAAGCTACGACAATCCCCGGAGAAGCGAGGGTGAAAGTCTTAAGGGACGGAGTTGAAGCAGCTGTCTATACTCTTCGTTTCAGTTCGCCGGTCTTCGTAGCGATTGAGGCCGAAAAAGCGGCGGACAACTCGGAGGAAGCTTACGTGCACGGTACGATCGACGGCCATACCTGGTCGCTTGTCGACGGACAATCCACAGAAGCGATGTGGTTTGGACCCGATACCGGCTTCAATATGTCCGGAACGGATGCTGCGACCCTCGCCTCAGGCTCCAGGCTTGGATATAAGATCAACATTCCGGAAGCAGGAGCTTACCAGCTTTGGATCCTCGCCAAGAGTGTGGATTTCAATTCCGATTCTCTCCATGTCGGAGTGGATCAGCAGTATAAATTCACTTCCAACGGGATTGAGGGAATCAGCGGCGGACAATTCAAATGGGTGAATCTCAGTAACGGCGGTTCTGTCGTGCCTGGGGGAGCGCCATTGAATTTAACGGCCGGCGAGCATGAATTAAATTTCTGGGGCAGGGAGGACGGATTGGCGATTGACCGGATTTATTTGACAACAAGCACCTCCACGGCGGATCCTGTCTGGCCGTCCACGGAAGAGCCAGAACCGACGGAACCTGCAGTTGTCCTGTCGGCAACGGACAGTGTGAAGCCCGGAAGCAGCTTTACCGTCGGGGTGAACCTGAACAACCTGGAAGAAAGCATATATGCTCAAGACATCACGTTGACTTATGATGCCGGCGTATTTGACTATATGAGCGCAACATCCGCAACGTACAATGTGGAGCTGATGACAGAGGAGAAAGACACCTTGGGTGAAGTCCGATTGATCTCCGCCAATATCGGAGGCATCACGGGAGATAGCACGCCGGTTCTGGATCTGACCTTCAAGGTGAAATCCGGGGTTCAGAACACGAGCGGTGCGATTGCCGTGACCCGGGCGGAGCTTGGAACGTCGGAAGGTACCGTGATTCAAGCGGCTACGGACCGGAAGGTCATTTCTGTAGGAAGCATCGATGTTGGCGTTGACAAGACGGCATTGAACTCTGCGATTACAAATGCGCAGAACTTGTATGACGCTGCAGTCGTAGGCACCCTGCCTGGTCAATATCCGCAAGCGGCCAAGGATGCCTTCGGCATTGCGATTAAGGCGGCCAAAGCGGTTAAAGACAACTCGAGTGCGACCCAGTCTCAGGTTGACGGCGCCGTCACCGACCTGCTCCGTGCGGTCGATACCTTCAAGTCCGCAGTCATTAAGGAAGTATCCGCGGACCTGAACAACGACGGAATCATCAATGTGGGTGACCTTGCGATCGTTGCTTACCATTACGGCAAGGATTCCACCAGCCCGGATTGGGCGAAAGCGAAGATCGCCGATCTGAACGGCGACCAGAAGATCGACATTACGGACCTCGCGTTCGTAGCCACCAAAATCCTGAATTAGTTAATTCATTTGTTAAATTATCTCTCAGTACGCCCTGTCCCGCTTAGAAAGGCGAAGGGATGGGGCGTGCTGAAATAAGGAGAGCCCTATGAGAAAAAGAAAACTAGCCATCTTGATCTGTTTTATTGCAGTTATAACAACGGCTTTCATGCCCGTTAAGGGATATACAAAAGCGGAGACTGGGTTTTCACTAACGAAAAGCTCAGATCAAGCTCTTCCTGACAAAACTCTGACGGTAACATTGAATGGAGATAACCTGAATGGACTCTATGCTTATGAAGCTTCCATCAAGTTCGACCCTAAAATCGTTGAGTTGGATAAAGCCGAGTCGAAGTTAGATGGTTACTTCATCACTCCGAAGGCCGAAGACGGAACCGTGACGATCGCGTTCACGAAAATCGGAAAAAAGGCAGGCGAGCAAGGGAATACAGCCTTAGCTTCTATTCAATTTAAAGGGAAAACCAAGGGAGATGCCGGCATTAAACTGGTATCCGTAAAGGCATTGGACCCGGCATTGAAAGAAACCGTTTACCAAAACAAGACGACTTTCAACGATCTTGCTGGCTATGAATGGGCAAGGATGGAGATCGAGGCTCTAGCCACATCGGGAATCATCAAGGGAACTTCATCAACCACTTTTAGCCCGGGAGCGAAGATTACCAGAGCGGACTTCGTTAGCTTGCTGGTCAGGGCGTTGGAGTTGGATGCCGAAGTCGAAGGTAACTTTAAAGATGTCAAACAGACCGATTATTATTTCAAGGAAGTTGGGATCGCCAAAAAACTCGGAATTGCTCTGGGTACAGGCGACGACAAATTTAATCCGAAGCAAACAATTACCAGACAAGACATGATGGTGACGGCTGAACGCGCTATGAAAATTGCAGGAAGAATGCTTGATGAGAAAGACTCGGATTTGAGCAGTTTCAGCGACTCCGGGGATGTATCCGCTTACGCGGTAAACGCCCTGTCCCGGTTGGTCAAGAAAGGAATCATTGAAGGCTATAACGGCATGATTATGCCTAAAGAGACAGCGATCCGGGCGGAAGCAGCCGTCATTATTTACCGGTTATTGAACATCTAAACGTCATACCTCTCATGAGGTTGTTCAGGCTACTGAACTGCCGGGAAAGGAGGTGTCAACGTTCTAATTAAGCAGCATGAAGCTCCTACATAAAAGTTAAGCGTCTTTTAACCTATTTATGAAAGGGTGGAATTAATAAAATGCGAGTATGGAGTAAACTGCTGTCCATGATTATGGTTCTAACGCTTGCCATCGCGTCAAGCCCGATAAATCCAAAGGTTCAGGCGGCGGAAGGAACTCCGCTTACCCCGGCTTTTGCCAAGACTCCCGGCAACACTAATCCGCTATTTTCACACAAGTTTGGGGCTGATCCCTATGCCATGGTTTATGACGGCAGAGTTTATATTTACATGACCAATGATATTTTTGAATACAATGCGAACGGTACAATTAAGGATAACGGATATAGTCGTATCAACAAGATTACGGTGGTTTCATCCGATGATATGGTGAACTGGACAGACCACGGAGAAATTCCTGTAGCGGGCCAGCAAGGGGCGGCCAAATGGGCAAACAATTCATGGGCTCCTGCCGCCGCTCATAAAACGATAAACGGTAAAGAGAAGTTTTTCCTGTACTTTGCGGATAGCGCAAACGGGATCGGTGTTCTTACCGCGGACAGTCCGATTGGACCGTTTACGGATCCGATCGGTAAAGCTCTGATCAGCAGAAGCACTCCAGGCGTAGAAAACGTTACATGGCTGTTCGACCCTGCCGTGCTTATGGATGATGATGGAAGCGGATACATTTATTTTGGCGGGGGAATTCCGGCCGGGAAGGATGAAGACCCGGGAACCGCGCGGGTTGCAAAGCTAGGCGATGACATGATCAGCCTGGATTTGGCAGCCAGCGGCGGGAAGGCTAAACCGATTAATCCGCCATGGCTGTTTGAAGATTCGGGAATTAACAAGTACAACGGAAAATACTACTACTCCTACAGCACAAACTTTTCCGGTCAACATCCGCCGGATATTCCAACCGGAACTATCGCATACATGGTGAGTGATCATCCGCTCGGTCCATTCACCTACGTGAAAACTATATTGCCGAATCCTGCTGTTTTCTTCGGAGTCGGAGGCAACAATCACCATGCCATGTTTGAATTTAACGGCCAATGGTACATGACTTATCATGCCCAGACCGTGGCTAAGGCCATGGCGGAGAGCGGTCTGGTACCGGAATTGGGCGGCCAGCCGCATGGGTATCGTAATGCACATATTAATAAGGTCAGTTTTGATGCAAACGGAGTGATCGAAACAATCACGGGCGATTACGCCGGGGTTCCTCAACTGAAAAATTTGGATCCTTATAAAAGAGTTGAGGCAGAAACGATCGGTTGGAACGGGGGAATATCCACCGAAACTACGACCCAGCCGGGAGGAATGGTTAACAGCATTAATCTGGCTGTAAGCAGCATCAACAATGGGGACTGGACGGCCGTTTCCAAGGTTGATTTTGGCACGGAGGGTGCAGGAACATTTACGGCAAATGTGGCTAGCGATTCCAGCGGCGGGACGATCGAACTGCATATCGATCGTGCGGATGGTCCGCTGATCGGAGTTCTGCCGATTTCCAGTACGGGCGGCGAAACCGCCTGGAAAACGAAGACAGCCAGTATTTCCGGCGCAACGGGAGTTCACGATTTATACATGGTTTACAAAGGCGCATCTACAGGTAACCTCTTCAAGGTAGATTATTGGCAGTTCGGAAAGAAGAATGCGGTTCGCGATCTTGTAGCCATCAATGCATCCGTAGATAAAAACAAAATCGATCTGGTTTCCGGAACCAACACGGCAAAAATGGAGGTTGTAGCCGTTTATAGCGATGGAACAAGTGAGGATGTTACTGCTCAGGCAAGCGCAACACCTACCCAAAGCGGTATTGTCGACATTAAGAACGGAGTAATCACCGGCGTGGGATATGGGTCAACAACCATCGATATCAGCTTCGGCGGAAAAACGGATTCGATAAATATACTCGTAAAAGACCTGAACAGTGAACTGTCGGTCAAACAGATTACGGTCGACAATCCTTCATTTGCTCTGGATACCGGGCAAAAGGCTACTTTTAAAGTCATCGCCGAGTATCAAGACGGACATAAGGAAGACGTAACCCAAAAAGCAACTTACAACAATCCAAGTCCGAATATAGCAGATGTTTCAAACGGTACGATTACTGCAAAAGCCAGCGGAACGACTCAGGTCGTCGTAAGTTATCGGGGAGAATTGGGCGAAGCGGCAACAACTGAAATTAGCGTAACCGTTAATACTCCCGCGATTGTAGCTATTGAGGCCGAAAAAGCGGCGGACAACTCGGAGGAAGCTTACGTGCACGGCACCATTGATGGCCACACTTGGTCGCTTGTCGACGGGCAGTCCTCGAAGGCGATGTTCTTCGGACCCGATACCGGCTTCAATATGTCCGGAACGGATGCAGCGACCCTCGCAACAGGCTCCAGGCTTGGATATAAGATCAATATCCCGAAAGCTGGGGCTTATCAGCTTTGGATCCTCGCCAAGAGTGTGGATTTCAATTCCGATTCTCTCCATGTCGGAGTGGATCAGCAGTATAAATTCACTTCCAACGGGATTGAGGGAATCAGCGGCGGACAATTCAAATGGGTGAATCTCAGTAACGGCGGCTCCGTCGTGCCTGGGGGAAGTCCATTAAATTTCAACACCGGCGAGCATGAATTAAATTTCTGGGGCAGGGAAGACGGACTGACGATCGACCGGATTTATTTGACGACGAGCACCTCCACGGCGGATCCTGTCTGGCCGTCCACGGAAGAGCCGGAACCGACGGAACCTGCGGCTACACTGTCGGCAACGGACAGCGTGAAGCCGGGAAGCAGCTTTACCGTCGGGGTGAACCTGAACAACCTGGAAGAAAGCATATATGCTCAGGACATTACTCTGAGCTATGATGCCGGCGTATTCGACTATATGAGCGCAACATCCGCAACGTATAATGTGGAGCTGATTACAGAGGACAAAGACACCTTAGGTGAAGTCAGACTGATCTCCGCCAATATCGGAGGCATCTCGGGAGATAGCACGCCGGTTCTGGATCTGACCTTCAAGGTGAAATCCGGGGTTCAGAACACGAGCGGTGCGATTGCAGTAACCCGGGCGGAATTGGGCACATCCGAGGGAGCCGTGATCCAGGCGGCCACGGACCGGAAGGTCATTTCCGTAGGAAGCATCGATGTGGGCGTTGACAAGACGGCACTGAACGCCGCGATTACGAATGCACAGAACTTGTATGACGCCGCAGTCGTAGGCACCCTGCCTGGTCAATATCCGCAAGCGGCTAAAGATGCCTTCGGCATTGCAATTAACGCGGCCAAAGCGGTTAAAGACAACTCGGGCGCGACGCAGTCTCAAGTCGACAGCGCCGTCACCGACCTGCTCCGTGCGGTCGATACCTTCAAGTCCGCAGTAATCAAGGAAGTATCCGCGGATCTGAACAAAGACGGAATCATCAATGTGGGCGACCTTGCGATCGTTGCTTACCATTACGGCAAGGATTCCACCAGCCCGGATTGGGAGAAAGCGAAGATCGCCGATCTGAACGGCGACCAGAAGATCGACATTACGGATTTGGCGTATGTTGCCACTAAAATAACCGACTAAAACTACCATAAGTGAGGAGGGATGGGGTGTTTTGCATGCCATCCCTCGTTCTCACACCAGCTTTGATTACGCTCAATTCCTCATATAAAACGCAAGGAGAGATGTATATCAATGAAACGGCTAAAAGGTAAAAAAGAGTCGAGGAAAAAAACGGTAATTCATATCGTATCGGTAACATTGGCGGCGAATCTGATGTCCGGTTTTTTAGGCTCCACAATTCCGGCATATGCTGCAGGGTTGGATGATTCAAAACAGCTGGAATTAAAGTTTGAAAATAATATTGCAGATTCCTCCAGTAACAGAATTCAAGGAATATTAAATGGGACGGCAAATTATGTGGATGGCAAGGTCGGTAAGGCATTACAACTAAACGGAACCAATAATTATATTGATTTAGGCACTTCAGCAGCATTACAACCACAGAACCTGACGGTTTCTTTCTGGGTGAAACCCGACTCTACGTTAAAAGGCGAACACATGATCATGTGGAACAAGCCAAGCGGAAACTGGATGGGAGAGGGATGGTATTTAAGCATCTTGAGTGATACAGTTCCGTTAAAGCTTTCAACGGGAACTGGCGTACAGGAATCGTATGTTACAGGGGATCGAAGCACCTTCTTTCCCGTTGGAGAGTGGACGCATATTGCGGTCACCTATGACAATGCAACAAAAAATGTTGGGATTTATCGTAACGGTCTAGCTCAAAAGGTTTTATATAATAAACAGGGCGGCAGCATTGCAGCAAATAATACGGATCACAAATATTTAGGATTCAACTCTCCGCTATATGGCGGAGGCTACTCCAAACTGAACGTGGACGAATTCAAAATATATAGTGTGGCAGCTACAGATGAAGCTATCCGGGGCGTTTATAAAGCGGAAGGCGGCATAATAGACGAAAAGAGGATTGCACAACAAGATTTGGATGCGATTTCTCTGCCGGAAACAACAAGGGGCAATCTTACTTTCCCGACTAAAGGCATAAACGGAAGTACCATTTCGTGGAACTCATCGAATACGGACGTGATATCAAACACAGGAGTGCTTACAGATCCAGGGGTAGATACTCCGGTCAGTATACAAGCCACTGTAACGTATGGTTCAGTCACCTTAACAAAAACATTTTCTGTTGTCGTGAAGACAAGTATATATTTAGGTGATTCGGCCAAAATCAAAAATTTCGACATGGATCAGGTAGAGGTTACCGACCCGTTTTATGTGAATGCCTTCAATAAAGATGTTGAGTATTTATTAAAGCTTGATCCGGACCGTCTTTTGTCGGGATTTAGAACCGTAGCGGGTTTACCTAAGAAAGCGGAGCTTTACAACGGTTGGGAAGGCAACTGGAGCTATCTTAGAGGGCACACCTTGGGACATTATTTGACAGCGCTATCACAGGCCTACAAACAAACGAAAGAGAATCCGGCACAGCATGCACAAATCAAGAGCAGAATTGATTACGTGATCAGTGAGCTGAAAGCATGTCAAAATGCAAGCAGTAACGGGTATGTTTTTGCAACACCGGAAACCCATTTTGATGTGATTGAAGGAAAGATCGAGGGACAAAGCTGGGTACCATGGTACACCATGCATAAAATAATTATGGGGCTTGTGGATGTTTATAAATACGAAGGAAATGGAGACGCCTTGGATATTGCGAGTAAATTGGGAGATTGGTCGTATAACAGAACTCAAACATGGAACGATTCAACGCATACAAGAGTATTGAATATTGAATATGGCGGTATAAACGACGCATTGTATGAATTATATAAATATTCCAATAATCAGAATCATTTAACAGCAGCCCATATGTTTGACGAAGATTCCCTGTTTAAGTCCATTGTCAATGGGCAAGACGTATTGGCGAATAAGCACGCGAATACACAAATCCCTAAGTTTATCGGCGCACTGAATCGCTATCGTACATTAGGTGAGGCAGAATCGTTCTACCTTGAAGCGGCGGAGAACTTTTGGGAAATGGTGGTCAATGACCATACCTACGTAACCGGCGGGAATAGCGAAAATGAGCATTTTAGAGAACCCGGGCAGTTGGATAATTACAGGAATAACATTAATGATGAAACTTGTAACGCTTATAACATGTTAAAGCTGACTAGAGAGTTGTTCAGGCTTACCGGAGATATTAAATATGCAAATTATTATGAGAAAACATTGCAAAATGAGATTATGTCCTCCATTAATCCGGAGACCGGCATGAGTACGTACTTTAAACCGATGGGTACAGGTTATTTTAAAGTATTCTCTACCGAGTTCGATAGTTTCTGGTGCGATACGGGAAGCGGGATGGAGAATTTTACGAAACTGGATGACAGTATCTATTTTCACACCGAACAAGAACTTTATGTCAACATGTACTTGAGTTCGAAATTGAACTGGACCGAAAAGGGTCTTCAATTGACTCAGGCAACGGATATTCCCCAAAGCGACAAAGCAACGTTTACAATTAATGCCGCACCTTCCGAAGCCGTTACGATTAAATTCAGATCGCCGGAGTGGGTTGCAAAAGGCCAAAAAGTAGCTATGAAGATCAACGGAGAAACAATGAGTGCGGAAGCATCCGAAGGATATATGGATATCCACCGAGTATGGAAGACAGGGGATGTTGTTGAATTGACGTTTCCTTTAGAAGTCCAAGTCTCAACTCTTCAAGATAATCCTGAAGCGGCAGCATTTACTTATGGTCCTCTTGTTTTAAGCGCGGGACTTGGAACAGAGCAAATGGTCGCCATTCCGCATCTTGCTTCACAGAAAGCAAATTTACCTGCGGGCGTTACCTTCAAGGATTACATCCTTATTAAGGATGGCAATGTTAATGATTGGGTCCGTGATATTAACAATAATTTGGTTAAGACGGAAGGTAAACTGGAATTCACACTGCGGAATACAGATGAAGATAACCACTTGAAATTTACGCCCTACTATACTTTGTACAAGGAAAGATACGGGATTTACTTCTATTTATCCGCATTGGATTCACCGACTTTCCAGAAAAACATTTTGAATAAAAAGACGGCCGCGAAAAAGGCGATTGCCAAGATCGATGAGGTACAAATTACGAATGATCAGCACGAATTGGCACATAATCTGCAAGGAAATACGGGAGGAGGTTCCTTCGGGGGCGAACAATACCGGCAAGCTTGGAGCGGGACATCCGGAGCCGCCTGGCTTAGTTATGATATGGCCGTCGATCCTTCCGTAACGAATTATATATCTACCAGATACCATAGCGGTGATAAAGGAAGAACCTTTAATGTTTATGTGGACGGTAGTCTTATTAAGGAAGAAACCATAGAAGCTAAAACCCCTGATCAATTCTATGATGTTAGATATCAAATCCCGGCAAATTTGTTGGCGGGAAAATCTAAAGTAACCGTAAAGTTTGCCAATAGAGGCTCGAGCTACGTCGGCAGATTATTCGGTACGGTTTCCATTTTGAAGGATTATAACAATAGCACGAACCTCCAAAGTGTCACAGCCGATGGAACACCGGCGACATTAAAGGATAACCATTATTCCGTTTCTGTTCCCAAAAATGCTGCCGAGTCATTCGTCAAATTCACTCCTGAGAACGCAAATGCTTTGGTATATGTTAATGATGTATTAATTGACGATACCGCAGAAAGAAAAATCTCCTTACCAACCGATTTGACCACTTTGAACATCAGAGTGGTAGCTGAAGATGGAGTAACAGAACGGGCTTATACTGTTAGCATCAATAAGCAAGCACAAGAAGTAACGGCTGCACTTTCAGCAGACAGCAGTGTGAAGGCTGGTAGCAGCTTTAAAGTTGCAGTTCATCTGAACAGCGTTACCCAAAGTGTTTATGCCCAAGACTTCACTTTAACCTATGATGCCAAAGTGTTTGACTATGTAATTGCGGCAGGTGCGAACAACACCATCCAAGTTGTAAAAGAGGATAAGGCGAATGCCGGGGAACTTCGACTGATCTCCGCCAATATCGGAGGCATTTCAGGAGCGAGCACGCCAGTTCTGGATCTGACTTTTAAGGTGAAATCCGGTGTTCAGAACACAAGCGGTGCGATTGCAGTAACCCGGGCGGAATTGGGAACATCCGAGGGAGCCGTGGTCCAGGCGGGCACAGACCGGAAGGTCATTTCTGTTGGAAGCACCGATGTTGGCGTCGATAAGACGGCACTGAACACTGCGATTACGAATGCACAGAACTTGTATAACGCCGCAGTCGTAGGCACGCTGCCTGGTCAATATCCGCAAGCGGCCAAAGATGCCTTCGGCATTGCGATTAACGCAGCTAAAGCGGTGAAAGACAACTCGGGCGCTACGCAGTCTCAGGTTGACGGTGCCGTCACTGATCTGCTGCGTGCAATTGACATCTTCAAGTCCGCAGTCATTAAGGAAGTATCCGCGGACCTGAACAAAGACGGAGTCATCAATGTGGGCGACCTTGCGATCGTTGCTTACCATTACGGTAAGAATTCCGCCAGCCAGGATTGGGCGAAAGCGAAGATCGCCGATCTGAACGGCGACAACAAGATCGACATTACGGATCTTGCGTTCGTCGCTACTAAAATATTGGATTGATTTACAGTTGATCGTTAGGTTATATTGACTGTATAACCATTGTAAAATTTTGTTAAGTGAATTATAGGAATTGCATTTATCTTAACTTAGGGGATAATTTATCGATGATTCATCAGCGTGAATGTCCCGTGGAGACGCTCATCCATGTTTTAGGCGGCAAATGGAAGCCCATGATTTTATGGAATTTAATAGAATCAACGAAGCGATTCAACGATCTTGAGAAGCTTATTCCTAATGTTTCACAAAAAATGCTTTCCCAACATCTCCGGGACTTGGAACGGGAAGGCATTGTCGATAGAACAGTCTACCCTTCGATTCCTCCAAAAGTCGAATATTCGCTCAGTGAGTATGGAAGAACTTTAATTCCAGTAGCTGAAGTGATGTGCGCTTGGGGAGAAAATCACAATAAGCGGAAATATGAAGAGCCGGCCTCTTAAAGCTGGTATGTAAACTCTTCACGAATTTAAAACAATACCAAACAAGCTGCCAGGAGATGCCGGGCAGCTTTGTTTGGTTTCCTTTTTTTCCTGATCATCCCTTATGCCCCGTAAAACTTACTTTTAAGTAAGTATCCCACTTATTAGTGGGTTCTTAACATCATTTGGAAGCGATGCTAAGCTTGCATTAACCAAATATTAGGGGCTACTAAAGAGGAGGTAAAACAATGAAAATTATTGTTTTCGGAGCTACGGGGAATACAGGGAGAAGAGTGCTGGTACAAGGAATAAATAGAGGACATGAAATGACCGCTTTCGTGCGAAATGCCGAGAAGCTTTATGATCAACTTGGAGAACTCGCCTCAAGTCGGGTGAGAGTGATTGAAGATGATATTTTGGATCCGGTCAGCGTCAGTGAGGCACTTGCGCATCAAGACGCCGCTATTATTGCAGCCGGTCATGCGGGCCAAGGAGAAGAGTTTGTCCGTATCGTCGATAATATTGTAAGCCAATGCGAATCCCAGCGAAGTTTCTCCGGCCGGGTATGGGTGATGGGGGGCGCCGGTCTCTTGAATATTCCGCATACGGAGCTGATCGGCAACAATTTACCCGGCTTCCCTCCCGAGTACAAAAATCATAACCGGAACTTCGAAAGGCTGCAAAGATCTGAACTCGATTGGTCCGTGATGTGTCCGGGAACCATGATCGATTCAATAGAGCATCCTGGTCCAGTTAATCTACATGTAACAACGGAAATCCTTCCCGTTCCGGTTCCTGAGGTAATCAAGGAATATTCCGAGGCAGAAATAGCCGGCTACCTGTTCAGCCGATTTCAGGAGTTAAATGTTGCTTATGACGATGTCGCAAAGTGTATGCTGGACCACATTGATCTCGGAGGACCGTTTAAAAGAAAAAGGGTCGGTCTAGCCTATCTAAATAATATTCCGGTGCGCTAAGGAGAATGGGGATTATGGGTTTGTTTAGTGTACTGCTCGTTTTGCATATATCGGCTTCGATCGCTATCATTGGACCCGCATTTCTGATGCCTTTTATTCGAAGATCCGCTAGAACTGTCGGCCAGATGCAATTTACATTAGGTATAACGACCAAACTTGCGATCCTGCTTAAAATTGGCGGAGTTGTCCTTGGTATAACCGGGGTTGGCCTTATGATCACCACCAAGATGGGGTTATCCCAAATTTGGTTAAATGTATCAATTCTTTTATCGCTGCTTATGGTCGTCAAGCCATTTTAATGATGCCGAAGTTATTCAAGATCATTCCGCCTATAGAGCCCGTGCCCAGCACGGGCTATTGGTCTTGGTTTTGTCATGTTCATAAGATGGGCAAGCTGATGAGAACGGCTTGGAATAAAATTGACGGGCCACTGAATTGAAGTTAAAGCCGCTAATGTATTTTAAGGAGGTAATGTTGCTATGGCAGATGTAAGTTCTATGATTGCTATCACTGGAATCGGCACCGCGTTGCCGCCTTATCGGATGGACCAGGCTGATACGGCACGACGGATCGTTGACGCGCTGAGTAATAACCCGGATTCAGGCCGTTGGGCCAGAAGAATATTCAAACAGTGCGGTGTCGAAAGCCGCTATACATGCGAGCCTGATCTTTTGCTGGAAGCATCGGTATGCCGTTATTTGCCGCAAGAAGATTCTTCGATGGTACCGTCAACGGCTGAACGGATGGCAGTTTATAAACGGGAATCTGTCCCTCTCGCTACATCTGCCGCGAGAGCGGCCTTAGCAGATGCAAAGATGGATGCAGATCAGATTACACATCTGATCACGGTTAGCTGCACCGGGCAATTTCTTCCGGGTATCGATGCGGCCTTGATTCGAGAGCTAGGGCTTGTGCCTTCGGTCATGCGAATTCCACTTACTTTCATCGGATGCGCAGCCGGGATGAAGGCGATATGTTTGTCGAAGCAGCTGGTGTCCGGAGATCCGAAGGCGAACGTACTGATTGTGTGCGTGGAACTATGCACCTTACATATTCAGCCTTCCGGGGATCGGGAAGCTTTGTTCGGAGCATCTTTCTTCGGCGATGGAGCTTCGGCTTGCGTAATCGGCGCGTCCTCTTCGCAGCATCAACATGTTTACCAACTGGGTGATGAGCGTTCGGTGCTGCTGCCTGAAAGCGCCGATGAAATGATTTGGGAGATCGGCAATGATGGGTTCGACCTATATCTGTCCCCGAATATTCCGAGATTGATTGGCAATCATGTTCCAGCCGAAGTAGCTCATCTCGGTGGGGACGAGCCTCCTGAATTATGGGCGATTCATCCGGGAGGCAAAGGTATTATTGAAGCGTTGCAATCGAATTATGGTCTAAGGGATGAACAGGTTGCGCCAAGTCTCGGTGTCCTTCGAGAGATTGGAAATGTGTCATCCGCAACGATTTTGTTTGTATTGAAGAAGATGAGGGAACAGCTGCAGGAGCAAGGTACGGAGCGTGCATCCGGTCTTGCGTTAGCCTTCGGACCAGGTTTGACGGCGGAGATGATCAAAATTACTTACGTTGCTTCCGACGTGCCATCCAAGCTCAGTACGGAGAATACGGAATATGTTTCCTAAACTGCATCAGCGGGCATCGGCGGCTGAACTGATGGACGATTTCACAAGTGGCGGGGAGGAGCTTCGTGAGGCATTACGCGAACTTCGCCGTTTAAATAGGCTGTTCGCGGCCAGCGCGCCAACACTATATGGAGTAAAACAGCTGTGGCGCGAGGCGGGCAAACCGAAGCAGCTCTCCATTACAGACGTCGGCGCCGGCTCCGGTGATGTGAATCGACGCGTTCTGCAATGGGCATCGAAGCAAGGCGTTACGGTGATGATTACACTGGTCGATATGACGGAAGAAGCCTGCGCCGAAGCGCGACAATTGTATATGGATGAGCCGCGCGTTCAGGTTGTGCGCGGCAATTTGTTTACACTCCCTGAGGCGAGCACGGATATCGTGACTGGCACACAGCTTCTGCATCATTTTTCAGAGGAAGAGCTGCCCCATGCCGTTGCAAGCTTGCTGCGGGCGGCTCGGCTTGGCGTTGTCGTAAATGATATCCATCGGCACTGGATCGCCTGGACAGCGGTATGGCTTGCGACCCGGGCGATTTCATCGAACAAGTATATCTTGAATGACGGACCTTTGTCCGTGGCGAAAGGCTTCCGCTCGCAGGATTGGAAGCGTCTTAAGCAAGCAATGGGAATCAATCAGATGTTGTATTCATGGCGGCCGTTGTTTCGTTATGCCGTCGTAATCGGTAAGCCTGATTCATACTTAAGCGGACGGGAATGATCGAATTGGAGCATTCTGTAGATGTCGTCGTTCTCGGGGGAGGAATCTCGGGAAGCTGTATCGCTAAGGCACTCGCGGATAAGCAGTGGGATACGGCCTTGATTGACCGGAGGAATTTCCCGCGTCATAAGGTGTGCGGGGAATTCCTCTCGCCAGAAGCGCAGAGCACGCTGAACGCTCTAGGATTAACCGATTCGCTCGAATCTCTAAATCCAACGCGGATTGAAAGGGCACAGCTCATCTTCGAGCAGGGCCGTGAAATTGAGCTTCCGGTCCCTGGTGCTGCCTGGGGACTTAGCCGATACAGAATGGATGAGGCGTTGCATTCAGCCGCGATGCAGGCTGGAGCACAGCTGCACCTATCGACCACGGTTACGGGAGTTGAACAGCATGGGGAAGGTTATATCGTCCGAACGAAACGGGGAACGGATACGAACCTGTTCCATGCCAGAGCTGTCATTGCGGCTTGGGGAACGAATTCACGGGTTGCGAATCCAGGACATCGTCCCGATGCAGCCGCTTCGCGCCAGCAAGCTTACATTGGCGTTAAAACTCATTATGCTGGATTAAGGATGGGGCCGGTGATTGAAATGTACTTCTTCCAAGGTGGTTATTTAGGGTTATGTCCGGTTGATGATGGCCGTGTAAATGCTGCGGCGCTGTTGAACCGCAGCGAATTTGGGAAGACGGGCAAATCGGTGATGTCAATTCTGGAAGCAGCGATTCAGCGCAACCGGAGACTCGCCGAGCGGCTAGCGACAGCTGTGCCTGTCCCTGATTCGCAAGCTGCCATTGCTCCCGTCTATCTTCAGTATAAGCCATCGCCATGGAACGGGCTTCCCCGAATAGGCGACGCCGCCGCGACGATCGCTCCGCTGTGCGGTGACGGCATGTCGATGGCGCTGCGCTCCGCTGCTTTATGCGCTCCGCTCGCCGACAGTTATTTGCGGGGATGCATTTCACTTCTGGAATGGGAACAACGATATACGCAAGTGATCCAGCAGGAGTTCGCCAGTCCATTAAGATGGGGCAGCCTGCTGCAATGGCTTGTGAGCAAGCCTGTCGTTCATCAGCTTGTGCCAAGCGCGGCCCGATTGGCGCCTCTGCTGGAAAACAGTTTATTCCGAGCGACAAGATTAAAGCCGATGGAACCGCTGGAATAAAGAAATATAACATCAACTATTCGGAGTTGGAAGGCTGTCGAGAAAATCTCGACAGCCTTCCTTTTCATATGTCGGGCTCACGGAAAAGGTAATAAACGATTTAAACAATTGTCTGCCTTTCATCATGGTCTGCATGTCAGCTATGATTTAAATAATCAGATCCTTATACCGGATAATTCGATAAGGGTGCTAACGGCACATGCAGGTTTCACATTGATAAATGGATCGGGGGAATTCTTTATTAACGATATAATAGCCGAAACTCTAACACAGGTATTAAGCAAAATGCTTAATACAGAAATAGCTCACGTTGATTTCCAGACCAAACAGTTACATGGCGGAACAGTGGGTGAGGTACAACTTGTATCAGGCAATGCAAAAACCGCTGACGGCGGGACATTGCCCTATAAAATCGTAGTAAAAACGCAAAAGAAGTGGGAACGCTATGGCGATCCCCAATCTTGGCGCAGGGAATATGATTTTTATAAATCCAATTTCGGTGCTCTGTTCTCCGAATCGTTTCGTTGGCCTGAATGTTATCATGCTGAAATGAGCGAAGAAGAAAACGAAACCCAGATTTGGATGGAGTATATCGAGGGTATATCAGGCTTAGACTTGACTGGCGATATGTATGAACATGCAGCCGAGGGATTAGGACGGTTCCAAGGTCAGTTATATGCCGAACAGCCTGCTTTTTTGCAGAACATGACCAACCTGAGCAAAGTGGATTATATGAAGAACTTCTATTTTCATTATCGGTCATGGAATAGAGTGTATGATTATATACGCTCCGACGATTGTGAAATTCCGAAACACATATGTAATATGCTCATCGAAATTGATGAAAGCTCTGACGAAATAATCAATCGTATAGGAAAACTGCCCATCGTACTGTGCCACAGAGATTTTTGGGTAACGAACTTAATCTATTCGGACGGTAAAATTACACTCATCGATTGGGATACTACGGGTTGGGGCTATCTAGGCGAAGATATGGCAAGTCTTATCGCGGACGAAGCGGATATTGAACACATGGTTGAATACTACCATAGATGTATCCCGGCGTATTACAAAGGCTTTTCGGAATATGCGGATATTTCACACATAGCGGATAACTGCATTTATGAGATGATTTTACTTATGTTCGGATACAGGCTTGTAGAGTGGTTTATGGACGCAGCATCAGGAAACAAACTTCAAGAAACGAATGACGAAAGAACACTGCATCTTCTTACCTTGCAGAAAATCTTTGAGATGCGGAATGAACAATGATTGATACTTAATAAGAACATGTAGCAGCGGCAGCCTGGTGGCTGTCGTTGTTTTTGTATGATTTTATTGACTGTAATATTACACCGGTGTAATATATCAATATAGGATAATTATGGAAGGATACTTTTATGGACATTACTAATGTTGAATTTATGCTTTTACAGATTATCTGTGAGCGGAAGGAGGCTTCCGGTTATGAAATCAATCAGTTAATCAAAGAACGGGGTTACAGGGAATGGGTAGATATGGGTACTACTTCTATTTATGTCGGTCTAAAAAAATTAAGCAACAAGCAACTTGTTAATTCCTATTTAGATACAACCAAACAAGGAAAAGGGCCCATGCCAAAGAAATTTGAAGTAACAAATCATGGTGTGGCATTACTTAAACAAATTACCTTGGAGTACTTATCTACTTCACGTGAAAGAGATAATAAATTCGATTTAGCTCTTGCAGCCATTCCGTTCTTGACCACTAATGAAGTTGTGACAGCACTTCAAAAGAGAAATGATTTCCTTACTCATGTTGCTAGCAACATTAATGAAAAGTTTGAATCACAAGGCGGATTAAGACTGCCTTTGCACGTTCAAGCATTATTCAGACATCCTCTTTTGCTAATTAAACATGAAATTGAGTTTATGGAAATCTTAATCAAGGACTTATTAGAAATAAATGATGATAGGAGAATGGATGAATGATCATAAAGAATTTCTCTCCTTTTTCTGGCGAACACTGTGAAACCACAGCTACCGGAACCTTGCTAAAAAGTTTAGGAATTGAACTGTCTGAGGCGATGTTGTTTGGTATTGGCGGAGGGTTGGGCTTTATTTATTGGGATATGAAAAATATGGACTTTCCGTTCATCGGGGGAAGGATTAAACCTGATCTGCTGACCCGTAATATTGTCAACAACTTAAATCTTCAGATGGAAGTAAAAGAGACTTCATCCCCGAAAAAGGCATGGGAAAATGTTAAGGAGAACGTAGACCAAGGAAATATAGTAGGATTAAAGCTTGACTGTTACCACTTGGATTATTTCACGAACAAGGTGCATTTTGCCGGCCATTATGTCGCCATGTATGGATATGACGATCATTATGCGTATTTAGTTGACACAAGACAACAGGGCGGAATGGAGGGTTTGGTAAAAACAAGTCTTGAGAATTTGGCATTAGCAAGAAATGAAAAAGGCCAAATGTCTTCAAAAAATCTATCTTATACTATCCGGAAAATAGAGGACGTACCTGATTTAAGAAATGTGATTATAAAAGCGATCCTAGAGAACGCTAATGATTATATTAACCCGCCTATCAAAAATTTGGGCTATAAAGGTATTAAGAAAACAAGTGTTGAGATCAATAAATGGCTTGAAAGAAGTAAAAACATCGAAGATGATTTAGTACTAACAGCTACCTTAATGGAACGCGGAGGAACCGGGGGTTCTCTCTTTAGAAATATGTACAGAGACTTCTTAAAGGAGTGTTTGACTATATTTGATTATGCTCCACTACAAAATGCATATGATCTCTTTTCCGAGATTGCTCCAATGTGGGAGGAGGTATCTGAACTGATCCGAAAAGCCGGGGAAAGCCAAGAAATACGATGTTTAAATCAGGCTTCAGATCTTCTTTTGGAATTATCAAATAAAGAATATGAGGCGATGAATCAACTATCCAGAATCAGTTAAAGTAGCTATTCCACTGCGTGTATTTTGCAAAAAAATAATAACTGGGATATTACTGAAATAGCAGCCGGTAACGGTTGCTTTTTCTTTTTTGCGAGCATGATTAAGCTTGTAACTTCGCATGTTAGTCATGTCACATAACATTCACAATAAATTTGATATCTATGAAAAATATCACTCGAATGAGCTATATCATACCGTATTGGTTTGATTTATTCTTTTTGTGGAGAGAATTATTAAAAATACTCTACTGAAAAGGAGGATAACTATCCATTTCACTAACCTAAAATATACATTTATAAGAAAGAGCCCATTCATTTGCATTGCTTTTGCAGCTATATTAATTAATCTATCTTGGGATTTAACAGAAGTAGATGCTGATGAAGGATCTATTCCTTCACTTCAGGAAATTGTCGACAGGGCGAAGCCTGGGGAACGCATTGTGTTATCGGATGCGGAATTTTCCGGACCAATCTTGATTAATAAGAAATTAACTATTCAGGCCTTGGAGGGTGTTTCGCTAATCAACGAATCTCTTGAACCTGCAATAACCATACAAGCTGAAGGGGTAACCGTTCAGGGAATCCGAGTCTTACAAAAGCAAACAGGCGAAGAATCCACAGCCGTTTCAGTTCAAGCAAATGGAGTCGTTTTAAGAAATTTAAAGATCACAACACGCGGATATGGAATTCTTTTACGCGATTCCGTTGATGGCGTATTGGAAGATAACTTGATCTCTTGGGATAGTAGTCAAGGACCTTCCACCTTAGGAGAGAAGGGAAATGGAATTGACCTTTTCAACTCAAGTGATACCCGAATCGAAAACAATAGGATCGTGAATATGCGGGACGGAATTTATCTGGATAACAGCAAGGATTTGAACATCTTTAAAAACAAAATATTGGGATCACGTTATGGCATTCATTGCATGTATATTGATGGAACAAAAATTATCGGAAATATCGGCGAATACAATGTCACCGGAGCAATGATTATGGGTGTACGCGATGTAGTAGTTTCGGACAACTCCTTCGTCAAGCAAAGGAACAATGTAAATTCGCAAGGCATTCTGCTTTATGACGTTCAAAGATCTATCGTTGAAAAGAATGATATTGAAGGGAACCGTGTCGGAATCTATCTTGAACGTTCCAGTCAAAACGAACTGAGAAACAACTCCATTTACAGAAATTTTGTAGGCATCCAATTTGTAAACGCAGAGAAAAACTTCATTCATGACAATGATTTTGTTGCCAATGTTATTGAGGCGGAAGCAATGGATAGCGAATCAAATCAAATTGAGCAAAACTTTTGGGATACTGCCCAGGTTCTCGATATGAACAATGATGGGAATAGCGATATCCAATATTCAATCAACCCGTTCTACCGCAATTTAATTTCTGAAACTCCGGCCTTTCAACTTTTTTTTCAATCGCCTGGAATCAGTTTCTTAAGCGGAATGTATGAGCAAGATAATCAGCATAGCTGGACCACGGACAGTTCGCCGAGACTGAAACTGAATCAACCCGTACTGACATCGAACTCTATCGTTGAGGACAAACCGCTTCCAGATAAAGTTTTCTTGATGATAGTTTCTTCAATGCTGTTGTTGATATCCATATTAACCATACTCTATTCAAGGGGGCAAAAAACATGAAAAAGGGAATCTTTGCTTTGAGTTTAGTTTTAGTCTTAATTGCCATCACCGGCTGTGGAAAGAAAACGTATCAACCTCAAGCTATCAATGAGGATGTCGATGTATGCGTAATCTGTAACATGCAGGTCAAGGATGATGCTTTTGCAACCCAAATCGTAACGAAGGAAGGCAAGAGCCTCAAGTTTGACGATATCGGATGCATGAATGAATGGAAATCGAAAAATGGCACCAGTGAAATCGGAATGGCGTATGTCCGTGACTACAATGATAAAGAATGGATCGAATACGGCAAAGCAGCTTATGTCTATGACGCCTCCATTCGTACGCCTATGGCATATGGGCTTATAAGTTTTAAAGACCAAAAATCCGCGGAACAATTTATTCAGGAGCAGGGTGTGGGCCAAATGCTGAGCTCGGAGGAACTCGCTAACCATACATGGGAACAAAGTAATGACATGATGGACATGCATAGCGACGGAGAAGGCCATGATCATTCCCACACCCATGATGAAAATATGAGTGAAGACAAATCGGGACATTGATCATTATGTCGGATATGCTGCAAGTTGCAAAGAAAGAAATAAAAATTGGATTTAGAAATCCTTGGGCATATTCATTTTTAATATTGTTCTCCGTGTTCAGCCTGAGTTTATTATTAGTCAATTCTCAAAATGAGATCAGCGGATATTCCGGTGTTACAGGTTCGATGTTAAGTTTAACCTTATATTTACTTCCCTTAATGTCACTATTTCTGGGATCCTTCTCATTAACCGCCGAAAAAGAAGAGGGAAGCTGGCAGTTGCTATCTACCTATCCACTGGGGACAATCTCCTTTATGTTGGGCAAGTACATCGGTTTGTCCGCCGTATTGTTGACTATCATTTCCTTTGGTTATGGATTAATAGGATTAATTACCGCACTGATTGGTAAAATGTTCGATATTAATACATATTTGCTCTTTTTATCATTTTCATGCGGACTGGTTCTACTATTCTTAACGATCGCGCTATGGATCGGCTCTTTGGCAAAAAATCGTTGGCAAGCATTGACGATATCCGTCATGATCTGGTTCTTTACGGTCATTGCTTGGCCGACGATTTTAATCGCTGTCCTGGGGCTGCTTCCATACTTATGGATCAAACCGCTTCTCATTATATTCACGTTCTTAAATCCAGCGGAATTTGTAAGACTGTTTGTCGTGATCAAGCTTGGGGGCGGCGCTGTTCTTGGACCTGAATATTACAAATGGGTAAGCTGGATTCACAGTTCTGGCGGCAGTTTTTCATTTTTTGTCCTCTTCTTCATCTGGCTGCTTTTCACCTTAACATGCGTTTGCTGGATCTGGGAAAGGAGGAGGTCCTGTGTCTGAACCCTTTGTTATTGCTTCAAATATATATAAAACGATAAAAAGTCAAAAGATTGTTCAGAATATTTCCTTTGAACTTGAAAAAGGTAGTATTGTTGGATTATGCGGCGGTAATGGGGCAGGAAAAAGCACCGTTCTGCGCATGGTTGCGGGGATTCTTCAGCCCTCCTCCGGGGAAATCGTAGTTAATGGGCTACAATGGAAAGATAACAGGAAAAAGTACGCTGAACAAATCGGTTATATGCCTGATGATTTTCAGTTTCCACAAGGAATGACGGCGCAAGAGATTTTGTCTTTCTGGGCCTCATTACGTAAAACGCCTGAACAAAGGGTTCATGAAGTTTTAAGCCTTGTTGGTCTGGCTGATAAAAAAAACAAACTGGTCAGCACTTTTTCCAAAGGGATGCGGCAGCGCGTCCTCTTTGCACAAGCCATTCTGTCCAAGCCCGCATTGCTGATCATGGACGAGCCGACCAATGGTCTTGACCCTTATTGGATGAAGGAATTTGTGAACCTTGTGAAAGTCGTTAAAACGGAAGGGCAGACGGTTCTCTTTTCCACCCACCAACTGGATATTGCCGAAGAACTGGCGGACTATGTCATCTTTTTGAATGAAGGACAAAACTGCGGTGAGGGTTCAGTAGAGGAGTACAGTCAGTTGTTTGGTGAATTTCCTTTACATAAAGCATTTCAGTATAGTATGGAGCTCACCACAAAGAAAGAGAAAGTAAAAGATGAAAATGAAGATTAATTTTCGATTTGGATTGACCTTTTTCATCGGCCTATTTGCATTATTAGCAGTTATTTGGGTTGTTGTATCCACAAGTCAAAAGAATGAGGACAAAGCATCAACCGAACGTCTGAGTATCGGAGCGACCGCACCTGATTTTCAAGCTACAAATACACTTGGAGAAAAGGTCACACTCTCAGATTTTCGCGGAAAGTTCGTTGTGATCAATTTTTGGGCGTCCTGGTGTGGACCCTGCGTGAACGAAATGCCGCTCATTAATCGTGTATTCCAAGATAGCGATTCCGATGTCGTAACCTTGTTTGTAAATGTTGGGGAATCCAAAGGAACCGTGAATGAGTTTTTGACCCAGCATCAATTCGATTTCCCTGTCATTATTGACGTTACCGGTAAAATATCAGGAATGTACGCAGTTACAGGCTTGCCGGTTACTTATATCCTTGAAAAGGAAGGTAACATCGCGCACTCGATTATTGGTGAAATAAGCAGCGAAAATCAACTGTATAATTATCTTGAAACCGCAAAAGAGGATTAAATTTAATTTAATCCTCTTTTCCTTGAGATTACGATATGCTTTGATATAAATATAAATATAGATTAGATGTTTGAGGAGTGTTCGGGCGTGACTTATAAACAAATCAAGTGGATGATTTTATTCGTACCGACTTTGATAGTAGGATTATGGGAATATGTCCGACACCAATTTCTAATGCCGTACATTTCCATGGATTTGGGGAACTGGCTTACGCCAATTTTAGTATACCTTGTTAGTGTGACTCTTCTCAACCAATTGTTCTCTCAACTGGAAAAGATTCAACAAGAACTTCAGGCTGAGCGGGCACAAAAGGCAGCGCTCCAGGCGCGTGAACAGCTGGCCAAAGAGCTTCACGACGGAATAGCCCAGTCGCTTTTTTTACTATCCGTTAAGGTTGATCAACTTGAATTTACAACAGATCGAAATAAGCATGAAGACGCAGTCTATGCAGTTCGAAAGACTGTTCATGAAGTGAACAGATATGTAAGACAAGCCATAGCGAACCTTAAATATTCGACCAATACCAATAGTGAAGTTGTTCTGAAGGAAACTTTAGAAGATAAAGTCAA
This sequence comes from Paenibacillus sp. Marseille-P2973, assembly GCF_018101095.1. Classification (NCBI taxonomy): domain Bacteria; kingdom Bacillati; phylum Bacillota; class Bacilli; order Caryophanales; family Paenibacillaceae; genus Paenibacillus; species Paenibacillus sp. Marseille-P2973. The sequence continues at coordinate 182,242 of NZ_JAGQEH010000002.1, forward strand.
GCAAATTGCTGATGAAGTACTTATTCCAATCGAATTAGATTGGAACATTAAAGAGAATGTTATGACTCCGAAGGAAAAAATTGAAATATTAGCCTGTATTCGTGAAGCTGTTGTAAATATCCAGAAGCACGCTCGTGCATCGAAGGGCTGGATTGTTGCACAAGGAGATGAAGCGGGGTGGGTAGTAACCATTAAAGATAATGGAGATGGATTTCGAGAAGAAATTATAGATTCAAAAGAAAGTTACGGTTTGAACATTATGAAGGATCGTGCAGAAGATATGAAATGGCAGCTTCGAATTTTTAATCATCATGCGTTGACAACACTTGAGATACAAAAAGGAGGAGGGGAGGATTGAAGACACGAGTATTAGTCGTTGATGACCATGCCCATGCAAGGGAAGCGATATGTGAAATCATTGCTACGGACGACAGGTATGAAATTGTAGGCGTTGTCGCAAGCGGCCAAGAAGCTATAGATTTCACGGAACAATGGATGCCTGATTTGATATTAATGGATATTCAAATGCCTGACATGGATGGGTTGGAAACAACGCAGCGCATCAAGCTGCGTTTTCCTTACGTGAAAATTGTCATGATCACCGTTTCGGATGACATGTTTCATCTTTTGGAAGCTTTAAAACGAGGAGCGCAAGGTTATCTGCTCAAAAATCTGGCACCCTCAACCTGGATCAAGTACTTAAACTCCATCGTGAATGAAGAAACTCCTTTAAGCCGGGAGCTTGCTTTTGAAATTTTAAAGGATGTATCACTTGCTAATAATAAAGAAGTTGATGAATCTTTGACGTTTAGAGAACAAGAAATATTAAGTAATGTTGCGGATGGCCTGACCAATAAAGAAATTGCAGAAAAACTGGTGATTTCGGAGCATACCGTCAAAAATCACTTGAAGAACATACTTCAAAAGCTGCAACTTCAAAATAGAGTCCAGTTAACACGCTATGCGTTTGAACAGGGGCTCCTCTCCCGTAGAGATAAAAAGGAATAGTTAGACTTCTTATCAGGAAGCCGCAGGAAAATGCGGCTTCCTATTTCCTAATCCGGATAGCTTTCGCTATTTATAACGTCCATATTGCTTCCCGTAAGACAGAATTTTTTTATAAATGCTCTTATCTTTTAATGCTTTAAGCGGGTATATTTGCGGCCGAGTGTTCACTTCCAGAATCCAGGCTTTACCTTTGGAGTCAATTGCCACATCCAGACCGAGTTCTTTGAATCCTTTATAATTTCGATCAAAATTTTTGCCAACGGCAACGCCAAGTCTTTTGAGATCCGACTCGAGCTGTGGAGTGAAGGCGGAACTGAATTTGGCACCATTCATTGTATTGTGGAATGTTCCGATAGTGCCGCCTTGATTATAATTGGTGGCTACCTTTTTCGGATTGCCGACTTTGGTGAAGAGGGCGGTGCTGGTCCAAGTTCCTTGTTTGGTTTTCTGAACCATAACCCGGACATCGAATGGCTTTCCATTACTTTTAGCTAAGCGAATTCCTTTTTGCAAAAGATAAGGTCTGGTCCCCGCAAAGCGGTTCAGATCACGATACAACTGCGTTGTAGTTGAGTACGATTTTTTAGTTGTGTTCAACTGGGTTTGGTAGCCACCGGCGGTTTTACTGATACGAATAATGTTATTTCCGCCCGATCCATTTGTGGGCTTAAAGAAGACGGTGGTGTAGTCGGCAAGCATGCTGGAAAGATTTTTTTTGTTAAAGGGTAAGGTGATTGGGATATACTTTTTAATATAGCTATCTTTAAGCAACCATTGGGTTTTCGTCCACTTACTCTTGATCGTGCTGCTTCTGTATTTCATTATGAAGAGTATCACCTCTTATTTTTGATTAGCATATGCGGAAAAATCGAACGAGTCACCCTGATGGCATTGAACCAGTATATAAGCCTACGACCATTTTTATATAAAAATAAGTTGAAATTAATATTAGCTACTTTTCCGGAAAAGTTCTTGATTTTCTGTAAAGAATGTTTTATCATTGACCCATCAACCATTGATGGGTCAATGAGTCGAAGGAGGTTAATATCATCTCTACATGTCATACGGATGATCTGCTTTACTTGCTTATGCATTTAAACAAGCATATTGCGACCCGGTTTGAAAGATGTGCTGGAGTTAGTCCCAACCGGCTCGAACTCCTTTGCAAGCTGACGGGTGGCCAAATTAGCCAGTCGGATCTGCAGAAAGCCGTGTCTATAGATCCAGCTGCAGTGACCCGCCATGTTCAGCAATTGGAAGCGGAAGGGATTCTTCTGCGGACTAGGTCGGAGAGCGACAACCGGATTACGTTAGTTCAACTGACCGAGGAAGGCAGGAGTAAGGTAGTGAAGTTTAAAGAGGAGAAAGAGCGGTTTCTGGAGGAATTGCAGGCAGACCTCACGGAATCGGAACGACTTGGATTAATTCAAGCTCTGCAGAAGCTGAACAGCCAGATTCAACAAATGAAATAAACCAGTAAAACCAATTAACTATAGAGATTAGGAGAGAATAACATGACTGCAACTACCCTAAGCAATGATTTTAAAGAAATTATTTCTACCCGGCACTCTGTGCGCGTATACGATCCATCGGTCAAAATTAGCCGCGAGGAAATGACCGAAATGTTGGAAGAAGCGACTTTGGCCCCGTCGTCCGTTAATCTTCAACCATGGAGATTCCTTGTCATTGATAGCCCGGAAGGTAAATCAACGCTTGAAGAGCTTGCGCCAGGCAACAAAAACCAAGTTACAACCTCATCTGCAGTCATTGCTGTGTTCGGCGATATGAACGCCTTTGACAATGCTGACTATATTATGAGTACTGATGTGGAAAAGGGCTTTATGCCACAAGAGATTAAAGAACAAATCATGGCTAACTATACTGATCTTTTCGGCCGTATCCCGGCCCAGGCTTTTCGCGAAATGATTCTTATTGACGGCGGCCTGGTATCCATGCAGCTTATGCTTTCTGCTCGTGCCCACGGATATGATACAAACCCGATTGGCGGATATGACAAATCCCGTATTGCTGAAGCCTTTGGTATGGAAAAGGACCGCTATGTACCGGTTATGCTCATTTCCGTAGGTAAAGCGGCTAAAGAGCCGCGCAAGACCAGTCGTCTTCCTATTGACCGAATTGCGCAGTGGAAGTGAGGCTCTGACTACGATGATTATTATTCATGCAGAAATGAAAGTTAATCGCGAAGTAGAAGCGGAATTTCTGGAGTCCGTACAAGAACTTATTGAAGCATCCCGCGCGGAAGCAGGGAACGTATCGTATAAGCTCCTGAAGGATACGGATCAGGATGATACCTATCTCATGATCGAACAGTGGAAAGACCAAGAAGCAGTAGCGGCTCACAATGCAAGCAGGCATTTTCAGGCGTTCGTTGCTCAAGCAGCAAAATTCCTGACAGCTCCGTTACAGGCTCAAGCTTTTGCAGGTCAGCCCATCATTAAATAATTTATGATCAAAAGGGATAGCTGAATATAATAAGGGAGGCAGCCGGAAACGGTTGCCTTTTTTTATGCCAGTGTTGCGCGAGATCAATGACAATGATATGCTGGAATTTTTAAAGATTGAACGACTAGGTATGAGAAATTAATTGAACCTTAGGAGCAAGAAAGCAGAGGTAGTTAAACACGTGGAATCTTACCCATTTACTTATGATTCTGGAACACCATTTATTCAGCAAGCTGCGGACTGGGTGGCGGACGTATTTTACGAGCTGTTGCCGGAAGCGGGCTTTGAAGTTCGGGACGAGCAGATCTATATGGCGTTTCAATTGGAAAAAGCATTCGCCGACAAAAAGACGATTTTCGCCGAAGCGGGGGTAGGCACAGGGAAAACGCTGGCGTATCTTCTGTATGCGGTATGTTACGCACGATACACACGAAAGCCCGCGATCATTGCCTGTGCGGATGAGTCTTTGATTGAGCAGCTGGTCAAACCGGAGGGTGATATCGCGAAGCTGGCCAGACACCTGGATCTGAACATCGATGCGCGGCTAGGTAAATCGCCGGATCAATATTTGTGTCTTAAGAAACTGGATCAGGCGAGAATTCATGCCAAGGCAGATGAGAATTGGGAAGAAATCGCGGCAAGCCTGCCCGGTTTTGTCTATTCCTCCGCACCAATGCAGGCATTTCATGCTTACGGAGACCGCAGAAATTATCCGCAGTTAAACGACGAACAGTGGAATACGATCAATTGGGATTCCTTCCAGGACTGCTTCACCTGCGACCGCCGTCACCGCTGCGGCCAGACATTGTCCCGGGATCATTACCGGCGCTCTACCGATATCATCATCTGCTCGCATGATTATTATCTGGAGCATGTCTGGACCTATGATGGCCGCAAACGGGAGGGACAGCTACCGCTCTTGCCCGAGCATTCCTCCGTTGTGTTCGATGAGGGACATCTGTTGGAATCGGCGGCCATGAAGGCGTTCGGCTATAAAATGAAGCATGCAACCTTTGAAGAATTAATTACGCGCCTCCTGCAAAATGAAATCCGCGAATCTCTGGCCGTACTGATCGATGATTCAATCGTGCAGAGCGAAGTGATGTTTCATGCGTTCGGACGATACAATCATTCCGTTGCGGGATCGGACCGCAGAGAAATCGTCTTGAACGAAACGCTGCTCAGCGAAGTGCGACGGTTCCGTGACTTGCTTTCGGCGATAGAAGAGGAGCTTGTCTTTGAAGGTGAGCTGTATACGCTGGACCATTATCAGCTTCGCATCGTCGAGGAACATATGGAAATGATGCAAAAAGCGCTCCTCCTGTTCGAGCAATCGGAATCAACGGTGATCTGTTGGGTGGAGGACAGCCCGGAAGGGCTTATGCTCTCTGTCATGCCGGGTACGGTTAAAGAGCTGTTGAAAACGCAGGTTTTTCATCTTAAAATGCCGGTCATTTTCTCTTCGGCGACCATGTCGGTGGACAGCTCTTTCCGTTATATGGCGGACAGTCTTGGCGTTGAAAGCTTCCTGTCCTTTTCAGTGGATTCACCTTATGCCTATCAGGAGCAAATGGAGGTACTGGCACCGACATGGCATCTTTCCGAAGGCTTCGACGGGAAGATGAAGGAGGCGGTACGGCTTCTTCAGCAAACGGGTGGCAGAGCACTCATTCTTTTCCGGACCCGAGAAGAGCTTCGTTTGTTCAAGGAACACGTGAAGGCCGAACCGAAGCTGGTTGGGATGTCGTTCTATTATGAAGGCGACGGAGAAATCAGCCATCTGATCTCGGCATTCCAGCAGGAGGAAGAAAGCGTCTTGTGTGCGGTCAGCCTTTGGGAGGGTCTCGACGTTCCGGGGCCGTCGCTCATGAACGTGATTATCTGGTCGCTGCCTTTTCCGCCGCATGACCCTGTATTTAACGCCCGGCGAAAAGCTGTAACCGACCCCTTTAATGAGGTGGACATGCCTTACATGCTGCTGCGGCTTCGCCAGGGCATCGGCCGTCTGATCCGCTCGCGGGACGACTCCGGTATCGTCGTACTACTGGGCGAAGAATTGCGGACCCATCCTGAGGTAAGGGACAAAGTGAAATCCGTTCTTCCCAAGGGCGTTGAGCTGAAGTCATAATCCATGCAACACGGAAGGGCGGCAATTGAGCGTACAACGATAGATGTGATTAGCAGAATACAAAATCATTGGTTCCATAAAGGTTCATGGCATTAAACGTCATGAGCCTTTTTCTTTTAGTACAATCCGTCTGCGGTCAAAAACGAGTATTCAACCTGGAGTTGCATCTCTTCCGTTTACCCATTGCGACTCACGCGAAAGCCCTGATCGGGACCAAAGCCGTTTGCTTCAAACTTGCCCCGAAATGATATCTCACTGCTTCCGATGTCGCCAATCCAACCACCGCCTTTAACACTTCGGAAGGAACCGGCGTCATTATCCATATTCTCTCCGTACCAGCTCCAGCACCACTCCCTGACATTGCCTGACATATCGTAAAGCCCCAATTCATTGGGTTTCTTGAGCCCGACGGATTTTGTCTGGTTATGGTTGTTTTCTATGACCGGCCAATTCCAATCTCCCTTCAGGTATTTATCACCGGTATTTCTCCAGTACCATGTCACATCATCCGCTTTATTGCTTCCGCTGTAGGTGTAACTTTTGCTCGTTTGGCCTCCGGCTGCGGCATATTCCCATTCCGCTTCCGTCGGTAAGCGGTATCCATCAGCTTCCGCATTGATCGTTACAGTCCATTTTAAATTATCGTTCTCACTCTTATTGTTCGGGTCTTTTGAACTCTTATCTATATTGTAATAAGGTTTTAAGCCTTCTTTTATGCTCCTTGCATTACAGTACTCCACAACGTCATACCAACTTACCATTTCTACCGGCAAATCATCGCCGATGAATTGGGATGGATTGCTTCCCATGACCTCAACCCATTCTTTTTGGGTCACCTCGTATTTTCCGATATAAAAATTCGATAAACTGATGCTTTTTCCATAGAAGTTAGACTTTGTGTTTTTAACGGTTCCGCCTTCGACGAATACTAGGGAATTGTCCTTATCCTGCTTGTCCAGGGAACAAGCGATGGCAACAAGCGTTATAGCGATCAGCAGTAAAAAGAGTAGCTTTCTCATCGACAGATCTCCTTTAAAATGATGGGAACAGCAATATTCCGGTAGTAAGAAGGGGAGGGGCTTTTGAAATGAATGGAGGCCGTTGGCCGTGAGACCAAACGGCCCCAGCAAAATCAAAGATTAACCCGTTACCACACCGTTACGTTTGAACTCCCGCTGCTCTGATATCCCTCAGTCGCCAACACTTGGTAAGACCAACTGCTTCCCAAATTCATTCCTTTACTCTTCCAGGCGTTCACATGGTTGCTGAAAGTGATGGCGACGTTACTTCCGGTCGCTCTTTTCGATTGTCTTACACTCCAGAACTGTTGGAAGGTTTGCGTGCCGTCAATAGAAGGAGCGTTGTACCGCATCGTGGTATATATGTCATAGGTGCCTCCATCGCTAGTCACGGTGCCTTTATACGTTCCGGTAGGTCTATAGGTGCCCCAGCTATCGACAACGTAGTATTCGATGAGCGAGTTTCTCGTCCACCCATAGAGTGTTAAATACGCATTGCCTGACGGTGCCCAGACACCGGCATTGTAGTTAATGGTTCTGGTTGGAGATCCGGTAGCCCAACCTTTGCCGACAACAAAATTCCCGGTATTTTGCCATGAAACACTGTAATTGCCGCCGGACCCGTTGACCGCATTTACCGTCCCGCCGCCGTCGGTCCAATTTTGCCAATAGGTGTTCGCACTTGCGGTTATTGCAAACATACTGAAACTCATTGCAACCGTTAATACTAGCGTCAAGACTTTCCTATTAAACTTGATCATGTCATTACCTCCTGAATTTTTTTGTCCCTACTTTTTACCTACCTTTTACCTACCTGATCCTTCTTGGCATGTGTTTTCATGAGGCCCAAACTAATTCTGTGAAACTATGATTCTATCTTTCCTTTTACCTCCTTTCATAGAAAATTATAGAATGAAAACGCATACATTTTAACTTCTCAAATTAAAGGTTTTATCTTCTAAATTTTACATAAATACACATTTATGCACTTGAAAATCGCTTTCAAGTCTGGAAGCGATATGGGAAGAGGAGAGGCTTGTTACAGCCTTGAAATAGTCGTTTGAGGAACCGACCTGGGCTTATGTGCATATACTTCCAACAAATAAATGTTGGGAGGTATTAAACTTGTATCCATTTCCTTCTGGTTGGGGAAGATACTATTATATGAGGTCCGAATTCGTTCCAATCTGGAACACCGGATTTCCGCAAGCATTACAAATGATCAAGGAAGCGGTACAGGGGGAGCGTAACGATGAATTGTTTTATGATGAATTGATCAATTTGGCTCCTACCAAAGAACAAGTGGCTATTATCGAAAGCATTCGTAACGATGAGCGCGGCCATAATAAAATGTTCAGGGAGATGTACCGGGCTCTCACAGGACAAGAAATTACAGGCATTAGCAATGAGCAATATGTGAAAGTCCAATCTTATAAGGAAGGGCTACAGCGTGCTTTGATGGGCGAGCTGGGCGCAGTGGAACGGTATCGAAACATTTGGTTTGGTTTACCTGTCGGCATTTATAAAGACACGGTATACGGAATCATATTGGATGAGCTTAAGCACGCTGCCAAATACAATTATTTGATTACATTAAATCTCAAGTAGCTGATGAAGTTTCCTTCAATAACAAGCTCATTTTTTAAATTGTAACAAAAGACCTGCAATCAAATGCAGGTCTTTTTCAACGCCACCTGTTTTTAAATTTCTCTTTAGTGAAATTAAAGTTGGTATTTTTTGCTATGGGGTCTTAGATTGACAATAGTTTTTTATCTTTGTATTATACCCATAGGGGTATACGTATTATATAATTTAAATTCTTTACGAAAGACATCATCATTTAAAAGGAGGTTCTTTATATTGCCGGAAATTACAGCCGATATGACACTTGATTGTAAAGGACTTGCCTGTCCCATGCCGATTGTAAAAACCAAAAAAGCAATCGATCAGCTTGATGCCGGTCAAGTCATAGAAGTACAAGCTACCGATCAAGGTTCAATTGCAGATATTCAAGGTTGGGCCAAAAATACAGGCCATCATTATCTCGGTACTGTTGAAGAATGTGAGGTGCTAAAGCATTACATTCGCAAAGCCAACCCCAATGAAGTGAATGAAGAAAAGAAATACCCCTTAATCATTTCAAGTGATGAGCTGCAAAAAAAGTTGAGCGAAAACGAAAAGGTTACCGTAATTGATGTACGGGAAACGGCTGAATTTGCATTCAACCGAATTGCAGGTGCCGTATCTTTTCCTTTAGGTGAGCTAGAGCACCGGATAAGCGAGCTTAACCCGGACGATGAAATTGTTGTTGTCTGCCGCACAGGAAACCGCAGCGATATGGCATGCCAATTGCTTGCCGGAAAAGGCTTTAAGCATGTGAAGAATTTGGAATCAGGCATGTCGGGTTGGAATGGGTCCACGATAAATTACGATTCACAAAATTAAATTTCAATAATATGGAGGTCATTTATATGAATACAAAGGTAGCAATTATTGCAAGTAACGGTGGTTTGTTTGATGCTTATAAAGTTTTTAATATCGCGACAGCTTCGGCAGCAACGGATGCTGAAGTAGCCATTTTCTTCACATTTGAAGGTTTGAATTTGATCCATAAGGAGGCGCACCATCAATTACCATTGCCGGCAGGTGCCGAACATTTGGCGGAAGGCTTTCATAAAGCGAATATACCGACCATTCCCCAGCTAGTGGAAATGGCTCAGGAGATGGGAGTAAAGATCATTGCTTGTCAAATGACGATGGATGTCATGAATCTGAAGAAAGAGGATTTTATTGAAGGAATCGAGGTCGGCGGAGCTGTCACTTTCCTGGATTTTGCAAAGGATGCAAACGTCAGCCTGACATTTTAACTAAAGGAGGAACCATCTTGAATACAGATGCCAATCGTATGAATATGATGACGGCCAAGGAACTGACGCGGATCATTTTGGCGAAAGAAGAGATTTTTATTCTGGATGTCCGCAACGAAAATGATTATAACGACTGGAAGATCGAAGGTGAGAGTGTCGAGATAATCAACATTCCATATTTTGACCTCCTGGACGGCGTGGACGAAGCTCTTGATAAACTACCTGATGGGAAAAAGCTGCTCGTTGTCTGTGCAAAAGAAGGCTCTTCCAAATTTGTTGCTGAACAAATTGTTGATGCCGGCCGAACCGATGTGCATTATCTGGAAGGCGGAATGAAGGCATGGAGCGAATATTTGGAACCTGTCAAGATTGGCGACTTAAAAGACGGGGGCTCCTTGTATCAGTTCGTCCGAATCGGTAAAGGTTGCCTGTCATACATGGTCCTATCCAAAGGTGAAGCCGCGGTTATTGATACGCTTCGGATGACGGATGTTTTCGAGCAGTTTGCCAAGGAGCAGGGGGTACAAATAAAACATACCCTGGATACTCATTTGCATGCCGACCACATCTCCGGCGGAAGGAAACTGGCGGAACAATCCGGCGCAACTTATTGGCTTCCGCCAAAAGATGCGACTGAAGTGACATTCGATTATGAAAAGCTCGAAGAAGGCCAAGGCATCACGATAGGGTCTACGACACTCCGAATCCAACCGATTTACTCGCCTGGGCATACGATCGGAAGCACCTCTTTTATTATAGATGATCAATATCTGCTAACCGGGGATATCCTTTTCATTGAGTCGATCGGACGTCCTGATTTGGCCGGTAAGGCGGAGGATTGGGTGGGAGATTTGCGAAATACGCTCTATAACCGGTATAAAGAGCTTTCACAGGATTTGATTGTCTTGCCGGCCCACTTCGGTAAAGTGACTGAGTTAGGTGAAGGAGGCCGGGTCATGGCCAAGCTATCCGATTTGTTCCTTCATAATCCCGGATTGAATATCCAGCAAGAGAAGGACTTTCGGAGCGCTGTCACCGAGAACTTGCCGCCCCAGCCGAATGCTTATCAAGAAATACGTCAAACGAATATGGGAAAAATAACGCCTAGCGAAGAGGAGCAGCGGGAGATGGAGATCGGTCCTAATCGCTGTGCCGTGCACGACAAATGACAGGAGGAACCGAATTACTATGAAAACAGACATTTTAGTAGATACAAAAGGAATGGCCTGCCCAATGCCTATTGTGAAAGCAAAAAAAGCGCTGGACGGACTCCTTCCAGGTCAAGTGATGGAAGTTCATTCGACAGATAAAGGCTCCGTTAATGATTTTCAAGCATGGGTGAAGCAAACGAAGCATGAACTCTTAAAACATGAGGAAGAAAATAATGTATTTAAGTTCTTTGTAAAAAAAGTTTAGAAATCCAATAAAGCGAGCTGAGCTGAACTGAAAGGAGGAGGAGGATGGAAACCTTGCTAATGATCACGATGATCGCGCTTGGTTTTGTCGGTTCATTCTTTTCCGGATTGCTTGGAATTGGAGGAGCCATCATTAATTTTCCTCTGCTGCTTTATGTACCACCTATGCTGGGCGCCGCTCAATTTAGCGCACACGAAGTTTCGTCAATCAGCATGATTCAGGTTTTTTTCGCATCGCTTGCAGGAGTACTGGCATTCCGAAAAAAGAGCAAAACAGAGACGTCTTTGTCTTTAGTTAATAAAAGACTCGTACTTTATATGGGAGCCGGTATCCTGACAGGCAGCCTGATTGGTGGGTTTGTGTCGGGTATGCTGGATGGGGACCTTATTAACTTGATATATGGGGTTTTGGCGATAATTGCAGTAATCCTGATGCTCATACCGGGTAAAGGAACAGATGAAATAAGGGAAAACCTTCAGTTCAACACTTTTATTGCGGTCATATCAGCATTTCTCGTAGGAATTGTATCCGGGATCGTCGGCGCAGGGGGAGCTTTTATTCTAATACCGATTATGCTGACAGTCCTCCATATTCCAACACGTACAACAATTGCTTCATCGCTTGCTATTGTATTTATTTCTGCTGCCGGCGGTGTAATAGGCAAAATTTCCGGGGGAGCCATCCCCATTTGGCCGACGATTTTTACCGTCATCGGGAGTTTGATCGGGGCTCCATTAGGATCTAAAGTCAGCACGAAAATGAATGTGGATTTCCTAAGATACGGTCTGGTTGTCCTTATTGCCCTGACAGCTATCAAGGTCTGGTCATCTATCCTGTTTATCTGACTAAGTGTAAAATTCATCTATTTACTCTATACTATCCCTAGACAGGTATTGCGAAAATGGGGAGATGGTATCAATGGAATATAATTATCCGGATGAAATCAAAACACGTTTACGGAGAATAGAGGGACAAGTTCGAGGGGCACTTAGATTGATGGATGAAGGTAAGCCCTGCAAGGAGGTAGTTGCCCAGCTCTCTGCCATCAGGAACGCCTCCGACAGAGCGCTTGCTCAAATCGTGGCGGATAATCTCCAGCAATGTATTTTGGCTGATCAAGCAAACGGAAATCCTGATCCAGCTAAACTAGTCAAAGAAGCCGTGGAACTGCTTGTTAAAAGCAGATAATTTATAGCATTAATATATAAGATGAGCAGGAGGATGGATATAGCATGACTATCAAGGAAACAACACCAGAAGAAGTGGCAGGTCGCCTCAACAAGGGTGAGGCATTGAACCTTCTCGATGTTCGTGAACAGGACGAATGGAATGAAGGTCATGTTGCCGGAGCCAAACATATCCCCTTAGGACAACTGGATATGAGACTGGACGAGCTGGATCCTGATCATGAATTTATCGTAATTTGCCGAAGCGGAAATCGCAGCGGAATGGCATGCGAGTTATTAAGTAAAAAAGGACTTAAAGTCGTCAATATGACTGGAGGACTCCTTGCCTGGACTGACAATTTGGTTCGGGATTAGAGGTGAAGGAAGAATGAATTATCTACTTTATTCAGTACTATTGATATTTGTAATTTGGATGCTCTATAAACAGTTTGCTCCAGTGAAAGGTTTGCGAACCCTGACTGCGGAACAGTTTCAAAGTGAATCAAAGGGGAGTAAGGTGATCGACGTTCGGGAGTCTCATGAATATAAGCGGGGTCATATCAAAGGCGCGGTCAATATCCCACTTAGTCAGCTACAGCAGCGTATGAGCGAAATTCCCAAAGATCGGGCGGTTTTGGTCTACTGTCAGAGCGGCATGCGAAGCAAACAGGCCGCAAAGGTTCTTGGACGCCATGGTTATTCCAATGTCGCGGATTTACGAGGCGGAATTATGTCATGGAAGGGTTCGATTCAAAGATAAGCACTTATAAGCATTATTCTATCTAAATTAAAACCAATGAGTTCAAGCTCATTGGTTTTTTTATTGTATAAAGCTGAGGTTGGCTCAAATTAAAATAATCTTAGAGGCAAACCATTTTTTAAGTTGTATGTGTTACTCTGTCTAATAGAGAACCCGATTTAGAGAGAGGGATGTTACTTGAAAAGAAGCGTGTTATATATTGAAGATAATGAGAAGATAGGCAGCCTGCTAAAAGAAGAATTGGAGCAGCGAGGGTTTTCAGTACAATGGCTGCTTTCCGGTGAAGGTGCCGAAAAAGAAGTAAATCGTCATGAAGTCGTTATTTTGGATATCATGTTACCTGGATTAGACGGTTTTACGGTGGGAAAACGTTTAAAAAAGGCGGCTCCCGCTGTTCCTATCTTGCTGTTATCTGCTCGAACATCGATCGATGATAAGGTAGACGGATTACAATTTGCTGATGACTATGTAACGAAGCCCTTCCATACGGATGAATTGGTTGCAAGATTAGAAGTATTAATCCGTAGAAAAGGTGGTACACATTCCGAACGAATTTCATTAGGAAATCAGATTGAAGTAGATCCGGAAGGTCAAATGATATTTGACAAAGAGACAGGAGAAGAAATTATATTGACGGGGAAACAGCATCAAATATTAATGTATTTCCTGCGCCACCCGAATCAAGTTTTAACAAAAGAACAAATCTATGAAGCCATTTGGGAAGAAGTATACATAACCGGTGATAAGACATTAATGGTGCACATCCACCGGCTGCGTCAAAAGCTGGAACGTCATCCCGATTCCCCGGAGATCATTGAAACGTTGAAGGGAATAGGCTATCGGGTGAAAATATGAAGCAAAACAGATCCTTATTTCGCCGTTTTTTAAAAGTACATTTTCTATTTATCTTTCTTCCTCCTATTCTGCTTATTTTCATCAGTGCATTTTTTGGGGTTTCTGATATCCATGAAAATAATGTAAATACGTTACATTTGTTTTACGTTACTGTTCTATTGTTTGTTTTTATTATTGTTGCATTTGTGGCCTTATCTTGGCTGTTTTTCTTGAAACTTCAAAAGCGTCTCGCCAGTTTGCAGGAAGTCATGTCATCTTCAGCAATAACTAACTCCTTTCCTAAACCCATATCTGTTCAAGCGGATCGTATGGATGAGATAGACCAGTTAGGGAGCTCTTTTAATTGGATGATTCAGCAGCTGAAGGAAAGCCGCAAGCAAGCATATGAAGAGGAATTACTGAGACATCGACTCATTGCAAATTTATCTCACGACCTGCGAACGCCGCTTACTATTATGAGAGGGCATGTCACCAGACTAAACAAAGAACCCATAAGTTTAGAAGGTCAACACTCATTAACAGAGATCAACCATACGATCACAAGGGTCGGAGACCTAATGGATGATCTACTTTCCTATACCTTGCTTACCTCAGGGAAACAACCTTTTGAGCCCGTTTCAACGGATATTGGACGTTTAGTAAGGGCAGCTGTTGCTGCGTGGTATCCCGTATTTGAAGAACATGGAATTCAGCTTGATGTGGATTTACCGGCTGATGAAACTTTTTATTGGGAAGCAGATCCGAAATGGATGACAAGGGTTCTGGATAATTTGTTTCAGAATATTGTTCGCCATGCAGCAGAGGGGAAATACGCACACATTGCGGTGGATGTTAAAAGAGAACTGATTATTGTTGCGGACAGAGGTCCCGGTTTGGATAAATCTTCCCATGGGGGTGGAGCGGGGATTGGTTTATCAACTTGTGATTATATGTTAAATAAAATGAATCTGAAGGCTGACTTTACATCCAATGAAGATGGTACAAACGTAGCTATCAGCAGAGCTTAACCTAAAGGTAAACCTGAAGTAAACGACAGGATAGCCGTAATGTTACTTTGCATCTCTATAATTGGAACCATAACAGAAAGGAAGTGTTATGGTTGCTTGAAATTAATAACTTGGTCAAACATCGCGGAACTCATAAAATCTTATCGGGCATCAGCTTTAAGGCTAGAGCTGGTAGAGTAACTGGTTTTTTAGGTCCGAATGGGGCAGGTAAAAGCTCTACACTTCGCATCCTGCTTGGATTGGATCGCGCCACCTCAGGGAGTGCACTCATTAATGGCAAGCCATTCGCAGAATTACATAATCCTCTAGCTACCGTAGGCGCCGCACTTGATGGATCAGGAGCACATCGTAAGCGGACAGGACGAGCTCATTTACGCTGGATTGCTCGTGCCGCAGGTTTGCCTAACTCACGTGTCGAGGAAGTTTTGGAAATCGTAGGTCTTACTGATGCAGCGGGTCAAAGAGTAGGGAAGTATTCCCTGGGTATGGGGAAGAGACTTGGAATGGCGGCTGCGCTTCTGGGTGATCCCCAAATACTGGTTTTAGATGAACCCGTAAATGGACTCGACCCGGAAGGAATTCGATTTATTCGGACATTTTTACGTGAACGTGCCGAATCCGGGAATACGGTGTTACTATCCAGTCATCTAATGGGAGAGCTTGCGGAGACGGTTGATGACGTGGTGATTATTAAGCATGGGAAAATCGTTGCCGACGGAACCCTGGAACAAGTAATAGGTAACCATTCTTCGCTGGAGGAAGCTTTTTTTGCCCTGACATCTGAAAAAGCGGGTGACACGGTATGAGGGCATTCAACTCGGAACTATCTAAATTGTTCTCTCTGCCGGGCATTTGGCTTGCCTATCTTATTGGAGCAATTGCCCCGGCGGCCATAGCTGCCTTGGACAGTATGGCACAAAAAGAAGAGATCCTTGCTGGAGTCAGCACACGGCTATCGGAAGTTGGATATATCGGATTAGCACTTGGTGTGCAAGGTGTCATTATTCTCGGAGTGCTTGCCGTCAGCAGTGAGTATTTGACAGAGAGCAGTGAATCTGGTGGAGGACAACAGATTACAACAAGCTTAACGGTTGTCTCATCAAGGCTTCATTTATTGCTGGTCAAAGCAGGGGCAGTGACCGTGACCAGTATACTGCTTAGTGTGGTTGCTATTATGACCACTATTTCAGCCACTCATTTTGTTCTTGGTGAGTACACCCCTGCATTTGAAGTGTCCAAACTGATCGGTGCAGTTTGTTACTGGACATTTACCGCACTTTTGGCATTTGGGATTACTGTTCTGACTAGGAACGGCATTATTCCACTTGCTGTGCTGATCATAAACACCTCCGTTGTATCATTCAGTTTCCTGCTTTCTAAGGTTACGAAGTTGGCGTTATACTTACCGGATCGGGTTGGTATTGAAATGTTTATGTTTACTGGCGACAGGTTTCTCACCCCCTTCACAGGCGGTTTAGTCATGTTTGCCTGGGTATTTGTCCTTTTCATTGTTGCAGCTATTGTATTTCATAGGAGGGACGTTGCGGCATGAGGGTCCCTTCAAGTAAAAAGATAACTCTAATTCTTGGTGCTGAACTAGGCAAATTAATTACACTACCTTTGACGTGGCTCACGCTTATAGGCACTTTCATTCTCAATTTATTTTTAGCCGCAGCATTTACTTCGGTTGGTCTGCAAGAGACAGCAGGGACGCTAAGTATATTGAATATAGGTCTTGCTTCTATGGGATATCTTCAAGCAGGGTTTATTATTCTGGGAATCTTAGCTGCTTGTTCGGAGTATACCGGCGGACAGATTCGAACAACTTTAACTACCGTACCTTGGCGTGGGCTGCAATTATCCATGAAGCATTTAGCCTTGGCAATCGTAACCATTCCCGCTGCGTTTATAATCGCTGCATCCGGTGTGTTTTATACTTTTATAAGAATGAGAGACACAGCAACAGGGCTTGAAATAGACACCATGTTAGCAGCAATAGCAGGTGCGACAGGCTATCTAACCTTAACCACACTTCTCAGTGCAGCTATGGGAGCTTTAATCAGACGAACTACACCTGCTTTAGTGATATTGCTTGGTTATTATTTTGTGGTCAGTCCTTTGACGAGAGACCTTCTGCCTGGGTTGAAAAGGTATCTTCCGGATACGGCAGGATCTTATATGTATATGCCGCTTTCACCTGATGAAATAAATGCCTTTTCGGCGTTGCAAGGTACAGGTATTTTAATGTTATGGACCCTGCTCTTTATTATAGTAGCTATTATATTTTACCGGAGGCGAGATGCCTGAAGAGCCGCGAACAACGCGGTTCTTTTTGTTTTATTTGCTGATTTGAGAAATGATGCCTGCTTAGGATATGATTAGAAATGACTCATCACTCTGCCGATCAGCGAAAGAGGAGAGGTACATATGAATAAACCTTCTTATGCAAGATTCTTGTTTACGTATTTATGAAATGGTTCAAATTCTGCCTCATGGATCCATCGAAATATTGGACGAGGCGTATTACTCGATTGCCTGCGATTACTGGATTTCCTATTATCTCCAATGGCATCGTTATGGGCTCAAAGGAGATCCGTTCGCACCGTATTTTGAGTTGTATCGATTAGGATACTCAGCCGTCTTTGCGGAAAACAAACTTTATATTGGGTCGTAAAAGGAGAGTGTAAGAATTGCTAACTGAAAATCATCAGAATAAACTTGAGCGGGTCGTTCACGAATACCAGTTCGAACATGCCATGGATTATTTTAAAGAGTCTATACGCCAAGGTATTCGCTTATCCAAGAAAGAGATCGAAACCTACAACGAAACATGCCTTTCCCGTATAGGAGGCGATCCGGATTTGCCTGCTATCGTAGAATGGCCGGTGAATTCTGACGGTACTCCGATGACGTTCTTGGCTCAGCTTCGTTTAAATGAATTGGTACCTCATGATGTATCAACACTATTGCCAGCAAAAGGCATGCTGTACTTTTTCGTAGGGGTGGATGAACCCGCCTATGGAATCGAGCACAAGGTATTATTTTTGCCGGAAGAGAAGCTTCAGGAAGCTAAACGTTACCATTCACCAGAAGAGACAGCTCTTGAGGGTGAGTTTACCGGTTATCGGGTAAGTGCCAGGTCCACAATGGAACCACCCAATTATGGTTATGTAGATTATGACATTATAGAAGACGATGAGCATGATTATGAACTCTATGAGGAGCTATGCTTCGAATTGAATGATGAGAATTCAAGCGATCTGGCCATGATGTTCGGTTATCCCTCAACCCAGCACGGAGATTGCGAATACGAAGCGGCACTTCATCTGTTGACCGGCCAAAAGTATAACTATTCCATGGAATCTGCGTTAAAGACGATCACGGATCATTTCAAAGGAGATTCCGATCGAGCGAAGCAGGAAGTGCAGGATACGTTGTTATTGCTCGCGCTGGATTCTGATCAGGACGTGGGATTCTGCTGGTGGGACGCTGGAGAATTGCAGTTTTTTATTCGAAAAGAGGATCTCCTCGCAGCCAACTTTGCAAACACGTATTGCTCCCTATATTCGAGTTAAGGGGTCACCAGGAATTCATCAATGAGAAAGGAGTAATAAATGTCAATCTTACTAAAAGCATCATTTGTATATTGTGGTATTGAGGATGAGACTATACTAATTGGATTTGCAGATGATGAATTTGAAACCAAAGAATATGTTTTATTTCAAAAATCTTTATATATAGAGGACAACCCCCTCCTAAATAAAATTCATATTACGCTTAATAGTGAAAATAGATCCCAGTACGGGGGGATATTAAGGATCGTACTTCGTCGAAAATTAATTTCTATCTTTTTATCGGAAGAGACCGCAAGATCACTTGGCGTAAATGATTCAATAGACATTGAATATGATATCGATGAAAAAGGGTATAACTCCTTAATAAGTCATTTTAATAGGTTAAATGCCGATCAAGAGATTGAAATTGAGGTAAATTATGATCTACAAATTTAATGAAGTGCTGAATGACCTTATCAATTATTTCATTGTCGGGGATATTTTGCGGCTGGAAAGCTGGAAACAAGCCCATAGTCTTTCAGATGATTTAGCAATGGAGTTTACAACAAACGAGAGCGGCGATCAGGTTGTGCTTGATGGTATTATCCTTCCCATGGTAGGGATTGAGAACTATCCATATACCATTATATTTAATCTTTCCGGGGATACCCCGGAATTGTTGAAAACAGACAGTCGTTTGCAATTCAGACGTGACGGCTATTCGCTTCAAGTTGAAAACAACATCCTCATGCTGTTTACTTGGCGAATATTAGAAAAATTCACGAACGAACGAGTCCAAGCTTTACTTCATCATTACCGCCAAAACAATAAGCCAATGATTGAAATTGAAAACGGCTGGTACAGCATAGAGATATTAGGCGGGGAAACTTTGCAGGATTCCTATTATGAACCCACATTTGAGTTTGTTTTGCGAAAGACAGAAAGTAAGGGGTCAGCTGAATTTGATATCCATTCAGATTTTAGGATTGAAAGTTCCACCTACTAAAGCAGAATTTTCTCATCTGATTGGAGTGACTGTTTTGAAATATTTAGAAGATATCCAGGAGCCTGGAATGGGAACCTGGTATTTTGAAATTGATGACAACGGTGTAGCATACAGACAGATGGTTTATCAGGATGACGATAGCTGTATCACATCGAATCGAAGACATGATCACTATCATTTCATGCTGGCAGAACATCCACTAGATGCGCAGGAACCCTTTTA
This sequence comes from Paenibacillus sp. Marseille-P2973, assembly GCF_018101095.1. NCBI lineage: Bacteria > Bacillati > Bacillota > Bacilli > Caryophanales > Paenibacillaceae > Paenibacillus > Paenibacillus sp. Marseille-P2973. Next base: position 201,713 of record NZ_JAGQEH010000002.1, read on the forward strand.
CAAGGAAATAAGCCAGGCGGAATTCGAGGAACTATGGCACGAGCAGCTTCAGCTCGGTATGGAAGACTGGCATCGAACCCAAAGTCTGTTTCCGGTTGGAACTCGGGTGGAAGGGTGTATAGAAGCCTTTTTTCCACAAGGTACCTTGATTAACTTACTGGAACCTCGGGGTTGTCGGTATAACGGACACATCCGCTCTGAAATCTGTAACCCCTGCTGAGTTGATGTATCCACGCTCTCGTGTGATCGCCGAAGTTTCCGGATACGATGAAGTAAATCAGTGGGTACTTCTTACCCGTGCTGAAGTTATGGGAAGTTGAAGGAGGGATTGGAATGGACAATAAGTTACTGGACCGCATCAAGGGCGGGATGTATGGTGTCGCTGTAGGAGACGCTCTTGGCGGAACAACCGAGTTTATGAACGAACAGGAGATTAAGGCCCAGTATGGCTATTTGACGGAAATCATCGGCGGCGGGGTATGGAACCTGGAACCGGGAGAAGTAACCGATGATACGATGATGACGCTTTGCGTAGCCGACGGGATCCTCGAAAATCCGGAGGACCTTCGGGAAGCGATCGGGCATTATTTTATGGAATGGTACCAATCCCGGCCTAAAGATATCGGAAACATCATTCGCCATGTTTTTGAAAAATATCAAGGAGACTGGTTTGAAGCCGCTTTTATTGCTCACATGGACATGGGACAAAGCGGCGGGAATGGTTCGCTCATGCGATGCCTGCCGGTGGCGCTGGCTTATGAGGAGCTGGCTGACGTTGAACGAGTGACGACCATGCAGTCCAGAATGACGCATTATGATCCCAGATGTGCCGGAGTCTGCGTCATGTACAACCGAATCGCTCACCGTCTACTGCAAGGGGAGGATTTAAGAACGTCAATAAAGGCAGAGGTTGCAAGAAGTGAATACGAAGAACATTTAGAAGCGCTGCCGGATTGTCCGCCAAGCGGTTTCATCGTACATACTTTTCGGTGGGTGCTGCATATCCTGCTTCATACTTCCAGTTTCGAAGAAGTCGTGCAGAAGGCGGCAAATCTAGGGGGAGACTCTGATACCATTGGTGCTATTGCCGGAGGGTTGGCAGGTATTTATTACGGCTACGAAGGTGTTCCAGCTCGATATGCTAATGCAATTCTCATTAAAGACAGACTTGACGAAACGATTTCGCAATTATATGAAATGAGGACATCATTTGGAGGAGTATCATGAATATATCCACAAATCAAAAAAAGTTAGAAGATTTGAGCGAAATTGAATACGAAGTTCATATTGGTAGCTCTAATGAAGTCAATTATCTCAAAATTATGATACTTAAGTTTATTGGGGAGTATGGATTTGGTTCGGCAGGTAATTCAGACGCAAAATATATGAGAGCCATGGGTGAAGCAGTTTTAGAAGCTTGGAATCCTGGCGGACTAATACTGGATTTAAGTGATTTGTCTTACGAGTGGGGAGATCAACTGGAAGATGTATTTTATATTGGCAGCTACAAATACAGAGATAAACCCTTTCCCGTTGCATTAATAGTCGGTGATAAATCTGAGGAAGCGGTTAAAACCCTAATTGTAGGGATTAACAGTACTAAAGCTTTAAATGAAATTGGTTGGGTATTTAGGGACCTTTCGAGTGCTTGGGAATACGTAGAATCAAAATTGAAAGAGTATGATTTACAGAAGCTGTTATAAAAAAGTGGTGAGGGATTTATGATCCAAGAATCAATTTCAGAGCTAATCCATTTACTTCAATTACAACTAGATGAACCAGAAACCTCCTCTACAAGGGTTCAAATCAAATCTTTAACTGGAATGAGTGGGTTTTTGGATGCAATCGGTCTTGTTTGCGATCACTGTGGAGATGTATTGTTTAGATCGTATTATGATGAAAGCGAAATCCCCAGATGTAGTTGTGCAGGAGAGTACAGATCTGGCTGCAAGAATTGTAATGATAAGCCTTCGAAACTTATTAAAGAGATCTCACCTTATGAATACTTTCTAGATCATAAAAATATACGAGGTTTGGCGGTCTAAACCTAATGGTTTCAATAAGATAAAGAGAAGTTTAAGTCGTCAAGATAAAGGAAGTGGCATCAGCACAATGACAAATCGAAACCTGTTGATTAAATTCAATAGATTCTCCGTAAATGAAGTTTTGGCGGAATGGGAAAAAGCCGATAAGTCAAAAGAGGTAGTAGTATTGGAATCCGCTAATTCGGATTGGTCTATAGAAGTGGACGGGATCCAAAATATTTCACACCAAGTATTTGAAACTTTTTTATTTAAGCTGGACGAATTCGATAATGAAGTGCAGCTATTTTGTAAAGAAGCCTATGAAAAAAGTAATTACGGTATAGAAAATTATTTAGTGACACTTGAGTGGATTTCAGTCCTTGAAAACTCGATCACAATGGGGTATTGGGGCGACCATGTAAATGTGGAACTGAGAGCCGTTATAGAATATGAAAATGGTGGATGGAAGCAGAAAGAGATCTATTATCAGTAGCGCACTATGAAGTTCTGTTCGGATTTTGGCCAAGAGGTTTACGAGTCCCGCCATGCCTGACTACAAATAAATACTCTTTGCTTCCTCGTTGAAATAATCAGTTATCTTTTTATACTTGGTTATGCCGATACGACGTTGCCGTAGAATCTTCTGAATAAAGATGGCATCGGTAAAAATGGTATTGATGATTTTTTCGCAAAAGGACGGAGTATGGTTGAAGTAATCCACCAGCTCATTAAGTTCATCAAAGTTAAAGAAAAGGATATACGTGACATAATTCTGCAACAGCATTCTAAAGCAATGATCTTGATAAGGGCTAGGTCGCTTAACAGATAAATAATCCTCCATTATTTTATAAACCTCTGATTTATTATCCAGATTCTTATATATCAGTTGATCAACGTTGTTGATGAGCTGTAATACATCCTCCAAACCTTCTTCCGGCGGCATGACCAGCTTGGATTTTCCCTCGATAATTCGTAGCAGCTCCATCGTTAAACTTTTGCACAAAACGATTTCCCGAGGGGAAATGCCGATCTGATCCTTATACTTGTCGAAATGGTCTCGGTAGTAATCATGAAATTCAGAAAAATAGTGTTCCACCCTGATCCCTGTGCTCGTATGAATTAAGTCCTGCTCACGAAATGAAAAGGAGTTGAGGGTTTCCTCATTAACCGGATGCGTATAGAGATAGAAAAAGAAGAAAAAGTCTCTAAGCTCAGCTTGTTGTTCTTCATTTAATGCGGTAACACCAGTCAATTGGGATAACTGAAAAAAAGAATAACTCTTCATAAAGTCATTCATAGCATTGTATGGGTTGATCTTCATAATTGACGTTGTCGTATTCATCGTAAACAACAGGTAGTAGAAGATTAGCTCATCGTATACATTTAACTGAGTAAAGCTCTTCGATAGTACGGGTTTCCAGTCAGGATTTGCCGTGTAATTGGGATCCCTCGGTTGTAATTCAGAGATCCATCCGCTGAACGATTCTTTCTCATTGCCGATCAAGAACAGCTCTGAACTCTCATCTTCACATAAGCCATACTCGAAGCAGTCCATGTGAACGGGTGTTAATTTTCTATTGAATTTTATATTAATATATTCATCATATAGCGACTGAAGCATCATAGCTCTGATCCCTCGATTCATTGATAAATAGAATTCAATAACACGCTATTGAAATTATACATCAACTCTGCCGCGGACTTGCTACTATATTCATTCTGATGTAAGTAATTTTCATCCTTACCATGGATCCAGTTTACACATTTTTCTCATACATTTGTAGGGAAAAGTGATAAATCCAATCCTATGTTTGATTGGGGGAAATTCTATGAGAAAGACGGGAAAATATCACTTCCATTTTCTATTCAAGTGCACCACTCTTTTATAGATGGCTTTCATGTAGGGAAATTTGTTGAGCATATACAGAAACAGCTATATAATTGCTAAATTTTATGTATGTAGTAACTCATGAATAAACTGAAGATTGCAATTTAAGAAACGGTGGAGAGACGTATGGGAAACTTCATCGTTAGTTATGAAGTATATTCATGCCGGCAATGGACAAAGCTTTAGGTTAAGTTTCCTATATGGGAGGTCAGCGCTTCATGAAATTCGAACTTGGACGTTGCTTACTGAATGAACGATTAATGGAATCCGGAAAATCAGCGGAATGTCTGGCAAAAGACTTACTAATAAAACCGGAACGAGTTTACGACTTTATTGAAAACAAAAGATTGATGCCGCTCAAAATGGCCATATCGATTGCCGACTCCATTGGTTGTGAAATTCGTGACCTTTATGAGATAATTCCGAACGATACTGCATAAGAACGATGACTCAATTGGGGAAATTGTATAAAATAATAAGGTTATATTATAATACAATTATATAAGCATATAATTACATAATTGGAGGTGACCAGATGGATACATTGGACACTATGGCAGAGACATTTAAACTTCTTAGCGATAAAACCAGACTTACCATTCTTTCGTTACTAAAAGAGAGAGAATTATGCGTCTGTAATATTGTAGATATGCTGCAAATGTCTCAACCAAGTATAAGTCAGCACCTTCGTAAAATGAAAGCTGGGGGACTGGTGAGTGAAAGTCGAAGAGGTAAGTGGACTTACTATGCCTTAACAATCGATGATAAGCCATTTGTAAATGAAATTCTTAGTCACATACCATCCCAATCTTCTAAAATTGAATGGCTTGATAATCAGGAATCAGTTTGCGATTAATGTTGCTTTATACGCGTTAAATTGGTACAAAATTTAATTACTCGTCTAAGATCCCCGTCGTTTTTCGAACGGGGCTTATATGTCGTTAAGGAGTCAATGTTGAATCATTGATGAAAGTGATCAACACCACGCATAAACATATAATTATTTACTTATATAATAATGTATGTATAATTTAAATTATAATACAACAATGATACTGAATGATGGGGAGCGTAGCGAAATGAGTCAAGGATCAACAAAAAGGTTATCCTTTCTGGATCGTTATTTGACTTTTTGGATCTTTGGAGCCATGGGTGTTGGCCTGATACTGGCTACATTAATTCCTAATTTCTCCGAAGTTTTATCTAAAATGCAGGTCGGAACAACCTCAATCCCAATAGCCTTCGGACTAATCGTAATGATGTATCCACCTCTAGCTAAAGTAAAGTACGAAAAACTAGGGCGAGTTTTCAAGGATTGGAAAGTTCTTTTGCTGTCCCTAGTCCAAAACTGGATTATTGGACCGATTTTAATGTTTTTGTTAGCCATTCTTTTTTTGAGTGATATGCCTGAATATATGATCGGATTGATCATGATCGGTCTTGCGAGATGTATTGCAATGGTACTGGTATGGAGTGACTTAGCAAAAGGGGATCCTGAATATACTGCAGGTCTTGTCGCATTTAATTCCATCTTTCAAATTTTGTTTTACTCTGTATTTACGTATGTTTTTATTACCGTCCTACCTGGGTGGTTTGGTGTTCAAGGCGCTGAAGTGGATATATCCATGGGGCAAATAGCCAAAAGTGTTTTGATTTATCTGGGTATTCCATTTCTTGCTGGATTGTTGTCGCGAATTATTGGTATCAAAGTCAAGGGAAAAGAGTGGTATGAGAAGGTGTTCATTCCAAAAATCAGCCCATTAGCCTTAATTGCATTGTTATTTACTATCGTCTTAATGTTTTCACTTAAAGCTGATCTGATTATTACCTTGCCACTTGATGTCGTTAGAATAGCAATTCCCATGGTCATATATTTTGTTGTGATGTTTTTGTTGTCGTTCTTGATTTCAAAAAAATCAGGCACATCTTATCCGGTAGCTTCGTCTCTGTCATTTACCGCAGCTAGTAATAACTTTGAACTAGCAATTGCAGTTGCGATTGGCGTGTTTGGATTGGAATCAGGTGTAGCATTTGCCGCGGTTATTGGGCCCTTAGTTGAAGTTCCAGTCTTAATCGCACTGGTTAATGTTTCGCTACGTATCAAAAGCAAATATTTTGATTCTTCATTATCAGGAGAATAAAGGAGACTAGATGACAATGGAAAAAAAGACGATTTATTTCTTATGCACAGGAAACTCATGCCGCAGCCAAATGGCCGAAGGATGGGCAAAAAAACACTTAGGAGACAACTGGAATATCTATAGCGCTGGCATTGAAGCCCATGGGCTGAATCCGAATGCCGTCAAAGCTATGAATGAAGTAGGGATAGATATTTCCCAACAAACATCCGATATAATCGACCACCAAATACTAAACAGTGCAGATTTAGTAGTTACCTTGTGTGGGGATGCGGCAGATAAATGTCCAATTACTCCTCCAACCGTGCGTCGTGAACATTGGGGATTTGATGATCCGGCAAAAGCACAAGGAACGGATACTGAAAAATGGGCTGTATTTCAAAATGTCCGGGATCAAATTGGAGAACGCATCAAGAAGTTCGCTGAAACTGGAGAATAAATATATGCTAAGCCGAGAGTTTGCTTCTCGGCTTATAAAACTGATACAATTTTCCCATCAAATAAAATTGATTTGTATGAGAAGGTGAAATCATTGAACCATTCAACTATTGATGATGCAATGCTCAGTAAATACGAGCAAAAATTCAATGCTCTCTCCGATAAGAATCGGTTAAAAATAATCCATGAATTAAACAAAAAAGGGAAGGTTTGCGTTTGTGAATTGACTGACCTTCTTGATTTGCCTCAATCTAAGCTTTCTTACCATTTGAAAATACTATTAGATGCAGAGTTGATTTTAATGGATCGAATCGGTAAGTGGAATTACTATGAATTAAACAATAATGAAATCCAGAATTTAATTTCTGGAGAGCTCTGCTGTGTATTTTTACAACAATAATATTCTGTTTTTTTAACATATACATCAAAAAAAATTGATGCGATGAAATGCTAAAAGCTGTTTAAAATGTATGAAAGAAGGGTCCGGAGATGGCTTCATTAAATCAGGAATTTGTGAACTTGATCATCGAACAACATTTGAATCGTGAAATTCTTAAAGGTCAATTTGGGTTAGAAAAGGAGAACGTAAGAGTTGACCAAGACGGCAACCTTGCCTTAACCCCTCACCCTGCGGTGTTTGGCGACAAAAACGAAAATCCTTACATCAAAACCGACTTTTCTGAAAGCCAAGTTGAACTGATTACTCCGCCATTCAATACTATAGAAGAAGCGTTCTCTTTCCTTGAAGCGCTACAAGATATTGTTACTCAGGAATTGACGGATGAATATTTATGGCCCAGCAGCAATCCGCCGGCATTGCCTTGCGAAGAAGAAATTCCTATCGCTCATATGAACGATCCGTTCGAAGACCAATACCGAATCGAGTTAGCTAAAAAATATGGCCGAAAAAGACAATTGCTCAGCGGGATTCATTTCAATTTTTCGTTTGATGATGGATTTCTACGAAAGTTATATGAAGTATCCAAAAGCCATGATGAATTCAAGACGTTCAAAGATCAATTATATCTAAAAGTAGCGAGAAATACGCTGAAATACCGCTGGCTGCTCATTTTTCTAACAGGCGCTAGCCCGGTATTCAGTAAGTCTTACATTGAACAATGCGTATCCTTAAGCGATCATTTAGATACCGAGAGCCGTTTTTTTCCTAATATGAATTCACTTCGAAACAGTGTGTGCGGATATCGGAACGAAAAACCGTACTATGTTTCATTTAACTCCATTCATGAATATATTCAGGATCTGCAATATTTGGTTCAATCCAAGGATCTGCTGAGTGCGAAAGAGTATTATAGTCCCGTTCGAATCAAGTCGGCAAAAGGGGATAATCAACTGCAAAGCCTTCTTGAAAACGGAATTGATTATCTTGAACTTCGCATGTTCGATCTAAATCCACTTTATAAAAATGGGATAAGTCTTCAATCCATGAAATTCATTCACTTATTCCTGATATATATGTTGCTTAAAGAAGATGAGCCGTTTAACAAGGAAGAACAACACAAGGCGAATCTCAATGTGGATACCCTTATGATCCAGGGCATTTGCGGTAAATGGGGCGGGAGCGATTCTTCAGCAACAATGCAAGAAAGGGCGCTGGAACTCCTTAATAACATGCAAGAAATGATGAAGACGATATTTCCGGAAAGTCAGCAACAAGTCGATTTGATCGAGGATCAAAGAAAAGTTATATTCAATCCTGATCTTGGTTTTGCGTCTATCTTGAAATCTGAAATCAATGGGTCAAATTTCTTGCAATATCATCTAACTAAAGCTAAGGAATATGCAAAACAAAGCATAGAAACAGGCTATAAGTTTGCCGGATTTGAAGATTTGGAACTGTCGACACAGTTACTATTAAAAGCAGCGGTCAAACGTGGAATCCATTTTGAGATCATGGATCGCGATGAAAACTTCATCCTTCTACAAAAAGGAGACCATAAGGAGTACGTTAAGCAAGCAACCAAGACATCGTTAGACTCGTTCAGTACAGTACTGATTATGGAGAATAAAATCGTTACTAAACAAGTTTTGAGGGGGCAAGGGATTCAAGTACCTGAAGGTACTTCATACCGAAATATTGACGATGCAATTCATGATTATGAAATGTACCGGGAGAAACAAATAGTAATAAAACCAAAGTCGACGAACTTCGGACTTGGCATCACGATTTTCACTAACCAGTTCACTAAGGAAGATTTCGAGCAAGCATTTAAAATAGCGTTTGAACATGATCGAACCGTACTGCTTGAAGAATTCGTGATGGGGAAGGAGTATCGATTCCTGGTCATGGGTAATGAAGTCGTCGGTATTCTACATCGGGTACCTGCTAACATCATTGGTGACGGAATCTCTACAATCGAGCAGTTAATCCATGATAAGAACAAAGATCCGTTAAGAGGGAAGGGATATAAAACTCCACTTGAAAAGATTCAGTTAGGCGAAGCCGAGAAGATGTTTTTAAAAAATCAATCCAAGAGTCTTATCGATGTTCCTGACAAAGGAGAGACCGTGTATTTAAGAGAAAACTCCAATATTAGTACCGGTGGGGACAGCATTGATTTTACGGACGAAATCGATGCAAGTTATAAGCGGATCGCAGTTCTCGCCGCCAAGGCTTCCGGTGCTACATTTTGTGGCGTAGACATGATGATAAAAGATATTAACGTTGAAGCAACGCATCAGAATTACAGCATCATCGAGATTAATTTTAATCCGGCCATTCACATTCATTGTTACCCATATCAAGGTGTTAATCGAAAAGCGGATGATAAAATACTCGATTTGCTTTTCGGAAATAGATCGTAAGTTATGCCACCGACATTAGATCGGTGGCTATTTAAAATATATTGTTAAATTTTAGTATAATAGATTCAGGTGGAATTAATACAAGCCGAGATGGAGGGATAATCATGAGCGACGAAAACACGACAGGATGGGATGCAATTGAAGAAGCGGTAACAAAACTATACGGGGAACAGAAACCGAAGCATTATATTAACTCACTTCCTTATTTTCTTGGAGGTCAAGATCCCTTGGCTGGTCTAAGTGCTTATAAAGCGGAAAAGCCTTTACCGCACTGGCATATTGTAACCTTTGGTTTCTCCGAGCTCTATGAGAAGGAATCGAAAGATCTTAACTTTAGCGGTTATGGATTTGAACTTACTTTTCGCGTGGTCCGCGGTAAGGACGAGGAGGAGCCTCCGGCATGGGCGATAAACCTGCTTCAAAATATGGCGCGATATGTATTTAACAGCGGTAATATATTTTCTGCAGGTGATTTTTTTGATGCAAATGGACCTATATGTTTGGGAGCCGATACAAAGCTGACTGCTCTTGCTTTTATACCCGATCCAGAGCTGGATGCATTGCATACGCCTAATGGATTCGTTGAGTTTCTTCAAGTGGTCGGGATCACGGAGGATGAGCTGGAAGCTATGAAAATATGGAGTACAGAAGGATTACTTGAAGCTGCAGAAGGAGAACTTCCGGGTTATGTTACCGACTTATCCCGTAATTCTGTTCTCCAAGTTCCAGCTGTTCAGGAAAGTGTTCAAGTAGGAATAGATCGTGATGGATCGGGCACCGGATTTTTATTTGTGGATCAATTGGCATGGGAATCGGGGAAGAGTGGTATCTTCAGTAAGAAGCCGTCTGTACTCACATTAGGAGCGAAGCAAGCCGGTACGATTGGAAAGCTGCTGCGCGGCCGTTTGCTTAAAGGTAAAGATTTGATTCTTATGAGCAGAGAGTTAAGCATAACCTTAGTGACCGCTTCATCGACCGGTTTTGAAATAGACGAGAACAAGATCACTGTGAAACTTGATGAAACGGTTGTCAACGAGCTGATACACAAACTTCAGTCGAAAGAAGGAGAACTTACTTTGTCTTCGAATAAAAATTTAATTCTGCGAGTCCTCAAAACATACATCAAGGATCAAGATGGAAATGTGGTATCTACAATCGGATAAAAAAACGATCGATATGATTAACAATTCTAAAAATAACAAGGAAAAAAAGCCCGCTTTGAAAGTGAGCCTTTTTCCTTGTTAGTCTTGGACTTGATTTGCAATTAGGTGGGGGGTGAACCGCTACACTTTTACTATATTGTCACTGACGAATCTGTTAGTTCGAAATACCATTCTAGAAAAGAGTTAAAGCTTTTCCATTGCGAATTCAATTTACCGGCAAAAAAATCTTCTAACTGCTGACCTAATCCTAAGCCTAACACTTCGTCTGTGTTCTTATTATAGAAAAAGCCGAACTCCCCATCAAAATTATCCAAAGGAATATATTCTTCAGGTAATTTTAAAACCGCGTGAGTCCGCTCCATGCCTAACCTATAATCTGAAGAGTTGACCATAAACCAACAAATCTGATAGATTTCACGTCGTCTATGAATGAAAGTCGGCCCGTCCTCTGCATGCAAATAGAATGCAGCAAAATCTGAATCCAAATCGATGCCTAACTTTATTAAAGCATTTTTATACTCTTCTAATATGTCTTCAAACCACCAGTTTTTGCTTTTGCAATAATTGACTACTTTTTCTGATAGCATCTCGACGGCTCCTCCAATATAAAAATAATATGACACCTAGGGGAAGTATTTTATTGCAGAGAATGATAGAGTAATTGTCTTCATTTATCTTAATTGGAAAAGAGGTTAAAAATCAATGAACAATAGCTATGTGATTTGGGGAACAGTGTTATTAATCCTGAGTTTGTTTCTCAATCCACTATTGGCGATTGTGGGGCTGGATGAAAGTTTGTTCGGATTGCATTTGCAAGGTGAAACGTTGTTTTCACTGAGTCCATTCTTAGTGCGGATTATTCTAGCAGTAATTGGGATTATCATGCTGATCATCGGCGGTATGCAAGTTGCAAAGCAGAAGAATAAATAGTTGAAAAATATTAGCCGTCGAATGGGATATGGACAGTTAAGTGAATTCGCATCGGACGTCGAAGCTTATCGAATTATTACTATGGATGATCGTGAAATATTTCATCCCGAACGTACTGATGAAGTCTACCTAAGCAAATTAACCTTTGATCAGGTATTTAACCATCCAACTGTTATTGGAGACAGATAAGAAACGTGCAATAAAAAGCAGTGCACACGATATCGAGCATATGAGCTATGCAGCGGGGACGGATCTTTTTGTCACCATGGATAAAAAGTTAAAGGAACGTTCGATGTTAATCTATCAAAGACTCGGTATTAGCACTGACGTTATGGACTGGGACCAATATAAGAATTACTTAGATTCCTTGGTTCGTAATAAAGTCCTGAACATTATTAATAGATGTTATCCAATAAAAATCTGTAGGATTTGTCCGGTAAAAATATGAATCTCTTTACTTAGACAATGATCGAGGCGTATAATCCGTTAAGACATCGAAGTGAGAAGAGGGAATGTGATTATGAATAACGGATTGATCAATGCTATTATCGCGTATATCATGTGGGGGATTCTCCCGCTTTATTGGAAGTTGTTTAACGATGTGCCAGCAGGCGAGATTCTGTCGCATCGGGTTGTCTGGTCGTTCGTCTTTATGGGGATTCTCGTCGCAATCCAGCGACGCTGGGGAGACATGAAGCGGATTGCGTCTAGCCGCTCGCTCCTGCTGTCGCTCACCGCCAGCGGACTGCTGATCGCTGCAAATTGGCTCATCTTCATTTGGGCTGTCAACAACGACCATGTCGTCGAGACAAGTCTCGGCTATTATTTGAACCCGTTGCTGAACGTGCTGCTTGCGGTTGTCTTCCTTCGTGAGAAGCCAAACCGTGGCCAATGGCTCGCGATTGCCATCGCCGGCGCCGCGGTGCTCATCATCGCCATCGACTACGGAAGATTCCCGTGGATCTCGATCTCACTGGCCGCAACGTTTGGCTTGTACGGCCTCGCGAAGAAGAAGATCGGACAAGACGCTACTGTAGGCCTGCTGTCGGAGACGGCTGTAGTCCTGCCAATTGCGCTCGGCTACTGGATCTACTTGGCCGCCGCGGGAAAGACGACGGCATGGACGCTACCCGCGTCCACATTCGTTGAACTGCTTCTTTCAGGCGTAGTAACAGCGCTGCCGCTGCTTTTCTTCGCGCGAGCAGCAGCCCGGATGTCTCTGTCCACGCTCGGCTTCGTACAATACATCGGACCGACGATCATGCTGTTACTGAGCATTTTCGTGTTCAAGGAATCGGTCTCGCCGGTTCTTCTCATCGGCTTCTCACTTATCTGGACAGCGCTTGTCGTATACGCCACGGCATCGGTTCGCGCCACGAAACTCGCGAAGGCGAGCTGACGGCAAGCCCGTCCATCCGGTAACTTCATATCAGCCATTTCCGCCCACTGGGGAGGAGGTGGCTGTTTTCTTTTTGTGGTCAAATTAACTAAATGGCTAACTTGAAAATACGTTCTGATGGAATATGGGTTGCATTATTGGAAAAGATAACATACAATATCAACATGTTAGTGATTGATCAATCACTAATTGTAGAGACAACCTCACCTTGAATAAGGTCAAACCATTCCCTTTGATCCTTGTTGTGGACCATTCATTTTTTTTCACTGACTCAGGTTTACTGATGTTATCCGTTAAGAACGTATCAATGGAGAAAAGTGTTTTAACCATAAATTAAGGTAGAGGCTCACTACAGATTTTCATTATCAATAATTGTGATTGATCAATCAATAACCAATTTACTAAGCTTGCAAATTGAAAGGAGACATCCCTATGAACCATTTGATTGTGTATGCCCATCCGAGAAAAGAAAGCTTTAACCATGCCATTCTAGAGACCACAGTCCGTAGCCTTCAGGAAAAAGGGCATGAAGTTGTCGTGCGCGATTTGTACGCGATGGAGTTTCAAGCCGTCATCAGTAGCAGTGAAATTTTGGGTGGAATCGGCGAGGACATTGAACAGGAGCAAGAATATTTGAAGTGGGCGGACGTCATCACTTTCATCTATCCAATATGGTGGACCGGATTACCTGCTATCGTCAAAGGCTATATTGAGCGTGTCTTTACTTACGGATTTGCCTACCGTTACGTGAATGGGGAGCAGAAGGGATTGCTGAAGGGCAAAAAAGTCGCCATTATTAACACGCAAGGGAAATCTCATGACCAGTATGCAGCCATTGGCATGGATAAGGCGCTACTATTAACTTCCGACAAAGGCATCTTTGAATATTGTGGCTTAGAAGTTTTGCACCATATATTTTTCGAGTCTGTACCGAGCTCGGACGAGATGACACGAACGGCTTGGTTGAAGCAGATCGAGGAGTTAATAGGTAAAGCGTAAGTATTAATATTATTGAAAAAATGGGTCCGGATTCTTCGTCCGTTTATTACGGAAAGATATTAGTTTCTCCAACTGTGCGCATTGAAATGATTCTTCGTCCTTAGTATAATAGTCTTTTATTGATCAAATCACCTTCGATAGGGAGGAACATGAAATGGGAAAATCCGATACTACATCGGTCAATAGAAAAGCGGATATTGTTTCCGCAGCGATCGAAGTATTCTCGGAATTAGGCTATTACCGGGCGACGACAGCACAGGTGGCGAAAAGGGCGAACATCTCCCAGCCTTATGTGTTCCGATTCTTCGCGACAAAGGAGCAGCTACTGTTGACAGCGATTGAGGTGTCCTGGACTCGGGTCATTGAATCGTTCCGTAAAATAGTGGAGACGGCGCCTTCCGAAACGCTTGAGCAGCTATTAATCCAAGAGTACGAGGGCATTCAGATGAAACACCAAAATGAGATGTTTTTGCAGTTACAAGCGCAGTGCATTCGGGAGGAAGCCATTCAAGAGGCGATGCGTGAAGGGTTTAAACAAGTACGAGAGATGGTCCTTAAGGCTTTTTACAACGCCGGCATAGCAAACCCTGAAGAGCGCACCATGCTGTTCCTTGCCCGTGGAATGCTGTGCAATGTCGCAGTGGCTATCGAAATGCCGGAATTGATGAAACGTTGAGGCAGAAATTAGTTTTAGATGATTAATAATTCCTAGTTAGTGATTGATCGATTAATTTTAGGTATACGGATTATGGTAAAGAACTGGTTCAACTATATTCGGCAGCAATATATCCTACGAGCTGTTGTTATTTGAGTTATTGACAGAATATAGCGCATATCTATATATTTAACTTAATTATTAATTACCAAATGCGATGAAGAGGACAAGTAGATCCGGAAACGCCGTTCAGAGAACTGCCGGTTGGTGCGAGGCAGCGGATATCCGAATCAAAAAATCACCTCAGAGCTGGCCCCCGAATTATAGTAGATGGGCCCGGGATTCTACCGTTACAAAGAAGCATCGTTGTTGGACGATGGCTAAGAGGGCGTTTATTATAAACGTCAATCAGGGTGGTAACGCGGAGCAGCTCCGTCCCTTAATGGGATGGGGCTTTTTTGCGTCTTCATAAATGTAATATTTAATTGGGGGGTTATCGAATGAGAAAATTGATCTTTGGGTAGGAATTAGTACAGTTCAACAGGCTTGGTTAAATTTCAGAAGTAAACTCTAGAGAATGAAAGGGTGATATTGCAATGCAATTCAAGTTGTATTCGAATGTGCATGAATTTTACAATGATACCTACGATGTGCTGATGCGTCATGAAGCACAAAATTTGATTCCTCTTGGCAATATCATAATTGGGCATGAAGGAAAAGACAAAACAGACTGGCGTGACCCTGTAAATTGGCTTATGGCAACTATTTCGGATGCAAACGGCATACAACTTACCGCCAATATGACACCGCCACACAACATTACGCTTTATGCAACAGACAACATAATTAACCCGGAAGCTATAAACTGTCTGATAGATCGGCTGAAGGACCGTGAAATTCCAGGTGTGATAACGGAAAAAACCTTGGCAGAGTATTTTGCCAAAGATTATACCTTGCGTAAGGGAATAACCTTTAAAACAACCATGAGCCAACGTATATATGAACTTACGGCAGTAAACCCGGACATTCCAAAGGTTGGTATCGTTCGATTGCTGGATGAAAAGGATATTCACTTTTTCCCATACTGGGCTGAAGCATTTTATGCAGCGGGGAGTTATGGCAAAACAGAAATGTCCATCCCGCAACATGCAGACCCATACCTCTACCGAATAGCATCGAAAAAACTCTATATTTTAGAGGACAACGGGATCCCCGTTTCTATGGCAGGATATACAAGGGAAATGCAGACGGCTATTGGCGTTGCGTTTGTATATACTCCTCCATATGAGCGCAGGAAGGGTTACGCTACTTCAATTGTGGCGCAAATGAGCCAACTTGCATTGGATAGAGGGTTTACTAAGTGCGTCTTATATACGGACTTAGCAAATCCCACATCAAATAGCATCTATCAAAAGATAGGCTATATGCCGATTTGCGATTCGCTCCAGCTAAAATTTGAATAGTAGAATGATGCGGACAGAATGCACATTGACTCATTTCGGTACAATTTGACATGCTGTCATAACCGTACGTAGCCATGCATATATATCCCCGTGAATGTAGGTATGGGAGGCGGATCAATGGACGGTAACAAAGCTAACAATCAGGCAAACGGTCGAAGCTGGCAGGGAGGCAATGCTCAATCACAATGGAATGCAAAGCAGTCGCCGGAACACCATTCGCAAACGGTAGGGGAACGGGGACCGATTCTGGAACAGGACAGCATGCTGCATGAAACACTTGAAACATTTGTCCACGAAAAGATTTTAGAGCGTCCGGTCCACGTTAAGGGGTTTGGTGCCTTGGGTTATTTTGAAACCCTTAACTCGATGGCCAATTATACGAACCTGTGCTTTTTGCAGCAGCCGGGACAAAGGGTACCTGTTACAGTTCGTTTCTCATTTGCGGTCAGTAACAAAGGGACACCAGATACATCCCGTAACGTGCGTGGTTTCTCGACGAAATTTTATACCGAGCATGGCGTCTTTGATCTGCTCTGTAATCATATCCCTGTGTTCCTCGTACGAGACCCGATCCGGTTCCCTGAGTCAATTCATGCTATTCTACCATCACCGGTCAACAATCTCATTGATCCGAATCGATTTTGGGGTTTCATTGCTACAGCACCAGAGGCAACCCATTTCGTTGTACGTCTATACTCGGACGAAGGGACGCTCAAAAGTTTCCGCCATATGCCAGGACACAGTGTTAACACCTATGTTTGGAAAAATGCACAGAACGCACGTTTCTACGTCAAATATCACTGGATTCCGCTGGCTGGGGAGCAATATATCGATGCGCAAGAAGCGGCTCGCTTGGCCTGCGAGAACCCGGATTATTCGGGTAAAGATCTGTATGACACGATTGCTAAAGGCACACCCGTCCAATACGGGCTATATGTGCAGTTGATGAACCCACAGGATGAGGCGACGCTGTCGTTCGATCCGCTGGATGACACGAAAGTGTGGGATGTGCGTCAATACCCGCTGCTGCCAGTTGGTCGACTCGTATTGGATAAGAACCCCACTAATTATCAGGAGCAGGTCGAGAAGCTGGCATTCTCCCCGTCAAATCTTCTTGATGGTGCCGAGCTGTCCGATGATAAAATGCTGCAAGGCCGCAGTAATATTTATTGGGATTCACAGCGGCATCGCCTTGGATCGGATTTCCGCAAAATTCCGATTAACCATCAAGCAAACTGGTCACCGACTGATCAGGTAACGAGCGGGGCAGGGCGCTATGTTGCCGGCCGGCTCGTTCGATCCGAAATACCGAATGCCGATAATTTCACGCAAGCGGGACAATTCTACCAATCGCTCACACAGGTTCAGCAGGATCATCTTGTTCAGAACCTCGCCGGTGATTTATCGGCGGCTTCTCCTGAGATTCAGAGGGTTGTGTTAGGCTATTTATACCAGGCTGATGCAACATTAGCCGAAAGGGTAGGACGACAAATCGCCGCACCGAAGAAGGGATGATTCGCGGAATTACATGAAGGTGAAGGAGGTCAACCCATCCATAGGTTGACCTTTTTTGTCGAGGAACAAGAAGATATCTAAACAGGAAATGTTATATGCGCGGATCCTAGCCTCGAAATTTGTGAGAATAAAACAGTCATATCTGTTGGTGATAAATCGAAATCTCGTTGAATCCAAAATTGTATTGTCCCGACATAGGCTGAAGCAAGATAAGCAAATAAGTATTTTTGTTTCACAGGAATATCCGCTGACTTCATCTGTTGATGATTTGCGCGATAGGCATTAATAAACTGTTGATTGATTAGCTCAGTCATTTGAAATGAAATATTAGTGTCGCCTCCAAAACCCATGAATATTTTGAAAAATTGTTTTTCTTCAAGGACGTACTCGAATGGGCGTACAAAACCTGAAGGGGGATCCATAAAGGGCTTCGTGGTTTCACGAGTGTGGCCAAGCTTCTTTATAATGTTGTTAAATTGTTCCAATATCTCATTTTTATACAGTTCATAAAAATCATGAATGTCCTGATAGTGCAAATAAAATGTCCCTCTATTTAGTCCGGCTGTATCCGTCAGTTCTTTTACAGTGATGCTTTTCAGTGGTTTTTCGGAAGCCAAATCAAGCAAAACTTTTCTTAAAAGTGTACGAGTCCTAAGAACCCTTCGGTCAATTTTTTCATTCACAGCGATACCTTCTCCTATACAAAATAGTAACTTTACTTATCATTTTATAACTTGCCGTTGATTAATGAACATTACGATTATTTGTGATCATCGATTTTTTTGTTGTTCTCATTATAATCAGCAGATAGAAGTTAATCAACACGATGTTTAGTAAAGGAGACTTGATATGAAGAATCAGTATAGAGGCACAGGGGCATCTTCAAGACTACAGAATGAGCTGTCTCAACGGAGGTCGTTCTTACTTACGCTTGTGGCCATTATCCCTGGAATGATGATGGTGATGATAAATAGCACCGCCATGAATGTAGCCATTCCCAGCTTGACTAGTGATTTTGGAGTTTCTTTTGATACCTTACAATGGGTAATTACAGGTTATATGTTAGCAATGTCGGTAACTATTCCGCTAGCTGGATGGTTCTCGGACAGATTCGGTTCAGCAAAAGCTTACATCATAACAATTATCTTTTTTGTAATTGGATCGTTGCTATGTGCTATGGCACAGAACCCCTTGCAATTAACTGTCTATCGAATAATTCAAGGGTTTGGAGGAGGTATGGTTCAACCGATCGGAATGGCTATGGTTTTTCGCCTCGCACCGGATAACATGAAGGGGCGGGTCATGGGCATGCTCGGTATTCCGATGCTACTGGCACCGGCCTCAGGGCCTGTTTTATCTGGTTGGCTGTTAGAATCTATCGGTTGGCAATGGATTTTTCTCATCAATCTTCCTTTAGGAATGATTACTGTTTATTTAGGAACACGTTATTTGCTTAAGGCGAATTCACTAAAACCATCTAGATCCTCTTACGATAAGCCATCCTTAGATTTAGTTGGCTTGTTTTTAGCGCCCGTAGCCTTTGTATTACTAGCTTTAAGCATAAATATGGATGCTTCACAATGGTTTCTTTGGTTATTGGGGGGAGTCAGTGTCATTTTACTAATTTGGCTGTGGTTTCATGAGATAAGACATCCACATCCACTTCTAGCTCTTCAGGCATTCAGAAAAGTCAGCTTTCGAAGAGGAGTATTTGTGAGTTGGATTCAATATATAGCATTAAACGGATCACTAGTATTTATCCCGCAGTATCTTCAAAATTTTAAAGGGTATAGCCCATTCCAGGCAGGTCTGGTCATGAGTATGCTGGCTATAACATCTGGCCTACTTATGCCGATCAGCGGAAGACTTTTTGATAAGGTTGGTATACGTCCACTTGCTTGTTTGGGTTTAGGGACGATTTCCCTGGCTTTATTACTGCTTTCACAAATCGGCCAGAACATAGGAGGGGGGCTGACTGGGGGAATTGTAGGGTTGCTCGGAATTGGAATGGGACTTTGTATGATGTCTCTTAATACTTATATCCTGGAATCAGCTCCATCGGATTTAATCAGTCGGGTAACACCTTTAACCTCAGCAAGTTCCAACTTAGTGATTCCTATCGCAATTGCTGGTTTGAGTAACTTTTTGGCAATCCGAGCCAACGTGCGAATAACGATGGTAGGCGGTAATACACCATTGGCAGAAATGAAAGCATACTCTGATACCTTCTTATTAGCGGCTTGCATTGCTTTATCAGGAGCGTTGTTCAGTCTGCTGCTCAAGTCAAACCGCCATTTTAAGTGAGATTGAATAGCCTATTACCTTTCCATTAATGAAATGAATGATACTCCAGGTATTTCTCTTACTTCTCTAAATCCTTCATTTTAACAATAGGCAAAAATATTGTAAAGCGGTTTCCTCCAGGTAACTACCCCACGGCAAAGTGCCTACTTCCTAAGATGAAACTAAGGTTCTACAATGTGTGGTGTTGATAACAATAAAAACTTTTAAAGGAGACATCATCATATGGAACTTCAATTGGCATTGGATCTTGTAGACATTCCTGGAGCAAAACAAGTAGTTAAGGAAGTGGCGGAGTATATAGATATCGTCGAAATCGGCACGCCGGTCGTCATTAACGAAGGGTTGAGAGCGGTAAAGGAGATCAAAGAAGCATTTCCGTCTTTGCGTGTTTTGGCCGATCTGAAAATTATGGATGCGGGTGGATATGAGGTCATGAAAGCATCCGAAGCGGGAGCGGATATTATTACCGTTCTGGGAGTATCGGACGATTTGACGATTCAGGGCGCCGTCGCAGAAGCAAGAAAACAAAACAAAAAAATAATGGTCGACATGATTAATGTAAAGGATATTGAAGGCAGAGCCAAAGAAATCGACGAGCTTGGTGTAGATTACATCTGCGTCCACTCTGGTTATGACCATCAAGCGGCAGGCAAAAACTCTTTTGAGGAGCTATCTGCAATCAGACGAGTGGTCAAAAATGCTAAAACGGCAATTGCAGGCGGAATCAAGCTAAGTACGCTGCCTGAAGTTATCGATGCTAATCCAGATCTGGTTATTGTAGGTGGCGGCATTACCGGTCAAGAGGACAAGAAGGCAACTGCAGCTGAAATGAAAAGATTGGTTAAGCAGGCATAACCTAATGAAAACAACTAATTATGCAGTCGAAATCGTCAATGAGCTGCATCGATCGGTTGAACAGATTGCCGATTCGGATGCCGAAACTTTTGCCGATATCATTATACAATCCGACAAAGTGTTTGTCGCCGGTGCAGGAAGATCAGGTTTGATTGGACGGGCTTTCGCCATGAGGCTGATGCATGTCGGAATAAATGCCTATGTAGTAGGGGACACGATAACTCCTGGAATCGACAAGGACGATGTCCTGATTATCGGGACGGGCTCAGGGGAAACAAGAAGCTTGATTCCGATGGCTCAAAAAGCGAAAAGTCTGGGGGCGTCTGTTACTGCAATCACAATCACCCCAGAGTCGACGATCGGGAGTTTGGCGGATGCTGTTGTTAAACTGCCAGGTTTGCCTAAGGATCAAGCAAGCGGCGACCATTCAACTATACAACCGATGGCATCTTTGTTTGAACAGACTTTACTGATATTTTATGAGGCCATCATTTTGAGGTTGATGGATAAAACGGGACTGGATTCCAGCCGGATGTACGGCAGGCATGCCAACCTGGAGTAATTGGATCTCTAATAAAATTTCTTGGAAGTCCTCGCTGTTCTGGTGAGGACTTCCATTCATAGTAACTACATTGTGACTATGGGAGGGTGTGCAGACACTTTATGGTATACTGTCCGGGGGTGATGATTATGGCAAACGAGGTAAAGGATCGAATCGATTTGATGAAAATTAACTGCGAGAAGGAATTGACACTGGCCGTCATCGGTGGCAAGTGGAAATTAATTATTCTGTGGCATCTTGGGATGGAAGGAAAGAAACGCTTTAGCGAACTGAAAAGATTAATTCCTCACATTACGCAGAAGATGTTGACGAATCAGCTACGCGAATTGGAAGAGGATCAGTTGGTAATTCGTAAAGTGTACCCTGAAGTTCCGCCTCGGGTCGAATATTCGTTGACTGAGCACGGCGAGAGTCTCGTGCCCATTTTGAAGATGATGTACAACTGGGGGAAAAATTACGGGGAGCAAGTCATTTGGAAAGACGGGAGAACTTGCAAGGAACCTGCATTATAATCGTGCCTTCCACGTTAATTTAACATATTTAAATTTATTAGAATCAAGTTCTTGTCATTTCAAATGCGACAAGAGCTCGATTCTTTTTGCGTTTGAAAGCAACCATAGGGAAACACGCAAGATAGAATACCTCAAACTACATTAATGGGGCATTACATGCCCTTGCCACTCATTTATTCCTTCTTCCATACGGTATGCTTTATAACCATTTTGTTGTAATTTTTGAACTGCAAGGGCCGAATATACACAAAGTGGTCCCTGGCAGTAAGCGATGACCTCCGCATCTTTGGGTAGTTCTGACATCAATGTATCGAGTTCCTCCATAGGAAGTGAAATCGCTCCGGATATATGTCCCATTTCAAATTCTTCTTTAGGACGCAGATCTACTAATACAATAGAATCATTATTCACTTTCTCCATAACTTCATTAATGGAAAGCGTTTGAATCCCCTCAAGGTTATTTAGAAAATCGTTTTTCAACTTTGCGATATCGGGAAGTTGCTTCTCGCTTATGCGCCAAAGGGATGACATGAAATCGATGATCTCCGGGTCTGCCAATGAGTAAATGGCATAGGTTCCTCTTTTGGAAAACTTAACAAGCTTTGCATCAAGCAGAATTTGAAGGTGACGAGATACATTGGCGATAGTCATGCCTGTACAAGCAGCCAATTTTTCTACGGATTTAGGACTTTGAGACAATACGTTCAGAATCTCCAGTCTTTTGTCACTAGACAGACATTTTCCAATCCTTGCAAGTTGTCTATACAGATCTTCTTTTAATTCTTTTGCTGAATCCAATGAACCTTCCACAATGATCAACCTCAATTCTACGATATACTCTTTCGCATTTATCGCGACAACATTTATCTTCAATCATTAGCTTTAATTCATTAAACATGAATCAATTGATTACTAAA
The DNA here is from genome assembly GCF_018101095.1 of Paenibacillus sp. Marseille-P2973. Lineage (NCBI taxonomy): Bacteria > Bacillati > Bacillota > Bacilli > Caryophanales > Paenibacillaceae > Paenibacillus > Paenibacillus sp. Marseille-P2973. The sequence goes on from NZ_JAGQEH010000002.1 coordinate 224,298, forward strand.
ATTGTAACATGATCTTAAATGTAATCAAAGTTTCACGATGGATGATTACTTGACGAAAGAAACAACCATGAAATATAATTCAATTGATCGATTGAATAATAGAATTTGTATAAATCGATACATTTATCAATGGAGGAGAAATCATGGCAAACGCTTATCTTCAAATTACATTGAGAATTAACTCATCGGAACGAGAGGCGGCTACAAAGGTTTATACAACTTATAAGGAACCATTTCTTTCAGGTATTTCTGGCGCGGTGTCTAAAGAATTGTTAGTACGTGATGAAGATGTTCAAGTTTTGCATGGTTTTAATAACGAGGCTGACGCAAAAGCATATCTTGAGAGCGACCTATTTACTAATGACGTTGTAGTTGGACTTAAAGACTTGCTTCAAGCTGAACCAGAAATCCGTATATATAGTACATTTTAGTAACGATGTCACGGTAACAACTATTCAATTAGAGAATTATACAACAGACTTGGGGAGGTACTTATAATGAGTGCAACAGCGTTGACAAAAGAAACGTTTCATAACTCTATCCAGAAGGGTGTAAGTTTAGTTGATTTTTGGGCTCCTTGGTGCGGGCCATGTAAAATTCAACTTCCTATCGTACATGAATTAGCAGATGAGTTGAAGGAGCAAGCTACGATCGCCACAGTCAATGTCGACGAAAATACTGAATTGGCTGCACAATTTGGTATTCAGAGCATTCCGGCTCTGCTGGTGTTTAAAGATGGTAAGCTTGTGGATCAAATGGTAGGTATAAATCAAAAACTTACACTTAAAACAAAAATCCTAAATCTAATCTGACTGAGCTGCGGAGGGAGTCAACCTGTAAGGTTGGCTCTCCTTTTAAATTAGCCAACTTTCCATAGCTTGATTAACATAATCAAGAGTATTGCTTTCGTGGGACGAGGAGAGATACAAATGATAAAGGAATCAGCGGAAGTTAGTAATAAGGATAAAGACAGGCATTCCTTTTCCATTCTGGAATATGTGAATTCAGAAGAGAAACAGCGTCAGCTACACGCAAAAACAATGAGGATCGTTATTTCTTCACAAATTCTAGCTGGAGCAGGGTTAGCGGCTGGAATCACAGTAGGAGCATTGCTTGCGCAAGACATGCTTGGTACAGATAGTTATGCGGGAATTCCTACAGCGCTGTTTACGTTGGGATCTGCGGGAGCAGCCTTTGGGGTGGGTAGGCTTTCTCAACGTTGGGGACGCCGAGCAGGACTTGCTACAGGATTCATCATAGGCGGCCTAGGAGCCATCGGAGTTGTTTTTGCGGCGCTTTTAAACAGTATTTTTTTACTATTGTTTTCTATGCTGTTTTATGGTGCAGGTACGGCAACTAATCTACAGGCACGTTATGCAGGTACAGATTTGGCGCTGCCTAGCCATCGGGCAAAGGCGATAAGTTTGGCTATGGTATTCACTACGTTTGGCGCAGTTACCCGGCCCCAATCTGGTGAATTTAACCGGACGGCTAGCTACTTTCTTCGGTGCCCCTCCTTTGTCGGGACCATTCATGCTGGCAGCTGTAGCGTATATTTTTGCCGGCCTTGTTCTCCTGATATTTTTACGGCCAGATCCTTTCATAGTCGCTAAGGCTATTGCAGAAGGACAAAAGGTCAAGGCATTCCGCGATCATGGGGAACTGTTACGAGCTCAAGAAAATACCGTGAATAAGAAGGGGGTTATTGTTGGTGCAACAGTCATGGTACTTACCCAAATTGTGATGATTGCTATTATGACGATGACCCCTGTTCACATGCAGCATCATGGTCACGATCTGAGCAAGGTTGGAATTGTTATCGGAATTCATGTTGCTGCGATGTATCTGCCCTCCGTAATCACTGGCGTTCTCGTCGATAAATTAGGATATACTATTATGTCATACGCCTCTGGATTTACTTTGTTGTTATCAGGTTTATTAGCTGCATTTGGTCCTGGCGATTCCATGGGAGTGCTTATTCTTGCACTTGCACTTCTTGGATTGGGATGGAACTTTGGGTTAATCAGCGGCACGGCGGCCATCGTTGATGCAACGCCTCCACAGACTCGTGCAAAGACACAAGGCACAGTGGATGTTTTGATTGCTTTAGGGGGAGCCTCTGGAGGGGCATTGTCGGGTATGGTTGTAGCACAGTCCAGTTATTCAGCACTTTCTTTAGCCGGAGCTATCACATCCTTTCTTTTGATCCCACTTGTGATTTGGTTCCATAAAAAATAGCTTGGTTTTCAAAAAATAGGGATGTATCGCTTATCGAATAGATGAAGGAGTACAGGAGTGGAATTTTTACATGAATAAAAATGATCCCGTGATTATTGTTGGAGCGGGCTTAAGCGGCCTTCGGGCTGCTTCTTTACTCGTCATGAGAGGAATTCCGTGCCGCGTACTCGAAGCAAGAGATCGTATTGGAGGGAGAGTCTTGAGCCAAGAGGTAAAGGGCAGACCTGATCTGGGAAGCTTTGACCTTGGTCCTACTTGGTTTTGGCCACAATATGAGCCTGCCATCAGAGATCTTGTGAACGAACTTGGATTAGAAACGTTTGAACAGTATAACCAAGGGTTCTTTGTTTCAGAGCGGTCTCAACATGCACTTCCTCAGCGCCATCTGTTGCCGGAAGGAGCGGTAGAAAGCTCTCTGAGAATAGTAGGCGGTGTCCAGATGCTCACGGATGCCGTAGCCCAAACATTACCTAAAGGTATAGTTGAACTGAACACAAAAGTGTCTTCGATTCATATGAGGGCGGATGGTTCCCTTGCGATTAAGGCTGAAGGAAGAAAAGAAGAGATCCTTGCTAGCTCCATTATACTGGCCTTACCACCCCGAATTATTGCCCGGAATCTTATCTTCGTTCCTGAATTGTCAACTGAGTTAAAGAAGAGCCTAATGAACAAGCCCACCTGGATGGCAGCACAAGCGAAGGTAGTAGCAATCTACGAACGTCCTTTTTGGCGTGAGCAAGGGTTTTCCGGTTTCGCGACAAGTTGGGTGGGCCCTTTACAAGAAATCCACGATGCTTCGCCCGTAACCGGGGCGGGTGCGCTTTTCGGTTTCTTTGGCATACCTGCGAAGAAGCGTATTGAGCTGGGAGAACAAAGTCTTCTGAAATCTGTTCAGGAGCAATTAACACGACTTTTCGGACCGCTCGCAGAAAATAACATAGCTTTACTTTATAAAGATTGGTAGAGTGATCAAGAAACGTCTTCTGCAGGAGACACCGATCCTATCAGAGATTATCCAAGATATGGTCTACCTGGTGACTTACAAGACTGGAATAATAAAATCATATTTGCAGGCTCAGAAACAACTTCTGTACAAGGCGGGCACCTTGAGGGCGCACTTCAATCGGCTGACCGAGCGGTCTTTGAACTTATACAGCGGTATAAAACAGATAATAAGCATCGATAAGTCGCAACTCCATGCCTTAGTAACAGAACGCTTTGGGATTGAATCTTACTTCGGAGCTAGCGAGCGGGACCGGCAGATTTGTTCAATATTTGTGCAGGAATCTTTCGAGCGGTGAGAAAAGAAATAAGCGAATGAGGCACCTAAACAATTCCAATTATCGGGGTACTTTAAATGATATAATTTAACGAATAGAGCAATGTGGGATATGCGGGAGGCGTTCGAGCTGTTATTCTGATAGGGTCAAACCGAGACAGTATCATTCGAAATTCAAGGAGTGATTGAAGTTGTCGAATATGTTGCAGCAACAATACGATTTGATCAGATCCGCTAGACAAAATATGTTTGCATTCTTGGAAGAACTGCCGCCTCAAATCTTGCATCAACCAGTTCATGAATTTGGGCGTGGAACGATCATTCGAACCTATGCTCATGTCGTTGAAAGTTATACGTTCTGGTTAGGATCTTTTGCGTTCCACAAGATAAACGAACATAGGGATATTCCCGTACATGAAGTTGAAAGCGCCAATGTGAAATTCATCCGTGAGAGATTTGCGGAAGTGGATGAACTGGTGCAACGGTTCTTTCACGAATACGACGATCGTTGGTCTGAACCGATCGAGCAAGACGAGAGCTGGCAAGGTTACCCGAAGGCACCCACTCCATTGCTACTGATAACTCATGTGGAGACTCACGAATTTCATCACAAAGGACAAATCGTCTCGATGGCGAGAAGTCTGGGTTTCCCGCCTCCTGCCGATGATCGATTAGGCGGGATCTTTACCTAAATTCCTAAAAATCATGAAGAGGTGAAGCGATGATTACTCTAGGGTCCATGAGTATTAACGTTATAACATTGTTTGTAGAGGATTTACACGCCGCGAAGTCTTTTTACCATGAGATCTTCGGTCTTTCCGCCGCTTATGAGGATGAGAACTCTGCTGTGTTTGACTTTGCAAACATGAGTATTAACTTGCTTGATGTTACTGCTGCGCGGGGGCTTATAGCTCCTGAAGAGGTCGCAAATCAAAAGGCAGGGTCGCGGTTTCAATTCACCATTCGGATAGACGACGTGGATGCTGTCTGCGCCGAGCTTAATTTGCGCGATGTCACTCTACTCAACGGTCCAATGAACCGTCCATGGGGAGTGCGGACTGCAAGCTTCGCCGATCCGGGCGGACATATTTGGGAGATTGCGCAACAATTAACATAATATGAGCAGCCGGTAAGATTGATCTTATGCCCTTAAACGTACATGATTAAGGGAACACGATCTTGCTTGTATGCTGATAGTGGCTTCTTTGATCCAAGTGTGGCAGAAGCCGCTAGATAAAATTCATTTAGCCTGCTCATCAGAGCAGGCTTTTTTTGTGGAAATATGAACCATATTATCTGGTGAATCGTAATACATCATAGTTTCTAAAATAGGGAGGTTTTTGCATGAAAAAAAGGTTGGTCTGGATTCTTAGTGCTGCTGTTGCACTAACACCGGTTATCCCGACAGCGGCACTGGCATCTAATGAGACTGTTGCAACCTCAACTTCTGGTCAGACACAGGCGGCAAGCGCCTCGGAGAAAGCGGCATTGCTGACCGAGCAGTACGGTACGACCAGCGTACAGTATGCCCTGATCGACAACGGCAAGATTACAGTGTCAGGACAGACGGGATTAAACGACCAAGAAGGGAAAATCCCTTTGACCTCGGAAACCATGTATGGGATAGGATCAACGAGTAAAATGTTTACGACGGTTGCGGTCATGAAATTGGTGGATGAAGGGAAAATCAATCTGGATACCCCGGTTGCAAAGTACTTAACTGATTTCACAATGGCAGATGAACGCTATAAGCAAATTACGCCGCGTATGCTGCTGAATCATTCTTCCGGACTTCAAGGGTCAAGCCTGGGTAATGCATTTCTGTTCAATGACAATGACACCTACGCGCATGATAATCTGCTGGAGCAGTTGTCTACACAAAGTTTGAAAGCCGATCCGGGGGCATACTCGGTTTACTGTAACGATGGATTTACTTTGGCCGAGATTCTTGTAGAGAGAGTCAGTGGGATGAAATTTACCGCATTCCTTCAAAAACATATCATTGGACCGCTGGATATGGAACATACGAAGACAACTCAAGACAAATTGGAAGCAAACGATTTTCCTGGACTTTATTATCCAACCTACCAAAAGCAGCTTCCAAATGAAACCGTTAATGTGATTGGAACGGGCGGGATCTACTCCACAGCAGAGGATTTGGTACAATTTGCGCAAATCTTTATGAGACAAGGAGAAGATATTCTCTCGGACAGCGCGGTACTGGCTATGGAGCAAGAGGAATTCAAGAAGGGAATCTGGCCCGAAGAAGCGGATAATATAATTGACTACGGACTCGGTTGGGATAGTGTTAGATTATTTCCTTTCAGCGATTATAAAATAAAGGGCCTCAGCAAGGGCGGAGACACAATTCTTTATCATGCTTCACTCGTGGTGCTCCCTGAGCAGAACATGGCTGCTGCTGTTTTGTCATCAGGCGGAAGCAGTTCGACAAACGAACTTCTGGCACACGAGCTGCTTCTTCAGGCCTTGAAAGAGAAGGGCGCAATCAAAGACATTAAACCGGAGAAATCATTCGGTACTCCTGTTAAGGCTGACATGCCGGACGATATTTCAAAATACTCAGGCTATTATGGCTCAACCGGCCAACAAATTAAAATTGCTATACAGGATGGAGAGCTAACATTATCGGTGCCGCTTGTCCCAGGGTATCCAGAGCAGAAATTTGTATATACTTCGGATGGGTCCTTTGTTAACCAAGAGGGAACTTCAAAGGTTAGTATCGTAAGCGATCATGGACGCACCTACGTGTGGAGTAGAGAATATGCAACCGTTCCGGGGTTAGGGCAACTGGCAATATCACAGTACGTAGTCGAGAAGCTGGAGAGTCAGCCTCTCTCTAAAGAGACGGAAGATATATGGGCAAAAAGAGAAGGCAAAGCCTATTACGCTGTGAACGAGAAGTATAGCTCATTAGTTTACATGATAAATCCAACCCTCAAGATTTCCCGTAACAAAGAATTGCCGGATTATTTGGGGGATAAGAAAATTACAGGACCGAATACTGCAGTGAGTCAACATCAAGTCCCTGGAACGGGAAGCCGGGATAGTGCTGAGTATCGCTTTTATACTCAAGAAGGTATCGAATACTTTGAATCGGCTGGAAGTTTGTATATAAGTGAAGATAATGTAGTGCCTATCTATAAAGGAAAACAATCTAAGGTTACTGTGCAAACAGATGGATATTCGAAATGGTATAGTATACCTCAAGAAATAGCTGGTAAGAAGATGATCGTATCGATGCCAGAACAAGGATCCTATGCGGTGTATGACAAAAATGGAACATGCGTGAATTACACCGTAATCAGCGGAAATAATGAAGTTGTTCTCCCAGAAAACGGAACAATCGTATTTGCAGGCCATGTGGGATCAACATTTAACATTTCGTTGGAATAATAGTTAGAATTCATCGCATTGAACGTTACAAAGTTTTTTAACAAGCACACCGTTAATTTGAGCTTACTCAAAGCTAACCGGTGTGCTTGTTATTTTCACGCGCTTAATACGATTATGAAGTTGATTAAGCAATCATTTAGTTAAAAATTAAAATAAACGGTTCCCTTCATACTCATTTTTTCTTATGATAGAAACAGAGAAAATCTGCTAAAACTGGTTCGCTTGTACGTATGATGTTTAGAAGGTTACAAGTTCACTTTTGCATGGATAGGACTATATATTTAGGAGGTTTCAGCATGGTGGAAGCACAAGAACGTCGGCATCTAGTCTTGATTGGTAACGGGATGGCCGGGATCAACACGGTGGAACAAATATTAAAACTGGCACCCGGCGCTTACAGGATCACCGTTTTTGGGAGCGAGCCTTATCCCAACTACAATCGTATTCAATTATCGTATGTGCTAGAGAAGAGTAAAGCGGTAGAAGACATCATTTTAAACGACAGGGAATGGTACCTTGAGAACGGAATAGAGCTGTATACGGGAACGACTGTAACGCATATTGATACGGAGCAAAAAACCGTGAAGGCAGACAACGGTATGGAAGTTCCGTATGACACTCTGATCATTGCAACCGGTTCCAACCCGTTTATCCTTCCGGTTCCAGGAGCAGATAAAGAAGGAATTGTAGGTTTCAGGGACATTGCGGACTGCGAGAATATGCTGCGTGCGGCTGATCAGTACAAGAAGGCTGCCGTAATTGGCGGAGGCTTACTTGGACTAGAGGCAGCTAAGGGGCTGCTTAAACTGGGGATGGATGTGACGGTGGTCCATCTGTTTGAGGAGATCATGGAGCGTCAGCTGGACCATACCGCCTCGCTGATGCTTCAGGCAGAACTGGAAAGTCAAGGCTTGAAATTCGCAACAGGCAAGCAGACCGAGGAGTTTCTGGGGGACAAGCGAGTCAGCGGCATTCGTTTTTCCGATGGAACAACATTGGATGCGGAATTCGTAGTTATGGCGGTAGGAATTCGTCCGAATATTGCGTTAGCTAAGGAAAGCGGTATAGCTGTTAACAAGGGTATTCTCGTGAATGATTATATGCGTACTTCGGTACCGGATGTATATGCAGTCGGGGAATGTAACGAGCATCGGGGCATTACATATGGGCTCGTGGCTCCACTGTTTGAGCAGGGGGCTGTGCTTGCGAAGCATCTGTGCGGAGTGGATACGAAGCCGTATGAAGGATCTGTGGTATCTACTCAGCTCAAAATATCTGGTGTAGACGTGTTCTCCGCTGGTGAGTTTATGGATGCAGAAGGGCTGTCCATTGTGCGGATGCATGATGACTGGCGACGTATTTACAAAAAAGTGCTGCTCCGCGGCGGACGGATCGTCGGCGGTGTTCTGGTCGGTGACGGGAAGGAATCCTCCAGACTGCAGCAGTGGATTCGAACGGGCACGGTTATGACGGAAGCCATCCATGATGCGATTGTTGGACAAGCCTCGGTGGAGACCGGGAACACGGCCGCTGAGCTGGCGGACGAAGAAATCGTCTGCGGATGTAATGGTGTGACGAAGAAACACATTGTCGATGCCATTAACGAAAAAGGATTAACCACAGTGGAAGAGATCAAGGTAGCGACAAGCGCATCGCGTTCTTGTGGAGGCTGCCGGCCTGTTGTAGAGCAGATTTTGCAATATGTGCTCGGGGACAAATATGATTCAGCAGCAGCGAAACAGGAAGCAATCTGTTCCTGTACCACATTGAGCAAAGATGAAGTCGTGACGGCGATTAAAGAAAAGGGGCTGATCACCTCTAAGGAAGTAAGGTATGCGCTGGAATGGGATAACCCTGAGGGCTGCTCCAAATGTCGTCCGGCGCTGAATTACTATTTGGGTATGATCTGGCCGACTGAGCATGTGGACGAGAAGGATTCACGTTTTGTAAATGAACGTATGCATGCGAACATCCAGAAGGACGGAACATTTGGCGTTGTGCCGCGGATGTACGGCGGGGTAACCACTCCGGAGGATCTCAGACTGATTGCTGATATAGCGGTAAAATACAATGTCAAGCTGGTTAAGGTAACCGGTGGTCAGCGGCTTGACTTGCTTGGGGTCAAAAAGGAGGACCTGCCGAAGATCTGGAAGGACCTTGGCATGCCTTCCGGTTATGCGTATGCGAAGGCGCTGCGCACGGTCAAGACCTGCGTGGGATCACAATTCTGCCGTTTTGGTACGAAAGATTCGATGGGAATGGGAATATTACTCGAGAAGAAGTTCGAGCGGTTAGATATGCCAGCCAAGTTCAAGCTTGCCGTAAACGGCTGTCCGCGTAACTGCGCGGAGTCATCAACCAAGGATATTGGGATCGTCGGCAATGAGGGGGCTTGGGAAATTTACGTTGGCGGTAATGGCGGGATTAAAGCCCGACTTGCTGAACTGCTGTGCAAGGTGCGAACAGATGAAGAACTTCTGGAGATTGTCTCCGCGTTCATGCAGTACTATCGGGAAACAGGCAAATATCTGGAGCGGACCTCGGATTGGATCGAACGGGTGGGACTAGAGTCCGTCACAGAAGCTGTAGTCCATGATCTGGATAACCGCCGGGCTTTGGCTGAGCGAATGGAGGTCGCCCTGGCTCAGGTGAAGGAACCTTGGAGTGAAATCCTGAACAATTCAAATTTGCGAGAACGGATGTTTGATGAAATCACTGTCTCAACGAACCAGGACTGAAATAGGAAGGGGCTGCAAGATGGAACCAATATTGAACAGCAATGAATATACGTATTACCTAGTTGGCCATGTGGATGATTTCCCGGAGAGACTGGGACGAGTTGTTCGCTTGGGTAAGGAAGTGATTGCGGTATTCAAAACAACGGACGGACAAATCTATGCGCTTGAGAATAAAAGCCCTGGGCCGCGCGGAGGCACAATTGCGGAAGGAATGATATCCGGAGAGGTCCTGTTCGACCCGATCTGTGACTGGAAAATTTCGTTGACGGATGGTCAAGTGCTTGATCCCGATACGGGACAGGTTCGGGCCTATCCGGTTCAAGTTCTCAGGAACGAGGTACGGATTGGATTACTTACGAAAGAGGGAGGGCTGTTCCATGAGTAAAGAACTTCAGAACAAAAAAATTGTCATTGCAGGGTCGCAAAAAACAGAAGAAATGGCTGAAATTATTGAACGCAGAGGTGGAATCCCCCTTATCCGTTCACTTCAGGGGCTAACGGATTGTGATCCGGTTGAAGTGGAAGAGGATGTAAAGCGTTTTATCGAGCAGGGAGCAGACTGGTTTATTTTCACGACAGGCATTGGATTTGAAGCCATGATTCAGGCTGCGGAGAGGCTTAACGCCGTAACTGAATTCGAAGAGAGATTGAAAGAAACTAAGATAGCCTGCCGCGGTTATAAAACAAACGCCTTTTTAAAGAAATCCGGTATTCATCCGGTTGTCTGTGATGATGATGGAACGGTTGCCAGTATGATCGAAAAGCTCGAGGTGTTTGATTTTACCGATCAAAAGGTGTGGATTCAGCTTCATGGCGAGTTGTCGTCGCAGTTATATCAGTTTATCCAAAGCAAAGGCAGCATGGATGTTCAAGCTGTACTGCCTTATCGTTATCATGCTCCTGAGCAGGAGACGCTTGCATCGCTTATGAATGAACTGATTCAGCGAGAAGTGGATGCCGTTTGTTTTACGACAAGAGTACAAGTCGGATATTTATTTGATTATGCGAGAGAACATGGACGTGAGGAAGAGGTGAAATCCGTCTTTGAACAGGATGTGCTGGCTGCCGCTGTCGGCAAAGTAACGGCTGAGGCGCTTCGAGATAGAGGGATCAGCCGGATTATCGTGCCGGAGATAGAACGAATGGGTGCTTTAATTGTGGAGATCTCGCATTATTATGAAGCTCAGCAAAGTGGAGTAAAGGCAGATTAAAAGCGGAGAACATAATATCTGGAGTTAAGGTTGTAATATAAGGGCTGTCCCACTCGGGGTGTTAGCGAGTGGTGACAGTCTTTGCTTTTTTTCTATAAGCTTGCTGAAGCAAAAGCCCCCTCCGTTATTTGATGAAAGGGGCCAGTTCAATTAACGTTCAACAAATTTGTTTCAAAAAGCGCGGTCACTGCTTCGAGGGATTACTAGACGCTAAAGGCCCTTTTTTTGTTCTTTCCGCCAGCCTCATAATCGATTCAATGTCTAAGTCGGTTAACTGATCTAGGAAATGTTTGCGTATGGCCATAGAGACAATGGGCCGGGCATCATCTAATGCTGACTTTCCTATTGGGGTGATAATGACTTGAACACCTCGATCTGCGTCTAATGGCTTCCTCATTACAAGGCTTCGTTTTTCCATACGCGTCAGATGATGTGACAATCGGCTCTTATCCCAGTCCATAGATTCGGCCAGCTCTTGTTGGCGAAGGCAGCCGTTCCCCAAAAGGTCTAACCGATCCAATACCCCATAATCACCCTCGGATAGTCCGGTGCGCTCGGACATCTCTTTAATTACTCGGCCGAAGATGCTATGAAAGGATCCTTTCCACTTATACCATAATTGAATTTCTTCATCGTTCAGTTTGCTCTTATCCATGGGAATATAATAACACGGTTGACGTGACAACTTCAACATGATATCATCACTAAAGGTTGACACGTCAACCTGTGTTTAAATTGAGAAGACCAAGAAAGGAATATCTATTATGAAAATGCACGTAAGTACGTCTACTCCAGTCCTCTCAGTAAAGCCGATAGTGCTGTCAGCCCCGGGCCGCGGGGAGGATTTGCAAGTGCGGGTATCAGTGCCAGCGACGGGTAGTCAATTGCCTATTATTATTTTCTCGCATGGATTTGGTTGGTCGATGGACAGCTACGGTCCGTTAGTCGATTACTGGGCTGCTCATGGCTTCGTGGTCATTCAACCCACCCATCTCGACTCGAGGACACTGAACCTTCCTCCTGACGATCCCCGTACACCACTGATCTGGCGTTTTCGCGTCCAAGACCTGAAGCACATCCTTGACCAACTTGATCTTATTGAAGCATCCATTCCAGGCCTCAGCGGACGTCTCGACCGCAGCCGCATCGCCGCGGCCGGACACTCCTGGGGAGGCCAAACGGTGAGCATGCTGCTTGGCGCGCGAGTCCTCGATGCCAATGGCGAACCGGGAGAGGACATGTCCGATTCGCGGATCAAGGCGGGCATATTGCTTTCCACGACTGGCCTTGGTGGAGCTGACTTGAGTCCGTTCGCGGCAGAGCACTTCCCATTCATGAACCCGAGCTTTTCCGATATGAGGACGCCGGCTCTCGTGGTCGCGGGAGATCATGACCAATCCCACCTGTCCACTCGGGGGCCGGACTGGTTCACAGATCCCTACTTCCTGAGCCCGGGCAGAAAGAGCCTGCTCATCCTCTTCGGTGCAGAGCATATACTTGGCGGAATCTCCGGATACAACGTCGCTGAGACGACGGACGAGAACCCCGAACGAGTTGCTTTGCTCCAACAGCTCACGTGGTCTTACCTTCGCGATGCGCTCAATCTCGACGATTCAAGCTGGTTGGCAGCCCGGAAGAATCTGGAGGAGAGGGCCAATACATTAGGTCGCATCGAATCTAAGTAAGAACCTAAAAGGCGTGATCAAAACGAATCAAAAAAAGGGCCATTCCTCAAAAGGATGGCCCTAAAGGTGTGTCGGTGGACAAGAACATAGTCCCAAAAGAACCCGAACCTAGTGCGTTCACATTGTTATGTGACAATTGATAAGATGAGAGGTTAAACACGGTTGCTAGGTATTAAAAAGGCGAAAAAATGGACAAGAACTTGCATTCATAGCCGATTAGATAATTGGATCCCAATATAAAAGTCAAGGGACCCCTGTACGGAATAACATGATTGCTTTAGGTAAGTGAGACAGCGCAAACTCGAAACAACGCAACAGGAGTGGGAGTGATTTTCCATTTTAGTGTCTCGAGCATTCTGATCTTCTCCATATAATTCCGACCTGTACGAACGGTCCTGCAGGAGGCGGCCAGCACATCTATATACAGCTTTGCATTCCTTTGAGAATGATACGTTAGGATGGAGATTGCGGACATACGAATTGAAGGTGACAGAGTTAGTAGCGGCTACGGATCAATCACAATGAATGCCATTTTGAAGCTTGTAGACCAGATGAATATCCGGTTTATCACCGGTTGGATTTCGAGTGTCGACTGGGATCATATCAACCGCTCGGAGCGATTTTACAGTAAGTTTGGCTTTGAGTGCGATCTTAACCATGAAACTAAGTATGGCACGATCACTTGGATCAATCAATCACTCGGGGCTACCCGAGAAGAACTAAAGGACCTAATGAACCCTATAAGGGCAAGATCAGAATAAGTCTCGACGTATGAATTTAACAACAGTATTCGTTTTGTTCAATAGTAATTGCTTATCAATATTGGAATAATCAATCGAAAACAGTATATCTTTAAATGTAATTAAGCAGACTTATGTCGTTTTTGTGAGACACAAGTCTGCTTAATTAATGACCACGTCGAAACAAATATGCACAAAACGTTAAGGGATGAAGGGAGAAGACCTGTATGATTACGTCCTAGATTCATCCTTCGGCTCAACGGTCACATTCGTAAATCCGCTTTGCATGCTAGTGATTTTTAATCAACTTTCAAAATTTGCACTTCTCCTTCAGTGAATGTTTTATCGGCATAACCGTCACCCCATTCACAAAGCGCTCTTAGAATTGGTTCAAGCGATTGCCCAAGCTCTGTGGTCGAATATTCGACCTTCGGAGGGACCTGATTAAACATTTTTCTGCTTACAAGTCCATCAGCTTCTAATTCTCTAAGCGTTTGGATAAGCATTTTTTGAGTTATATTGTGTACAAGTCGCTTTAACTCACTCGTTCGTTTTGGACCATGTATCAAATAATATAAAACTAGCCCTTTCCATTTCCCCCCAATTACCTCCAATGTAACTTCAAGGTTACAATAATAAACTTTCATGTAGAAAACTCCTCCAGTGTCAATTATTACTTTTTAGTTACTATATAACAAAAAAGTGGGTACTTCTATAATTATTACTTTTGATACATAATATCATTTGTGGGATGTTATTAACAGTTTTTTTGAAAAAACGGCAGTCAAGAGATAATATACTCAGAACAAAAATTAACCTTACAAGGAGAGTCATAACATGGGAAAGTTTAATGGAAAAGTAGCGGTTGTAACAGGGGGTACTAGCGGCATCGGTCTTGCAACAGCGCAGAAGTTTGCAAAAGAAGGTGCACATGTTTTTATTACAGGACGCAGACAAAGTGAACTTGATTCAGCGGTGAAGCTGATTGGAGATAATGTAACTGGTATTCAAGGTGACGTTTCCAATCTGGCGGATTTAGACAGACTGTTCGAAGCAGTGAAGCAAGAGAAAGGACATTTGGACATTCTCTTTGCAAATGCTGGTCTTGGGTCATTCCTTCCATTGGGTGAGATTACAGAAGAACATTATTACAAAACATTCGACGTTAACGTAAAAGGAACGATATTCACGGTTCAAAAGGCGTTGCCCTTGTTTCCGAACAATGTAGGTTCGATTATCATAACCGGGTCCACGGCTGGTTCCGTGGGTGACCCAGCATTCAGTGTCTATGGCGCATCAAAGGCAGCAATAAGACAGTTAATTCGCAACTGGATTCTTGATCTAAAAGGAACTGAAATTCGTGTAAACGTCGTTAGTCCTGGATCCGTTCATACACCGGCTTATAATTACTTATTTGGAGCCGAGGTCGAAAATGTCCTTGAACATGCCAAGACCGTAATTCCACTAGGCAGAGTGGGAACATCTGAAGAAATTGCAAATGCTGTAATGTTTCTTGCCTCGAATGAAAGCAACTATATAAATGGAATTGAATTGTTCGTGGATGGCGGAACTGCACAAGTTTAGTTCGGAGATATTCCACGAAAGTTCCTTAGAAGAACACCATGGTCAAGTAAAGTTTAGCTGGTATTTCGGACCTTCTGACAACCCACAAACAATCTCTGGTCACGACTTCATAGTCATTGAGAATGGGTTAATTTTAGGTGTCTTTATTGAAAAGTCAGAATAATAACCAGTTTAACCGATGGATACAATATACAAAATGTATTGAATTTTCGAAGAAACAAAAACAGTGCTAATAAACTAAAGAAGAGGTGTATCAACTATGACAAACAATAATAATCAAATTATCCTTAACATACGCTTCAAAGTAAAACCCGGTAAGAAAGATGATTTTCGCAAGCAATTATCCTCACTGGTTGACATTATGTCAAATGAAACTAACTTTGTGAACGCCATTATTCATGATGACATGGATCAATCGGAAGACATCGTCATTTACGAGATATGGAAAGGCACACAAGAAAGCTGGCTGCAAGAAGAGTTTCCTAAGCCCTACCGCAAGGAGTATGAAGGAGTTCTCTCCGAATTGCTGAATGATAGAATGGTTAGCTGGTTAATCCCAGTTGCTGAATGGGGAAGCAACTTAACTGGAGTATCTAAAAAACAATCCTTAAAGTAGGTGACTACATGTTTCAAATATTTCCAAGTTTGTGGTACTCGGATCATAATAATCAGCAAACGAGAAGCTCATGTACTGATCAACCAACCGTGATTTGCATAGTAATGAGATGAAGCCAATCGCGAGACAAAACTTGAAGTTTTGTCTCGCGTTTTAGTTTTAGTTATAGGCAAAAATTGAATAGTATTAATGCTTGGAAGAAGTGTCAGCCACAAGGTTATTTCTTTCGCTACTACATATGTACAAAATACGGGTTTTGTGAATAAGTATAATAAAAACAAGACAGGAACAAGGTTTCCGCAGATTTTCGGTCTTGTTCCCAGTCCATTATTTATCCATATTGTTTACGGCTTTCTGCATCTCTTCATCTGTTAAATGCGTGTAGATCATTGTCGTTTGGATTGATGAATGCCCTAACTGATTTTTAAGTCGCGGGACATCGTTATTTTCCTGGTGGTAACGTGTAGCGAAAGAATGTCTCAATGAGTGAACCGTTAGCGCCGGTTTACCGTATGCTTTAGCGTATTTTTCGATCAGCTTTTGAATCGATCTCGGTGTTAATCGCCGGTTTTTGCCTTTGCGTCCGATCGGTGCTGCCATAAATAAGTAAGTTTCTGATTTTTCCGGTTTATATCGGTCACTGCGGATCTGAACGTAATTCTCCAGGTCCGTTTTTGCTTGTTCGCTAAAATATACATATTGTTCCTTATTACCTTTACGGATGACCCGTACTAAACCTTTGTTCATATCCAAATCCTCGATATTGATGCCGGCAACTTCCGATAAACGCAATCCGGAGCCCAGGATAAACGATACGATTGCTGTATCGCGTTCGCGGTTAAACTCATGGAATTGATACAAACGCTTGTTTTCCCGATTTTGAACACCGAAATCATACGCTATAAACTGCCGGAACAGTTCAAAATCATCGGCCCGAAGGATTTTACCTTCAATTCGATTGGCGATCGTTTCCTGGCTTTCTTTTATTGCGTTAAATTCGATTTTGGCCATCACATTTCGTTCGAGATATGGTTTCAGATCTGAGGTTTCGGCTTTGTTTTGCAAATAATCGAATAACGACTTCAAAGCGGACAGTTTCCGGTTGATTGTCAATTTCGTGTTGCCTAATTGATACTCCAGGAACGTCAAGAAACTTTCGATTTCCCGTACGGTCAGTTTCTCCAGAATCGATAATTCGATTTCTTTACGCGTGGGAGCTGCAAACTTCTCGGACACCAGCCAATCAAAAAATATAATGTAGTCGTGGCAATAATTCAACAACGTAGTATGTGATAATCTGCGTTTGCGCGTGTCTATGTATTCGGTGACGTACCACGGCAGTTCCATTAATTTCTCATCGATTCGGCTCATATAATGCGATCTCGTGATTTTATCCATTTCAGCATTCACCTCATGTTTCTAGATTAATCCATTCTTATAATTTCGTCAAATTATTATTTTACGTAATTATAAGAATCAACTCCAAAACTGACCAGCCGCTTCCCCCTGTTTACAGACATCAATATATCTTTCATTAAGTTATATCGATTAGTTACATGGATTCTGTTGATTCCATTCTTATCTCATTGTAAAAAAAGAAGCCGCTAATCAGCGGCCTCTTAAATGTGAATCACGAATTCATGTATACGGCTTTGCCCGTCTTCGACGATTCGTAAATGGCCTCCAGAATTTCGGAGACGACGCAGGCTTGCTCAGGTGTGACTACTGGTTCCAGATCATTATCCACGGCTTCAATCCAGCTTTTCATTTCTAAATCCGCATCGTTCTCGGCTTTCCCTTCATAAAAGGCAACACCGCCGGCTCCAAGCTCTGCCTCTTTGGTGTATAGAAGTCCAAACTCCTCACCGTTGATGCGCAGCCCGTTCTTCATGTCGGCTCCGGCTTTTGAGCCGCTCAAAGTGCATTTTGCCTCATGCACATCCAGCGTGTTCAGAGCCCAGCTCGATTCAAGCATGACGGTAGCCCCATTTTCCATGATGATCATACCGAAAGCGGAATCCTCAACCGTAAACTTCGCCGGGTCCCAAGGCCCCCAGGCATTAGCTGCATTCTCCGTTTGTGAAAGCTCGTGATATTTCGTCCCCAGAACTACTTTCGGCTTGTAGTTGTTCATCATCCACAGCGTCAAATCGAGGGCATGCGTACCGATGTCGATGAGCGGACCTCCTCCTTGCTTCTCCTCATCCAGGAACACGCCCCAGGTCGGTACGGCTCTTCTGCGTATGGCATGGGCCTTTGCAAAATAAATATGGCCGAGATCCCCGGATTCGCAAATCTTTTTCAAATGCAGGCTGTCCGGACGGAACCGGTTGTTATAGCCGATGGTCAGCTTTTTGCCCGTACGTTTGGCGGCTTCAACCATTCTGCGCGCATCGGCGGCCGTCTTGGCCATCGGCTTCTCGCACATGACATGCTTATCGGCCTCCAGGGCGGCAATTGTAATTTCCGCATGCATATCATTCGGGGTCAACACATGGACGATATCGAGCGATTCGTCCTTCAGCAGTTCACGATAATCGGAGTAGACCTGTGCACCTTCACAGCCGTACTCGGCTGCAGCTATCTCCGCGCGCTCCGGGACGATGTCACAGAAGGCGACAAGCTCCACGTTACCGAGTTTCTTTAAGCTTGGTAAGTGCTTCCCATTAGCGATTCCGCCGCAGCCGATAATTCCGATTCGATACATCTTGCTCATAGATGATTCCTCCTAAATTATGATTCATCGCTCCAGCGATTTGGTCTTTCTATACTCTGTCGGGGTCATGCCGATTCGTCGGCGAAACACAGCGTGCAGATAAGTGGCGTTCGCGAAGCCTTCCGACTGGGCGATTTGCTCGATGGACAGATCACTCTCTTCCAGCCGGCTGCAGACCGCATTCAACCGGATCTCCTCCAACAATTTGCTGAAGGGCTTGTTCGCATCCATCTGCTGGAACGTTCGCTGCAGCTGTCTGGCGCTGATATTCAGCTTTTCCGCCACATTTTCCAAGGTCAAGTTTGCCGAAGAATTGGCTTCCATGTACTGAACCGCATATTGGTAACGGTATGTCATCATGTTCCGGATGGGCGCTTCGGCGGTGATAACGCCGGCATCGTAAGCCCTTACCGCCTTCATCAGAATACTGAGCACCAGTTGCTTTATCGAAGTGTAATATCCTGAGTACTTGCCATCGCACACCTGATAAGCTTCCAAGAAGCACGCCATCGCACCATGCTGGTCTTTCTTCGGCCGAAGCGGCAGACTGCACAGCTTCCCGATGCATTCCTCCGCTTCCGCCGCTTCCCACGGATCGCATTCCGTCCGCTCCCAAGGGATGATGTCGACATGCAGGCACAACTCGTCCATGGCTTCTTCCGAAGATGCAGCCTGATAGTGCATAACGCCAGGGCCGGTCAGATAGAACATCCCCTCCGACAGTGCATACGTCTGATCTTCAAGAATGACAAGCCCCTTCCCCCTCGGGATGAAATGGAACTCAAATTCGGAATGATTGTGAAAATCGATGATTCGTCCCGGCTCAAACGAAGTTAAATGAAACCGCAGCACTTTAATCTTGTAGTGGCCCCAGACGATCTGGATATCTAGCCGCTCCAACAAATCCTGCTTCTCAAACATCACTTCATACGGAAACGGCGGCTTCACCCTAGGACCGGTCATGGATGTTGAGCGCTTCCTTCCAAGGAAATCACGCGTCCTTCGCGGGCCGAAATATTAGCGGCTTCCATCAGACGGGTCAATTCCACCGCGATTTGCAAATTCGTACGGGCTGTCGTGCCGTTCTGGATATGGCCCACCCATTGATCGAAAGCGCTTTCCCGATGGCTTCGCAGCGGCCATTCCACCCAGCCTATTCCTCCACTCTCATCCTTGTTGGACTTCAGTAGAAGCTTCTCCTCCGGAGTTCCGAACAGCAGCGTGCCTTCCGTGCCGTGAATCTCGATCGTAAAAGGTGAATGACTGTTCACGAAGCCGGCTTCTACGACGCCAATTGCTCCTGAACCGGTAAACAACGTCACGATAGCGTTATCCTCCACTTCCTTGCCGGTCACATAGCCAAAGTTGGCACTGACACCGGTAACCTTCTCGCCGAGGAACAAGCTTGTTAAATACATCGGATGGCAGCCAAGATCGATCATCGCTCCGCCGCCGCACTGCTCTTTATTGTAAAAATGCTCAGGCAGCCATCCCGCCAGCGCCCCGTTATGGGCCAAACGCACTCTTGCGTATGTCACTTGGCCGAGCAGCCCTTTTTCCAAAATATCCTCAATCGCAAGCGTAGATCCCGCATTCAGCCTTGGGAGCGACACAGTAAGAGTAACCCCGTTCTCCTCCACGGCAGTCATGATTTCTTGAACCTCATCCGCCGTCGGCGCGATTACCTTTTCCGTGAAAATATGCTTACCCGCTTGCGCAGCTTTTAATATCACTTCTTTATGCCGGTTTGTTGGCGCATCCACGATCACAGCGTCCAGATTGGCCTGAGACAGCATGTCGTCGAGCGATTCGTAAAAAGGAACGCCCAGCTTCCCCGCCGCCGCTTCTCCCCGCACACGATCTTCATCCCACACAGCCGCCATTTCGGTATCCGGGTGCTCCAGCGCCTGTTCGGTATATTCCCAAGCATGAACATGCCAGAAGCTGATTTTGCCGATTCTTGTACTCATTTCATTGCCTCCTTCATCTGTATAAAATTCTGACATCTGTTGATTAAAGTAACACATTCATTGCGATTAATATAGTGAATTTATGCGACAACTATCTATATAAAATTACGACATTCAAAGAACACATGAGTCATAACTTTTACCACCACAATTCATCGGGCATCACTCATTTTAAAGTCAATTTTACCCACAAAAAAGCCTCCTTTCCGGCTAACGGATAGGAGGCACATACAAACAAAAAGATGTACTACTATACTAAAAGCATTCGCACTAATGATTCTTAAACTAAACCTTTCTTGCCGTACTCGGTTAAAAACTCAACAGTTTGCGGATCGTAGTGAGAGAAGAATGAACTTTCTCCGGTGTCGAGTGCTGCTATCTTGTTCAAATCCTCCTCTGTGAGTTCAAAATCAAAAACGTTGAAGTTTTCCTCCATACGATTTTTGTTGACCGTTTTTGGAATTACTACAACACCTCTTTGGATTAAGAAGCGTAGGGCTACTTGAGCCGTCGATTTGTTATATGTGGCGCCCACTTCTTGCAAGGTAGGGTTGATAAACAAATCATTCTTACCTTCAGCAAATGGGCCCCAGGATTCGATTTGCGTATTGTATTTCTTCATAATTTCATGTGCTTTTACCTGCTGATTGAAGACATGGGTTTCCACCTGGTTGACAGCCGGAACAACTTCACTAAACTGAACAAGGTCGATATACCGGTCCGGGTAGAAGTTACTGACACCGATCGCTTTAATTTTACCCGCTTTATAGAATTCTTCCATCGCACGGTACGTTCCATAATAGTCATTGAATGGTTGATGAATCAGGAGTAAATCTAAGTAGTCGAGTTGAAGTTTGTTTAGTGATTCCTCAATTGAAGCTTTTGCTTTTTCATATCCTGCATTGGATATCCAAACTTTAGTGGTGATAAAGAACTCTTCTCGGGATACTCCACTTTTCTTAATCGCTCGACCTACTGCTTCTTCATTTCCGTAAGCCTGCGCGGTATCAATGGAACGGTACCCTACGCTGATGGCGTCAAGTACACATCTTTCGCATTCCGCCTGATCAGGAATCTGGTAAACGCCATATCCTAAAATGGGCATTTTAATTCCGTTGTTCAAAGTTACATATTCCATTAGCTTAACCTCCTTATGTTTCTGATAGATCTTTTACTGTGCCCCCACTACAGGATGTGGGACATAAGGCTCTTCCAGAAATGCGATTTCGTCAGGGCTTAATTTCACCGTTAGAGCTCCAATAGCATCTTCAAGCTGTTCGACTTTAGTAGCCCCGATAATCGGAGCTGCAACCGCTTCCTTCTGTAACAGCCATGCGAGTGCGATATGAATACGCGGAACATTACGTTCTTTTGCTATGGATGCCACTCGTTCAACGATTACTCTATCCACATCTGCAGTCGCCTCATATTTGGATTTCTGTATTTGGTCGGTTTCTGATCTAAGCGTGGCTTCAGACCAATCACGGATCAGCCTTCCTGAGGCAAGAGGACTATAAGGAGTCACTGCAATTTTCTGATCTTTGCAAAGCGGCATCATTTCTCTTTCCTCTTCACGGTAGATGAGATTAAGATGATTTTGCATGGAAACAAATCGTGTCCAGCCATTTTTCTCAGCTACATGCAATGCCTTTTGAAATTGCCAAGCATACATGGCGGATGCACCGATATATCTGGCTTTTCCGGCCTTCACAACATCGTGCAAGGCTTCCATTGTTTCTTCAATAGGTGTGCTATAATCCCATCTGTGGATGATGTAAAGGTCCACATAATCGGTCCCCAGTCTTTTTAAGCTCTTATCGATTTCGCTCATAATGGATTTTCTGGATAGACCGGCACCATTAGGGCCATCATGCATGCGCCCCCAGACTTTCGTAGCCAGAACAATTTCATCCCTGTTCGCATATTCCTTTAAAGCTCTTCCGGTAATCTCTTCACTGGTTCCGCCTGCGTAGACATTCGCTGTATCAAAAAAGTTGATGCCGAGCTCAAGAGCCCTTTTAATAATCGTGCGGCTTCGAGCCTCATCAAGTACCCATTGATGACCTCCCGGCAACACCTCTCCAAAGCTCATGCAGCCAAGGCAAATTCTGGAGACGTCCATCCCCGTGTTTCCAAATTTGATATACTCCATTCATCAAACCTCCATTTCCACGAAAATATGAAGCTTAGGATTAACGAACATTATAAATTCTTTATGACTTTTGCCGGAACGCCGGCAACAACACTATTATCAGGAACATTTTTATTTACGACAGCCCCTGCCGCAACGACGGAATTGTCTCCGATCGTTACTCCAGGGAGAATTGTAGCGTTCGACCCAATCCAGACATTTTTGCCAATGGTAACTGGAGACGGGAAAGTTGTACTCCTAGTTTCTAAATCTAAACCGTGATTTAACGTAGCAATCGTGACATTCATACCGATCAACGAACCGTCTCCTATGACAATTCCGCCGCGATCCTGGAAGGAACACCCGGTATTCAGAAACACGTTTTTTCCAATTGTGATATTTTTGCCGAAATCGGTAT
Source organism: Paenibacillus sp. Marseille-P2973 (assembly GCF_018101095.1). Classification (NCBI taxonomy): domain Bacteria; kingdom Bacillati; phylum Bacillota; class Bacilli; order Caryophanales; family Paenibacillaceae; genus Paenibacillus; species Paenibacillus sp. Marseille-P2973. The sequence continues at coordinate 247,038 of NZ_JAGQEH010000002.1, forward strand.
AGAACGGCGGGAAACACATAAAAGACGGATCGACTTGACGACCTGTCAACTCACCAAAAATCGTTACTATTTCTTCTTGTGAATGGAAAGATGTGTTCAGAGCCATCGTGATCTTTTGAGCTTCAAAACTACACTGAACCAATAGTCGATGCAATTCTTTTTCTTCGCCCGAAATAGGATTTCCTTCTCTACAGTAATTAATAAAATCTATCATCTCCAAGAAAGATCATCCTTTCAAAATCACATCGTGCTGATATCAATCACGAATCTATATTTAACATTGGAGGCTAAAACGCGTTTATATGCTTCGTCGATCCGGTCGGCGGATATCACTTCAATCATAGGGACAATATCGTATTCTGCACAAAAATCAAGCATTTCTTGGGTCTCGCGAATGCCGCCGATCATGGAACCAGCAAATGAACGACGATGTCCGATCAGATTGATCGCGTACAGTGACAATGCTTCTGCAGGAGCCCCTACGTTTACCAGCGTACCGTCAAGCGCTAGCAGCCCTAAGTAAGCATCCATATTAATCTTTGCACTTACCGTATTTATTATTAGATCAAAGCTTCCGGCCAATTTCTCGAAAGTTTCCTGTTCGCTAGTGGCATAGTAGTGGTCTGCTCCTAGTTTTAGACCGTCTTCCTTTTTGTTCAGGGTCTGAGACAGAACGGTGACCTCGGCCCCCATCGCATATGCAATTTGGACTGCCATATGGCCAAGTCCGCCCATGCCGACAACAGCCACTTTTTTGCCCGGACCGGCTCCCCAGTGATGAAGCGGAGAATAAGTCGTAATCCCTGCGCAAAGTAACGGAGCCGCCGCGTCGAGACCTATAGAATCCGGAATTCTGACTACAAAATCCTCTGTTACGACAATATGGGTAGAGTATCCGCCTTGTGTAGGTTCGCCATATTTATCAACACCCGCGTAAGTTGGTATATTTCCTTTGAGGCAGTACTGTTCTTCCCCTTTTAGGCAATTCGCACACTCGCCGCAGGAGTCCACCATACATCCAACCCCTACTCGATCACCGATCTTGTATTTTGTAACATGAGGTCCGACTGCCGTAACAATTCCCGCAATCTCATGTCCAGGAACGAGAGGGTAATTCACTGGCCCCCATTCGCCATGGGCGGTGTGGATATCAGAATGGCAAATACCGGCATATTTAATTTCGATCAGAACATCCTGCGAATCCAGATCCCGCCGTTTAATCTCAGCAGCTCGGAACGACTGATCCGGACCGTCAACAGCACGTGCTTTAGCAATTATCATAATAGAAACCTCCTAGAATAAATGTTGTATCAAAAATGTACTAGAACCCTCTTGCAGAACTATGTTAATCCTTATAGTTAACTCTAAGTCAAGTGCTTGATTTAAATTTAGATTTGACGCTGTACATCATACAGTGATAAATTTTCATAGTATAGAGTTTGCTCTAAGTCTAAAACCAGGAGATACCACGATGAAAACATATTCGATCAGCGAAGTTGCAAAAGAATTGGATCTAACGACATTTACCTTACGTTACTATGATAAAGAAGGACTAATCCCCTTTGTAGAACGGACCTCCAGTGGAATACGGTTGTTTAAACAATCCGATATCGAAGCTTTGAAAATTATTGAATGTCTAAAATCCACAGGGATGCCGATCAAGGAAATAAAAAACTTTATTGATTGGTGTTCGGAGGGAGACGCCAGCTTACAACAAAGATATGAAATGTTCCTGGAAAGGAAAGCAGTCGTAGAAGCACAGATAGCTGATCTAAGAAAAACAATGGAAATAATCGATCATAAATGCTTTTACTACAAGACGGCCCTGGAAGCCGGCACGGAGAATATCCATAAAGACATTAACATTGGAAACACCCTTACTCACGAATAGAAAACCACCTGTAGTTCATATTGTTCGATATGAATTACAGGTGGTTTTGTTTTTTGTTTTATTTGTACTCGTTCTGCAACATCTATTTTAAATAATGCTCCAGAAGAGCTGTAACTGGTATTCCATTAATCCGCATTCCATCAAGTTGACAGTTTTGGATATCAACATCACTCAAATTGCAGTTTTCAAACTTCGCTGTACTTAGATCACTGTTGCGGAAAATGACCGGCTCTACATTTACCCAACCTTCGGTACCCGGCTCCCCGTCAAGATGGCTTTTTACAGCATCAGGCCGGCGGATATGTTCGAAGATCGTACCGCCCAACTGAGTTTCGTTGATGTGTACGTTTGAGAAGTAAATATGCTCCCAATTCGAGCCCACAAAATTCACATGCTTTAACCGGGCATTTCTCATATCGATCCCGTGGAGAACGGCATCCTGGAAGCTTACCATTCTGACATTCTCTCCCCGCAGATCCTGCAGTACATGTCCGCCCTTTTCATCGACGACTGTTTTATCTGTCAGGCGTTTATCCGCCAACCGCTTGCGAACCGGGAAATGCATCTCGAACACCGAGTTTCCATTATCCGCTCCAAGGTAGCTTTGATCATAACACTCAAATTCAAAATCATGAACAGCATCATATTCCGTCTGCTGCGGGAACCAATAACCATGGAAATAATCCCATACCTGACCAAGTCCATCGCTAGTTCCGCGATAAGTGATCACCACAAAGTCATGATCAGGAATAGATAGTTCCGTCAAGCCTTCCGGTACAGGAGTTTGAGACTCACCCTCCACTTCAACTGCTGCAACATAACTGAAATCTTGATGCGGTCCAAAAGGAGGTTCATATAGGTACAATCCAACCGTGCTTAGCGGCTGTCTAACATCCGTAATCTCCCCGATCCGCGGCATGAATTCCCCCCACATTTTCGGAATCGCCTGCTCCGGAATCGTCTGTTTACGATCAACGAACATTTTTACTCCGATAATTTTGCGGGTTCTCCCCTGTCGAATCTCCACATTGATGACTCCGGGATAGCGATCCGAAGCAAGAAACTTTGAATCTTCCTTAATCGGCGCGTAAATATCGTAATCAAAGTAGTTGATCTCGTCCGCCGGAATTTCGAAGGGATTTATCGGCTGAAGCCGGTTCATCTCATACCCGAAGGAACCTTCCTGCATGTCCCTCTCGTAAGGCCCTTGCTCAAACCATTTGAACAGATACCCGTAAGCTTGTTCCATGCGGGTCCGGTCTCCATCAACCCTCAGACGGGCAAAGCGTTTGGCGGGAATGGTGATCTGCTCAAGCTCATCCGGCAACCCGTCAAAATGCTCTACGGCCATGCCAACCCATAACGTGGTTACTTCCGAGGACCATTGCCATTCCGGAATAAAGACGTATCCATGCTCCCGGTCGGTTACTGCGGGGTGATGCTCCAGCAATGAAGCTACCTTCTTCCAGGCTTCGCGAACTTGATGGCCGTCCCTCGGAATACGCAGCACGGCCGCTTTCATTTCCGGCCTCTCTATGATTTCAACGTTCATTTCTCCATCTTCGAGCGCTTCCGGGAAATCATCGGCATGCTCACGAGATCCGTCGATCCCGCCGAAAGCCAAATGATACCCGTCCGGATCTTCGATTACGAATTCTTTCCATGGTCCTCCGTCCGCATAGACGACAGGCTCCATGGCGATAATGGCCCCTTTGGATTTGAATTCTTGATACAGGCTGTCCAATCCGGTCCAATTATCAACATATGCGGAGACATCGATGCCAATGGACGAACCGGGCTCTGGAGCGTTTGGAAATACCCGAGAAGGATCCGGTGCTTGATGAAGCTTGAGCGCCAGCCCGGTCAATCCGTCGCGCTCCGCCCACCAGTCGGTTACGTCGAAGCCAAGCACGTCACGGTAATAGGCTCTTGAGCGCTCTAAATCCGCTACGGATAACACGCTTAATGAACTGCTGATTTGCTTAGGCATCTTGTCCGATTCTCCTCTTTAATTCATTTGAGCAACCACAATTCGATTTCCATCGGGATCGATCAGGGAAAATTCACGCAGATCGGGGAAGTAGTTAGGCTCCCCTGCGAGTTGAAACCCATGATTTCGCACAAACTCAAGCGCGCCTTCGAAATCTTCCGTTTCAAAAAAGAATAGCTCCGTGAACGAGTCCTGGTTTAAATGGCGGTGTTGGTCCAGTAAAAGAGCGGCTCCGGAAGTAACCGGCACCGAGTAAATATTCTGTGATGCAGCCGCTTCATCCAACGGCACCCCGAGCAGGTCGGTATACCACTTCGCTGCTTCCGGCATATTTTTTACATCGACAAAAACTCCGCCGATCCTCGGAATGATTGGACTTTGTGCTGCAAACTCCGGACTGTCTTCTTGAACCGCAGTCCAGCAGGCCATATGACAATTGCCTTCAGGATCCCGGAAATTGAAGTACGCCATCGTTCCATTTCTTTCCGGTTCGAAACAGGTCTCCCCACTGTCCTGGATATAACGGTACGCTTGATCAATATCCCGAGCCGGGAACATCATCCGTGGCTTCATTCCCTCATTCCAGTCCGGGTTTTGGTGGTTGGCTGCATTAGAATCAAGAATTAAGTGCGTGCCTTGAAAATCGAACCAATATACAGGGCCTCCGTTCAAACGCTCTTCCTTGATTGGCAGTCCAAGTAAACTGCTGTACCACTCCGCTGATTTACGCAAATCCGTGACATGAACAAATACGCTGGCAACCCGGTTTTCAAGCGGAATCGACGAGGTCGTCGGGAATACGCTTTCATGATTAGACAAAGGAATTTCCTCCATTCGAATAAATGATGTGTTCCAATTCATAAATGAAATGATTTTAATATATTGAATTTGACACTTTCCATGAAATTCCTTCAACGGGTAGGAGTTCTACTATAAAAAAACAACGCGACCCCTTAAACGGCCGCGTTGTATCTATATCTACAATTAGAACACTTTTGTTGTCCAGGACTCACAGTTCCAAGTCTCCGTCACGACATCACGATAGAATTCCGGTTCGTGGGAGATGAGCAGAATGCTTCCCTTGTATGCTTTGAGCGCACGCTTCAGTTCGTCCTTGGCGTCTACATCCAAGTGGTTAGTAGGCTCGTCGAGTACGAGCAGATTGGATTCACGGTTGATGAGCTTGCAAAGACGTACCTTTGCCTTCTCGCCCCCGCTTAATACCGCAACTTTACTCTCGATATGCTTCGTAGTCAAACCGCATTTGGCAAGCGCCGCCCGTACTTCAAATTGCGTAAAGGATGGAAACTCGGTCCAAATTTCTTCGATGCAAGTATTGTAATTCGCTTCTTTCATTTCCTGCTCGAAATACCCAATCTCCAGGTTCTCACCCAGACGAACAGAGCCTTCCAAAGGCTGGATTTGACCCAAAATGCTGCGCAAGAGCGTTGTCTTACCGATTCCGTTTGCGCCGACGAGCGCGATCTTCTGACCGCGTTCCATACGGAGGCTCAGCGGGCGGGACAACGCCGAATCGTAACCGATGACCAAATCCGTCGTTTCAAAGATCATCTTCCCGGATGTTCTGCCGTCCTTGAAATTGAACTGCGGCTTCGGCTTTTCCTTGGCCAGTTCAATGACATCCATCTTATCGAGCTTCTTCTGTCTGGACATCGCCATGTTACGGGTAGCCACACTCGCCTTATTCCGGGCCACGAAGTCCTTCAGATCCGCGATTTCCTGCTGTTGACGTTTATAAGCGGATTCCAATTGCTGTTTCTTCGCTTCGTAAACCTGCTGGAAATAGTCGTAGTCGCCTACATAACGGTTCAGTTCCTGATTTTCCATGTGATAGATCAGGTTAATTACGCTATTAAGGAACGGAATATCATGCGAGATCAGAATGAAGGCATTCTCGTATTCCTGCAAATACCGTTTTAACCATTCGATATGCTGCTCGTCCAAATAGTTGGTGGGCTCATCGAGGAGCAGAATATCCGGCTTCTCAAGCAGCAGCTTCGCAAGCAGTACCTTCGTCCGCTGCCCGCCGCTCAAATCGTTGACGTCTTTATCGAGCCCTATATCAGTCAAACCCAAACCGCGTGCAGTTTCATCCACCTTGGAATCGATCAAATAGAAGTCTTGGTTCGTCAGCGTATCCTGGATCGTTCCCACATCCTCCAGCAGCTGCTCCAGTTCTTCCGGTGTTACATCGCCCATTTTGCCGTACATGTCGTTCATTTCCTGTTCCATATCGAACAAGTATTGGAAGGCGCCGCGCAGGACATCCCGAATCGTCATTCCTTTGCTAAGCACCGCATGCTGATCCAAGTAACCGACACGGGTACGTCTGGCCCATTCAACTTTTCCTTCATCCGGCTGAAGCTTGCCGGTAATGATGTTCATGAAGGTGGATTTCCCTTCACCGTTGGCACCGATCAGACCGATATGCTCCCCCTTAAGGAGACGGAAAGATACATCGTTAAAAATCGCACGGTCCCCAAAACCGTGGCTAAGTTTTTCTACATTTAATATACTCATGAATTTAACACCTTTTCTGTTTAGATATACTCGTCATATTATATATGTAATCCGCGGCATACAACAAGTCCTCAGCGACAGGAAATGTATAAAGGTTCAACAAAAATAGAAGCTCCCGTCCCTATGACCGGAGCTTTTACCTCTATCCCAAAGCCACATCGAGAATCATCATTAAAATAAAACCGAACATCAAGCTCATGGATGCCAGATCTTTATTGCCCTTTTCCTGTGAGCTTGGAATTACTTCTTCAACTACGACGAAGATCATGGCCCCAGCTGCAAAGCTTAACGCGTAAGGCAATAAAGGTTCGACAAAAGCAACGGCAAATGCCCCAATGACCGCGGCGATCGGTTCAACCATGCCTGAGAATTGTCCGTAGAAAAAGCTCTTTCTGCGCGACATTCCTTCGCCTCTCAGCGGCATGGACACGGCAACTCCCTCAGGAAAGTTCTGGATACCAATTCCGAGCGCCAAAGTCACGGCTCCGATGAGCGCCCCTTCGGTCCCGCCGTTAGCAAGGGCGCCAAAGGCAATCCCTACAGCCAAGCCCTCCGGAATATTATGAAGCGTGATGGCAAGCACCAGCAAGGTGCTTCGCTTTCTTTTATTCGGAAGTAAACCTTCCGCTTTGCCGATCGACGTATTCGGATGAAGGTGAGGTAATATTTTATCGATTCCCCAGATAAACACGCCGCCTAACAAAAATCCAAATGCTGCCGGAAACCAGGTACCGATGGCATTGTTCCCCGACATCTCAATGGCGGGAGCCAATAAGGACCAGTAACTGGCGGCAATCATGACCCCGCCGGCGAAACCCAACATGCTATCCAACAGTCGCTGGTTTAAGGTTTTTGTGGCAAACACGAGAGCGGCACCCAGCGCTGTCATTCCCCATGTAAACAAAGTTGCCAGTAAAGCTTGTAAGATCGGATTAAGATTCTGAAAAAAATCTAGCAATTGAACAACTCCTTTTGCCGAAAAGATGACGTAAGAAAAAATTGTTTCCCCCAGTAAACATCTTAGCTTATTCTGCAGAACCGTCAATTACTTAATTTACTTTTTTATGCGCCCACTTTACCATATTCGCTTTAGTATTGAGCTGTGCCTAGTAATTTTAAACTCCACAAATTGCCACAGTGCCAAATGTTGTGGGTTGCTCTCTCTCCTTTTTCAACATAAAATCAGTCAGGAAAGGAAGTGATTCGCAAATGAAAATTTTCCGTACGTTCATCATACTTATTATTGCAACATTTACAATAGGATTGTTCGGCGGCTCCACGCAAGCGGCAGCTCCGGGTAAATTAAATGTGGGCAGTAACGGCGGCGATGTATGGGATCTGCAATACAGGCTTAAAGCGCTTGGTTTATTCAACCTGGAGCTTACCGGTTATTACAGAACCTCCACCAAAAGCTCCGTACAAAATTTTCAGAAGACTTATGGACTGCAAGTTGACGGGGTAAGCGGTCCCCAAACCTGGCAGGCCTTAAAAAAATACTCACTGAATCAGAGTGAAATGGATATTCTGGCAAAAGTGATCTATAGCGAGGCGCGTGGAGAGTCTTACAAAGGACAGGTAGCTGTCGGTGCCGTCGTCTTGAATCGGCTCCAATCCGATCAATTCCCGGACACGATTAAGGATGTTGTTTTTCAGCCTCGTGCGTTCACGGCCGTGGATGACGGACAATACTATTTGACACCCGACAGAACGGCCTATCTGGCAGCACAGGATGCTGTACGAGGATGGGACCCGACGTATGGATCGCTATATTATTTTAATCCGGAAACCGCAACGAGCGAATGGATTTGGTCTCGTCCACAGAAGATCAAGATAGGTAATCATATATTTGCCGGCTAAAATACAAAGACAGGACCGCTGAACTGGCGATCCTGTCTTTATCTATATCTTTATCTTTGGTTTTATAACGATTCTTTAATGACCCGTTTATAGAACAGGACCGACAATAGTGCGAAGATCGAATACAAAGCCGTATACAGCAGCATTACCAAAATCATGGGCATCCATAATTCCGTACCGAAGAAGAACCATCCCGATTTTACTGCAAAATAACTGTGACTTAGCCCGACGATCAACGGAATACCGAAATTGAACAATTGCTTGAACTGAATTCCGCGTAGTAAATTCCCTTGTGTAAACCCGAGCTTCCGCAAGATCGTATAATTCGGCCGTTCCTCTTCCCCTTCATCCATTTGTTTGAAATACAGGATACAGCCCGAGGTGATCAGGAAGGTCAAGCCCAGAAAGGCAACGATAAACATGATCAAGCCCATATTGCTCTTCTGATTCATAACGAGCTGCGGCTGCGACAAATAGCCGGGTTTGTCCGCGAATCCCATCTCCGTGTAAAGCTCGTTTGCCTGTTGAAGCTTCGAGGAATCAACGATATCGATCCCAAGATACATCCGGCTTTCTCTCTGCAACTCCGGATTGAAATCTTTGGCGAGCCGCTCATAGACCGTCTGGTCCACGATGGCCGCCGACAAGCTGCCCGAATAATACCAGGACACTACACCTTCTTTATCCGTACCGATCAGATTTAGCTTCACCGAGTCGGTCTGTCCCTGGAGCTCGATTTCGCCTTTATCGCGTAGACCCATAAATTGAGTCAGGGCATCATTGGTGCCGGCAAACAGTGCCTCTCCCGGACTGACGTCCACTCCCTCAACGGTAGCATCGCTGACGATGGCCAGGGTCATGATGTTGTTGTCTTTTTTGCCTATATCGGAACTGATAATTTTAGAGGCGTCCATATCCACCATCGTGACTTCCCGCCGGGTTTCCTTGAACCCGATATTGTTCTTCTGAATCGCCTCGGTAAATTTCGCGGCATCGTCTTCATACAGGACGGAAAAGTGGTTCGGCACACTTTGCTCGGCTGACTTTTCCGCCGAATAGTAAGAAATATAGCTTAAGGACAACAATCCGATTGCCAGCGCCGAAACGGTTGTGATAATCGTTAGCAGCAAGGCGTTTGATTTCATGCGAAACATGATCGATGAGAGTGACAGCACCTCGCCCAGTGATAAATAACCGCCCTTGCTCTTTCGGATCACGTTGAAAATAAAGCTGACAGAGCCTTTGTAGAACAAGTATGTCCCGATAATGACGGAACCCAGAATCAGGATCATCGCCATAAACAGCTCGGTCATTTCCAAGAAATCCCCACTGAACAGCTTCGTTGATACGTAATACCCGTACAGAATAAGTCCGATTCCGAGTATACCCAAAATGATTTCGATCAGGGGCTTTCTCCGGACGTTATTCTCGGTAGTTGATACGACGCGGAATAAGGACAGAATACTCTGTCTCTTAATGAACGTGAAGTTCATAATCATAATAAGCAAGTAAATGGCCGCAAACACAATCACGGTTTGAATCAAAGCTTGAGTTGAAAAATTCAGGGAAGCTTGGGCTTCCACATCGATCACCTTGAACAGAACCATCAACAGCAGTCGCGAACAGGAGAATCCGATGAAGATCCCGATCAGCATCGAGCCGAAGTATAAGATCAGGTTTTCACTGCTCAGAATTCTGAATATTTTCCCTTTTGTTAATCCAATTAATTGAAACAGACCGATTTCTTTACTGCGTCGCTTAATAAAAATCGTGTTGGCATATAGAAGAAAAATAGCTACGATCGCTACGAGCAGGACGGATGCGGTACCAATGCCCGCGGCCCCCTTCACGGTATCTTTCATTTCATCCAGTGCCGGATCATATTGCAGAGTCACGAAGGCGAAATACAGAGCCACGCTAAAAATAAGCGCAAATACATACAGATAATAGTTTTTGATATTCTTCTTCAAATTACGGTAAATCAGGTAGTTGATATTCATCCCTGAACACCGCCCAATACGCCTTGAGTCTTGATAATGTCGTTAAAGAACGATTGTCTGGATTCTTCGCCCTTATTTAACTGGGTATAGATTTGACCGTCTTTAATAAAGACGACTCTGCTGCAATAACTCGCAGCACCCGGATCGTGCGTAACCATAACGATGGTCGATGAAATTTTCTGATTCAGATCGCTTAACTTGTTGAGCAGGTCTGAAGCGGATTTGGAGTCCAGTGCCCCTGTCGGCTCATCCGCAAAAATAATGCTCGGATCATGAATAAACGCACGGGCCGCCGAGGTCCGCTGTTTCTGTCCGCCGGATATTTCGTTCGGATATTTATCTTTAAGGTCAAAGATGCCGAGCTCGGTGGCCACCATTTGAAACTTTTGATCGGCTTCTTTTTTGGACACTTTCTTGATCGATAGCGGCAGCAGTACGTTTTCTTTAACCGTCAGCGTATCGAGCAGATTGTATTCTTGGAAAATAAAGCCCAAATGGTGCTTCCGGAATTCGGCCAATTCTCTTTCCTTTAGCCCCGTAAATTCCTTGCCTTCAATTTTGATGCTGCCGTTACTGACCTTGTCGATGGAAGACAACACGTTCAGAAGCGTCGTTTTCCCGGAGCCCGAAGCGCCCATGATGCTGACGAACTCCCCTTTTTCCACCTGAAGATCGATTCCCTTAAGTACTTCCTGTTTATTGAACTTGTTGCCATAGCTTTTATGAATTTTGCTAGCTTCCAAAATCGCCACTTTAATCACTCCTAAACTTATCTTTACCTCATGCATTTATCATAATGCCTAAGGCGGAACCTTTTCCCTCGATTCCCCGAACAAAGCACAAAAGCATGTGACATTGTTGTCACATGCCTGTCAGGCTCAGAAATTCATTCTTTTTCGGAAAATACAACGTGAAGACCGTGCCTTCACCCGGCTTGGATACAACGTCGATGCGAATCAGCAAGGAATCGGCGGCCTTTTGTGCCAGATACAGCCCCATTCCGGTAGCTGCGCTGTCCTTATGTAAGGTTGTCGAAGTAAAGCCTTTATCAAAAATACGGGGTAAATCCTTCGGGTCAATCCCACGTCCGTAATCTTGAATCCGAAGATACACCTGTCCGTCCTTAGCCCCGCTTTCGATTACAATATCCGAAGCATCACTGTATTTAACAGCATTCGTCAGCAGCTGCCGGATAATAAAACCCAACCATTTCACATCCGTGAGCACCTCCGCAGCGGGTAGGGAGACGTCGAAGCCGATGTTTTTTTGCAGACACCATGATTTCAGAGATATGATCTCGGTATAAATGATCGGTTCGAGAGCAGTCTGCTCAATAAACAAATCATTCTTGATAAAAGATATCCGTTTCTGGTGCAGTTGCTGGTCCAGCAGCAAATGAATCCGCAGCCACTCGTACATCATCTGCGATTTCAGAGTCTCGTCATCCAGCCGCTCGATCATTAACCTCAGCGTGGTCAGCGGGGTTTTAACTTCATGAATCCAGGACAGAAGGTCATCCTTCTCTTGTTCCAATTCGATCATATAGAGCGAGGCTTCCTTCTTGTACCGTTCCGTCTGCCGGGTGAGCACTTCCGTAGTTATTGTCTCGAACGGACTCTCCGGATCTGCGACGGAGGCTAGATCATACGTGTCGTCCCAGGATTCCAGGCTGGCGTAAAACCGGGTTTCCCGCGGATACCTGATCACCAGGAAAGCTATGAAGATTAGGAATGACAGAAAGACAATGTATAGAATCGGCATAAAAGGTATGGTGGCATCGATAGCGGCGACAAACAGAATGAGCAGCTGCAGGCACAGAAACAGCAGGATCCAGCTCAGTCGTTCCCTCAAATACTTCCCAATCACAGAGGAGCCGCCTCCTCCGTTGCCATATACCCCTGGCCAACCTTCGTTTCGATATAGGGATCCAATCCAAGGTTCTCCAGCTTTTTGCGGAGACGGTTGACGTTCACGGTCAGGGTGTTATCGCTGACGAAATGCTCGTTGTCCCATAAACTCTTGATCAGGTCTTCCCGGCTTACGATCTGGTTCTTCCGCTCGATGAGCAGTTTGAGGATGAACATCTCATTTTTGGTCAGTTCCACAGACCCCGCGCTACTCGTAATCGTATTCTTCACATATTCCACAGTTGCTCCGCGCCAGGTTCGCAGCTCAACGCGCTCCGTGTTGTAGTTATAAACCCGGCGGAGAGTCGCCTGAATTTTCGCGATCAGCACTTCAAAGTGAAACGGCTTCTGGATAAAATCATCCGCACCCAGCTGCATGGACATCACCATATCTGTCGGATGATCCCGGGACGACAGGAAAATAATCGGTACATTGGAATGCGAACGGATCATTCGGCACCAGTGAAAGCCGTCAAATTTGGGCAGTTGAATATCGATAATGACCAGATCCGGCCGCAATTCCGTAAATTCCTCGGTAACTTTACTGAAGTCCTGGACTCCATGCACGTCGTAGGACCACTGCGAGAGCCGTTCTTTTACCTCATGAAACAAGGTGATATCGTCTTCAATGAGCATGATTTTAAACAAGGCGGTCACCACACTTTATGTATTCATTATGTACAAATCAAGTTTATAGCAAATTTAAGTGATATGCCATCGATGCCAAAGCATGAGATTCAAACGCTCAGGTAACAATACCGTATGAATCGAAACTTAGGAGAGATGATATGGGAATTTTAAGTGGAAACCCAAAAAATGAACCTATGCATTATGGAGAGATCTTTGGCGTATGGGAAGCCTCCATGATGGCCAAAGGTATGGTTTCCTGTTACCAGGCCCCGTCGTTGAAGCGAGGGCGTTTATTTATCCTTCATTTCGCAATCCGAAATTTAGCCTCGATTATTCCCCGCCTTAACGGTCTCCGTCCTTTATTTTTTTCCGTATCCCTTTCACGCTAGACAATGTAGTTCCTCCTGGCAACGAAATAAAGTGGCTTTTGGAAATACCGATCCGCTGCGATGTATATATGCCCGTGTGCCCGGAAAATAGGTAGCTTACGATACTGGCTATAAATAAGTAAATAGCTGCTTCAGAGCCAAAAAGTTCAATCCCCATCAAAAAGCAGGCAATAGGCGTGTTGGTCGCACCGCTAAATACCGCGATAAAACCCAGTCCCGCCAGAAAGGGAGCATATAAATGAAGGAACCCGGAGAGCGCGTTCCCGAGCGTAGCTCCGATCGCAAATAAAGGCGTAACCTCGCCTCCTTGGAATCCGGCGCCCAGCGTCAGAGACGTAAAGATCAGCTTAAATAAAAATGCGAATGGGGACACGTTTTCCGTAAAGGAGCTTTGGATTAACGGAATTCCCAACCCAAGGTAGTCACGACTCCCGATCATATATACAAGTCCAATGATGATAAATCCCCCGACAGCACTTTTTAGCATGGGATTCTTAAATAGCCGGGTGTACCATTTCTTCAAAAAATGAGTTAATTCACTAAACAAAATACTCGTTAGCCCAAACAAGATCGATGCAAACACAACCTTGAGCACTACGAGCCAATCCAAGGAGGGAACCTCTCCGATGGAATAGTGAAGATGCGAGACGCCCCAGAACGAAGAGGTAACCAGATTGCCGACAAAACTCGCTACGAATGCGGGGATGAGCGCCTCGTGGCTGATCAGGCCGATAGCCAGCACTTCAAGACCAAACACCGTGCCGGCCAATGGCGTCCCGAATATCGATCCGAATCCGCCGCTGATTCCGCAGATCAACAGGATTTTTCGGTCGACAGGTCCGACGCGCAGCAGCTTCCCGAACCATTCGGCCAAACTTCCGCCCATTTGTACTGCCGTTCCCTCCCGGCCGGCGGAGCCGCCGAGCAAATGGGTGACCAACGTACCAAACAGGACCAGCGGCGCCATCCGAAGCGGTATCGTCTCCTGTCCGTCGTTAATCTGCTCCAGAATGAGATTGTTCCCCTTGGAACTGTTTTTACCGAACTTCCAATACAGATAACTGACCAATGCTCCGCCTGCAGGCAAGAGAAATAAGAGCCATGAATGTTCTAAACGAAGATTAGTTACGGCATCCAGGCTTTTTAAGAATAACGCGGAAGCCGTACCGGTAAGAATCCCTACCCCGCTCCCTAGAATAATCCACTTGAGCAGCGTACCGGCCAGTGCCAGCAGAGTCCACTTTTCGGACCATTTGGCCCAGGCTTGTCTAAATTCGTTCATCTCTTTCTCTCTTCCTCTCCGATCGTAATGGAACAAAAAAACAGACTCCTACCAGGGAAGTGTTGCAAATTCTCTGGTAGGAGTCATCAGCTTCACAGCGGTTATGGCGAACTCCATCGCCTATAAAGGATATAAGCATTTTAATATAACGGGAAATATCAGCCAACTTCATTTCGTACTATTCCCGGTTAATTAAGTATTGACTCTTTAGCAGGGCAAATATTACGGCATCCACGAATTGATCCTTTTCATAGAAGCACTGCTTTAAATAGCCCTCTTCATGAAAGCCCGTTTTCTCAAGCAGATATCGGGACCGGATATTGTCCGGGTCGATGAAGGCTTCAATCCGGTTAAGACCGAGATCTTCGAACCCGAAGCGCAAAATTTCTTGAAGCACCTCGGTCATGACGCCTTGGCGCCAATAAGAAGGATTCAACTCGTAACCGATCTCTGCTTTATAATGCTCCTTGGCCCAATTGTGATATCCGCAAGTCCCGATTACCTTGTTGTCGGGCTTGACCGTGATGGCCCAACGGAATCCCTTGTTTTCCAAGTATCGGCTGTTCCAGGATTGGATCAGGTCCTCCGCCTGACGTAACTCCACAAAACTGTCCAAATCATAGTACTTGGTTACTTCATCATTAGAGAAATAATGAAACAAATCGCCGGCATCCGCGGAGGTCAGCTTACGTAATATGAATCTTTCCGTCTCCAATTGAGGGAACAGCTGCATGGCGTTCGGTCCTTTCGTACTGAAATAGTACTCTATATTATAGGCGAAAGGCCGAAGCAGTGAAAGGGTTTTCTAGTAACTTACGATTCTGACACGACGGTAAAGCGCTGATTGAGATGACGGGGATGCTCGATTTCGTCTACAACGGCTACAGCAAAGTCCTCGTAACTGACATAACTTTCCCCTTTGCTATTGACCAGCAGTTGGTCTTTTCCGGTTTGATAAGATCCCGTACGTTTACCAAGCGCGAAGTTTGCCGAAGGGCTCAGGAACGTCCAGTTTACGCCTTCGGTTCCAAGCAGTATGTCCAGATTCTTGCCTTGATTTGAAGCCGTCGGCAGAAATAGGGCGGGGAAATCCGGCGTATCCATGACCCGAACCGTCTTTGCCTCGTCCACATACAAACTTCCCGCACCGCCAACTACGATCAATCGGGTAGCCTTCGCCCCCTTCAAGGCTTCAATGAGGACATTGCCGGCATCGACATGCAGCTGCTCCTGGCCGAAAGGAGCGGCAAACGCGTTCACTACTACATCAAACTGCTGCAAGTCCTCTGCCTTCAAATCGAAAATATCCTTTTCCACGACGGAAACATGCTTGTTATCCAGTTTGGAGGCATTCCGCACAATGGCGGTCACTTCATGACCCCGTTTTAATGCTTCCTCCACTATTCTGCTTCCTGCCTTACCTGTTGCTCCAATGACTGCGATATTTGCCATGATTTATTCTCCCTTCTCATTCTTAGTTACTGTAATTTTCATCCCGATTCCGAAGGGATCACTCAATGAGATGTCATTCCCGTCGGATTGACGCTCAAATGCCGTCCCTTCAGCGGTGAGCCGCTGCTCAATCTCAAGCAAGGCGTCCCGGTCAGGTACATTTATCGTAAAATAACGAAGACCGACGGCATCTTCAGGGGTAGGAGGAGCACCGGCGCCGGCCCACAGGTTCAAGCCGATATGATGGTGATAGCCTCCCGCGGATATGAACAGCGCGGCACTGCCGTATCGGGCGATCACGTCGAAGCCGAGTACATCGCAATAAAAATGCTTGGCGGCTTGTAAATCCCCGACATGAAAATGCACATGTCCGATTTTGGTTTCCGGCGGCAATCCGTTCCACTCCGCACCTTCCGAAACGGCCAGCAGCCCGTCGATATCCACCGGATCGGTGGTCATCAAAATTTCGCCTTGCTCATTTTTTTGCCAAGTATCCCGTGGACGGTCCGCATACACCTCGATACCGTTGCCGTCGGGATCGTTCAAGTAGAGAGCTTCGCTGACCAAATGATCGCCTTGACCCAGCGGGATCTTGTGGTAGGCCATATTGCGCAGTGCAGCTCCAAGACTAATACGATCGGGAACCAGAATGGCAAAATGGTATAATCCCGACACGGAGCGTTCCGGCATCCGGTGGAATTGATTGTTTTCCTCCAGGATAAGTAACGGAGTATGTCCATCAGCGGTAAGCTCGGCGACAGCGCCGTCCCTCTTCAATAGACGGAAGCCGATGACTTCCTCATAGAAGCGGAGCGAAATCTCCATATTCGTAATTTTCAAGCGCACGGCGCCAATTACAGTTTCCGGATGAATAGATGTGGGCACGACCTCATCCTCCTTAGTTTCATAAAATTATAATCAAACAGCATATTTTATTTTGAATCGCGTCCGTGTAACTTAAGTGGTTACAGCGCGTCGATGTAACTAGTATAGTTACAGTTAAGAATCCTGTCAACCATGAGCAGCTTCCGCCTATATAAAAAAATGCCCCTAAAAGGGGCATTTTAAATCAATCATTTTGATTATTCACATTTGGTGTCCGTCTCCTGAATCGAATTTACGATATCCTGAAGCGTTACCCGCTCTAAAGTTAATTCCAATGCCGCCTGGGCCGAAGAGAAAATCGGTTCGATCGAGGATTGAATATTACGGCCGACCGGACATTTCGGATTTGGCTTATCATGAATAGAAAATAACGCGTCCTCTTCCACAACTTGAACTGCGCGATATATATCCAGCAGAGTAATCTCCGATACCGGCCGGAGCAGCTTCGTTCCGGCAACACCGGAGCGGACCTTCACCATCCCCGCCTTATTCAGCATGCCCATAATCCGGCGGATGACCACCGGGTTTGTATTTACGCTGTCAGCGATATACTCTGAGGTATTGACGCCATCCTTGTTCAGTTCAAGCAGGGACAAGACATGAATGGCAACGGAAAAACGCGAACTGATCGTCATGGCTATCCCTCCCTTATCTCACTGTAACAATAATAGTTACACAAAGGGGGAAATGTCAACGTCAATTGCCACAGCATCGCTGCCGAACGTCTCTTAACGTTCGAACAAATTACCGAGGCCTCCAAGCAGGCTGCCTTCGTCTTTGCCTCCGACACGCGCTGCGGAAAGAACACGGTCAGCCAAACGGCTGAACGGAAGCGATTGTACCCATACCTTGCCGGGTCCGCGCAGCGTTGCGAAGAACAGGCCTTCTCCTCCGAACAATGCGGATTTCACGCCTTTGACCATTTCGATGTTGTAATCGACCGAAGCGGTCATAGCCACTAGACAGCCGGTATCCAGGCGAAGCACTTCGCCCGGCGCAAGATCGCGTTCGATGACCAGACCGCCGGAATGCACGAATGCAAGACCGTCGCCCTCAATTTTTTGCATAATGAATCCTTCCCCGCCAAAAAATCCGGTTCCAAGCCGGCGCTGGAACTCGATACCGACCGACACGCCTTTGGCTGCGCAAAGGAAGGAGTCCTTCTGGCAAATAATTTTACCGCCGAGCATTTGCAGGTCCAGCGGAACGATTTTCCCGGGATAAGGAGAAGCGAACGTCACGCTTTGCCGCCCATATCCGGCATTCGTGAATACCGTCATAAACAGCCCTTCACCTGTAATCAGGCGTTTGCCGGCCCCCATCAATTTGCCCATTAAGCCGCCGCCTTGATTGCTTCCGTCGCCAAAGATCGTCTCCATCCGGATATCCGGATCCATCATCATGAAGCTCCCGGCTTCCGCTACGACGCTCTCCCCTTGATCAAGCGCGACCTCCACGCACTGCATTTCCTCGCCGATAATCCGATAATCGATTTCATGAGCATTCATTCAGTTCCGCCTCCAATAATAATTAATCATATTAATTTATGTAAAATAATTGTGCTTATAACCGCTCCAGCATGTAAAGCATATGTTCTAACATTTGAGGCAGATCGGGAATGACCTCTTCCCCGAATCTTCTATGAAATTGTACCGTTATTTCGTTCAGCGGGGGTGCGTTGCTGTCGCCGTAAACGGAAGTGATCTTTTGGATCTGGTGAACATGGCTTCCCCATATCTCGGTGGTGAGCCTTTCGATGGCGGGACACTCGCTGTCCGGATCCTTCAGGTGCTTGTAAAAGACAGGTTGCATCTGGCAGCCGAGCGTCACTGAATCCAGCTCCATAATTTCTCCGGCCAAATCTTCCGTGTCCGCCCATAGCCGGAGTTCCGCCCAAGTCTCCGGTTTCCCCGGCAAACAGAACTGAATGGCGTAATAACGGGACATGGCCGACAACTCGACCCGGTCGCTTCGTCCAATGATCTGAAGCTGCCCATGCAGGTCCGAATCATAGACAGCGCCTTCAAGAACGACTTTTAAATTATCAAATACCGTTGGATCGAACAAGCCGATACTCCCTCCTTACCGTTTTCAGGATGGATTGACTGATTACCTGAGCTCACTTCACTTTATTATACACGGTTCGGCAGCAGGAGAAAAATGGGATTGACCCTCACACTAATGTCAGGGTTTATAATGGCATTACAATACAGAATCAGTAACTGAAGGCAGGTGAAGCCCATTTATGAAAATCGGCGAATTATCCAAGGCAACCGGAGCCAGCATCCGCTCGCTGCGATACTATGAACAGCAAGGTTTGATTGCTTCACGGCGAATGGATAACGGATACCGGGACTATAGCGGATTATCGGTCGATACGGTCAAGACCATACAGTTTTATCTGCAGCTCGGGTTGACGACCGAACAGATTTCAGGCTTCCTGAACTGTGTCATGGCCAGCAAGGAAGCGTTTTGCGAACAAATCATGCCCGTCTACCGCACCAAACTCAAAGAAATTGAAGAACAAATTGCTCTGTTGTCGTCGATAAAGTCAAACCTGGAAGAACGGATTACCTATCTTTTGGAGGAAAATCCGAAATTGAAGGAGGAAATGAATCATGAGCGTTAAAAGAGTGTCCACACCTGCCGAGTTCGGTCAAGAGCTGCTGCCTCAAGGTATTACGTTGGTAGATTTTGATGCCCCTTGGTGCCCGCCTTGCAAAGTGCTCGGCCCGCTTTTGGATCAACTGCATGAAGATTATAAGGGAGCCCTCAACCTGGTCAAAGTAAACTGCGATGAATCGCCGGAACTGGCTTCGACTTATGGGATCATGTCTCTGCCGACCGTCATTATGTTCCATCACGGTGAGCCCGTAGAGAAGCTGGTAGGATTAAGACCTAGAGAAGCATATGACAGAATCATCGAAAAATATCACATTAATGCCTAAATGATTAAAGCAAACAACGGGCTGTCCCTAATGGGCCGCCCGTTGTTCTATATTCGAAGGTTAAGCTAAGGCTTTAAAACAACCTTGATACAGTTTTCTTCCTTGTCATTGAATATTTTATAACCATGTTCCCCCTGATCCAGCGGCAAACGGTGCGTTATGATATCGGTCGGATCAAACCGGCCGGACCGGATTTGTTCATACAGCTCGGGAATCAAATGAATCACCGGCGCTTGTCCGGTTCTAATGTTGATATTCCGTTCGAACAGATCGCCGAAAGGAAACAGGTTGTATTTCAAGCCGTATACGCCCGTCACCTGAATGGTCCCCCCTTTGCGGACCACCTTGGTTGCCAGATTGAATGCGCTGAGCGAACCGCCTTGAAGCATGAGCGCGGTCTCGACCTTTTCAGCCACCGATTTCTTGGCGTCGAGACCCACACAGTCAATGACCACATCTGCCCCGCCCCGCGTGATCTCTTTTAAATGCTCTTCCAGATGATCGACCTTCTCGAAATTGAAAATCTCCACCCCGTTGGTCCGCTTGGCGTGTTCTAGGCGATAATCCAGATGATCGACGGCGATTACACGTTTCGCCCCTTTTTGCCAGGCGAATTTTTGCGTAAGCAGTCCGACGGGGCCGCAGCCGAGAATGATGACGGTATCCCCGGCCTTTACACCGCCGTTGATTACGCTCCAATAAGCCGTTGGAACGATGTCGGACAGGAACAGCAGCTTTTCGTCTTCCATTTCGGCATTCTCGGGAATGACGAAAGGAACAAAGTTCCCGAAAGGTACGCGCATCAATTCCGCCTGGCCGCCGGCATAATCCCCATAACGGGACGAATACCCGAAATATCCGCCGGTATCCCGGTTCTCATTCGCATTGTCGCATTGACTTTCAAGTTGGTTTTTGCAGAAAAAACATTCCCCGCAAGCAACGTTGAAAGGAATAATGACCCGATCTCCTTTCTTCACTCGTGTCACTTCAGGACCTACGTCCTCTACAATTCCCATCGGCTCATGGCCGATTACGTAATCATCGTACATGCCGAGAATTTCCCCGTTATAAATATGCAGGTCAGAACCGCAAATGGCGGTCGAGGAGACTCGAACAACAATATCGTCTTTCTTTTGAAGCCTGGCATCCTCCACTTCTTTCACGCGAATGCTCTTCTTGCCTTGATAGGTTACCGCTTTCATGAACTCGCTCCCTTCTTGATTCGCGTTCATTGTACGCAGGTTTCATGCGAATTATTTATTATTACCCTAAACCATATTGAAACGACCTGAGTACATGAAAGAAATAAAAAAGGCCCCCGCGATCATATCGCAGGCAGCCTTTAAGTTATTTCAATGGGTTTAGCCTCATCCCATCTATCACTTACTCGTAGGTCGGCATTCCTTTTACTTGCTTTGCCAGTTCAATGTAGGGCCCGTCAGCCAGATTGTTAAAAGCCAAATGTGTGGCTCTTAAGCTTAGAAGCTGTTCCCCGGGACGTACCCCGAATTGCTCCCATGTCTGCAAAGGCAAACGGATGTAATGATCACTGGCCAGATAGGTCCAGCAGAACACCCGCTCTTTGAAGGTAAGCGTTTCCCCTGCTGGGATCGAAAAGCTTTGCAGCTGAGGCAAGCTTGCGAACACCTTCGCCAAAGGAGAATTGTCGATCAGTTCCTTGCAAACGACGCTGAATCCCTTCGCGGTATTGCGCCCTGACATGAGAATGACGTTGGAATTCGTTTGGATGTGATACTCCTGCAGGGCTTGATCCGGCAGGTAAAAGGATCCATCAGGAAGTATTTTGCTCCATGCGTAAAAATACTTCCCGTTTTTGGCGGTTACTGCCATTTCTTATCATCCCCCGAGAATTTTTACTAACCAATTTATTAGGTTAATCATCACTCAAGGAGTGGAATTGGTGATATGATATTCGTCACCATTCCATCAGAAATGGAAATATTTTGGATTATGTGTTTAAATCCTCGGTCTTTTGGGACAAATAAATCTGATATATCTTTACCACTATAATTTTAAGCATCATATATACGGGAATCGCTAAGATCATGCCTAAAATTCCGCCGAAATCACCGGCGATCAAGAGCAGAACAATCGTGGTCAACGGGTGAATGTTGATCGTCTTTCCGTAAATATAAGGAGAGATCAGGTTTCCTTCAATCTGTTGTGCGATAAACACGATAATGATGACCCACAGGACCATGGACGGAGATACCGTAAAAGCGACGATTACGCAAGGGATGGCTCCGAGCAGAGATCCAAAGTACGGGATAAAGTTAAACAATGCTCCGACAATCGCCAATAGCAAAGGATATGGCAAACCGATCAGCCAAAAACCGAGGAAACTCATTACGGCCAGCACCACGGCGCTGATCATTCTTCCGGCGATGAAGCCCTTCAGCATCGTGTCGATATCATGAATCGTAATTTCCCCTTCGCGGCGGAAGTTCTTCGGTACCATGCGTACCAGAGACGGAGTCACCCGATGATCTTCCTTCAACATATAGTACAGCATGATCGGAACCGTACCGACGACGATGAAGAAATCATTCAGGAAGTTGAACACATGTGAGATGTAACCGGTAGCACTTTCAATTCCCGCGTTCACGTATTCCGTAATTTTATCCATCAGCTGCGTATCTTTATTGTCAAACATTGAAAAATAACGATTGTTGCGAATTTCGTTCATCTGACTTTGCAAACCGTCGATCAGCTGCGGCACGTTGTTGATGAATTCCGTGATCTGCTTCTGCAGCGGAGGCCACACGACCATCAGAAATATAGTGACAACTCCGGCAAACAGCAAATAAATAAACAGGATGGAAAGGATCCGGTTCATTTTTTTACTTTCAAGAAACTGGACGATCGGCCTCAGCAAATAATATAAGAACCCCGAAATCGTCAAAGGCACAATCAAAATCTGGACGAGCGTGGAGATCGGGTTAAAAATAAAATGAACCTTGTGAACCAAATAGATGATGGTCAGGACCATAATGGCTCCAAGGCATCTTCTGTAGAATGGTTTTTCCATCAATAGCGATCCCCCCTTTTATTTAAATATAGGTCTGCCTTACTCTGCGAGCGTGTTCCGGGCAGCGTCCAACAGTTCGTCAAATCCGTCATCGTCCTGCTCGATCCATTCGTCAACAGCCATAAATTCCGCCTCAATCCCGGATTCCCGGGCATAATTCAAGCTGTAGTCCCATTCCTTTCCTTTTTTGCTGAAAAATGTGATCTCATAGGCGGCTTTATGTCCCTCCACTTCAAATATTGTTTTACCCAAAAAAGCTCCCTCATCATCTTTATGCATGTCCGCTTGCAAAATGTTCAACTTCATATCAGCCATAACTCCTTTTCCTGTAATTTCTCTTTAAATGTCGATCTAATTTAAGGTTTCTACTATAATGGTTGTTATTGAGGAAAGATGTAGCCAACCTTTATTGAAATATCGTACCATGTTTTACGTCAATAGCAAGATCATGTAAGAGGTGAATAATCATTGTCCAAGCATCGCAGTAAAACCAGCAAGAAGAGGAAGTCCAATCCGCTTACTCCGGCAAAAACACTATCATTTGGCTTCGGCATCATCATTATTCTGGGTACATTTCTGTTGTCCCTTGGACCGGCGTCAGCCGACGGGCGCCCGATGAAATTGATCGACGCCTTCTTCATGGCCACATCGGCTACCTGCGTGACCGGGCTTGCCGTCGTTGATACGGGCACCCATTTTTCCCTCTTCGGTGAAATCGTAATTCTGACGTTGACCCAGCTCGGAGGGCTCGGCTTCATGACCTTCGGCACACTGATCGCGCTGGCGTTCAACCGCCGAATTTCACTGCGGGAGAAGCTGGTGCTCCAGGAGGCGATGAATTATAACTCCATGGAAGGGCTAGTTACCCTGATCCGCCGGGTCATTACATACGCCGTTGTGATCGAAGGAACGGGCGCACTCCTGCTGGCCGCCAGATGGATGCTGGACATGCCTTGGCACAAGGCGTTGTATTACGGCATTTTCCACAGTATATCGATCTTTAATAACGCGGGCTTTGATTTATTCGGACCCCTTCACGGGGAATTCAGCGGTCTCTCCGAGTACTCCAACGACCCTTTCGTCAACGTCGTCTTAATGATTCTGATCGTTCTGGGCGGCATCGGGTTTATCGTGATATCAGATCTGCTGCACTATTCCCGTACCCGGAAGCTGTCGCTGCATTCTAAAGTCGTCCTTAGCATGTCCGCGTTCCTGATCGTTGGCGGAGCTCTGATGATGTTCATCCTGGAGATGGGAAATCCAGCTACGCTGAAGCCGTTAGGCTGGGGAAATCAAATCATGACCTCCTTATTCCATTCGATCAGTTCCAGATCAGGCGGCGTGAGTACGCTTAGTATGGCGGATATGCAGCATTCCACCCAGTTTATGTTCATCCTGCTCATGTTCATTGGAGCGGCTCCCGGCTCTACTGGCGGGGGAATCAAAGTTACGGTGTTCGCCGTTCTTCTCGGTGCGATGTATTCCATGCTCCGCGGCCGGGAAGATATCGTCTTGTTCCGCAGACGTCTTTCCAAGGGAGCGATTATGCGTGCGATCACCCAAACCTGGCTCGCCTTGTTTCTCGTCATCTTCGTGGCCATGGTGCTGTCTGCCATTGAGGACAGGGAATTCCTCCCCCTGCTCTTCGAAACCACCTCGGCGTTTGCAACGGCAGGGTTCAGTCTTGACCTGACTCCGCGGCTGACGGACACGAGCAAAGGCGTGCTTTGCCTGGTCATGTTCCTGGGCCGGGTCGGCCCGGTTACATTGGCGTATGCCCTGGCACCGAAATCGGAGAAAGAGCTGTTCAAGTATCCGGAAGGAAAAATAACCATCGGTTAATTGGATAGTCTAAAAAAATCGTAGTATGATATATCAATAACCATTTTTTAGATTACGGAGGTAGGACAATGTCTGATTTTCAAGAAAAGCTACAGAAATATGCTGAGTTGGCCGTTAAAGTAGGTGCCAATGTTCAGCCCGGTCAAAACCTGATCGTGGTCGCCACAGTAGATTCGGTGGAACTTGTACGTTTGATTGTTAAGCAAGCCTATGAAGCCGGAGCAAGATTTGTAAAAGTCAACTGGAGCGACGACACCGTCACCCGGTTGCGTTATGAGCATGCGGCGGATGAATCCTTCCTGGATGATCCAAAATGGTACGCCGGAGAGATGCTCGAATATGTAGAAGGCGGCGCGGCTGTTCTTCACGTCATTTCCTCGGACCCCGACTTACTGACCGGTATTGATCCGCAGCGGATCACCAATCATCAGAAAACATACGGCAAAGCCATGAGTAAATATCGCGAGCTCCAAATGTCGGATAAGTTCAGCTGGTCTATCGTTGCCGTTCCGTCGAAAACTTGGGCGGCCAAAGTGTTCCCGGATCTTCCGGAAGCCGAACAGGTGAATGCTCTGTGGGAGGCGATTTTCCGTACCGTACGTATCGATCAGCCTGATCCGATCGGCGCTTGGCGCGATCATATTGCAAATCTGAATAAGAAATCCGAATATCTGAATTCCAAAAAGTATAAGAAGCTTCACTATCTTGCACCAGGAACCGATTTGACGATCGAACTGCCTGAAGGGCATATCTGGGTCGCTGCAGAGAGCATCAATGCCCAAGGCAACACGTTCCTGGCGAACCTCCCGACCGAAGAAGTGTTTACGGCACCGCTGAAAACCGGTGTCAACGGTACCGTATCCAGCACGAAGCCGCTTAGCTATAATGGAAACATCATCGATAAGTTCAAACTTACGTTTGAAAACGGCCGTATCATTGACTTCTCTGCAGAGGTGGGAGAATCCACGCTCAAACAGCTCGTTGAGCTGGACGAAGGCTCGCATTATTTGGGCGAGGTCGCCCTCGTGCCGCACGGATCGCCGATATCGCAATCCGGCATCTTGTTCTATAACACTTTGTTCGACGAGAATGCATCCAACCATCTGGCGATCGGCAATGCTTACGCCTTTAACCTGGAAGGCGGAAAGTCCATGACTCGCGAAGAATTGAACAAGCATGGATTGAATGCCAGCTTTGCACATGAGGACTTTATGGTCGGTTCCGCGGAAATGGACATTTTCGGGGTAACGGGCGACGGCAAAGAAGAGCAAATTTTCAAAAAAGGAAACTGGGCGTTTTAATAAGCTCTCACTTTATTTATTCACGAATAAGAGCACCCCGCCGAAGATCGGCGAGGTGCTCTTTTGTTCTGATACAGCATTTACTTGTGCTTATGAAGATAAATCCAATAAACCAACTAGGAGTAGAGCTATAATTAAAATAGAACCGCCATAAATGAGCGTCAGTTTAATCAGATTCTTTTTCGTTCGCTTGTCATAGTCGGGATTGCCTGTTCGATTCTCCTTGGAATTTCCGATAATTAGCGTACCTGCCGCGGCAATAGCCACAAGCGCTACAATAACGATATACAGCCACATTCCTGCTTCTCCCCCTTCATTTCATTTCTTCCCTGCTGTTATTCTTTTTCCGGCAATCCCAGCGGATTTGAATTTACCCGCTTGATCAATACGGCAGCCGTGCTGAATATCACCAGCGCACCAATAAACCCTGCGAGAAGCCAAGACGAAGCGCCTGCTCCTCCCAGGTCCATGCTCTTCCCCATCAACAGCGGGAGTACCGCGCCCCCGATGCCGCCGGATGCGATCAGCAGACTCGGTGTCGTTTCCTCCGAACCCGGCAACATCTTGTTAGCGAACACCAAAGCGATGGAGAACAATCCGGACATAAACAATCCAAGCAGCAGAATCAAAGCGATCAGACCGGTTAATCCCCCGACGAGCGCAAAGCACGAAATCAGAAAGAAACTGATCAAACTCCCGCTAATGACATATCTGCTGTAGGATATTTTTTCCGCAATGATTCCCGCGAACAGTCTGCCTACCGTCATGGCGATCCAGAACAAAGTGACGCTGAGCGCGGCCGTCGCTTTATCCGTCCCTACCTTCTCAATCAGCATCGATGGAAGGAAATTGACGAAGCTCATCTCTGTCCCCACATAGAGGAAGAAGAACAGGATGAAGACAAGGAGCATCAACCCTCGGCTGCCTTGATATTGGCGAAGCAGACTTCCTTTTTCTTTGCGTCTCTCTTCCCTGGCATTTAATACGGCGTTCAATTCTTTGAAATTCCCTTTCCCCCACGCCAGCAGCATCACGAAAGCAAGCGTGCTGACCAACAGAAAGGAATACCGCCACATTTCCGCCCGGATGAGCCACCCGGCTACAAGCGGCATCAGAAGCGCTCCAACCCCGAAAAAGACTTCAAGCCGGCTCATCGCCACTGCCGTCCCCTCCGTAACGGCTACCAGAATAAGTGTTCCGATGACGGCCTCAATCATTCCGAAGCCGAAGCCGGCAACCGCGCCCACCGCGTACATCCATTCCCACGGCGGGAGCAGAGTGTATACCAGTTCGGCAACGAATAACATGCCTGTGGCAATCAGCAGCCCGTTTCGCTTTCCGAATTTTCCAATGAGCAAGGGAGATAAAAGCACTCCGATCAAAAAGCCGGTAAACTGTGCAAAAATCAGGGTCCCTCCTGCGCTGTAATCCTTGCCGTAATGCTCAAGCAGATTAGGCATAATCGATCCTACGACCACATGAGCCAGTCCGATCAATAAATAGGCCCAGCAACCGAACCACATCAACCTCTTCATTAAAACTCCTCTCATGATGCCAAGACCGCGTCTTTAATTCAAGCATCCTTACTTGAAGTAATTACAGTTTTAAGTATTAACTCCATTGTAAGATAAAGTCGACATTGCGTCACCCTACTTCATTCCGGGGTAAAGCATACATAGGCGATTGAAGGAACTTGGCCTATTTTCAGAAGGAGGGAAAGTTCATGAGCCATCTGACAAACGAACAGTTGACGAAATTAAAGGAATCTCTTCAACAGGAGAAGAGCGATCTCGAGAGACATTTTAGTGCGGACGGCAATGCCCAAGGCCAGGAAGAGTCGCTGCGGGTTTCGACGGGTGAATTGTCCGCTTACGACAACCATCCTGCCGATGTCGGGACGGAAACATTTGAACGAAGCCGCGATATGGCGGTTGATGATAACTTGGAAAGACGGCTTGAGGAAATAAATTCGGCATTGGACCGGATCGAGGATTCCAGCTATGGACAATGCGCCGTATGCGGCCGGGACATCCCTTACGAGCGTCTGGAGGCGGTTCCCTATACCGCTTATTGCGTGGAGCATACACCGGAACGGAACGTATCCGACTACCGGCCTGTAGAAGAGGATGTCATCACTCCACCCCCTAAGGGAGCCGGGGAAAACAGGCAGCGGGATGCCGGTAATTTCGATGACGCAGAGGCCTGGCATACTTTGGAAAAGTATGGAAATTCCGATTCCCCCGCTATGGCCGCTAAACGTAACCCAACTGATTACGATTCCCTAACGGTTGAAGACGACTGATCATTTATATAAGCCTTTCCTGCACTAATAATTGAACGTTCGAGATCAAGGGTGTTCTCCTCCGGGGGAACTCCCTTATTTCATCTTGTCATGGAAAATCATTCCTTTCACGCCCGGCTTATAGTAAAATCGAGATATTGGCTTTTTAGATTCATGCGCCTTAACGGCAAGAGAGGGGAGAACCATGCCGGAACGGTTAGAATGGCTGCTCGGAGCCGACTATCATCACCTGTCTGAGACCATTCAGGAAGATGTCTACTGTGCATTTTACGATCTTGTTTATGGGGCGATTTTTTACCTGGTAAAGGATCATCAGGCTGCCGAGGATATAATTCAAGAGGCATTTATTAAAGTTGTCACGAAAAAACCGGAATTTGAAAGTGTCAGCGGAATGAAATCATGGATGAAAACCGTAGCACGCAACACGACGATTAATTATTTTAGAAAAAATAAAAAATTTCGTAACCACTTGGACGTGGAACGTGTTTATATGGATATAGAGCCTATTGGTCCTATGGTCCCATCCGTAGAGCAGACGGTTGAAATCAAGATGATGGAGGAAGCCATCCTCTCTCATCTGAGTAAGTTGAAGCCGGAATACCGCCAATTAATGGAATTGCGTTGGAAGCAAGGCTTAAGTTATAAGGAGATTGCAGAGCAGCTGGATCTTTGCGAGAATATCGTCAGACAGCGTCTATTCCGAACCCGGGAAGGGATCAAGAAAATGCTATACAGAGAGTGGGGTGGCGACTATCAAAAACGAGAAAATGGAGCATCAAAAGTATCCCGATGAGTTTGAAGCCCTATTTAATGATGCATTTGATAACGCCATTGAGTCGCTTCCCTCTTATTCCGAATCCGATCGCCGCAAATCCTGGGAACAAGTTCAGAAGAAGCTTAACCGGAAACGGACCCGTTTAAATAGACGCCGTAAAGCTCAGTTGTTCGGTATTGTAGCTGCATCCATGCTTTTGGGGGCCGCTTTGTTCAGTCCTCCTTTAGTAACGAAGGCCATCTCCCCTATTTTTCAGGAGCTCAAAAATCTGGGCAGCGGGATGTCGCAAATGGTGTTCGGCAATGGACAGCCGCAAGCGGATCCATCAATGGCCAAGACACCTCCTCCGCCTGAAGATTTCACTGAGGATGAACTCAGAGAAATGAGCAAAGAGGTACACCTTGTCGATGCGGGGACTTATGAAACGGTAAAAATGGACATGGAGGAAGCCCGCGATACACTCGCCTTCTCTCTTCCCCGGATTACCAACATTCCGGAAAGATTTACTTTGGAATCACTCGAGGTGGTCATTCCGTCTGGAACGCCGGAAGACCCGAATACCTTCGGAAAGAGCGCTCACCTGCTCTACCGAACCGAAGACGGCCAAATACTCAGATTGACGTTCGATCTGTTGATGAATAACGAAATCCTGTCAACGATGAGTAAGGAAAATACCGAAGAGGTTGAACTGAATAATGGAAATATAGCGTTTATCAGCAGCGGAGACATGAGCGAAATCAATATGATGCTCGGGAATGTATATTTTAATGTGATCGGCAATGTGGACAGGGATGAAATTCTTGCGATCGCTAACGGGTTGAACCAATAAGTAATCATTGGATGTAAAAAAGGCGGGCAGTCCTTCAAAGGGCTGCCCGCCTTGCATGTTCTTTTATGTTTATGCGCCGGCTTCCTCGATCGGAATAAACTGCTGTTTCAGCAGCTTGACGCGTGAAATTCTCTTGTTGTCGGTCTCCTCCACCACATATAAATAGCCGTCGTATTCCACGGTTTGCCCGACTTGCGGCGGAAGAATTTCAATTCTGGAATACAGCCACCCGCCGATCGTATCGTAATCGTCGGAATCCAGTTCAAAACCGAACCGGTCGTTGACGGATTCGATCAGCATCAGCCCGTCGATGGAATAGGCATTCTCATCCACTTGCTCGATACCCGGTCGCTCCTCATCGAATTCATCCTGGATTTCGCCAACAATCTCTTCGACGATGTCTTCCAGGGTGACCATGCCGGAAGTGCCTCCGTATTCATCGATCAAGATGGCGATCTGGGTTTTCCCACGCTGCATCCGCTTCATCAAATCGCTGATCTGGATCGATTCAGGTACAGCCATGATGGGACGCAATAGATCGAGGTAATCCGAGGTATTCGAACGGATTAAATCTTTAATATGAATGAATCCAATAATATGGTCCTTATCATTATTGCAAACGGGATACCGCGTCCGGGTGCCTTCCAAAGCGATTGTCAGGTTTTCGTCCAATGAATTCTGAGTATAAAGGCAGATCATTTCCGTCCGCGGGATCATAATCTCCCTCGCCGTTGTGTCGGCGAACTCAAAAATATTATCAACGAGCGACATTTCCGTACTATCGATAAGTCCGCTTTCTGTGCTCTCCTTCATCATTACCCGGATTTCTTCCTCGGTATGCAGGGAATCCTGCTCGGACACCGGAGCAATGCCGAACAATCTCAGCAGTCCGGACGACAATCGATTTAGCGTCCATATGAAGGGGAACATCAGCTTATAGAACATTCTCATCGGCCTAGCCGATAAGAGAGTAATTTGCTCCGCTTTGCGTACGGCAATCGTTTTGGGCGCGAGTTCGCCGAGTACGATATGCAATACGGCAATCAGCAAGAAGGAAACAAACAGAGATACAATATGCACCGGTTTATCGCCAAACCCCGCAAACTCGAACAACGGATTCAGGAGCCGGGCTACGACCGGTTCGCCAAGCCATCCCAGGCCAAGGGAACAAAGTGTGATTCCAACCTGACAAGCGGATAAGTAACCGTCAAGGTGATTCAGCAAGCTCCTCACGATAACAGCGTTTTTTCGTCCTTCTTCGACTAAGGCATCGATTCGGCCGCTTCTGATTTTTACGATTGCAAATTCAGCAGATACGAAAAATCCGTTCAGCAGGACCAGTAACAGCATCAGTCCTATAGAAAAAAGACTCGGTAAAGGGTCAGTCAATACGTTTCCTATTCGCCGCAATCAGTGCGGTGAATAGGTGCACCTCCTTCGCGGTTTGAAATGATATTGATGTCTGATTTCGTAATATATCGTCAACTTCCCAATGGATTCATCTCCTTGTCAGATCATTAATTTAGCCTCTAAACAACCTCAGCAAATGAAACAACTTTGGTGAGTGTATTACTATTAATTATATAATTATACACTACACAGTCAAACCCCGGCGTATGCCAAGGAAACAGGCTGGGTTACGCACTTTTTTTGATTTGACGCGAAATAGGGCCTCCAGTAAGGAGGCCCCTTCATATTACAATTATCTCCGGGTTGTCGGCGGGTTCCCGATCGTGCCCGGGTATTGATACACCAGCGGCTGATCGAACGTAGCAAAATCCAGATTAACCATCAGCAGAATGGTGCGCACGCCTGTATTAGGGTCGCTGATGATGATATGGTCACGGCCGGCCGCTTCGAGTACGCCCTTGAAGATTTTAGCGTTCCACTCGGAATTGTTCTCATATGTCATGTAGAAAGTGCCTACTTTGCCCAGGTTCAAACGAAGTATGTTCTCGATAAACGACTGCTCATTCGTCGGAAATTGTACCGGCACCACGGTTCCGGATGGTGTCATCGGACTGCCGCTCGGAACTTGAGGCGGTTGGCCGCCCGTGGTTCCTGTTCCCGATGGATAAGTCCCTGAAGGATAAGTCCCGGATGGAGTTCCTCCTCCGATAGTGTATGTGACCGGCCGATAAGGTTGATTAAACATGGAAATAATTCCTCCTCAAAATGATCTTACTTATGTTCTTTAAATATCCTGAAGGGCGGAGCGTCGCTGTTTCCTCAATATACGGCCGGGCAATCTTCCCCACTCGGGGCAAAGAAGCAATGCGCCTTCCATCGTCCGGTGTTGGTCTGGTCATACCAGGTGTCCGGGCAATCCCCAGCCGGTCTGAAGAACCATAGAGCATTGGATGCAGGCCATATTTTTTCGCCGTTGATTACTCGCTGGGCCAGTCGAATATCGCGGTCCCGGGCTTTTTGATAAAAATAACCCTTCTGCGTAGCTTCAAAGCCGCCCGGCGATTGGAACACCATGTCGTTCATGTTTCGTACGTTCTTGAAATCAAGACAACCACCGAGAATCCGGTTGACTCCGACGTTGCCGACCATCAGCATGCCTTGCTCGCCTTCTCCCTCGGCTTCCGCCCGCATAAGCCGTGCTAGAAGTTTGACATCCTCGGAATTAGTTCTAATAACAGCCAAATTCCGTTTCCCCCCTTTCCTCTCTTCTCAACGCTATATCCTATGTGCTAATGCCTATATTGGTGCAAACACCTATCAATTTGACCAGGCTGTCAAGGAAGAAATCGTGTTCCGACTATGAAGGCGGTTGCAATTTTGAATATTTAGTGACCATTTCTATGGACGCGCTTACATGAATAGCATATACTGATAAGGAATAAGGATTTTCCTTTTAGGAGGTTCTCCCATGAAAATCGCAATCATTGGCGGCGGTTTGGCCGGCTTGACGGCTGCCGCATATCTTTCCGACAGCCCGGACACCGAAGGTACGGTGTTTGAACGCAGTCCGCAGCTGGGCGGGCGCGCATTTACTTATGAGAAATCCGGTTTTACGCTCAATTATGGAGCACATGCGGTTTACGGCATCGACAGACATACCTTGCAGCATATGGAGGAAGAGCTTGACCTTAAATTCCAGAGCAAGCAAGTGGATAAACGAAAGGTCGTATATGCCAAGCATGGTAATTTGACACCCGCTCCGCTAGATTTCGTGAATATTATGAAGACCGATGTGCTGACCACGATGGAAAAGGTAAGATTCGTAGCGGAAATTGCCGCAGTAATCGGAAACATTCACCAACTGAAGCACTACCAGACACTCGGAGAATATTTGGATAAATCCAATGCTTCCTCCGATGTCAAAGAATTATGGGAGCATCTGGTGAGCTCGAACTTCTTTATTACGCCGGATGATGCTCGCAAGGTGTCAGGTGAAGTGATTGCCGATTACTACCACAATCTGTTCCTCTCCAGCAAACCGGTCAATTATATTCTCGGCAGTTGGGCGACGATTACGGAACAGCTGGTTCAAAAGATCAATGACAATGAGAAATGGGATATTGCGGTTAAAGAACCGGTTGAATCGATTGTAATGGAGAATGGGAAGTTTATTTTGAAGACCAAAACCCGGGAAGCCCTGGAGTATGATCAGGTTATATTTGCAATGCCTGTCCAACAGGTATACAAATTGCTGGAATCCTCCCCTTGGGCCGGGGCTCTTGAACCGTTTAAGGACAATTCGTGCACGGAGGTCCTCGTCTATGACGTAGGCTTCTCCAAAGTAGTAGCCCGTCCATTCCACTATATCAGCGATATGGACAACAAAGTATTTATAAGCGACGTGTCGGCTACCGACTATACGGTCGTTCCAGTAGGCGGACAGCTTCTGCAAGGGATCGCCTATTTGAATGACGATTTCCAGGATGAGGATCAGAAGAAAGAATATCTGGAAAGTAAAACTCAGCAAATGGAAGCGTTATTCGATACTTATTATCCGGATTGGCGGGAACATACGGCTGTAAAACGCGTTTCTAAGAAAGCCATGGTGTCGAGTGTCAAGAACATCCACACCAACAAGCTGCTCCCAAGCAAACTGCCGGGCGTTCCGTTCCTCTTCTGCGGGGACGGCTGCGAAGGCAAAGGCGAGCTCGCTGAACGGGCTTTCTCCAGCGGGCGTGCCGCTGCTCAAATGATGCTGTCCGATAAAGTTAAGACTAAGGCACTGACGCATTGATCTAGCATTCATCATCTTTCAAACAAAAAGAGCTGTCCGATGGACAGCTCTTTATTATTTTATGGGAAGCCCGTTAATAATGGCGATACTCCTGAAGCGAGGCCCGATATGTTTTGCTTAGACGTTCAAAACCAAGGTAACGGCTGCCTTGAAACGTAAGCTTCCCCTCATCCCCTTCCGAGCATTGGCCATACTCTTGCCCGCTCACACCAAATTCCATCCGGTCCCCGCTCTCGACTTCAAAGGTAATGTAATACTTGCTGTCCGAACGGTTTACGGAGAGATCCGTATCATGCCTGTGGGAGACCTCGGTCCGTTTACCGACGATGACAGACGAAACACTCAGCACCGGTTGCCGGTTATTGGTCCAATGCCGTTTGATGCCGCCTGCTGCCGTTAAAGCAATGATCCCGAGAATAACGGCAACAAAAACCGGGAAAGCCGTATTCATCACCCCGAACATTTCCATCCAAGATTGCACGCTTCTCCCTCCTTAACAAGCATCGGTCTATTACGATAGCCTGACAGCCTCCCCTTCTCTCCTATGTATATGCCGTCCAAATCAAAACTTGTTATTCCGGCCCCTGTGAAAATATGCCACCCTTGTCCCTATATTTTGGACATTCCTTTATATGCATGAAAAAACAAATAACCTTCGGTTCCTGGGCAGAACCGAAGGTTATTTAGATGATGAGGAAGCTATTGTATCAGGCATAATAGAATTGAAGCAATTCGCGGGTTTCATGAACACCCTCTGTTTCCATCTCGTTAAGTCCTTGCTCCGCCCAGCAAGCTTGGCAAGCTTCCTCGGTCATGCACAGATGAGCGTCGTCGCAAGTGTAGCAAAGTTGGAGGAAATTGCGGGTTAAATTCTCAGCGTTCATAGTTTTCATTTTGGCTCACTCCTAATGGTTTGTTTTTGATTTGTTTGGCTTGAATGTGTTTCCTTCTTACAAGTTAAATATATCACAAAGTTTAATTAGTGCACGTGATAAATTTCACAAATTAATGAACATCGTATTTCCCCTCTTTGTCGTCGGGCACCAAAATAAAAAAATGCCCGTCAGCACGCCTCTTAGAGTACGTGCCAACTGGCTCCGCCGTCTTGGGTTTGCAAGAGCAGCGATCGTTTTTTGTCGCTTTTTTCTACGAGTAACCAGCCCACCTTAGGAGAGAAGAACTGAATCTTTACCACTTCGGGATAATCGGCTAGCACTTCCTTCAATTTTACGTTCTCGGGAAACAATGTCCAGCTCTTTCCTTGATCCACGGTATGATACAAGGTTGCGTTTTGAATCGCCCACCCTTCCATAGGATTGAGGAAAGTCATCGATAGGTGAGCGTCGTTCCCGTCTCTCCAAGGCAAGCCAAATGGCGAAAGCAACCAACTCTTACCGGAATCCGAGGAAAAGTAACCGTTATATTTGACCGCCTCTTCCCGTTCGCAACCAATGGAGATCCAACCGGCAGAGCCGCTTCCGTTAAAAAAACTCGGAGCCCCTACTGAGAAACGACTGCAGGTACTAAATTTATCTTTTTCAAAAAAACCGTTATCTTTTGTCCACTGACTTCCGCCGTTTGTTGTTACATATAAAGCGGGCAGCCCGGCTTCGATCATCGTGATATATCCGTTAGTTTTATTTGTAAAAATCATTCCGACCGGATTTCCAAGCTTAGGCAGTGTATGATCGATGGATGACGTATCCGTCGGAAGAATTGGTGTGCTCATTATTTTGGTCCAAGTGGCCCCGCCGTTAGTGGTTGAATACAGCGCTTTGGCTTCACTGCTGTCCGGACCGTTACCGACCGTCAGAATCCAGCCGCGGTCCTGATCCAGGAAGTAGATGGAAGCCACATCATCCGCTTCGGGCAGTGAGGCCATCTTCCAGGTTAAGCCACCGTCACCTGTCCGCAGAATGATCGCTTCCCCGGAACCGAGCGAATCCCGGACGATCCAACCATGCTCCGCATCGACAAAAAACAAGTCGGTGCCGTATTCCGGATTATTCGGAAACTGGACCGATGCGGACGGCGATATATTAGTCCACGTTTTGCCGCTATCCTGAGTAACATATAACCGAAGCTCACTGCGGGTTGAACCCCAGGCCAGCCCTTTTGAGGCGCCTAGTAGCCGGAAATCGGTGAGCCGGGTTTGAATCTGATATTTCTTTCCTTCTTCAGCCGCTGGAAGAGAAGCGGATGAGTTGTTCACCGATGATTCCGGATTGATAACGGTCAGTGTCTGTCCTTCTTCAATCATCTCTTCCTCTTGCTGAGCAGGCTTATTGTTCGCCGGCAGGTGCCCCGAAGAGCAAGCAGTCAGCAGCAAACCCGCCATAACGGCGAATCCTGCCGCTTTGTACCACCATCTCACCAAGGAACCACCTCTCTTTCAAGAATCTCGCAGATTATTTTAATTATACCATAGGGAGAATCGTAGATTACAAACGCTGGTCCTTCGCAAAGTTCACAGAGAAGTGCTGGTCCGGCTTGTAGACCGCGAAGGAATACCCCTTCTTCTGCAAATAACTTATGATTTCTGGCAGAGCCTGTACCGTTTGCGATTTCTCATGCATCAGAATAACTTCGGTATCCCGGTGAACCTGTCTCTTAACCTCTTTGATGATACGATCGGGCTTTCCTGTATAGCTCCAATCTTTGGAATCGACAGTCCAGTCCCACATTTTAAATTTGGCAGCCGCAATGTCGTCCCGGAATTTCTCTCCGATTTCCGGCTTGCTTCCGTAAGGCGCCCGGATCAGCCACGGTGTGGTCCCGGTGATCTTTTTGATGAGAGCCTGTTCCTGCTTGAACTCCTTGATAAATTTCGCCGAGTTACCGCTTTGATATAACTTCTTCTTATCATGGGTCATACTGTGCAAGCCGACATAATTGCCATTTTCGGCCGCGTTTTTAAC
Source organism: Paenibacillus sp. Marseille-P2973 (assembly GCF_018101095.1). Taxonomy (NCBI): domain Bacteria; kingdom Bacillati; phylum Bacillota; class Bacilli; order Caryophanales; family Paenibacillaceae; genus Paenibacillus; species Paenibacillus sp. Marseille-P2973. The sequence goes on from NZ_JAGQEH010000002.1 coordinate 284,030, forward strand.
AGCTTTCTCATTCCCGTCCAATTGTCTTCCGATCATAAAAAAGGTGGCATGGATTCCATTTTGATTCAATATATCAACGATTTGATTCGTATATTTGCTTGGCCCATCGTCAAAGGTGAGATAAATGACTTTTTTGGCTGTAGCTTTATCGGTTTTTACTGCCGGTTTGTCTGGTTTCTCTTCCCCTTTTGACTCGGTCGTTTTGCTTGGGGGCAAGCCCTGGTCGTTCTTCTCGATAGTGGCAGGAGGTTCCATATCGTTCGGAATGGAGTTTTCTGATGCTTCGGGAACGCTTGAGCTTTCCCCTTCAGAAGCTGGGTCTTGTATAGTATCAACACCTTCGCCGCTTACTTGTCCCTCTTTAATAGTCGGACTCTCGGCAGAGCCTGCATATTTAGGCGTCACTACGGCCGCTGAGCCATAGCCGGCACTTTTACCCTGAATAACTGTCGTCGCCGCAAAAGCCGATAAGACTAATGAGGCGGAGGACAGTACCAATGCAGCGATAACCATGGATTTCATCTTACGAGTGGACTTCTTCTCCTGGTTGCGTCTGGATTGCTGCAATTTTTGTTCCTCTTCAATTCGGCTTATGTAAGACATTAAATTTCACTTATCCTCTCTCTATTAATACTACTAGAATAATATAAAAGAGAGTCCGGCGTCCTTACAGAATGGTTACATCTGAGGTTACAAAGTACTCATAATCCACTTTAGTTTACATAATAAATATTATGAATCCTATTTTTTTGATAGTCTCTCACAAGTTTTATGAAAAAAATGATTATTTCATGTTTTACTTTAAATTTTGAGTGTTTCATGTACAATGTAGGGAGTAATAAGTACATATCTGCTAACACTACTAGCGGAGCTTTGATCTTTATGCCTAGGGATCCCCTAAAATTGGTTATGGGATCTACACTATACATCGCTTAGGCAGGAAAAACTAACTTTTAAGGAGATGAACTAATGAAAACTCAATTGCGTTCCAGTAGAGTCGTTATTATCGGGACCGGAGCCGTAGGCGCAACAACTGCCTATACATTATTGCTTCGGGAACGCGTATCCGAGCTCGTATTGATTGACGCCAACAAAGACAAGGCGCTTGGTGAAGCCCTGGATATGAACCACGGCCTTCCGTTTACAGGCGGTGTGAAGCTCTGGGCGGGTGACTATAGCGATTGCGCCGACGCCGATGTGATCGTCATTGCTGCCGGTGCCTCCCAACGTCCGGGTGAAACCAGAATTGATCTGCTTAAAAGAAATGCAGGCATTTTCGAAACCATCATCCAGAACATCGTAAAATATAATGATCACGCCATCATTTTGGTAGCGACGAATCCGGTCGATATTTTATCTTATGTAACTTTGAAAAAGAGCGGCTTCCCTTCGAACCGAGTCATCGGCTCCGGCACACTGCTCGACAGCGCTCGTTTCCGGTATCTGATCGGGCAAAACAAAAAAATCAACCCGCGCAGTATCCATGCGCATATTATCGGCGAGCATGGCGACTCGGAACTTCCGCTTTGGAGTCTTGCGAATGTCGCTGGTATCGATCTTGAATTCTCCGATCAGGACCGTGAGAATATTTTCAACAGCACAAAAAATGCCGCTTACGAAATCATCAACGCCAAAGGAGCTACTTTCTATGCGATTGCTCTGGCGTTGGACCGGATTATCACATCCATCCTGCAGGATGAAGGCTCGGTTCTAAACGTTTCCACCCTGCTGGAGAACTACAACGGCGTTTCCGATGTGTATCTCGGAGTACCAAGCATCGTTGACCGTAGCGGTGTTCGTGAAGTGCTTGATCTCAAACTTAGCGATCAGGAACTGGTCCAGTTCCAAAATTCGGCGAACAAGCTGAAATCGGAAATTGCCAAACTGGAGCTATAAGCAAATTGGAGACGCCCCTAATGCTAGGGGCGTCTTTTTTTAAAGTAACTAGCTTAGACAAACCACATGATTAATAGATTACGATATTCCCGTCCCTTTCGCGTTCTTGACGGCCTACCAGACGGTTAATTGCCTCAATGTAAGCTTTGGCGCTGGCCTCGATAATATCGGTGCTCACGCCTCTTCCCGATACCGTAACCTCACCCTGTCTCAACACAACATGCACTTCTCCCTGGGCGTCTGTTCCCTGCGTAACGGAATGAATCGAGTACTCTTCCAGCTCCGCCTGGATACCAATAACTTTGGATAGCGCTTGGTACACTGCGTCAACGGATCCATTGCCTACGGACGCTTCATCGGCAATAGTACCGTCCTGCCTAATGATGCGTACCGAAGCGGTAGGTATCGATCTGTTCCCGTAGGAAACCTGTATGCTGTCCAGGACAAAGAATTTCGGTCCCTCCGTCATATTATCATCCAGCAGTGCGCGTATATCTTCGGAGAGAACGTTTTTCTTCCGGTCAGCCAGCTCTTTGAACTTGGCAAAAGCGATGTTAAGCTGCTCTTCATCCAACGAATAGCCGAGATCGATGAGCTTTTCCTTGAAGGCATGGCGGCCCGAATGCTTGCCCAGCACAAGCTTGCTGGAGCTGGCGCCAATCGTCTCCGGGGTAATGATCTCGTACGTACTGCGGTTCTTGAGCATTCCGTCCTGGTGAATTCCCGATTCATGCGCAAATGCGTTAGCGCCGACAATGGCCTTGTTCCCCGGCACGCTCATCCCGGTCATTTTGCTGACCATCCGGCTGGTTTGATAGATCTCTCCGAGATTTAAGGTCGTTTTCGCTCCGTAATAGTCGCTTCTTGTTTCTAGTGCCAGAGCCACCTCCTCGAGACAGGTATTACCTGCACGCTCACCTATGCCGTTGATCGTCCCCTCGAACTGGTCCACTCCATTCGCGATGGCTGCCAACGTATTAGCCGTAGCCATGCCGAGATCATCGTGACAGTGAGTGCTGAGCTGAATTTTCTCGATGCCCGGTACATTCGCTTTAATCGTTCTGAACATTTCCCCGAATTGCTCCGGTGTCGCAAATCCGACCGTATCCGGTAAATTCACTACCGTCGCCCCGGCTCGGATCGCCATCGCAGTCATTTCGCACAAAAAGTCGACTTCAGTCCGGCTTGCATCCTCAGCGGAAAATTCGACCTTGTCAAAAAACTTCCGGCCGTACCGGATTGCGGCTTCTGCAGTTTCCATCACTTTTGATTTGTCCATGCGCAGCTTGTATTCGCGATGAATCGGCGAGGTAGCCAGCACCAGATGCAGACAAGGATCTTGAGCATCCTTCAGCGCCTCGACCGCCGCATCGATATCTTTCGTATGACAGCGGGCCAGGCTGAGCAAGGTTGCATTCTTAACTTGCTTCGCCACCTCCCGGATGCTTTGCAAATCTCCGGGCGAAGTTGCGGCAAAGCCAGCTTCGATCCGGTCGACGCCAAGCCGCGCCAGTTGAAGAGCGATCGCCACCTTTTCCTCAATGGTTAGGCTGACGCCTGGCGATTGCTCTCCATCACGCAAAGTCGTGTCAAACACATAAATTTTCCGCATACTTAATCCCACCTTCTCTGAAATATTGAAAAAACCTCTTCCGCCCTGCTGCAGCCAATTCAACTGCAACAGGGGCGAAAGAGGTTACTTTCACGGTACCACCCTGATTTTACCGCAACATATCGGCGGCCTTAACGAAAATCGCGCGAAAAAAGCACGGTTTCCAGTACGATAACGGGTACGACCCGGCGTTCCTTAGTCATGCAACTGTAGCACGATTCGGGAATGCAGCTCCAAGGCGAGTCGGCAACGGGATTAAGACGGCGATTTCAACTGGTACGCCGCTCTCTGGACATAAGGGCCCGTTTAGCCTGCTCCTTTTCATTGCCTGCAATATAAAAAATAAAACCATAAGAAAACAAAAATCCCCTTTCATCCCGCACGCCAAATGGCGTACTTTAGGGACGAAAGGGGTTATCTTCCGTGGTACCACCCATGTTCACCATATCATTTGAATCTGAATATGGCCTCATTGTCAAAAGGACTTGGTCCATTTGACGCGCACGATAACGGATGCGATTCCGGCGGTCCTTATTCCTACGTTCAGAAATCGGGACAACGGCTCCAAGGCGAGTCGGCACTCGGGATTAAGACGGCGATTTCAGCTGATACGCCGCTCTCTGGACATAAGGGCCCGTTTAGCCTGCTCCTTTTCATTGCCTGTAAAATTAATAAAACTTGGAGTTATTATATGCCGGTTTCTTAACAATAGTCAACACCGGGTAGAAAAATGCTTAAAATTCAGATAAAGACCGAGATAGGAGGTCGTTTTATAATTCATGTGATTAATAAAAAGTTATTAATGTTATTAATTAACGAAGATTAATATGATTAATTATATTCAGATTCGGTAATCCCTCTTATCCCTTTTCTTCTTCTGGCGAGCGTAGCCCGGGTGTTACAAAGGAGCTTACTGCTTTTATTGAACGCATCTCCACTACTACGATTAGTCCTCAACACATTTACGAGTGCAACATAAGAATCACAAGCAGCTTTCAGCTAATAGCAAGCTCCCCTTAAATACTCCGCACTGTTCCCTGCTATTATTGAACGATATCCAAGGTGTAACAATAAGCGCCTACTTCTATCGCGCCTTCTCCAGATGTTAAGAGTCGGTTCCTGCTTATAGTGAGCGCATCAAAAGTTTAACGACGAGTATCTCTGCATCTAAGGAGTTATAACGAGCTTTTTGGCGAACAAACGAGCAACCCTTCATGCGCTAACGGACATAGCAGCCCTTATTAGACCAATTTTCAGCTACTTTTAAATCTAACGGACACCACAGACCTTAATCTGCAGATTTACAGGGTGATTGGCCTGTTTTCGAAGAAATAACGGCCTGTATGTCCGTTAGATTGTTAAATATGCTGTTTTGATCCCAATAACGGCTGTAGTGTCCGTTAGAATTCTCGAACCACTCTCGACCCTCACACTACATGCTTCACGTTACCTTATTCCATCACACTATTTAGCAAAAGTTCGAGACGAGCTCCCTCCCAGGTTCTAACGGACATAGCGGTCCTTATTCGACCATTTTTTCGCTACTTTTAAATCTAACGGACACCAAGGACCTTAATTGGCAATTTTACCGAGTAATAGGACTGTTTTTGGAGAATTAACGGCCTGTATGTCCGTTAGATTGTTTCCAAGGCTGTTTTACTCCAAATAACGGCTGTAGTGTCCGTTAAAACACTCGCCCAACAGACTAAACTCTACACACTACGCGTTATTCTCTCCCATAACACCATTAGCCGCCACCTAGCCTGCCACCAGATAAGTTTCGCATGGATTACCATATAACATGTCGGTCACCTAAGCGCCTTAACTCTATTGCCGTTCAACTCTGCTTGCTGAGAACTTTGGAAAGTCACGCACCGTTTCCTTCAGCTGTAAATTACGCTAACAAGGAAAAGAACCCAAAGCGCCGGCTGAGGGTTCTCTCGAGTTCTCCCTAATTAAGTTTACATAACATTTATTACGGTAAAAGACTATTATTATTTCCTTCTACCTTACTTCTATCTTAATGCCCACTCCCTGCATGATCGACATGCTTCACATGATGCTGGTTGGCCATAATGAGGACCACGGACAACAGTACAAAACCCGCGCCGACTACAAAAGGAATATGCGGATTAAACCATTCCGCCAGCTTCCCTGCCAGAAAAGGAGCGATCGCACCGCCAAGGAAACGCAAGAAACTATAAGCAGCTGAAGCCGTGGAGCGTTCTACAGGTGAAGCGTTCATTACCGCCGCGGTGATCAGGGTATTGTTATTTCCAAGCAACGCGCCGGCAAATACTACCGCTGCAATGACAACCCATTGTTCATTTGTCCAAATGCCCATAACCAACAGCGTCAACGCAAACAGAAAGAGCATTACGCTCATAGACTTAACGGTTCCGAAACGCTGCTGCAGTCTTGGAGCCATAAACACGGAGGTAAACGCCAGAAGGACGCCCCAACCCAGGAATACAAAGCCAAGACCGTGTTCATCTAGTCCCATAACGAAAGGTGCGTAAGCCATTAGAGTAAAGAATCCAAAGTTATAGAGACAGGCAGTTAATCCGAAGATAACGAGCGAACGGTGTTTAAGTGCACGGAACGGATCCAGTACGGAGGTTTTTGGCCGGTCTTTACGGGATACGTTAGACTTAGGCATCAAGGTAATCAGCCCGATAAAGGCAATGACCATGAGTGAAGCCACTCCGAGGAACGGTCCTCTCCATGTGATCGCGCCCAGCCATCCGCCGAGCAGCGGACCGACAGAAATACCAAGGCCAACCGCAGCTTCATACAATATCACGGCTTGTGTGGTACCGCTATTGGACAAGGACACGATAGCAGACAATGCGGTAGCTACGAATAAAGCATTCCCGAATCCCCAGCCGCCTCGTAGTCCGATGATTGTCCAAATATTATCCGATAGTCCGCCTAGAGCCGAGAAAATCGCGATAACGATAATGCCGAGCAACAGCGTCCATTTCATCCCTAATCTTGATGATATTGTACCAGTAACCAACATGGCTACCGCCATAACTGCATTGTAGCTTGTAAACAATAAAGAGACTTGGCTCTGGGTTGCATTCAGGTTTTCAGCGATGGCCGGCAAAATCGGATCCACAAGTCCAAGCCCCATGAATGCGATAATTCCGGCAAAAAAAACGGCCCAAACGGCCCGTGGCTGCTTAAAAAAGCCGCCTTCCTCCAGTTTGGCCGATCCATCGGTTGAATCGGTGTTTACTACATGATTAGACATTCATGATCTCTCCCCTTAATCTGTATATAGAATAACGATTCACATTTTACTTTCAATATAACTAGTTGTATGATGAAAGTACATTATTGTATTATACAACTATAAGTAAATATGTCAACATACTAACCATTTAAATAAAGTGAGGTTAAAACCATGGACGAACAAGCCTTGGATGTTATTGAAGTTGAATTGGCGATCCTTTATCGCCGTATTTCAAACCGGAAACACGGTAATTTGGACCGCTCAGCCTATTTGCTGCTTCATCAAATAAGTGTTTATGGTGCCGCCGGGGTGAAGGCTTTAGCGGATGAATTTCATCTGGACGTCTCTACGGTCAGCCGGCAGGCTGCCGCTTTGGAGCAAAAAGGTTATGTCTTCCGCACTCCCGATCCAACTGACCGGAGAGCTTATTCTTTGCAAATTACGGAGCTTGGAAAACGGGAATTAATCGAATCCAAAAAGGCTCGTACCGAAAGAATCGGCCGCCTGATCCGCGATTGGACGGAAGAAGAGCAGCAAATCTTCGGGGAATTGTTGACCCGATTAAACCGGACCTTTGACTAACCTTCTTTTTTTCGAGATTAGATTGGTTATAGATATGTGTAGAGTAGAAAATTTGCCGAAAGTAACTAAGTATATTTTGGTATTTCTATTGTGAATTTTTCATATGTTGTTGTTTTCGAATTAATTAATCTCGATTTGACAACGTGGTTCCGGTCCTCTATTATTCGAGTTGCCGGACATCAGAATTCGTCGATTTTATCCTATTTTCTCTGGAAACATAAGATTTGAATGCGGAGTTGCCCGTCGTTTATTTTGCGGAGGTATACAAATGAATATTCAAAAAACGATCGATCGAAAAAAGTTAGACGAGCGCGTCGTATTTATGCCCTGGTTCGTACAGCAATTCATCGATTATAAGCTGCCGGACCTTTCCCCCTCCACCCTGTTGGAATATATCCGGGATTATGAGCAGTTCTTTAATTGGTTGCGTGCTGAAGGGCTTTCTGAAGCCGAGAGTAACTCGCAAATCACCCTTAAAGACCTGGAAGTACTACATATGGAGAGCATTGTCGGTTACCGTCTGCATTTAACGACCCGTACGGAGGGGACGAACGCCAGAATTACGGTTTCCCGAAAAATGTCCTCGCTTCGCTCTCTGTTTCATTATTTAAGCCAAATTGCCGAGGATGAGAATTTTTATCCGCTACTTAAACGCAACATTATGGCCAAGGTCGAAATCAAGCGGGTTCATAAGCCGAAGGATACGGCAGCCAAGCTCAAAGGAAAAATATTAGAAGAGGATGAAATCCTGGAGTTTGTATCTTACATTGCCGAAGGCTACGGACAGGACATTCAAGATAATAAGCAAGCGTTGTTTTCTTATGAACAGAATCGCGAACGGGATGCCTGCATTGCCAGCCTGATCCTCAATTCGGGGTTGCGGGTATCGGAAGTCGTCAATCTTAATGTAGATGACCTCGATCTGGCGAATAAGCTACTCTATGTGTTCCGAAAAGGGAATAACGACGAAACATTCAAGACCCCCGTTTATTTTCGGGAACAATCCAAAGATGATCTGAGCCATTATCTGGCCTTGCGGCAAAGCCGCTACCGGACGCCCAAGCGGGAAAAGGGCTTATTCGTCACGATCCCCAACGGGCAAAAAGAAGGTAAACGAATGACAAAACGGGCGATTCAGGCGATGATTATCAAATACGCCAAACGATTCGGCAAGCCTTACCTGACAGTACATAAACTGCGCCATTCATTTGCCACGGACTACTATTTGCAAAATGATATTTACAAAACGAAAGAGCAGCTTGGCCATGCTTCTACCGAGACGACCGAAGTTTATGCCCATCTGACCGACAAGACGATGTCCCAGGCGATTGAGCGCCGGAATGAAGCGGCGGACACCGGATCATAAACAAAGATCCATTATATTAACACAAAAAAAGGTGGTTAGCGGAGTCCGGCTCCGGCTAACCACCTTTTTACGTTTACTGTGCTTTGACATGCTTTAGTATGAAATCCACAATATGCTCCAACTCATCGGCTGAGAAACTAGGTAACTCCTGTCCCTCCGGCAATAGCCGATCTGATGCCAAGTTGGACGTTCTGTCTCTCAACGCCTCAATCCCAACGTCCCGGCGGCAAATCAAGGCGACAATACCGCTTAATTGTGTAATTAGTTCCACATCTTCCGGTTGATGAAGCATAACAAGCTTTGGATAATCTTCTTGTTTGAAGCCCTCCACGAGGATCAAGTCATAGGTGCGAAACCGTTCGACCAATTCTGCAAGCGGAGTCTCACGCTCCTCTACGACAGCCGTTCTCCAAGGCGAGGTGATGGCTGTCGCCGTCGCACCTGCTTTGCGGAGCTTATAGGTGTCTGTCGCCTCTACGTCGCCTTCAAAGCCATGGACATCATGCTTGATGACAGCCGTTTGCAGATCCATTCCCTTGAATATATTCACTAATCCGGCAATCAGCGTCGTTTTCCCACTGTTTTTGTAACCGCAAATCTGTATTACTTGCTTCATCGCGCCCCCGGAAGCTGCAACACCGACACCATTTCCCCGGCTGCGACTCCACGACTTGACGGAGGGATGACAATAAGGACATCGCTATCCTTGATCGTAATCATGACGCTGGACTCATCGAGAGCAGCCGGAAATGCCACAAACCGCCCCTCCTTCAGCTCCAGTCGTCCCCGAATGAAACGGGTGAAATTGTTGACTTTAACGTATTCCCGGCCCAATTCGGCCTGAATTTCCTTCAAAAACGGATCCCTTACTCCGAGCATGGTTCCGATCGCCGGCCGCACAAATAATTCAAAACCAACGAAGCAGGCACCCGGATTTCCTGAGAGCGCGAACAGCAGTTTACCGTTCTTCACCGCAGCGGTCGTAACGCTGCCCGGTCTCATCGTGATCTTATTAAACAGCATCTCCACATCGTCTCCGGCCACCAAATCGGCCATAATATCGAAATCGCCGACAGAAACGCCTCCGGTAGTCACCACTAAATCATAAAGCTCAAATGCATCCTGCACTTTTTGCCGGGCTGTCCCCAAATCATCCGCAATCGCTTCGAGAATGAACGGCTCTCCTCCGGCATCGCGGATTTGACTTGCCAGCATGTACGTATTGCTGTTGCGGATTCGGCCGTCCTGTAGCGGCTCTTCCACACCAAGGAGCTCCGAGCCGGTTGAGAAAATAGCGACGGATGGCCGTTTAACGACCGGAACGTTATAAATACCGAACGTGGCAAGCACCGATATTTCCCCGGCGGAAAGGCGACGCCCCTGTTCCAAAATGAGCTCGCCTTCTTGCAGCTCCAAGCCGACCGGTGTAACGTTGCTGCCCGGTTTAATCTCTCTTTTGAGCTGAATATACGCTCTGCCCTGGCTCTCGCTGGATTCGGTCATTTCGAACATAACTACCGCATCGGCTTCATCAGGCACCTTCGCGCCCGTCATAATCCGGGAAACCGTTCCCGGAACAAGAGCTACCGAAGGCAAGCTTCCGCAAGGTATCTCGTCCACGACTTCCAGAAAAACCGGCGTTTCGGCGGAGCAGCCGAGCGTATCGCTGCTGATTACAGCAAAACCGTCCATTCCGGACCGGCGAAAATGCGGGTATGGATGCGGGGCCAGGACGTCCTCGGCAAGAATGCGCCCTTGCGCTTCAGGCAGGGGTACTCGCTCCGTCTCTGAGCGGCGTACATAAGATAAAATTCTCGTTTGCCCTTCCCTGACCGAGATCGCTTTTCTTTTGAATTTTTCTTCTTTTCCGTCCGAAAAGGATGTATTCACCTGGATTCCTCCGTTCTAGCTTGCTCTATCCATTGTTCCAAGAGAGCCTCCGTGATTTCCGAAATCCGGTTTATTTCCTCTCTGTTTAAATCATCGTAATGAATGCCCATCACCACGGTAACCGTACGATTAAGTACCTCTGCGGCCCGTTTGGCCATAGCCGCTGTCAAAACATGCTCCTTGTGACCCGGAACAGCGGTTGTCTGAACCTGGATTCCCTCGCCCTCGGCATAAGCGGTGGAAGCCGCGCCGATATGAGCTTCTCCCCCTGTTATCATCAATAATAAATCCCGCCCGGCGGGAATTGCCTGCAGGTTGATATCGTCAAAGCTGTGCATTCGCGAGACCTCCTTAGCATTACCTTTTATCTATTCTAAAGGATGCCGCGAATTTCGTCCAAGCTGTTTACCTTTTGCTCCGTCATAAATTGACCAAGGCCTTCGATAAGCTCCTTGCCTGCTCTCAAATTTATAAAGTTAAACGTGCCCACTTGAATCACGGCGGCTCCGGCCATAATAAATTCAACGATGTCTTCCGCACTCGATATTCCGCCCATGCCCATGACAGGAATGCTGACCGCGCGGCTGACTTGATGTACCATCCGGAGAGCGATCGGTTTGATCGCCGGGCCCGATAAGCCTGCATACAGGTTGTCAAATACGCTTCGGCGGTTGCGGATATCGATTTTCATGGCCGAGAACGTATTGACCAGCGATATACCATCCGCTCCCTCCGTTTCGCACATCACTGCCATTCTGACGATATCCTCGGCATTCGGGGAAAGTTTGACGACAAGCGGCAGCGAAGTAACCGCACGGATTTCCCGTACAACCTCCCTGGCCGTCTCTGTCTTGATTCCGTAAGCCATTCCTCCGGCCTTGACATTCGGACAGGAAATATTCAACTCGATCATGTCGATGGCCGAACGTCCTTCTCTTCTTCTGGCCGCTTCATCTTGCTCGATCAATAGCGCGCCATCAACATAATCCTGAAGCGTGTTACCGCCCAAATTGACAATTCGCGCCGTATCCAAGTCTTCCCATCGTGGGCACTCCTCGCGTAAAAACATGGGGATTCCCGGGTTTTCAAGTCCCACACTGTTCAACAGCCCTGACGCAGTTTCATAAACGCGTATGCCTGAGTTTCCTTCCTTGGGATGAAGGGTCAACCCTTTTCCGGAAATGCCTCCTAAGAGGTTCAAATCATAATAATTGCCATACTCCTTACCGAATCCGAACGTTCCCGAGGCCATTACGACCGGGTTTTTAAAGTGAACTCCAGCAATATTGCAGGACATGTCCATCATGCAAACACCACCTCTTCCGCACGAAACACAGGTCCGTCCGCGCAGGCCTTTTTTCGTCCATCGCGGCACTGGACACTGCATACGAGACAGGCCCCGATCCCGCACGCCATCCGATTCTCAAGCGACACATAAACCTCCGCCTTTGTTCCGGAATCAGCCTGCTTCCGTTGCACGGCTTCCAGCATCTTGTGCGGGCCGCAGGCAATGATCGTGTCATAAGCATTAAAATCTACCTCATCCAAAATAATTCCGCCCACGTTCACTACCACTTGCCCCGTGGTTCCGGCCCGGAATTCATCTACCATGTAAGCCTCTCTGCTGAAGCCTAAATATACGTCTGCATCAGGAATTTGCCCTAAGGCATAATAAAATGGAGCAATACCGATACCTCCACCAACAAACGCCGTCTTCCCTGAAGGTCTCGAAAAACCGTTACCCAGCGGGCCCTCCAAGGAGATAGAATCCCCTTTTCTCAACTTTGAGAACATTTCCGTTCCTTCTCCGGCCACTAAATATAGAAATTCCACGTATTCCGCGGTTACGTTAAAAATGCTTAGCGGTCTGGAAAGCAGAGGATAGTGATCCCATGCCCGCAGCATGTAAAATTGACCCATTGTTCCGGCGAATTGTCCCGCCACGGCGAGTCGATAAACGCCTTCTGCTACCTGCTCATTAGCCAATACTTCCGACAAAATTCTCTCTCCTTCCCGAATAACGCCACTTTGTTTGCTGCTCCTTGCTTCATATTAAGATGCAATTTTTCAGCTATCCGAGTCTGTGATAAACCTCACATTTGCATAATACACATAATTAGCCAGTTTTCTGGGCATACCAATTTATAATACGGTTTCCGGGTAAAAGGAGAGGATTTGCTATGTCTAGATCGACCAAACGGCGGATGATCTCCGCTGGAATCTGCGCCGTCATGACGGCTTTGTTTTGCTGTATCCTCTGCTTATTCCCCGACTCCTCCAATGCGTTTACTACGAAAGGCCCCTTAACAGAGGATACTGATTCATTGGATACCGCACCTGCTTCCGCAAAGCCCTTAAATCTGGGAGAGCTTCGGCGAAAATATTCCGAAACCTTTAAATTCCGCGGTCCAGAAGTGAAACAGATCGCCCTGACTTTTGACGATGTGCCCGATCCGCGGTTTACGCCCCAGGTATTGGCTGCACTTCGCAAAGAAGGAGTCAAAGCGACTTTTTTCGTCGTCGGGCACCGGGCGAAGAAGCATCCGGAGCTGCTGAGGGCCATTCACCGGGACGGCCACATCATCGGCAACCATTCCTTTAGCCATGCTTTGTTCAAAAACCGCTCGCGAAGTCAGTTTCAAAACGAAATTTTGCGAACCGAGAATATTATCGCTAATCTCGTTGGTTATCGGCCCAAGTTGATACGCCCGCCATATGGAGAAATTAACGAGGAACAAGTTAAGTGGGCCAAGAAAAGCGGTTATATTATCGTGAACTGGAATGTCGATTCGCTGGATTGGAAAGGACTCGATTCGGAGAAGGTGAAACAGAACGTCCTCAAGGCCGCAGGCCCGGGTTCTATTGTATTACAGCATGCCGGAGGGGGAACGGGGTCGGATTTATCCGGAACGATTCAGGCGCTGCCTGAGATCATTCAGACGTTGAAAGCAAAAGGCTATCACTTTGTGACTCTTCCCGAGCTTCTGCAAACGAAGAAGTACAAATAACGGAGAGTAGGAATTAAAAAAGCAGCTCCCTTGGGAGCTGCCGCATTCAATTATTTATCTAAAATATACAGTTTAACGTCCTGAAATCCGAACTCATTAACGGTTTGCGGACTGCCCGGAATGAATATATCAATGCGGTTCCCTTTGATCGCGCTGCCCTGATCGGTTGCGGTCGCAACGAAGGCGTTTTTCGGCAGATTGGAATGGCTATGTCCCGTAACAAGCACTTTAGTGCCCATAGGAATTACTTTCGGGTCAACGGCGATGGTCCCCAACTGCAACGGTTTGCCGAAGTAATCAACGGCTCCCCACTTTCCGTTCTCGCTCGCTGCGGAAGAATATGCCGTGGCCTTAACCTCCACGGTTTTGGAGTAAGAGAAGTTCTTGCCCCAAGCCTCTACGGTCTTATCCGCACTTGAGACTTTTACGGCTGATAACGGCTGAGGAATTATGTTTTCCTTTGCGCTTGCAGAAGCTGTTGACATAAGGGCTTTGGATCCTTCTCCAGGGATAACGATATCCAGGCCGCCGTAAATATTCGATGCTTTGATGGATGGATTCGCTGTAATCAGCTTGTTCATATCCACGCCGTATTGTTTAGCCAGAAGGTAAAAGGTGTCTCCTTCCTTCGCTTTATGTATCGAATCCGCATGGACAGGTACCGACTGCAAAGCTCCTGCCAATCCGACTGCAATAATTGTCGCCTTAACGGCGCGTGCTAATTTAGTATGCTTATTCATGATGTCCTCCTTCTACTATCGCCTGCGGAGTTAGTTGTCGGGTTAGGGAAAAAAGGATAGGCCCCTGCGCATTTACTTCGCTTCACCCCAAGATAGCCGTGTTCTCGTCATTTGACGGGTACAGCAAATCGGAAAATCGTCCCCCGCACCTGCGCTGGCAGGTTTTGGCCTAATCAATATATCACAATTTTGTAACCAATAGGGCAAGCAAATGTTTCCATGATGCGTTAAGTAGCAGCCAATCGCACTATTTTCGCCGATGATGTGATTACAATTCTGTAAAAGCGATCGAACTCAAAAAAACCGCCCGAACGTTCTCCGGCGGTTCATTCATGTTATAGAGTTAAGTTACAGCACTTTACTGAGAAAATCCTTGGTCCGCTGATTCTTCGGCGAACCAAAGACCTCCTGCGGAGTCCCTTGCTCCATAATGACACCCTGATCCATAAACAGAATCCGGTCCCCAACTTCGCGGGCAAAGCCCATTTCATGCGTGACGATGACCATCGTCATCCCCTTGTCGGCTAGGTTCTTCATCACGTCCAGCACCTCTCCGACCATCTCCGGATCAAGCGCGGAGGTCGGCTCATCGAACAGCATCACATGCGGCTCCATAGCGAGCGCGCGGGCAATCGCGATCCGCTGCTTCTGTCCGCCCGACAGCTGGGAAGGATAAGCGTCCCGCTTGTCTTCCAGTCCGACCGTGCGCAACAGGTCCATGGCCAAAGCTTCCGCTTTGTTCTTCTCGATTTTTTTTACGCGGATGGGAGCCATCGTGATGTTATCGATCACATTTTTATGCGGAAACAAATTAAACTGCTGGAACACCATGCCCATTTTTTCGCGGGTTTTGTTGATATTGTGGCGTTTACCGGTAATGGATTCCCCTTCGAACGTGATCTCGCCCTCGGTTGGTTCCTCCAGAAGATTCAAACAGCGGAGAAAGGTACTCTTCCCCGAGCCGCTGGGGCCGATCACAACGACGACCTCTCCTTTGGCGATTTCCAGATCGATCCCCTTCAAAATGTGAAGCTGGCCGAACTTTTTATGCAAATTTTTAACGGTGATCACTGGCTTTCAACTTCCTTTCGAACAGACCCAAAATACGGGACAGTGTGAATGTCAGAATAAAGTACATAACCGCTACGATCAGATACGGCGTCATGCCGTCGTAAGTGATCGTAACTACAGCACCGGACTGGAACATCAGCTCCGTAATACCGATAAAGGATACGATCGAAGATTCCTTAATAATCGTAATAAACTCATTCCCGATTGCGGGCAGCACCGACTTGATCGCCTGCGGAATAATGATAAAACGCAAGGACATCCAGCGATTCATGCCTAGGGACCGAGCTGCTTCTCCTTGCCCCCGGTCTACGCCCTGGATCCCGGCACGGAATATTTCCGCAAGGTAGGCCGAGCTGTTGATCGAAAGCGTGATCGCTCCGGATTCAATCGGGGAGAAGTTGACATTGAACGCCGTCGAAAAACCGTAATGAATTATTAAGAGCTGGACCAACATCGGCGTTCCCCGTAAAAATTCAACCCAAGCATGGCCGATAAATCGGACGATTCTCCACGGGGCCATCCGCAAGAGCGTAACAAGCAGGCCCAAAATAAAACCGCAAAGAACCCCCAGAGCCGCCAGTAGCAGCGTATACTGCAGACCGGTCAAAAAATAGCTGCGGTACTCCCAAAACATTGTAAAAAGCTCCATGTCCCAATCATTCCTCCTATTTTACCTCAAAAGCCTTGACAAAAAAACAGAAAATAGCGAATAGGCTCCGCTATTTTCTGCAAATCGGTCACCGGTTATTTTTCAGCAAGTGCGCTTGCTTCGGTAACGAACTTATCGATCGAACCGTCTCCGATCAGACGATCCAATGTGGCGTTGACCTGGTCAAGCATTTCCTTGTTGCCTTTCTTCACGCCGACGACATAACCTTCGTCCTCGGTTACCGGTTTGGCGTCAGTAATGCTGATGCCTTCTACGTTCTTGACAAACGATTCGGCCACAGGGCCTTCGATAATCGCCACATCAACGCGTCCCGATTTCAGCTGCATGATGATATCGTTTATTTTTCCAAGAGAAGTCAGCTTGGCGCCTGTAATCGTCTTGGCAATATCTTCTTGAATGGAGCCCTTCTGTACGCCGATCTTCAGACCTTCCAACGATTCCATCGTGTTGTATTTATCTTTGTCCTTGGTCACGGATACGACCGACTGCTCCGCTTTATAATAAATTTGGGACAAGTCGACTTGCTTCGCGCGTTCCGGTTTCGGGCTGAGACCCGAAATGACGAGATCCACACGGCCGCTGTCCAATTCATTCAGCAGGGAGTCGAAAAGCATATCCTTGAATTCCACTTCGGCTCCAAGATCCTTCGCGATTTCCTTGGCGATCTCAACATCGAAACCTACGATTTCATTGTCACCATTCTCATTTTTGATTTTAAATTCGTAAGGCGGGAAATCCGCGCTCAATCCTACGATCAGCTTTTTGGAAGCCGTACCGGTATTGGCCGATCCTTGGCTTTCATTAGCCGGAGTGTTTCCGCCCGCATTGTTTGTATTTTGTCCGCAAGCGGCAAGCACGCTTGTTACCATAATTAACGCTACAATTAAGATACCCCATTTTCTCATCTGTCTCTCTCCCGTCGGTATTTTTTTATTAACCACCATTCGATTTACTGGGCTAATTATAAATCAACCTGTATATATATGCAAAGCTATTTTTATCATTTTCATCATTTTTTCATACTTCACGGATAATAATCATAAAAATGTTAAATTTTATAAAACCATGGTCAATTCAATATGTAGACTAACCGTATTCAATCAAAAGATTTTAATATAAAATTTTACATTTAATTTGAATTTTATTCATACTCTTTTATGAATGCCCTCCTATCAAATATGCAGCACAGTGAATAACGAAATGTATTTTTATTAAATTTTGTAATAAATATTAATAACGCACTCTTCTTCAAAAAGAAACATACATGGGTTAAGTGGGGGAATAATGGTTCATAAAGGGTCTCATTTGGTTATTAATTAGCTGAAAAACCTGCTCGGTTTTTAAGTTGATTTTCATGCTACGTAAGGAGGTGGCCCCTGTGCTGCTAGAAGCGCTATATCATGTACCCAGGGATAAATGGGCCTATGCTTACGACACGACTACGATACATTTGCGCGTTCGAACCAAACGGGACGATGTGGAAAATGTATTTGCGATGACCGGCGATAAGTATGATTGGGATGGAACATACCAGGAAATCCCGATGGAAAAAGCCGCCCATGACCGGATGTTCGATTATTGGGAAGTGGCCGTGAAGCCCCGGTTCAAACGTTTGTCTTATGCCTTTAAACTGACTGCGGGAACAGAAACCGTGTATATGCTGGATACGGGCATTCAGCATGAAGGCCCGACTCCGCCCGGAGAATTGTATGAATTCCCGTATATCCATGAAATCGATGTATTTAAGGTTCCGGAATGGGCGAAAAAGGCCGTGTTTTATCAAATTATGCCCGAACGGTTTGCAAACGGCGATCCCGGCAACGACCCGGAGAATACCCAGCCTTGGGGCGGACAGCCCGGTACGGACAACTTTTTCGGCGGGGATCTAAAAGGCGTGCTGGATCATCTGGACGACCTGACCGATCTCGGCATCAATGCGATCTATTTCACGCCGCTCTTTGTATCCCCCTCCAACCATAAGTACGATACCGTGGATTACAAAAAGGTCGATCCCCATTTCGGTGACAACGAGACGCTTAAACAGGTCGTGGAAGCATGCCATAACCGCGGCATTCGCGTTGTGCTCGACGCCGTGTTTAATCACTGCGGCGAACAATTCCCTCCCTTCCAGGATGTGCTTAAAAACGGCGCGGATTCCAAGTATGCCGACTGGTTCCACATCAACGAGTTTCCGGCTCAGATCCATAATGGAATTCCTACGTACGATACCTTCGGTTTTTTCGGAAACATGCCCAAATTCAACACCGCAAATCCGGAAGTTAAGGAATACTTGCTTGGCGTAGCTGAGTATTGGATTCGCGAAATCAAGCTCGATGGCTGGCGGCTGGACGTGGCCAACGAAGTCGACCACCATTTCTGGCGCGACTTCCGCAAGGTGGTCAAGGAGGCCAATCCGGATGCCTATATTATCGGCGAGGTATGGAGTGATTCCCTGAACTGGCTGCTTGGAGACCAGTTTGACTCCGTCATGAACTACCCCTTTGCTGACAAAGTGCTGGAGTTCTTCAACGGCGGGATGGACGGCTACAATTTCTCCAATGAGATGGGCTCCTTAATTATGCGGTATCCGCAGCAGACGAATGAAGTGGTATTCAATATGCTGTGCAGCCATGATACCCCCCGTCTGTTGACTCGGGTCGGTACGGATAAGCGGAAACTCAAGTTGTGTGTTGTATTTCTGTTTACCTATATCGGCACAC
The DNA here is from genome assembly GCF_018101095.1 of Paenibacillus sp. Marseille-P2973. Classification (NCBI taxonomy): domain Bacteria; kingdom Bacillati; phylum Bacillota; class Bacilli; order Caryophanales; family Paenibacillaceae; genus Paenibacillus; species Paenibacillus sp. Marseille-P2973. The sequence goes on from NZ_JAGQEH010000002.1 coordinate 302,823, forward strand.
CGTGCATTTTTTACGGGGATGAGGTGGGGATTACCGGGAACGGCGATCCGGACTGCCGGAAGTGTATGGAATGGGATCCAAAGAAGCAGGACCGCGAGCTGTACGATTTTTACAAAATGATGATCGAGCTCCGCAGAAAGCATGGTGCGCTCCGGCATGGGCGTTTCCGCTTCCTGCAGGCGAATCCGAATGATCCCTGCATCGTCTATGAACGTATGGATGATCACATGCATTTTACGATCTGGATGAACAATACGGAGGAATACCGGACCTTGACCCATCCTATGGAAACGGAAGACTGGCGCGACGCACTTACAGAGGACCGTGTTAAGCCAAAAGACGGCATGATGAATGTCGGTCTCGATCCGTTTGGTTTCCGGATTCTCTACCGCAAGTTAAAATAAACATCTCGTAATTAAGAATAAATACAACATAAATCCCCCCGATGCGATATTACCTTCGCATCGGGGGGATTTGTATATGCTATAAGTTTCCTGGCTAACCGCCTAATCGAAATATCTACTCCGATTCCGTAAGGCTCCTGTAAATATCGATATATTGCTCCGCCGAATTGTTCCAGCTATAGTCTCCAGCGAATGCATTAGCCACGATCTTTTTCCATTCTTCGGGCTGATGATAAAACGAAACGCCTCTGCGCAGCGTATACAGCAAATCATGGGCATTGTAGTCCTTGAAGGTGAATCCATTGCCCTCTCCGGTATACTCATTGTAAGCATGAACCGTATCGTTCAACCCCCCGGTTTCCCGGACAACGGGAATGCTTCCGTAACGAAGCGCCAATAATTGACTGATTCCGCAAGGCTCGAAGCGCGACGGCATCAGGAACAGATCACTTCCCGCATAGATACGGCGGGACAGGCCGTCGCTGAACTTGATTTGAACCGACAGCTTCTCCGGATGACGGTGTGCCGCTTCCCTGAACCAATCCTCATAGGCCCGGTCTCCGGTCCCCAGCACAACGAACTGAACGTCGTCAAAATGCAGCCATTCGTCCATAATCCGGGTGACCAAATCAAGTCCCTTTGGCTCAACCAGCCGGGTAATCATGGCGACCAGAGGTACATCCGGAGCCACAGGCAGCCCCACTTCCCGTTGAAGAGCGGCTTTATTCTCCCTCTTTTTATTCAGGCTAGTGCGGTATCGTGCAGCCAGTTCCGGATCTGTCGACGGGTTGTATAGCTTCACGTCAATCCCGTTTACAATTCCGGACATCCGGTCTCCAAGCGAACGAAGCAGGCCGTCCAAGCCATATCCGTAATGCTCCGTCCGGATCTCCGAGGCATAGGTCGGGCTCACGGTCGTCACATGATCAGCGAACACGAGCCCCGCTTTCATGAAGCTGACATTCCCGTTATACTCAACCCCATCCGGGGTAAAGTAGCCATGCGGCAAGCTCAGCAAATCGCCAAGAATTTCGTACGGGAATATCCCTTGGTACAGCAAATTGTGAATCGTAAATACGGTACGAATGTCAGCATACGCCGGGTTCGATCGATAGTGTTCCCGCAGCAAAAGTGGAATCATAGCGGTATGCCAGTCATGGCAGTGAAGCACGTCAGGGAAAAAGTCGATGGCCGGAGGAATTTCCAGGACGGCACGGTTTAAATAAGCAAACCGTTCCCCGTCATCCCAATAACCGTATACCCCGTCTCTGCCAAAGTAATATTCGTTATCGATAAAATACACCGGAATTCCGTCCCACACCAAGTATTCTATGCCTCCGTACTGTTGACGCCAGCCCACGGGGACAACCACTTCGCCCAAATGGCGCAAAGTCTCGGTATAAGCTGCCGGTATGTCCTTATATTTCGGCAGGACCACGCGCACGTCATGTCCCGCCTGCTTCAACGCCTTAGGTAAAGCACCTATCACGTCGGCGAGTCCTCCGGTTTTAATAAACGGTTCCGCTTCGGCGGCCGCGAACAAAATTTTCATTTTTTCTTCCTCCCTTGCGGCGTTGATTTGGTCTTTGCCGTCTTTGATCCGGCGGCAGCGGTTGCGGTTTTTTTCCAGATCGACATACTAAGCGGCGGCAAATTTAATACCAGGCTCTGCTTCTGATTATGCCATGGCGTTTTCTCGCTCTTTGCGCCTTTCTTATTCACCTTTCCGCTTCCGCCGTAATTTAGATTTTCTGTACTAAATATCTCTTCATACGTGCCTGCTCTGGGAATGCCAAGGCGGTAATTGTTCCGCTCCACCGGCTGAAAATTGATGACAACCAGCAGTGTATCCTTCACTTTTTTGCCAATGCGGAGATAGCAAATCACGCTCTGATCAGCGTCGTCCGCATTAATCCACTGATAGCCCTCAAACGTATGATCCAATTCCCACAGCGCCGGCTCTTGAAGGTACAAGTGATTCAGAGCGGCGGTAAATTCCTGCATTTTTCTGTGCGATTCGTACTCCAGAAGAAACCAGTCGAGCTCCCCCTGATCCCGCCATTCGATAAATTGGCCGAACTCACCGCCCATAAACAGCAGCTTCTTGCCCGGAGAGGTCATCTGATAACCTAGCAGCAAACGCAGCCCCGCAAATTTTTCTTCATAACCGCCCGGCATTTTGTCAACCAGCGACTTCTTGCCATGAACGACCTCGTCATGCGACAGCGGCAGTGCAAAATTCTCCGAATAAGCGTAGCAGATCGGAAAAGTCAGCAGATGATGGCGAGCCGGCCGTTCCCAAAACGGTGTCTCCACGTAAGCGAGCGTATCGTTCATCCAGCCCATATTCCACTTGTAGTTAAAGCCTAGCCCTCCTTCGTGTACGGGAGACGTAACCATAGGCCATGCGCTGGACTCCTCCGCCATCATCAAAGTATGAGGATAATACCGGAATACCGTCTCGTTCAATTGCTGCAAAAAGGAAACTGCCTCCAGATTCTCGATGCCGCCCTGCTCATTTCGACTATACTGGCCCTCGGATTTCTCGAAATCCAACCGCAGCATGCTGGTCACCGCGTCGACTCTTAATCCGTCAAAATGATACATATCCAGCCAATACAACGCATTTGAAATCAAGAAGGCGCGCACCTCCGGCTTCCCGAAATCGAAGCTGAGTGTGCCCCAACCCGGTTTCTCCGCTTTGGACGGGTCGGCATATTCATACAGCGGCGTACCGTCAAACATCCGCAAACCATGGGCATCCTTCGTAAAATGACCCGGAACCCAGTCCAGAATCACACCGATCCCCGCTTCATGGCAACGGTCGACAAAGTACATCAGGTCTTGAGGCTCACCGAATCGGCTCGTCGGGGCAAAATAGCCTGTCGTTTGATAACCCCAGGATAAATCATATGGATGTTCAGTCAGGGGCATAATTTCAATATGGGTGTATCCCATCTTTTCGACGTAAGGAATTAACAGATCGGCCATCTCCCGATAAGTGTAGAAACTCCCGTCTTCCCGCTGTCTCCATGTACCGAAATGCAATTCATAAATGTTCAGCGGCCTCTGGTACGGTGCCCGCTTTTTACGTCTCCATGCCGCATCCCCCCAACTGTACTCATCCAGGGATTTCACCACGGAGGCGGTTGCCGGTCTTACTTCTGCGTAAAAAGCATATGGATCGGCTTTAAGAAATTTGTTGCCGTCCGGACCCGTAATTTCATACTTGTAAAAAATCCCTTCTTCAAGTCCCGGAAAAAAGCGAGTCCAAATCCCCGAATCGGGTATCTTATATAATAAATCGTTCTCCCCGTTCCAGCCGTTTTGATCGGTGGCCAGGGAGACCTGGCGCGCGGCTGGCGCCCAAACCGTGAAACGGATTCCAGTCTCGCCGTTTTCCTGGGCGACATGGGCACCGAACGTCCGGTAGCTGCGGTAAAGTGTTCCTTCATGGAATAAATACACGTCCGTGTCCGAAACGGCGCTCGTTTTGAATGGCTCTAACAATTTATCACCTGCTTTTATGTATAGTCCCACTTAAATATTTACCCAAAACTCCCCGAAACTGAACAGGAAAATTAAAAATGAAAAAATAAATGTAATATTTTCTTGGGATTTCCATAATTTTAGTTTCAACTACATTATATCTCGTTTATGTATGTACTACACAGACGAAACCTTACGGGAGGGAAACGAAATGAAAAAGAAAGACTGTATTGCTATGCTTCTGGCCGGTGGTGAGGGCCGACGATTGTCGCCGCTTACGTCCAAGCTTGCCAAACCCGCCGTTCCTTTTGGCGGCCATTATCGGATTATCGATTTTCCTCTCAGCAACTGCGTGAATTCCGGAATTGACACCATTGGTGTTCTTACCCAATATGAAGCGGAATCCTTGCATGAACACATCGGCGAAGGAGATGCCTGGAACCTTCCGCGGACGGCCAATAACGGAATTTCCTGTTTGCCATCCTATAACGCCGGGGTAGAGGAATATGCAGGTACTGCTGATGCCATATTTAAAAATATCGATTTCGTGGACGGTCACGAACCCGAAAATGTATTAATCCTTTCGGGTGACCACATTTACCACATGGATTACCGGGAAATGCTTGATTTCCATATGGCATCGGACGCTTCTGCGACGATCTCGGTAATGCCGGTACCGTGGGAAGAAGCGCACCGCTTTGGAGTCATGTCTACGGATGAGCATTCCAGAATTACCGAATTTGCTGAGAAACCAGCGCAACCGGCCAGCAATCTGGCCTCGATGGGAATATATTTGTTTAAATGGGACTTCCTCAAGCAGCATCTGATTGAAGATGCAATGGACGAAAACTCCAGCCATGATTTCGGCAAAGATGTGATTCCGAAAATGCTGGCCGGGGACAGAGCGCTGCATGCTTATGAATTCAAGGGCTACTGGCGCGATGTCGGTACGGTTCAAAGCCTGTGGGAAGCTCACATGGACATTTTGGCCAAAGACTCGGACTGGAAGCTGATGAACGAAGCATGGCCGATGTATACCCGGGAGCATGCCCGTTTGAAAGCAAAACCGTTTAAAACACGCAGCGTTCAGACGAAATCGTCCATGATCCATGATTGCTGTGCGCTCGAAGGTTATTCCGAGCGATCCGTTATTTTTGGCGGCACCGAGGTGGGTCGTTATACGAAAATCAAGGACAGCGTCATTATGCCTAATGCCCGGATCGGTCGCGGGGCTTTGATTGAGCGGGCCATCATCGGTGAAGGAGCCATTATTCACGACGGCGCCGTAGTCAGAGGAACCGAAGGCGAAATCGTCGTTGTAGGCCCTTATGAGACCGTTCAGGCCAAACCGGCCGCACGCCCTCAGCCTGCCCGCCTGCTCAAGGAAGTATACGACAAGACGGCCCGTCTTCGTGCCGAAGGACTGTCTTCCTAATACGACATAGCTGCATATTTTATATAAAAAAAGGGTGTCGGCCCAGGCCGACACCCTTTGTGCGTTATTCATTACAATTTTCGGTAGAGCTCGCTGTTCATCTCGTACAGTATATACTCCCTGCCGTTCAGTGCTCCTCTTCCCCGCGTTTCCATGCCCAGTTCCCTGTAATAGGGATTCAGCTTGCGGTTCTCGCTCCAGCAGTCAAATCTCAGGCCTTTACGCCCGAGTTCGCGGCTCCGTCTGGCCGCCCAGTAAATGAAATCGCGGCCCAAAGCATGCCCCCGAAAGGAAGGCGTGACCGTTAAACGGTGCAGATAACTGTAGCCTTCCTCGTTCAGGGAGCCCCAATAATCCGGATCGCTCTGTTGAAGCGTAAACATACCGACCGGCTCATCGGGTCCCACAACCAAATAAATTTCCCGTTTAGCAAAATAAGTCGCGATTTCTTGCTCGGTAAATTGTTCCGGCTTCCATTGCATAATCCCGGCGGACGCCATCCAATTTGCCGCTTCAACCAACAGAGATCGAACGAGCTCCGCATCATCTTTGTCCGCCAGGCATATATCCAATTCTCCTGCTGAGGTCATAATCGTTCCTAATGGCGTTCTCATACAGGTTCACCGCTTTCTTCGGTTCCCTCTTCCGGTTCAGCAAGCGGCAGCTTGACGGATACTGTAGTACCGGTGCCCAGCTCACTGTGAATATCCATTTCTCCATGGTGCAGTTCAACCAGTTGCTGGCTGATGGCCAGCCCCAGCCCGGTTCCGCCGCCTTGGTGGTTGACCTGGAAAAACCTGTCCTTAACCTTGTTCAAATGCTCATCGCTGATCCCGATTCCGTTATCGACCACTTCAATCAGCACCCAATCGGGTTCAGTTCGGGTAATCACCAGATGGATCCAGCTGTTCTCATTGGAAAATTTGATCGCATTATCAACGAGGTTCAGAAATACCTGCTTCAACCGATTTCCATCTCCAACGACGATAATCGTTTGTACCGTGCGGTCCTCCAGCTTAATCTGAATGCCTTTTTGTTCCGCCTTGGCCCAAACGTTCAGCATCGTTTCCTGAAGCAGTTCTTTCAGATTAACACGTCCAATGACCAGCTTCATTTCATTTTGCTGGAGCTTGGAGAAATCGAGCATTTCCTCTACCAAGCCGATGAGGCGGTCGGTTTCTTTGGCGATAATGCCCATGCCTATCTTTGTTTCTTCCGGGTCGAAGCCGCCCAGGGTCAAGGTTTCGCTCCAACCCTTAATCCCTGTCAGAGGCGTACGCAGCTCATGCGAGATCGATGAAATGAAGTCGTCTTTGATCTGGTTGCTGCGCACGATCTCTTGAGCCATATAGTTTAACGTGGCGGCCAGTTCGCCGAGCTCATAGCGGTAATTCCCTTTGATCCGCACGTCAAACTTCCCCTTGGCCATATGGGCCGAGACCGCCCTGATGTTGTTGATCGGCTTAACGATCGAATTGGCCAGTCCGATACTAAAAAGTGTGACGAGAGCCAGTACCGCAAGGCATACCGCCCCCGATAACAGCGTAAGCTTCATTAAATTTGAATTTACGGCTTCCAGCGAAGTGACGAACCTGACGATATACCGATTCTCCCCGCGCACCTGGAGCGGCGTGGAAACCGCCATCACCATTTCACCGGTGGACGGCTGCCGGCCGATCCATTTGCCCACGCTTCCGGCTGCCGCCTGCGAGACATCGCTAGTCTGGATCGCTTTATCCGCCTGAAACGCGTTGCTACTGGCCTCGACTTCGCCCTTTTTGTTTAATATCATCAGCTCCGTATTATCCAGCTCAAACGTGCGCAGCATTTCCGTGAAATAATCGGGATCACGTTCCGCATTCAACCGCACGAACTTTTGAAAAAAGTCGGAAGCCCAAGTGGAGTGTGTATACATATGATTGTAAATCGTGTCGTAATAATAAACCCGGATCGCCAATGAAAAAATCAATTCCACCATGAACAAGGTTACGAATACGACGATGAAATATTGTAATACGATTTGCCGGCCTATGCCTTTTTTGATCATTGTCCCTCGCCTTTCCACTTATAGCCGTGTCCCCACACGGTTTGCAGAAAAGCCGGTTCCGACGGATTGTTCTCGATCTTCTGCCGCAGCCTGCGGATGTTCACATCGACAATCTTGGGGTCTCCCATATATTCCTTGCCCCATACATGATCCAGCAGCAGATCCCGGCTAAGCGGTGTGTTCTCCTGCTCCAGGAAATACTGGATCAGCGAAAATTCTGTCGGCGTAAGCTCTATAAGCTGGCCATTCTTTTTAAATTGCTTGGATATCAAATCCAGGGTAAACGGCCCTGAAGTAAAAGATACTTTGGCGCTGCTCTCCCGGTATACGTTCACTCTCCGGAGCAACGACTGAATTCTGGCGATTAGTTCGGTCGGACTGAACGGCTTGCTCACATGATCGTCCGCCCCGACAGACAAAGCATAAACTTTGTCCTGTTCCTGTACTTTTGCGGTCAGAAAAATAATCCCGATCCGCTCATTCGTCTCCCGGATTCTCCGGCAAACTTCAAACCCGTCGATTCCCGGCACCATGACGTCCAGCAGCGCGATATCTATATCCGGAATGCTCTGCAGCTTCGCCAGGGCTTCGTTGCCTTCCGCCGCCTCAATCACCTCAAACCCGTTGCGCTTGAGATTGATCACAATAAAACTGCGGATGGATTCTTCGTCTTCCAAAATCAATACTTTGCTCAACTTGGTCTCCTCCCTCTTATTCGCCAGCGTTTAACGCTTGATCTCTTTTTCGCCTTTATTAATTTTCAAATCGGTATGGCTCAGGAATCCGATAACCTTGTCATTATCCCGGGCCATAAGTTCCCAGTCTCCTTTATTTCGTTCCCATTCCGAAAGGGAGAAGAACCGGATTTCCGCCACCGTTTCACCCGAGTCAATCTTGGTAAACCAGAGGTGCTCGTTTTGATCCGACTTCGGAGCGATCGTTACCTTCCCCCACCATTCTTTCGGGAAGTTGAAATAAAAACGGCCCGCTAAATCCATATATTGCTGCATAACGAATTTAAGACCTGCATCTTCTTCCCACTGGTAATAAGAAAACAGAGGTATATCATCATACGGCCGGGATTCCCAGCCTTTCGGCTTCTCGGAGCGGCCGACCTCCAGAATGCCGTCTCCATCCACATCGCCGCTCAGAACGGGATAGTTCTTAAATGTGGAGTCCTGAGAAGGCAGCAGGTCGATCAGCTTGCCGTCCTTCATGACGACCAGATGCGAATAAGCGTAATGCGTTCCGAAGGCGGCATCGAGGATGATTCCTTTTAGCTTAGGCGTAATGTTGCCGCTGACCGTATTGTAGTACTGCTTAATCGGATCATCCAATTGGATGTGAGCCAGTTCTTGAAAGCCTTCATTATATTGGTATACCGTAACCGTAGCGTTTTGATCCCGCTTCAAGGTTACAACGGTCAAGTCGAGCAGACCGTCCTGGTTGAGATCATCGATAAGAAAATTGTTGTACGGCAGGGACAGTACATTTTCTACTTCGGATCCGTTATAGGTATAGACGGTAAGTCCTTTCTGGGGATCTTCTTCTCCGCTGGTAAATCCGGCGATAATGTCCAGGTGGCCGTCTCCGGTAATATCGCGGACCTCAAATGTCTCCAGTACTTGTCCTTCTCCGTCGAATTTAACCTTAGGAACCCAGGTGTCTCCCGTATGTTCCAGAATCATCCCGTGAATCCGGACCGCTTCGTCCGGAGTTTCGTAGAATACTACGGCTTCCTTGACTCCGTCGTTGTTCAGATCGGGTGTCCGGATCGAGCTGATGTCGCTGACGTCCCGGGGCCGGATGATCTGGGCCCCCTTGATCTCGGCGTTAATAACGCTGATGAGCGACTCTTTGTCCGAGGATAGCTGCGGCGTCTCCATCAGCGATTTCGGATCTTTAATGATATTGCATCCGCTCAGCGCAAAGAGCAGAAAACCTCCGGCTGCTGCGGTAATCCAGCTTTTGTGGAACAATTTCATCACTCTCTTCATACCAGATCGATCGAACGCTTCTCTTCAGCGGTCAACCGTCTGCCCGATACATCGAGCTTAAGTTCTCCTTCATAGAGTCCCCAAATTCTCGTGCAATAGCGCTCAGCCAGTTCAATCGGCAATGCGGCAACGACTGTTTTGCCCTGTTCGCTGCACAGCGAGCGAAGCGTATTCAGTACGCGTTCCGCCGATTGGGGATCGAGACCCACTACCGGCTCGTCCGCTGCGATAAATCCGGCTCCATGGACCAGTGCTCTGCAGATGGCAACGCGCTGTCGCTCTCCCCCGCTAAGCTTTCCGGCCTTTACATGAGCTTTATCAAGCAATCCGAACTTCTCCAGCTCGTCCATCGCACCCATGTAATCGTCGGATCGAACCATCCCGGTGATCCGTCTCAGAAAAGAAGTCTGGCCGACTTGTCCGATCAGCACATTTTTCAGCGCTGTCTTGTCGGGATATAATGATGGATTTTGCTCCAGGTAGGCGCATTTGGAACGGTATTTCTGGGAGCCTTTGCCCCCGCCCTTAATGATCTGGTTACCGTCCCAGGAGTACTCCCCACCATTCCAGCTTTCCCGCAATGCGAGGCAACGGAGCAACGTGCTCTTGCCGCTGCCGCTCGGTCCGACGACGCCGATGATTTCTCCCTGCTCAAACTGGGTGGTGATTCCCCGCAAAACCTGTTTTTTATTGCCATCCACCGATTTTTTCAAGTGGCTTACTTTGATCATCTGTCCGATTCTCCTTTAACTGCGCTCTCATCTTTAGTTTATTGGAAATAGGCTTCAAAATCCATTACAGCATCTTCATAATTGGCAACAATAAAGAAAGAAAATCGCTGGATAACCCGGCGACTTCCGTAATGTGGCATTCATGTTAGCTTTTAGATGAAATAAAGTCACGCTTTTTAAACCCTATACAAACATTATAGTAGACAACCTCCACGCCAACAAGCCATAATGAAAATGTATGCATTGACCCGTGGGAGGTTTAGTCATGTACTATGACGTGAAAATCGATGTTTCACCGGTGTATGAACTTCTAAGCAGCTTTATTATATACACGACCCGTAAATGGGTGAACAATTTAGATGTCGGTACCGAATGGATCGAGTCCCTCGATTCCCGGTTTAGCGAAGAGGATCGGCAACGTTTTACCGATACCGCAGCGCTGCCCTTTACGGACTATGATTTACTATATGCCCTGGTATTGGAACGAAGCACAGATTCAGATATCGATTCCTTTTTGAACGAGCTTGCCGAAGACGAAGAGGATACGCTGCTTCACAAACTCAAATCCTATGTTCCCGCTGTGAATAGTGAGGATATTTCACGACTGAGATCCTACGTACCTCTATTGCGGCTGTGGAACGATAAATATTTCCGCGAAATTGAGGAGCAGTATGCTTCCTTGCTGGACGAGGATGCGGCCGAGAAACAGGCTTTAATGCACAAGATGGATCCCGATGCCCTGCTGGAGTATGCCTCCGGCGGATTGGTGCTGGAACCTCAGCTGCCGATCAAAAAGGTAGTTCTGCTCCCCTCCATCCATTTTCGTCCGATAAATACATATTGCTTCTATGAAAGTACGCTGCTGATCCAGTATCCGCTGGATTTGCCGGAACTGGACGAAGACGAGCCGCCAATCTGCCTGCTGCGACTGACGCGTGCCCTCGCCAACCCGGAACGATTGCGCCTGTTGCGCTACGTGGCTGATGAGCCGAAATCCCTGCAGGAACTTCTTCAGAATTTGAACGAGACCGAGGAACAACTGATGCATCATATGATGCGGCTTCGGGTAGCCGGTCTTCTCCGTGTCCACCTAATGGACCGGGACAACGAGAAATTCAGCATCCGGCCGGACGGAGCGTCCGAACTGCAGATGTTCCTTGAATCTTATATTCGACTTTAGGTATTTGCTTTTGCGCCGGCCCTTCTGCTAAGGTAGGATACATACAAAAATTTACCCGCTTCCCTTCAGAAGGAGTGACTTAACTTGAATAGGCCGCTGCGGCAGCAAATTATTTTTGATCTGGATGATACCCTTGTCCACTGCAATATTTATTTCGACCAAATTCTTGACGAATTCAGTGAACTGTTGGCCGATTGGTTTCAGGAATTCCGCATCACGACCGAGGAAATCCGCAACAAGCAAATTGAAATCGATGTCGCCGGCGTGGAGCTGATCGGCTTCGTCAGCAGCCATTTTCCACAATCCCTTGTAGACACCTATCGTTATTTCTGCCGGCTTCTGGGCCGGGATCTTAATATTGCGGAAGAAGACAAACTGATGAAGCTTGGAATGAGCGTGTATGACCGCGAGGTTGAGCCGTATCCGGGCATGGTGGAAACACTGAATCTCTTAAGATCGCAAGGCCATGAGCTATACCTGTATACCGGGGGAGAAACGACCATCCAGCAGCGTAAAATCGAACAGATGAAACTGGCCGATTATTTCCAGGACCGTATCTACATCCGGCAGCATAAAAATGTTGAAGCGCTGGAAGAAATCCTGACCTCCCGTACATTTGAACGGCGTTCTACCTGGATGATCGGGAACAGCCTGCGCACGGACATCGAGCCGGCCCTTTCCGCCGGAATCAACGCCATCTATATCAAACATCCGAAGGAATGGACCTATAATCTGATTGACCTAAAAAAAGAGACGGACACTTCCATGTATACCGTATCCTCTCTCGAGGCCGTTCCGGGTGTAATCGCCGGGAGCCTGACGCTTACCCAAGCTAGTCAGAGTGCATCCTCCGGTCGCATCGGCCGCTAATATGGACATGCTTGTTTTTCGTAGATAAACCGCTTTTCTGATATATTCCTGCCATAAAAAAAGGCAGCCGCTCATAATTAGAGCAGCTGCCTTGTTCTTTTATATCAAGACTCTTCCCGTTGAATCTCCAGCTTGCCGCTTATACGGTCAACTAACCGGATTCTGGCTTTGTAATCGCCCTCCGGCTGCTTGAACGTCAGCAATTGGGTCTGTCCCTTTTCAAGCAGGGCGTTCAGCATATTTTGCGATATGTTCTTCCCCGCAAATTCCTTCCAGATTACGAAGCCGCAGCCTTGTTTAAAATGCGTACAACCAAACCCTTTGCGGCCTTCGATCAATTGGCCGCCGCAGCCCTCGCGCGGGCAAGGAGCCAGCGGCTGCAGCCCGCCGCCGGTACCGTTGGAAGCTGTGCGGCGGGAAGCGGTCTGGCCTCCACTTTCGCCGCCGTTACCGCCCTGTTTACGGGCCGATTGGCCTGCTTCTTTACCGGCTCCCCGTTTCCGTTTGCCTTTCTCGTCCTCACCGGCTTCGAACAGCGAGGCATCCGCCTTGGGCTGCGTCCTTACTTTATCGATGATGGAAATGGCAAACCGCTTGACGTTCTCCATGAACTTTTCGCTGGCCGCTTCTCCCTTCGAAATCTGATGCAACCGCCGTTCCCATTGCCCGGTCATTTCCGGGGAAGTCAACAGCTCAACGCCCGCATGCCGGATCAATTCCACCGCCATCCGGCCTTTCTGGGTCACCGTAATCCGCTTGCCCTGCATCGTGATGTAACCGACCTTCTTGAGCCGTTCGATCGTTGCCGCCCGGGTAGCCGGCGTTCCGAGACCCGCTTCCTTCATCGCCTCGCGAAGCTCCTCGTTCTCCAGCTGTTTCCCGGCGCTCTCCATCGCCTTCAGCAGTGTTCCTTCCGTATATGCCTTCGGCGGCTGGGTCGCCTTCTCCTTCGCCTGCGCATCGGTACACTGAACCGGACCATCCCGGTCGATTGAAAACGGCTCGCTGACCAGTTCCTCCGCTTCGTCCTCATCCTCCTGCTTTTTGCCGCGTCCGGAGCCCGACGATTTGCCGGTGCTCTCTTCTCCCGGCAGACAGACCTTCCAGCCGAGCGATAGCAGCTCCTTTACGTTCGTCTTGAACATTTCAGACTCGACCTCCGTAAGCAGCGTATGCTGCTTATATTCTGCCGGAGGATAGAAATGGGATAAGAAGCGGCGTACGACAAGGTCATAAATATGCTGCTCTTCTTTGCTGAGCGTTCCCGCGCGTCTCAGAGTCGGCAGAATGGCATGGTGATCTTCGACGCGCGAGGGATTGCATACGGACTTGTTGTTGACATGCACAATCCGCGGGTCTCCCCCTTCGGCCAAATCCCGGTACGGCGATGATTTCAGCATATGAAGAGTTTTGTGCATCCCGTCGATATTTTGCTCGGTTACATAGTTGGAGCTAGTCCGGGGATAGGTAATGACTTTATGCTTCTCATACAGAGCTTGGGCCAAGTCCAACGTCTTCTTGGCCGAATAGCCGTATTTCGCGTTTGCTTCCCGTTGAAGCAAAGTCAGATCATAAAGCTTGAAGGGATACTCCCGGGTTTCTTTCACTTCGTATTCCGCGATACGTCCCTGCTTGCCACGGACCTTCTCGGCGATCGAGGCGGCTTTCTCTCCGTCCGTCAATCGTTCGCCCTGCCAGGAGCCGACATATTTACGTTCGTTTTGGGCAAAATCGGCTTTTATCTCGTAATACGTGAGCGAATCGAAATTTTCGATTTCTTTTTGCCGATCATAAATCAGCGCAAGCACCGGCGTCTGAACCCGTCCGACCGACAGCAATGTCCGGTGCTTGGTCGTAAACGCCCGCGAAGCGTTCATCCCTACCAGCCAATCGGCCTCACTGCGCGCCCTTGCGGCAAGCTCCAGATTTTGAAATTCGGAGCTGTCGTGGAGACCTTCAAAGCCTTTCGCGATACTCTCCGCGGTAAGGTCGGAAATCCACAATCTTTTTACCGGCTGGGTTAATTTAAGCTGCTGCTGGATGAGGGCGAATATGTATTGTCCTTCCCGCCCGGCGTCACAGGCATTCACGATCGCATTACACCGTTTGGCCAGTTCCCCGATCGTCTTTAGCTGGTCCTTCGTTCTCGGATTCGGTACAATCTTGAATTGCTCCGGAAGGATCGGCAAATCGCCGAAATTCCAGCGTTTGTACTTCGCATCGTAAGCGTCGGGCTCGGCCAAGCCGAGCAGATGGCCGATCGCCCAGGTAATGATATAACGATCCCCCTCCAAATAAGACCGGTTGTTCTTCGCCCTCGGCTCGATGACCGCGGCAATCGTTCGCCCCATATCCGGTTTTTCGGCGATAACGAGCGTTTTCATATTTTTTGGGCCCCACTTTCTTGCTTCTTGCGCAGATCCTAAAATACCAATATCCATAATTCCAATAAAAAGGGCCGCGCTCTGCGCAGCCCTGTAGCTGGAATCTATTATATCATATTTTCGGATTGTACTGTATCACCCTTATTTCCTAGGATAGTACAGTTGCGCCCATTAAGTATTTATCCACTTCCCGAGCCGCTTCACGGCCTTCATGGATCGCCCATACGACGAGGCTTTGTCCCCGGCGCATATCCCCGGCGGCAAATACTTTATCGACGTTCGTATTATATTTTCCGTAACGTGCCTTAACATTGGTACGGCGGTCGGTTTCAAGGCCGAGCTCACCCGTAATCCCCTGCTCCGGTCCGTCGAAGCCGATCGCGATCAGAGCCAGCTGCGCCGGGAACACTCTCTCGGTCCCAGGAATCGGCTGATAGATTTTGCGTCCCGTCTCGTCCACGATTCGTTGGATCTGTATCGTATGCAGCTCCTTCAAGTTCCCTTCTCCATCACCGACGAACTTCGTCGTCATAATCGAGAATTCGCGCGGATCGCTGCCGAACAACGCCTTGGCTTCCTGTTGGGCATAGTCCAATGTATAAACATTCGGAAATTGCGGCCACGGGTTGCTGATCGGGTCACGCTCCTGAGGTGCCATGGCATGCGTTCCGAATTGTGTGATGCTGCGGCAGCCGTGGCGCAGCGAGGTAGCCACGCAGTCGGAGCCCGTATCACCGCCGCCGATAACGATCACATCTTTGTCTTCGGCGGACAAATAATTCCCGTCCTCCAGCCCGGAGTCAAGGTAGCTCTTGATCGTTCCGTTCAAGAACGGCATGGCGTACTGCACGCCCTTCAGATCGCTGCCCTCAATGTTGAATTCACGCGGCTTCGTCGCACCTCCGCACAATACGACTGCATCGTATTCCTCTACGAGCTGCCGCGCCGGAATATCCTTGCCTATTTCCGTATTCGTTACAAATCTCACGCCCTCGGCGGCAAGCAGATCCACCCGGCGTTGAACGACCGCCTTGTCCAGCTTCATCGTCGGAATGCCGTACATCAACAAGCCGCCGATCCGGTCTGACCGTTCGAATACGGTCACTTCATGCCCGGCCTTGTTCAACTGCGCGGCGCAAGCCAGGCCCGCAGGGCCGGAGCCTACGACAGCAACCCTGCGTCCTGTCCGCCGAGCCGGCGGTTCGGGAACGACCCAGCCTTCTTCAAAGCCCTTATCGATGATCGCCTGCTCGATCGTCTTGATCGTGACAGGCTGCCCGATCAAGCCGACGGTGCAAGAGCCTTCACAAGGCGCGGGGCAAACCCGGCCGGTGAATTCAGGAAAATTGTTCGTTTTATGAAGACGTTCCAACGCTTCCTTCCAAAGTCCGCGGTAGACCAGATTATTCCATTCCGGAATCAGATTGTGTACCGGACAGCCCGAGGTACCTCCCGCCATATCCATTCCCGTATGACAATATGGCGTGCCGCAATCCATACAGCGTGCGCCTTGCGTCCGGAGTTCTTCAGCTGACATATGCTTATGAAACTCCTGCCAGTCCTTGACCCTTTCGGAAGGGCTCCGGTCTCCCGGTATCTGCCGGTTATATTCCATAAACCCCGTTGGTGTAGACATCTATAACTTCCCCCATCCGTATGATGCAAAAGCTTCCAAGAGGCATTGAAACTTTCACATTTCAGTGTATCTTGATGTTAGCATCCGGGGGGAACGTTATTAATGGATTAATTCTATTTTAATTTGCACTAAAGTGCACCGGGCTTACGTCGTTCATAGGTCAGAAAGCGGTAAGAATAAGGATTCTTCTCATCACGAATTCCCTCTTCTTCCTTGACAACCTCAAACTCCGACCAGTCGAAGTGGGGGAAAAATACGTCGCCTTCAATCTCCTCGTCAATCCGCGTAACATGCAATCGATCGGCTAAGGGAAAGAAATGCTGGAATACGCCTGCCCCTCCAATGACCATAAGCTCACCCTGTTTTGCATATTCCAGAGCATCTTCTACGGAATGAACGATATCTGCTCCTTCTGCCCGGTAAGCGTGATCGGCCGTGAGAACGACACTCTTACGGTTCGGTAACGGACGGCTCCCCATCGATTCCCATGTATTCCGGCCCATCAACATGGTTTTGCCGGTCGTTTGCTCCTTAAAAAATTTCAAATCCGCCGGCAGCCGCCAAGGCAGCTGATTGTTCCGGCCGATCGCCCCGTTTCGAGACATTGCCCAAATGAGAGTAATTCCCATGAAAAACTGCCCCTTTCAACCTGTTTGTCCCCTAATGGATAACGACCTGTTATTAAACAGCGACCGTAGCCTTGATCGTTGGATGATATTGATAACCTTCAAATTCGAAATCCTCATACACATAATCAAATATCGAATCCGGCTTCCGCTTGATGATGAGCTTCGGCAGCGGATAAGGCTCGCGCTCCAACTGCGTCTTCACTTGTTCAAGATGGTTGCTGTAAATATGCACGTCGCCGCCCGACCAGATAAATTCGCCGACCTCAAGGCCGCATTGCTGCGCCATCATATGAGTCAGCAATGCGTAACTCGCAATATTGAACGGAAGTCCAAGGAACGTATCGACCGATCGCATCGTCAGCATACAGGACAGCTTTCCGTTCGCCACATAAAATTGGAATACGAAATGGCATGGCGGCAGCTTCATGTTATCGACTTCCGCCACATTCCAGGCGCTGACCAGGTGGCGGCGCGAATCGGGATTGTTCTTGATCGCCTCGACCACGTTTGCGATCTGATCGATATGACGGCCGTCTGGAGCTTCCCAAGCTCTCCATTGCGATCCGTAAACCGGCCCCAAGTCTCCGTTTTCATCCGCCCACTCGTCCCAAATCCGGACGCCATGCTCTTTCAAATAGGCGATATTGGTTTCTCCTTTAAGAAACCATAGCAGCTCATGAACAACCGATTTCAAATGAATCCTTTTTGTGGTCACCAAAGGAAACCCCTGGCTGAGATCAAAGCGAAGCTGTCTCCCGAACACGGAAATCGTTCCTGTTCCGGTCCGATCCCCTTTCGGAGTCCCGTTATCCAGGACGTCTTGAAGCAAATCCAAATAATTTCTCATCTATCGCACACCCCGCACTTGTTTGTATGACATCTTGTCTATTATAGCAGAGGAATCAAGCGGATTGAACCAAACCAGCCTATCCTTTTCCTTCGTCAAAATAAGGAATCTCCCGCTCTCCGCGCACAAGGCCGCTTATCCCTTCTTCATAATACGGCATCAATCCATCCGCCCGATCTAAGTCCACCCAGTCCACCTCGGCAATCTCATCCGGCAGCATCGTCTCTTCCCGGCCGCCCGTAATTTCCGCACGGAAGGTAAAAAGAACGAAATGTTCCTCTTTTTCCGGAAAAATGACCTCGTTTACGGCCATGACACCGAACACTTCAATATCAACGCCGGCTTCCTCCTTCACCTCGCGGATCAGTGCCCGGACCAGTGTTTCACTGGTCTCGACCGTGCCGCCCGGCAGCGTCCACGTATCCCGGTTATCCCGGTTTCGAACCATCAGCACCTTTTTCTTATCAGGGCTTACGATCAACGCGTATACGATATCGATTCGCTTCATAGTGCGCCACCTTCTATAAGTTCAAATAGTAATGATAGTACTCATCATCCCGGGTATATCCCAGCTGTTCATACAGCTTTTGAGCTCCCTTGTTGCCGACTCCGGTTTCCAATGCGATTCCCTTAGCCTTCGATTCGACTGCATACTCCGAAATCGCATCAAGCAGCTGTTTGCCTATACCGGAGTTTCGATATTCCTTCAACACATACAAATCGTTCAATATCCAGGATCTCTGCATCGATAACGAAGAGAATACCGGATACAGCTGAGCAAAACCAGCCGCTTTGCCGTTTTCCTCATCTTTAGCCACAAATATAACGGACTCCCTATGCTCCATTAACCGAAACAGAAAAGCTTGTGTCCCTTCCGGATCGGAGGGTTGTCCATAAAACTGCCGATATTGATCAAACAAATGCGTAACGGACGCCAGATCCTTATAGGTTGCCTGCGAAATATGTACGGATACACTCATGGTTGTTATCCTCCTCAAAGTATATAAGATGAACTGTTAATGTTCATCTTATCTTGAAGCCCTAAATAATTTAAGTCATTCACAAAAAAAAGAATAAGAAACTGTAAATATTTTAATATAATAATGCATTCATCGTAATATTTTACGGTAATAATTAAAAATGACCAAATTATTTTAACTATAGTTTATAATTAATTAAAGAATTTAAAGTGGGAGTTGTGAAAAATGGATAGCGTCGATCTTCAAATTATAGAACTTCTGAAACGCAACAGCCGCATTACCAGCTCGGAAATCAGCAAAGCGATTCATCTGTCTGTCCCCTCGGTCTCGGAAAGAATTCGTAAGCTTGAGGAAAAAGGGATGATTGAGCAATTTACAATTAGATTGAACCGCGAAATCACCGGATGGCATTTGCTGGCTTACATATCCGTCATTTTAGAGCATCCGAAGTACATCGAGTCATTCAAAGAGCAGATTTCTAATGAATCCTGCATTATAGAATGCCATCATCTGGCCGGTGATTACGATTATTTATTGAAAGTCGGCGTTCCGGACATCTCCTCGCTTGAAGTCTTCATTTCCGAAACCTTAAAAGGCTTGGCCGGGGTTCAAAAAACGAAAACGACGATCGTACTATCCACTTTAAAGGAAGCATAAAACTTTGTGCAAGGAGTCAAGTGGGCATGGCCATGATCACTCTTCTAAAAAGCATTCTAATCGGAGCCGCCATCGCGGCCCCGATCGGTCCAATAGGCATGTTGTGTATTCGGTCCACCTTGGTTGGGGGCTGGAAAAAAGGGTTGGTCGCCGGGCTAGGCGTAGCAACCGCAGATGCGATTTATGCAGCTGTTGCCGGTTTCGGCATGAATGTGATCTCCTCTCAGTTGATCCGGTTCGAGGACGGCTTCAGAATGATCGGCGGTCTTCTCATTCTTGTTCTAGGCCTTCTCGGTTTCCGCCGCAAATCGCCTTTTGCCGATCACAATATCCCTGGGCAAACTCGACAGTTGTTCACCTTTGGCTCCACGTTTCTGCTTACCCTGGCCAATCCGATGACGGTGATCTCTTTTGCAGCGCTATCCGCAGGTTTGGGTATGGGTTCATTCCTAGGTTCTTCGGAGGGGGCTTCAGCGTTCACCGCCGGGATCTTCCTCGGTTCCGCCTTATGGTGGATTCTGCTGTGTTTAGCAGTGAACCAGCTGCGCCTTCGTTTATTGACACCCGCAGCCCTACGCGCCGTTGATTTAATCTCAGCCACGCTTATTACCGGATTTGGTGTCTGGTTCCTGATATCCGTATTTTTCGGCCTATAAATATCCCGCTTAAATTGAATCTTATGGGGATTTGTTTGGATGCCGATCAGAGGGAACCCTTCTCATATTTACTTTATTACATGACGAAGCCCGGGCAGGAATGGTTGCTTATTCCTAACCCGGGCTTATTATAACTACTTGAAGAATCCGGCAATCCCGGCCACCAATACGATGATCGCGAACACCATTCTATAATACACAAACACTTTCATCGGCTTCTTCTGCAAGTAAGCGATAAACTTCTTGATGACGGCAAGTGCAACCAGGAAGGACACCAGGAAGCCTACTCCGAGCGAGATGAGCTCCGTTGACGTCATACTGGAAAAACCGCCGATTTTCACAATTTTCAAAAAGCTCATACCTACCATGACGGGAATCGCCAGGAAGAACGAGAACTCAGCCGCCGCCACCGTCGTCAGGCCGGCTACCCAGCCGCCGATAATCGTGGAAGCGGAACGGGACATGCCGGGAATGATCGCCAAAACTTGAAACGCCCCGATAATGAGCGCTTGTTTCACAGTGACATTGAGCTCGTCACCGCCGCCGCCAAGCCCGTTGTTACGGAACTTCTTCTCCGCGTACAGCATCCATAAACCGCCGAAGAACAACGTGAACGCCACAACGACCGGCGTAAACAGGTGCTCGTCCGACCAATCATTAAGCAGTACGCCGAAAATGCCTCCAGGAATACATGCGATCGCCAGCATGAGCCAAAAGCGGAAGCCGGACTTCGCAAAGCCGACCTTTTGCGGAAAAAAGTTGACCAGCGTGTCCTTGATTTTTCCCCAGTACAGCACGATTACGGCCAAAATCGCCCCAAGCTGAATCACGTACGTATACATCTCGACGTAAGATGGCGTTGTTCCGGTAAAGCCCAGGAAATTCTCGAAAATGACGAGATGACCGGTGGATGATACCGGCAAGAATTCGGTAATCCCTTCTACAATCCCTAAAATAATTGATTTCAGTATCGAAAAAATCGTATCCATGCCACCAAGCTCTCCTTTTCAAACAAACTTACTAGTAACTACATTGTGTCACCGATTTTCAATCGCAGGTTTTATCCTACCATAAAAATAAGCAGCCAGGCTACTCCCTTTATTTTATTGGAGCTTGCCCCATTATATAACGTTAAATGAGAGGTTGGATGGCCTTTTTCAACATATCGGCATTCATCGCGCCCTGGGAGACCTGACGGATTATGCCTTTTTCATCAATAAAATAGGTAGTCGGATAGGCAACGATCCGGTAGTTGTCCATGACTTCGCCCTTCGAATCAAGCAATACGGGGAAGGTTAGTCCCTGTTCATCTACAAAGCTTTGCGCATTGTCGGAACTTTTCTCCGTGGATGTCAAATTAATACCGAGCACGACGACATTTTTAGCGTCATACTTCTCATACAATCGCTGCATATGCGGCATCTCCACCCGGCATGGCGGGCACCAGGACGCCCAAAAATTCAAGACCACCACTTTCCCGCGGAAATCCGACAGGGACACCGGAGTACCGTCCAGCCCGTTTAACGTAAAGTCAGGGGCTTGCTCCCCCTCCTTAATCCCAACAGTTGCGCCTCCATCTTGCACCGTTTGTTGTTTGTTTCCATCCGAGTTCGTTCTATTATTTATGTAATCATAAGCGCTATAAGCGACAAGTCCCAATAAGATGACAAAGATAAATACATTCTTTTTCATAACTGTTTCCTCCCCTTCCTAAAAAAGATTTTGGACTCACTAATCCCTCTTTGGTCCTTTCCAGAAAACAAGTACGACGGTCAGCAGCAAAAATACGACCTGCAGCTTGCTGAAAGACAATATCCAGATGACGCGTTCATGATTGAAAAATTGGAACACAATGTTACCGATCAAAAACCAAAGTGCGGCAAATTGAATTCTTGCCTCCGGCGTTTCGCGCTTTGCAATTAACATTTGGAGCAGGAGGAGGCCGGTCCAGCAGATGCTGGCGATCCATGAGATGGAGGGTCCTTCCTGAAACATCAGCTCCGGCAGCCGCGACACAAACCATCCCCCAAGAAAATAAACGGCAAAACCGTGCACCAAATTAGCAAAGTCTAGCTCTTTCTTCCGAGAACGCAGCCATATATAAAGCCCCCCAACCAAACCGGCGATCCAGCCGCCCGCTTCACCACCATCAAAATAAAGCAAGGACATGGGCTCGGATACCGCCTCTACTGGATGAATGAGCAAATAACTAAATTTCCAAATCAGAAGCCATAACAAAAATCCATTGGACAGCAATTCCGCTATCGTCTTAGTTTCCGAGCGGTCAGTAACTATCCGCCCCCAAAGCTTCAGCATTATCCACCCTCCTGCCCCAAACAGAAGATTCAGAACAAGAGAGCCATTTAATAAAAAGGGGCCTAATTGAATGTTTTGCAATCCATTTCCTCCTTTTCCAAAGCGATTTTCACCCGAAATATACCCTAAGGGGTATGATATGATGGGTAATATCTTTTGTCAAATTAGTGTCACCCTTCCGTTCAACGCTGGCCAAATTTCAACTTGGCATTTGACTTTAAAATCTAAATATCGTAATATTGCGATATAGTGATATATTAGAGAACTGAGGTGATCCAGTTTGGACAGCAATTTTAAGTCCTACCAAGAAGCTGCCGAAATCCTGAAGGCATTGGCCCATCCGGTCCGGTTATGTATTGTTAAGGGCCTGATCGAAAAACCGGAGTGCAATGTTTCTTATATGCAAGAGTGTTTGAATTTACCGCAATCGACGGTATCCCAGCATTTGCAGAAGCTGCGCAGCATGGGCATCTTGGAAACCGAACGGAGCGGACTTGAAGTCAAATATCACGTTGCTGATGAACGAATCAAACAATTAATACGCATCTTATTGGAGGAAACTAATCATGAGTAAAAAAGTTATTATTGTCGGAGGCGTCGCAGGCGGCGCATCGGCTGCGGCTCGTTTACGTCGTCTCGATGAGGAAGCGCATATCATCATGTTCGAACGGGATTCCTATATTTCTTTCGCCAACTGCGGTCTTCCTTACTATATCGGTGATTCGATTACGGATCGTTCAAAGCTGCTTGTACAGACTCCGGAAGCCATGTATAAACGTTTTAACATCGATATCCGGATCGATAGTGAAGTCATTGGCATTAACCCGGAGAACAAAACGGTAACCGTACGCAGCAAAACGAGCGGCGATTACGAGGAAACCTATGATGCGGTTATTTTATCCCCAGGAGCCAAACCGATCCGCCCTCAATTGCCTGGGATTGAAAGTAATAAAATTCACACCTTGCGAAACATTCCTGATACGGACCGGATCAAAAAAAGGGTTAGCGAGGACAAAATTTCATCGGCCATCGTCATCGGCGGCGGATTTATCGGCGTCGAAATGGCGGAAAATCTGAAGGAAATCGGTCTGGACGTTACCTTGATTGAGGGCGGTCGGCAAATTTTGGCTCCCTTCGATGCGGAGATGGCAAACGCGCTGGCTAAGGAAATGGAGGATCATGGCGTAAAGCTGCTTCTATCCCAAACCGTTCAAGGCTTTGAGGAAAAAGGTGAGCTCATCGAAGTTCGTACCGCTAGCGGCATAAACTTGACCGCTGAAATGGTGATCCTTGCGATCGGGGTATCCCCGGATACCGGATTTCTGCGAGGAACAGGTATCGAGTTGGGGCCCAAAGGCCATATTATCGTCAATGATCGGCTGGAGACCAGCGTAAGCGGAATTTATGCCGCAGGCGACGCCATCGAAGTTACGGATTATGTCAACGGCACGACTACGGCCATTCCGCTTGCGGGTCCGGCCAATAAACAGGGCCGAATCGCCGCGGATAACGTAAGCGGGCTGAGCAGCACGTTTAAGGGCAGCCAGGGAACGTCCATTATCAAGGTGTTTGGTTTAACCGGTGCGGCAACAGGAAATAACGAAAAGACGCTGCAGCGTCTCGGTCTGCCATACCATATAACCTACGTCCATCCGAATTCCCATGCTGCTTATTATCCGGGAGCAACGCCATTAACGCTTAAGCTGCTGTTCAACGACGAGGGAACCGTTCTCGGCGCCCAGGCGGTTGGGCACGACGGTGTGGATAAACGGATCGACGATATCGCCACAACGATCCGTTTCCGCGGCACGGTAAGTGATCTTACCGAACTTGAGCTGGCCTATGCTCCTCCGTACTCTTCCGCCAAAGATCCGGTTAATATGGCCGGGTACACAGCCGAGAACGTGTTGACCGGTAGAACCGCAGTCTTTGTTCCGAAAGATTTGGACAGCCGTGACAGCGCCTCTACCCTGCTTGTCGATGTCCGTTCGGAAATCGAGCATGCCAACGGCCATATTCCGGATTCCTTGAACATTCCGGTCGATGATCTGCGTAGCCGACTCTCCGAGTTGGACCCTTCAAAAGAAATTTGGGTTTATTGTCAGGTTGGACTTCGCGGGTACACCGCTTCCCGGATTTTGCAGCAAAAAGGTTTCCGTGTCCGCAATTTGACCGGCGGATATAAGACATATCAGTTAGTGCGATATCAGGCCGGCCAAAGACACGGCGGAGATCAACCGGAGAAAACAGCGGCTATTTCCGCCCCTGCTCCTGTTATTGAAGCGGCTCGGGAAACCGCAGCTGCAGCGCAGCCCCTGCGAGTGCGCGACCAAGAATTGCGGGCCGATGCTGAGCTGGACGCCTGTGGCTTATGCTGCCCCGGCCCATTGATTCAGGTGAAACAAAAAATGGATCAGATTCAGGAAGGGCAAATTCTACGGGTGACCGCTTCGGACCCTGGATTTTATGAAGATGTGCAAGCCTGGGCGACTATGTCTAAGAATCGGATACTACAGGTCAGTAAAAAGGCGGACGGCATGATCGAGGCCTACCTTTGCAAAGGGGGACTGCTTGAGATTGAAGCCTCCAATCCTGCTCCGAGTAATGTCTCTTCACAGGAAGGTACTTCGATGGTCGTATTCAGCGGCGATCTGGACAAAGCCATCGCTTCATTCATTATTGCCAACGGAGCGGCGGCAAGCGGCAAAAAGGTAACGATGTTCTTCACCTTCTGGGGCCTGAACGTCATCCGCAAACCGGAAAAGGTGAATGTCCCGAAAAACATGATCGGCAAAATGTTCGGCGCCATGATGCCGCGCGGCAGCCGCAAGCTGTCCCTGTCCAAAATGAACATGATGGGCATGGGTGCGAAAATGATCCGCGGCGTCATGAAGAACGGCAATATCGCTTCGCTTGAAGAGTTGATGCAATCCGCAATCGACCAAGGCGTCGAAATCGTGGCTTGTCAAATGTCGATGGACGTCATGGGCATCAAGCGGGAAGAATTGATCGACGGCGTGAAAATCGGCGGTGTCGGTTACTATTTAGGGAAAGCGGATCAATCCGGCATTAATCTATTCATCTAAAGCTAAAAGCTCACTCCATCGCTGACGGAGTGAGCTTTTTTATTATTCTTATTTGTTCGGGTCCACCTTCATGCGAAGTTCAATATATTTCAGCGCTCCCTCATCGGTTTGCTCCGTCTTGACTAAATCACCTGATAATTTCTCTCCAAGCTTGCCATAGGCCGCTAGCGCCGATTTAGTGCAGCACAAGATAAAAACTGCCTACGTCTTTTTTCGGCTGCTTTACCCGGACCTGGAACGAGCCGTCAGGAAGTACCTGCGTCTTCTCACCGTATCCGAAATGGACGTGATCCGGAATGCCGATATCGCCGGAAACGACCGTACCTTCAAGCAGATTGCTCTTCACCTTAATCAAATAAAATCCTTCTTCGGCGTTTACCTCCGGCTTCATCCATATGGCGGGATTTACATAGTCATCCGGCTTTTCACCGACCGGATTCTCCGCCTTCCATTCTGAGCCGATTTCAGCAGCGGCATCCATGTAAATATAGGTTACCGCTTTGTGTAGCGTCTGATTCTCTTCCTCAACTTGATGGATAAACGTGCCGGTCATTTTTTCTCCATTCGCGCCATAAGGCTCCAGATCTGCGGACTGCTGATCCGGTTTAAAGCTGATCGTTATTTCCAAACCAGGAACCAGATTGGATGTTCCCGAGATTACGATTTGGTCCTTTTCTATTTTAGCGCTTCCTTGAAGCCAGACATCCGACGCTCCCTGATCTTTGGGTGCATGCTCGGATGAGGTTCCGGACACGATTTCAACATCGACCTTATTCTCTGCTGAAGAGGAATATCGCTTACATTCCCGTCTGCTGCTGCCTTCCCTTTTGTTTCATCCTGAGCCATAACTTCCGGCCCGGCGTTTTTTTCCGGATCTCCGGCAGAGTCCTGATTTCCGTTTCCGCATCCGCCAAGAATCATTACAGCGGCCAGACCAACCAGAACCCCTTTCCATACCGTAGCCGGAACCCATTTAGCTGAAGGTTGAAACATCATCGAAATGATTTTTCATCGCCGGAAAGAGGATTCCTCACCTTCCAAATAGCTGTTCAGATAAACACCGGTTATCGAAGTTTGATCCTTTACGAGATCCTGAGGTGTGCCTTCAAAAATGATCTTCCCTCCTTCACTGCCTGCTCCCGGACCCATGTCAACAATCCAATCCGCCTGAGTCATGACGTCGAGATGATGTTCAATAATAATGACGGTACTTCTCCGGTCGACCAGCTGGTTTAATATATCAATTAAACGTTCCACGTCGCGCAAATGAAGACCGGTTGTCGGTTCATCAAACACGTAAATCCCGCTTTGCTTGCTATGAAGTTCCATAGCTAAACGCACGCGCTGCCGCTCGCCTCCGGAAAGAGTATGGAGAGGTTGCCCTAGCGTAACATAACCTAGACCGACTTCGGACAAGCCACTGAAAATGCTCACCATTTCCCTATGATCATTGAAAAAGTCGTAAGCCTCTACAACGCTTAAGTTCAAAATATCGTTAATATTTTTGTCGTGCAGGGTATACTCCAGCACTTCATCTGTAAATCTTCGTCCCTGACATGCTTCGCAGACACTGACCACGGGGTCCATAAAAGCCAGATCGACCGTGATCGTACCAAGACCTTTGCAGGCCGGACACGCGCCATCGGAGTTAAAACTGAACAACGATGCGCTAACCTGGTTTGCGTCTGCCAACTGGTCTCTGATATGATCCAGCGTCCCTGTATAGGTGGCAAGGTTGGATCGTTTGGAACCTTTGAGTTCACTCTGATCAATTGAAATCGCATCTGGATATCGTTGGAGCAACACCTTGTTGATCAGCGTGCTTTTGCCTGACCCGGCCACCCCGGTGACTACAGTCATAACTCCTGTTGGAATCGTGACACTGACATCCTTGAGATTATGCAGTGAGGCGTGCTCAAGCCGCAAAAATCCGTCCGGCTTCCGAATATTCTCCTTCAACTTGGGTTGCCGCCGCAAATAGTGTCCAGTGATGGTGCCCGCACTCTTAAGTCCTTTGACATCTCCCTCGAATTTAATTTCACCGCCTCTTATTCCAGCTTCAGGTCCCATATCCACGATGTGGTCGGCGATAGCAATGACATCCGGATCATGTTCCACCACCAAAACGGTGTTTCCTTTGCTGCATAACTGCCGCAGCATCCGGTTTAGCCGGTCAACGTCCCGGGGATGCAGCCCGATGCTCGGCTCGTCAAAAATATAAGTAAGACCGGTTAGACTGCTCCCGAGATGACGAATCATTTTAATTCGCTGCGACTCCCCTCCCGATAAAGTCGAAGTCTCCCGGTTTAAACTCAAATAGCCAAGTCCGATCGAAACGAGGCTGTCCAGCTTCTTGATCAATGCCTCCACAATAGTTTTGGCTGACAAAGCCGTAACCTTGCGCATTTGAACTGACAGATCGCTTACCTGCATTGCGGAGTATTCCGCAATATTAAGGTCGTCGATTTTACAGGAAAGAACTTTTTGGTTTAACCTCGCTCCATTACATTCCGGGCAAACCCCCTTCTCCACGATATAATTCAGTTGATCCTCGTTCTGCTGTGCTTGCTTGGAATCCTTGGCCAGAAAGCCATTTTCGATCCGTGGAATGACCCCTTCATAAATTGCGGTAGACGGCCATTCCGAAGTCGGATTGGCCGGTTTGAAACCCGATTTGTACAGCAGCGTATCCCATTCTTCCTCGGTATAATCCTTCAGCTTCTTGTCATTATCAAAAAGTCCGGTAGTTACATAACGCTTCCAGCGGTAACCCCCGGGTTGAAAGGTCGGGAACATAATCGCCCCTTCATTCAACGATTTGTCTTTATCGATCAAACGATCCAAGTTTATAGTCGCTGCTGTTCCAAGTCCCTCGCACATCGGACACATTCCCTGAAGGTTATTAAAGGAAAGCCTGTCAGAATATCCGACGAACGGTTGCCCGATCCGCGAAAATAAAAGTCTCAGCAGCGAGTAAATATCCGTTACAGTACCGACGGTGGAACGGGCATTGCCGCCGATGCGTTTTTGATCGACGAGGATTGCGACAGACAAATGCTCTATGGCATCGACATCGGGTTGTCCATAGTGAGGCAGACGATGCCGCACGAAACTGGTAAACGTTTCATTCAGCTGCCGTTGCGACTCCGCAGCAATGGTATCAAAGATCAATGACGATTTACCGGAGCCGGATACGCCGGTAAAGACCGTGATTTTATTCTTTGGAATACTTATTGTAATGTTCTTAAGGTTGTTCTCTCTGGCTCCGATCACTTTAATGGGTTCCATAGACATTGAGGCTCCCTCCTCTTGTTTCTGTTATAAAAACAATATATCGTAATACCATGACAATTCTTGGCATGATATAGCAATGAAAAGGAGCTCTCCAATGTCTAAATCCAAAGTCTTATTTGACCTGATCATGTACGTAAATGCGAAGCGCAGCTTTACCGCACAAAATGTGGCGGATGAATTTGACATTTCGCTAAGAACCGCGCACCGTTATTTACTTGAAATCAGTGAGATGGGCGTTCCGCTATATACCGAACCGGGGCGAAACGGAGGTTACCGGGTATTAAACAACCGGGTCCTCCCCCCGATTGCTTTTGAGGAGGATGAAGCCTTTGCCATATTCTTCGCCTTTCAATCGCTTAAATACTATAGATCCCTTCCTTTCGAGATCAATATTGCTTCCGCCTCCGGCAAATTGTACGCCAGTCTTCCGGATGATTTAAAAACTAAAATGAACCGTTTGGATGAAGTGTTGTCTTTCTGGAATTTAAAGCGAAGCGTGGATTCACCTTATTTAAAAGAGATTATTGAAGCGGCTTTGCGAAATCAAGCCATCCATATGGAGTATGAATCCAAATCCAGAGTTACGATCAGAGAGGTTGTGCCACTCGGAGTATATGCGTATAACGGTTTCTGGTATATGCCTGCCTCGAACACGGAACAGGAACATATCCGAGTTTTTCGGATCGACCGGATTCTCTCGCTGCAATATAGCGACAATACGCGCTCCGTCCCGATGAAGCTGGATGAATGGTTGGCTCGTTCTAACGAAATTATGACGCCGGTCCGTCTTTATGTCCTATTGACCGAAGAAGGAATGCGCCAATGCAAAAGCGAGCCTTGGCTAGAGCCATATATTAAGAGTGCAAGCAATGACGCAGGATGTATCGATACTGTGATCGATCAAAGCGAAATAAGATTTTCGGCAAATTATTTTTTTCAACTAGGTACCGAAGCTAAGGTTATCGAACCGCGGGAAATGTCCGAAATGATTAAGCAAAAGGCACTCGAATTGATGGAGCATTATAACAGCTAAATAACCGCTAAAAAAAGGGCAAGACCGATGAATTTCGGTCTTGCCCTGTCAATTAGCTTAGGAGAACTCCTGGCCGTCAATAATTAGCCGCGCCGGAGTGATAAATCAAAAATTAACGGGAGATCACGTGGATCGGATGGCCTTCAACCAGTTCAGCGGTTTCCATCACGATTTCACCCAGTGTCGGGTGAGCGTGGATCGTAAGCGAGATATCTTCAAGCGTTGCGCCCATTTCGATCGCGAGGCCGAGCTCGGCAATCAAGTTGGAAGCTTCGATACCGACGATTTGCGCGCCGATTACCAGATTGTTTTCAGCGTTAGCTACAATCTTGATGAAGCCGTCAGGCTGATTCAGCGAAGTTGCACGGCCATTGCCCGCGAACGGGAACTTGCCGGCTTTGACTTTGTAGCCTTTTTCCTTCGCTTCTTTCTCCGTGTAGCCCACGCTGGAGCATTCAGGATCCGTGAAGACTACAGCCGGAATAGCTTTGTAATCCACTACAGACGGAAGTCCGGAAATGACTTCTGCTGCCACTTTACCTTCATAAGAAGCTTTGTGAGCCAATGCAGGACCGGCTACGATATCGCCGATAGCGAAGATGTTCGGGTTGCTCGTACGTCCTTGGTGGTCAACTTCTACCAAACCGCGGTCAGTCAGCTTAACGCCGGCAAGATCAAGGCCGAGATCGCCATCCGTGTTTGGACGACGGCCAACCGTTACGAGGAGGTAATCCGCTGTAACTTCTTTGTTTTCGCCGTTTACGGAGTATTTCACAGTAACGTTCTTGTCGGTTTGCTCAGCACTTTCAGCTTTTGCATTAGTGATGATTTCGATACCCGTTTTTTCCATGCTCTTGGTTACAAGACGGGTCATATCTTTGTCAAATCCGGCAAGTACGGAATCCATACCCTCGATAATCGTAACTTTCGTACCGAATTTCGAGAACATTTGGCCCAATTCAGCGCCGATGTAGCCGCCGCCGATAACGATCAGGCTGCTAGGAATTTCAGGAAGTTCCAAAGCTTCCGTCGAGGACAGGATACGTCCGCCAAACGGGAAAGGCTTCAGTTCGATCGGACGGGATCCGGTCGCAAGAATGCAATGCTTAAAGCGGTAACGCGGCGATTCGTGATCGTTGAAGGCACGTGCTTCGTTTTCGTTGATGAACATCACTTCACCGCTGAAAACTTCGATTTTGTTGCCTTTAAGCAAACCGGATACGCCTTGGGTCATTTTCTTAACTACGCCGTTCTTGAATTCTTGCGTTTTCGTGAAGTCAACCTTCACGTTTTCAGCAGTTACGCCGAAAGCGTCGGCATGCTGTGCGTTTTCGTATGCATGCGCTGCGGAGATCAAAGCTTTGGACGGAATGCAGCCACGGTTCAAGCACACGCCGCCGAGTTCCGATTTGTCCACGATAATTACTTTTTGGCCCAGTTGGGCGGCACGAATGGCCGCCACATATCCGCCGGGACCGGCACCTACAACCAATGTATCAATATCTAGAGAAGCGTCTCCTACTACCATATTGTTACACCTCCATAACGAGCAACTCAGGGTTAGCGAGCAGCTGTTTGATATAGTTCATGAAGTTTTGAGCTGTTGCTCCGTCGATGAGACGGTGGTCGAAGCTGAGGGACAGAGCCATAACCGGAGCGACAACGATCTCGCCGTTCTTAACAACCGGTTTTTCGCTGATGCGGCCTGTACCCAGGATCGCTACCTCAGGGTAGTTGATGATCGGAGTAAAGAACATACCGCCGGCGGAACCGATGTTCGAAATCGAAATCGTGCTGCCCTTCATTTCGTTTGCGGACAGCTTGCCGTCACGGCCGCGGGCTGCCAGATCACGGATAGCGTCGGCGATCATCCAGATGCTCTTGCGGTCGGCATCTTTGATAACCGGTACGATCAAACCGTTATCCGTATCGGTAGCAATCCCGATATCGTAATGTTTCTTGTAAACAATTTCGTTGTTTTCTTCGTCGATCGAAGCGTTCAGCGCCGGGAATTGGCGGGAAGCCGCTACGAGTGCCTTAACGATGAATGGCAGGTAAGTTACTTTGATGCCCTTCTTCTCGGCGATTGGTTTCATGCGAGTACGGAAAGCTACCAATTCGGTAACGTCCACTTCGTCCATGATCGTTACATGCGGAGCTGTGTATGCCGATTTCACCATAGCGTTCGAAATCGCCTTACGGATACCCTTGAACGGTACGCGTTCTTCTTCTGCGCTTACGCTGGCCGCGGAAGCTGCCGATGCTGCAGGAGCCTTCGCTGCTTCGTCTTTGCTGCTTGCAGCTGCAGGAGCTGCTGCCGCGCCGCCGTTTTTGAATGCTTCCACGTCTTCGCGAGTGATTTTACCAGCGTTGCCTGTGCCGCTTACTTGTGCAATATCAACGCCTTGCTCGCGGGCGAATTTGCGTACGCTAGGCGTAGCAAGCACTTCGCGGTTTGGTGCAGCAGGTGCTGCCGCGCCGTTAGCGCCGCCTTCTTTAGCTTCAGCCGGGCTGGAAGCTGCAGGCGAATCCTTCGTATCCGCTCCGCCTTTCGCTGCATCAGCTTCTTGAGCGTTAGCTTCTTCATGAGCCGGTTCCTGTTCAGGAACATCGCCTTCCGCGTCGATAACAGCCACTACTTGGCCAACGCGGAACACGGCACCGTCGGTCCCGAACACTTCGAGCACCGTACCGTTTACCGGACAAGGTACTTCTACGACCGCCTTGTCGTTCTGTACCTCCATCACGATATCTTCGTCTGTAACTTTGTCGCCGGCTTTGATATGCATTTTAATAATTTCGCCTTCATGCAAACCTTCGCCCAGCTCTGGGAAGCGATATTCAAATTTTGCCACCTGGAAGACCTCCTGTTATTTAATTAGTTTAAGAATCGATTTCATTAAAATTCGAGAACTTTGTTTACGCCCTCAATGATGCGAGCCGGAGTCGGCAGCCATTGATCTTCGATTTGCGCGAACGGATAAACGGTATCCGGAGGCGTAATGCGAAGCACTGGAGCTTCCAAATGAAGAATAGCCTTTTCATTGATTTGAGCGATGATTTCTGCAGCCATACCGGCGGATTTT
Organism: Paenibacillus sp. Marseille-P2973; assembly: GCF_018101095.1. NCBI lineage: Bacteria > Bacillati > Bacillota > Bacilli > Caryophanales > Paenibacillaceae > Paenibacillus > Paenibacillus sp. Marseille-P2973. The sequence continues at coordinate 335,580 of NZ_JAGQEH010000002.1, forward strand.
TGCGCTTCCTGCACAACGATCGCACGGTTCGTTTTCTTAACGGAGGCAAGAATCGTATCGATATCCAGCGGCACCAATGTGCGCAAGTCGATAACTTCAGCTTTGATGCCTTTAGTTTTTTCGAGTTCTTCCGCAGCTTTTACAGCCGTGTGAACCATCATGCCGTAAGCGATGATCGTCACGTCGGAACCTTCGCGAACCACGTTGGCTTTGCCAAGCTCAACTGTATATTCACCTTCCGGCACTTCAGCGCGGAATGCATGGTACAAGTTAAGGTGCTCCATGAAGAATACCGGATCATTGTCGCGGATCGCGGAAATCATGAGACCTTTTGCGTCGTAAGGGTTAGAAGGGATTACCAGTTTAATACCCGGAGTTTGCGCAATCAAACCTTCCAGGGCGTCCGTATGCAACTCAGCCGCTTTTACGCCGCCGCCGTATGGAGTACGGAACACGATCGGCGCGTTGTAACGGCCGCCGGAACGGTAACGCATCCGTGCAGCTTGCACCAAAATTTGGTCCAAAGCTTCGAAAATAAAGCCGACGAACTGGATTTCGGCAACCGGACGGAATCCTTGAATCCCGAGGCCTACTGCCATACCGCCGATTGCGGATTCAGCCAGCGGCGTATCGAATACACGATCTTCGCCGAATTCTTTTTGCAAACCTTCTGTTACGCGGAATACACCGCCGACATTACCTACGTCTTCCCCGAAAAGCAGGACGTTTGGATCCCGATTCAACTCTACGCGCATCGCATCGCGGATTGCTTCTTTCATATTCATTTGTGCCATTGCTCATATCCTCCTCATTAGAACTTCTTCAAGGCTTATTTATTAAATTCGGCTTTTTGTTCTTCCAAATGTTTAGGCGTTTGTTCGAACATGCTGTCAATCAGGCCAGGAATGGTCATTTTCTCGGTTTGCTCAGCCTTCTTGATTTGTTCGTTGACTTTCGCCTTGGCTTCTTCTTTCACGCGAGCCGTATCTTCGTCGGTCCAAAGACCTTTCTTCTCCAGATACTTGGCAAGACGGGCAATCGGATCTTTTTCGCTCCATTGTCCTTCTTCTTCTTTAGTACGGTATTTGCTTGTGTCATCGGACAGGGAATGCGGACGGAAACGGTAAGTAACCGCTTCGATCAAAGTCGCGCCTTCGCCGTTACGTGCACGTTCTGCAGCTTCTTGAACCGCGCTAATAACTGCGAACACGTCCATCCCGTCGATTTTCACGCCGCGGATACCGGCAGCTACCGCTTTATGAGCGATCGATAGAGCAGCCGTTTGTTTGGAGAAAGGAGTCGTAATGGCATAGCCGTTATTTTGCACAAAGAAAATAACCGGAAGCTTAAATACTCCAGCATAGTTCAATGCTTCGTAGAAATCGCCTTCGGACGAACCGCCGTCTCCGGTGTAAGTAATGGCGACTTGTTTTTGTTTCTTCAATTTATAACCCATGGCGATCCCCATAGCATGAAGAACTTGCGCGCCGATAATAATTTGTGGCATAAGTACGTTGACGCCTTCAGGAATTTGACCGCCGTGTTGATGACCGCGGGAATACAAGAAAGCTTGATAAAGCGGAAGACCATGCCATACGAGCTGCGGCATATCGCGGTAACCCGGGCAAACGAAGTCATTCTTGTCCAAAGCGAATTCACTGCCTACCATCGTAGCTTCTTGTCCGGATACCGGAGCATAGAAACCGAGACGTCCTTGACGTCCCAGGTTGATGGCACGCTCATCCCAAGTACGGGTAAATACCATACGGTACATTAGTTCTTTCAATTGATCATCTGTCAAGTTCGGGACTTTATCTTTGTTTACAATTTCACCATCCGGCGAAAGGACGGCCAAAGCCTCGACTTCCTCCGTATATACTTCATAAGGAATCTTGCTCATTTTCTTCACCTCGACAAAATATTTGATTATCATGTTCCGCTGTTATAGAATTATTATACATCTGTTGTAGTCATTAAGTCAAAGGAATTGCGCTGAAATGACTTAATTATTTATTTTTGTTTGTATAACAGACGGAACATAATTATGTAACACGAATGACTTTCTGGAAGTGTATGCGTTTACTGCTTCCAGGGTTATCTTAACTTAATGAGAGGTCAAAAGCAAAAAACAGACGACAAGGGGCGTGTCATAATATGACGGATTCTCGGTATTTAAAACGGACGATTGTTAAAGAGGAGGTCGACTGCAACAGCTTGGGAGAAAAAAGGAAACTTCGCATCTATCTCCCCCCTGGCTACAATGAAATTTTAAGTTATCCTGTCGTTTATTGTCAGGACGGCGAAGAGTTTTTCAATTTCGGACGGATCGCTACCCTCGCGAACCAACTGATTCTTGATGAAGGAATCGAGCCTTTCATTATAGTAGGAATCGAGGTCGATGTCTCGGTCCGGACGGAAGAATACGCTCCTTTCGGCAATCGGTTCGAGGCTTACAGCACCGGTATTACTGAAGAAATTATACCCTTTGTGGAGCGTAAATATCCGGTTCGCCGCGAACCGGACCAACGCGTATTGGCCGGCGATTCCCTGGGCGGATCATTTTCGCTGCATCTCGCTATGAAAAACCGGCAACTGTTTTCCAAAATCATCAGTTTATCGGGCGCGTTTTACGATGCCTCCCTGGAACTTATTGCTGCCGAAAAGGACTTGTCCACTCTTTCTCTCTATATGATAGTTGGATTACAGGAGCAGCAGTACACAACCGATACAGGAACTTACAATTTTGTGGACTTAAATCGCCGGGCTAAGGAATTGCTGGAAGAGCGCGGAGCCAAAGTAAGATATTACGAGAAGGACGGACAGCATCTGTGGGGCTTCTGGCAGAAAGAACTTCCTGAAGCGCTGGTTTATTTTCTCGAATAACTGTATCCAAAATAGGCTCGACATAATAAAGAAGAGGATCTATGGCCTTGAGACAGGCATGGATCCTCTTCTTTATATAGGAGATGATTTGCGGACATGCTCTACAATGTCTCCGATTTGGCCTCAACCTCAATATTGCCCGTCTTAAGCGACCTTCTCGGGAGCTTCCATTTATAATGGACGGACAGCATCCGAAAACAGACAACCAGGACGAACAGCAGCAGCAGTCCGATGGTCGAAGTGAAAAAGCCAAGACCGATGACAAGTCCGGCGATCATCGCCCATACCGCATAAATTTCGTCCCTCAGGACAAGCGGCTTTCGTCCGGCCAGCAAATCCCGGATGATCCCTCCTCCGATCCCTGTCAAAACCGCGGCTACCAGGATCGCGCTGATCGGATGCTTCATTCCGCTCGCATAAAGTGCACCTTGAATCGCAAAAGCGGACAACCCGATCGCATCAAACAGCGCCTCCGTCTTCTTCCAATGCTGAATCCAAGGGAGCGGCAGCACAAAAGCGACCAAAACGGACAAAACAGCCAGTAATATCAAATCGCCCTGCGCCCACAAGGTAGTAACCGGCACGCCGATCAACACATTGCGGATAATTCCCCCTCCAAAAGCGGTGACCAGTCCCAGCACCAGTACCCCGAGTATGTCGTACTCTTCTTCCATCGCCACAAATGCTCCCGACATGGCGAAGGCGATCGTTCCGATAATACTGAATATATCGAATAAATGCATTTCCCTGCTCCCCTGCCCTCTCTCTCGCTAAATTGCTGTGTCCATTGTATTCCCGACGCCTTCAATTGTGCAAGCCTAAAAACTGAACTATACTGGTAATATTCGGGCTTATGAACAGAAAGGGAGTTTTTACATGGAAGCGAATCGTGTGCTTATTTTTGCCGGAGGTACCATCGATCCAGTATTTCTGAAGAACATCTCTCAGAACGACATCATTATCGGGGCGGATCGAGGAGCCTTATTTTTAGTTGAGCATGGGATATCTCCTGACATTTCGGTTGGGGATTTCGATTCAGTCAGCCCTGAAGAACTGGAGAAAATTAAAAAAAGCAGTAAAGAGCTTATTCAGTGTGATGCTGTAAACAAGGATTTAACCGACACCGAACTGGCTTTTGAAGTCGCTATCCAAAGACATGCTACCGAAATCGTCATGGTTGGCGTTCTCGGTTCCAGGTTGGACCACACTCTATCGAACATTCAAATGATGTTGCGGGGGATGCAGCATCAAATTACCAGCGTAATTTGGGATACCAACAACTATGTTACGCTTACAGGCACGACCTGCGAAATCGAAGACCGCGGTTATACTTACGTATCCCTGCTTCCTCTCACCCCGGAGGTCACAGGTATCCATTTAGAAGGGTTCATGTACCCGCTGGACAACGCCACCCTGAAAATGGGCCAATCTCTAGGCGTAAGCAACCGTCTCAAAGGGGAACGGGGAACGATTCGGATCGAGAGCGGCTTGCTGCTTATTATCCAGAGCAAGGACTAACGAAAGAAAGAAACACTAGCATTTCGCCAAAATAATAAAACATTTTTGTAACCTTTTCTTCAGATTCGGTTACAGATCAAAATGTGAAAGAACCCTTGAAATATCAAGGCTTCTTTCATTTTTCTTTACATTGGAAACAACGAACTTCTTACGTTTTTGTAAACTTTAATCATATTTTAATAATCGGGGTCAAACCCTTACCTACCAAGCGATTGACCGGCCCTTGCCATAATTTCGGAAGTTTAAAAGCTGTTATACTTCATTTCGAACCGGTCAACAAAAACAAGAACTTTGGAGGTATATACATCATGAGAATGCAACATCTATTCCAAAAAGTATTGACGGTAGGTCTCGTCTCAACTATCGGATTCAGCTCCCTGCTTGCCAGCGGCGCTGGAGCAGCACCGGCCCAAGCAGCAGAAAGCGTAGCAACATCTAAAGGAACCCAAGTTGTAAACTACGGCAAAAAATATATGGGAGTCCCATACAAATTCGGTGCATCTACTTCAACTACAAGAAACTTCGATTGCTCGTCCTTTATGAAACACATCTTCAAAAAATATGGAGTAAATCTTCCACGGACTTCAGTAGCTCAATCTAAAGTTGGACGTGCTGTATCCAAATCGAATTTGAAAGCCGGCGATCTGGTATTCTTCTCGAGCGGCAGCCGCGCAAACGGCAAGAACGTAACGCATGTAGCTGTTTATATGGGCAACGGTAAAATTTTGCACACTTATGGCAAACCGGGGGTTACAATCTCTAACCTGAACTCCGGCAACTGGAAAAGAACTTACTTGAAAGCTCGTCGCGTCCTTTAGTCCTCATATATGTAATCAAACCCGATAGCCTCTCTATCGGGTTATTTTTTTGTGCGAATCACTGTATTACGTATCCGGTTCCGCGGACGGTATGGATCAGCTTCCGGGATCTTCCCTTATCGATTTTTTTGCGCAAATGTCGGATATACACATCCACTACGTTCGTTCCCGTAGAGAAATCATATCCCCAAACCTCCTGCAGAATCGCCTCTCTCTGGCAAACCTGCTCCGCCCTCTTCACTAAATATCTAAGCAAATCGAATTCCTTTGGTGTAAGTTTGATCAGATCACCATCCCGATAAGCTTTGCGCCCTTTCAATTCAATAACAAGATCCTCATACTTTAGTTCCGTCAAATAACCGTCGGCAAAACGACGGAAAAGCCTGATCAGACTGCGGATTCTTGCTTCAAATTCTATATTGGGTACCGCTATGTCCACAACTTCGTTTACTCCTGCTTCAAGTAAGGACACCATCTCATCCGTATCCCATTCCTTCAAAATAACCATAACGGGGAATGGAGGATTCTCCCCAACTCTGTCCATCAGTTCATAAACAACACGGCTGCCGGGCTCTGGACTCAGCAGCAGTACGCCAGGCATTTCCTCATCCAGTTCTGTTGCCGTATCCTCCAGGCCGTGGCAACGGCGAACTTCAAATCCGGCCTGTTCCAGAAATAATTGCCTTTGGGTGGCTGCAAAATCATTTTTTTGCATCAACAGCACGATGTCTTTCATATGAGTTCCCGCCTCTGCCCTTTAATCTCCGAACTTCCTTTAAAGAGGGTTCTATGCACTTATCGTTAAGATGGTCAAAATAAAAACAAACCATTCCGCAAGGTGCGTGAATGGTTTGCCAAATTAGCCCAAATACCGATCGTATATCGCTTTGGCTTCCGCCGTATTTTTCGTTCCGTGAATAAGCGCTCTTCCGTCCTCGAACAGGACAATTCGCCGATCCCCGACCGTGAAGGAGACCAGAAAAGGATTGCGCTCCACCTTCCCTTCCCCCAGCCGTTCAAATCTCGCGGCAATTTCGGGTAAAGGAAGCTTCCGTTTGAAGGCAGGCCGGATCTGAACCGTGTCCCTACCGCACAGCACCTCCGATTTACGGGTACCTGCTGCGGACAGAAACGGATAAGTCGGATGCGTACCGCAGGATAAACAGTCCTCCCGTTTGGCGGACCCTACTTTGATTGAGGATTGCTCGTTCCGCCACACATCGAAGGTCAGCAATGTGCCTCGAAGCGACTCGGGATGACCTGTCAGCAGCTTCAACGCTTCCGTAACCTGATGCGCAACGACGATCTGCACGGCAGGCGGAATGACACCTACGGTATCACATGTATCGCCTCCAAGCGGAATCGTCCCCAATAAACAATTCAAACATGGCGTTTGGCCCGGTAAAATCGTAAACGTCATCCCGTAGCTACCCACACAGCCACCGTAAACCCATGGAATTCCGTATTTTTGTGCGATGTCATTGATCAGAAGCCGGGTATCGAAATTATCCGTGGCGTCCATAACCACATTTACATCCTTAATCAGCTCTTCGATCTCCTCATAAGTTACATCCACGACATGCGTTTCGATTATAATTTCGCTGTTGACAGCGCGAAGTCGTTGTTCCGCCGCCACGGCTTTCGGCAGCCTAGCCAACGCATCGGCCTCGGTGTACAGCTGCTGCCTCTGTAAATTGCTCCACTCCACATAATCACGGTCCGCGATGACCAGTCGCCCCACACCTGCGCGGGCAAGAGTTTCGGCGATCCCCGTTCCGAGGGCGCCTGCCCCGATAATAAGCACCGAAGACTCCGCAAGCTTCTGCTGCCCTTCAGGACCTATCGGTTGAAACAACTGCTGTCGTGAATAACGGTCCTCATTAGCTTTCATTCTTGCTTCACGTTCCTTTCAGCTACATTCTATTACGAATTTTAGCATATGAAGAAGAACGCTGTAACCACTCTGTCGGTAATGAATGTGAACTTACGTGGACGAATCCTGCACTTATAATCAGTGGACTCCTTGTCCACATTCCGCTTCAAAATATCCGGAAGCTGCCGCATCTCTGGCATTCGTGAAAACTTCAACCGGTTGGAAAGGGAACGGACACTTATCATTAAATGCATATCTGATCCCGGTTTCCGGATGTATGCCGCCGTACACGGGCCGGCGTTTGACCAGTCTCCCGCCGCCGAGCGCATAATTGTTATAGTATTGGTTTCCGACAGGAATCCCTTGCAGAAAAACAAGCACACCTACGTCGTCGACTGTATTGTTCCATTCCTCTTGGGAAATTACCGGAAGCGTAAACGTATAACTCACGCCGAGCTTACGGGAAATTTCATTATGACGATGAATGATACCCGCTAGATCATCTTCTATACTCCGGACGATTACCGATCTTCTCACTTGCTCGAAGGCTTCCTCATTTTGAAGAACCGGAATACTCCACTCGGAGCCAACAGTCTCCCGCAACCCGGTTACCGACTCCCCCGTAACGGGATTTACAACAGTAACCCGCTGATCCAGTGTAAAGGAAAGACTTTTCCCCTCCTGATCCCGGTATACATATGGCTTCTTTGGACGCCAGCGATGTTCGGCGACGGAATAGCCGTCTGTCCCTGTGAGCTCTTCCATCGCATAGATATAATAACCGTCATAATCAATAACCACTACAGCAGGAATATACGTCATAAAAGATTGCATCGCCAGCGGATCGTCAGCGATACCGAAATTCAGTGCCAAGGTCTCCTTTAAAGCCGCCAACCCCGCTTCTTTGTCGGCCCGCATGAATTTTACGGATCCGTACCCCGATTCATAATGCTGCGACTCGTTACGATTAAGCAGGGTTCCTGCATCCTGAGCAGCCGTCTTTAAAACCGAGTTGTACCGGATTTCAAGCCGATTAGCTTCCCTAAGCTGTTCCGTATTCCAACTTGAAATCCATAGTACCGGACCTGCGATCAGTACAAAAATGATGGCCCAGTCAGTAATCTTCATTCAACACCATGCCTCCGTAGGACAAATGCTTCGTTTGGCCGCCTTCTGGTGCCGTGCCGTAGATAAAACCTGACAGAACCTCCAACGGGGACCGTGACACTTTCGTTACAGTTACACTCAAATAATCTCCGGCCTCCAACCTATATTTTCTTAAAACCGGCCCACCCGCAGGGAGAGCTGAAGGAAACAACATTTTAAGGATGTCTGATGTGTAATTTGAATCGTAGACCACGCTGAATTCGTCCATAAATGTAGTTGGATCGGCAGGATCCTTATATTCGGGATGATATTTCTTATGGCGGTGTTCTAGTTCGATGTCATAAGCCGCGCCTGTGGTCTCCAGCTCACGCGCAAAATCCTCGTACATTTCCGCAGAGACATACCCTTTGCTTCTTACGGCATCCGTAAACTGGACAAGCGTGTTATAAGCCGACAGTACCCTGATATCTTCCTGACGCTGAGCGGATTGGACCGCGGGAAAAAGAAAGATCAGTACCACCGCCAGGATAGCCGCCGCGATCTTCGATAAAGCATTGCCCATACTTCGGCCCCTTCACTTTAATTTAAAAGATATCTTAGCCAAGCGCCCCTGCTTATCGAGCTGGGAGTATGCCTTGTAATCTTCCTCCAAGTCCAGCAAAGCTACGGCCAATCCTAGATCTTGATCATAGAGACCGGAAGGCAATGCTCCATCATCTTTGGCATCCGGAATCACAGTGCCGTTAATCGAGACTTCCGCCCCTTCCAACTTCCAGCCCCGCAGGCCATATAATATATCCAATCCTGTATATGTATCGAAATTCGATGCTTCGTTGCTTAAGCCGGCTCCCGATAGGGTCACACTTCGCTTGTGCGTTTGAATGAAAGAGGATAAATTTTGTAAAAGGCCATCATAACTACGTGTAAAATCAAGGGTAAACAATACAGCTCCAAGAGTTAAGGAAACCGCCGTACCTAACCACAGTAAATCTTTCAGGCTCTTCAGCATGTGTGATTCGGCTTCTCGGCTAAGGAGTGACCGTAGTCTGGGTAAAGATCAGTCCCCTAACTACATTGGAATTATCCTTGATCACTTTTGCCTTGAATTTACCGCTTGGATTGACGTATTCGTTAAGCTTTTCGTTCCAGGTGTTGCCTATATCCGCCAAGCTGGAGCCACTCACTGAACCGTATTCTTCGTTCGTCAGAGTGCCGTTGATTTTGAGAATGTCTCCATACCATTGGCCTGTACTGTTTTTCCCCGTCTTAATCTGAATACCGAACTCTTCCCGGTCCTTGAATTTTCTCAAAGCATTCGTGACCTGGGACCCGCTGACTGTCGTATCGTCATAAACCGTAAATGAGGCCTGTGACAGTTCTGTTTGAATATCGGAAAAATTGTTTTGAGCTGTTTTCGTAGCTTCCTGGGCGGATACAAACAAGATTACAACAATAGTGATCAGAGCGATCGTCAAAAAAATACCGGCCGCTACCTTTAAAGCGGATGATGCGTTGTTCATATTAAAATACCTCCTTGTTAAATATGTTGAATTTGCTCAAAATAAATGCCCATCTGTTGAAAGCTCATCCAAATCAACGGGATGACCAGGTAGGCAAACACAAGACAATACATCGGCGCAAAACCGATGATACGGCCGATCCCCGCTTTCGTATCCAGCGATTTTTCATAATCGAGCCGTCTCCGCTCAAAATGATACGCCATCTCACTCTCCAGCTCATCAAAGGCATCCGAGATCGTTATTTTCTCCGTAGCGAGAAGCAGCTTGTCCGCCAACTGCCTAAACTCGTCCAGCCCGGCCTCCTCCTTCATCTGCCTCAATGCTTCTTCGCCGCCATGCCCGAAATGGAGCAGACATTTCTGCAGTGGAATTTTGAAAATCACGGCATACGAATGCAGCCAGTCCAAAATCTCTTCGACAGAAATTCGTTCCAGTTCCTTCAGAATAGAAATCATCGTATGAAACTGGTACACTTCTTGCCTCATATCCATAAGCCGCATCCTCCTCTGGAACATCAGCGTCCAGACCGGTACACAGTATCCGATCCATCCGGCAATCAGCGACAAGAGAAGCTCCCACCATTTCAGATACTCCGCGTTCCAGCGTTTCAATTTATCTATGACACGCTCCGCCGTTGCCTCAAGCTGTTTATCGTTCGGCTGTAATCCCCTTTCCGCCATTACTTGTGTGATGGAGGCAGCTATTTGATCATACTCTCTATTAGAATCCATCCCTGTCTCCACCATAACCTGCTTGTCCATGTCGACGATTTCCGCCGCAGCCTCAGCATCGTCCTGTGACATAGTTCCAAAAAACACATAGCTTGCCGGAGGCTCATTCAAAATCCACGACCGGCTCTTCAAATGTAAATAAGAAAAAGTACCCGTCGTAATAACCACACATAACAGAAATATGACTAGCCGTCTGATTTGCAACGTTTCTACTCTTAAGTGATGATTACTGTCTTTCAGCAGTTTATGAATTCGCTCATAGGCTGCAGATTTGAACCTTGGGGTGAACCATGCCGAGCATTTCCGGACAAGGCTCCATTTTCTCAAGGCTGATTCCCATGGATTCCGGTTTCTACCTGCCTTATAATCCGTCTCCTCTTCACTCTTCAGCTTCTGAAGCAGCAAATAGCAAATAAGAATGATCAGAAAAATCCCGAGCTTGGCCAGAATCCCTGCCTTACTCAAATAAAACTGATCCATGAGCGGAAAATTTCTCCTTGCCCAAATCTCAATCGGCTTGGTAAAAAAAATCGGCACTAAAGCAATTAAATTTAGCCCCTTCAGCAAATAATCGAGCTTACTTCGACGAATCAAGTCAAGCTGAATTTCCCCTGTAAGGCTGGCCAGACCTCTTAAATACAACGAACCCTTATCCTTTTTGCGGTCCCCGAATTCCATAATCATCCTTGATATCCCCGCAAACGCTCGAAGAAAACGGTTTGGCGCGACTTCATAATATTTCTCCAGCGCCTCATCCGGTTTAACATCACTTAAAGCGTCATAAATCCTATGAGCATGCAGAGCGATTTCCTCTCCAACCGATTCGATGGATTCATCTATAGCGTCTTCAACCATACCGTGCCTGTGATAGGCCAGCCTGACGGCGCCGAACAAATCTAGCATTTGTTCCAGCAGCTTCTTTTCCAACCGATTGATATACCCGTCCAGGATCAGACCTTGAATGACAACGGCGGCTATCAACAAGGAAAGAAAGAAGATCAAGTTAGGATTCATTGCCGTCAGTACGCCGATCACGAATGTGAGGGTACCCAGGATCAGATAAACAATCTTGATCGTTTGCCTTCGTAAACTAAACTCGTCATAAACTTGGAGAACGGACAAGCGGAATCGAACCTTCAACACATAAAATCTAAGCGGCGGCAGCTTCATGAATAACGCATAGGACCTCAGAAAAAGAACATTCAATCCGCCGCGGATCAAGCGGGACGATGGGTGTCCGCGATCAGCTAACGATAACCCCTGCTCCTCTTCTCGTTTGGCAATTAATTTTCCCAAACCGAGCAGCAGCAAAAAACAGCATAATGACATTCCGACAAGAATCATGAGAAATGACTTAAGCTCCAATGGCCTCCCTCCAATACATACCCGCAAACCTTTCAAAGGCCGCTGCATCTTCCGGTGTCATCTCTTTGGACATTTCCTTAAGGCTATGCGCAGAGATCGGCTTTACAGGTACATATGCTCCGTTACGATACTCGACAATTACCCTTTCCTGGTAACTCTCGTTCAGACGGCAGCACTCCGTAATTCGTTCTATGTATCTGTTCCCCTGATAGTCTTTGCAGAGATGAATATCAAAATCCAGCACACCCGCTACCTGATATTCGGCAATCTTTTCATCCCTAAACATGCCGGTCTTTAATAAGGAATTTCGCAGGGATTCAATCAGGTCGCGGAAGGTTTTGGCGTGATGGGTAAACAGGGTAAATAAACTTGCCACTTGCGCCATCTGTATCATCCAAGCCGCAACCTCGTCCGTCGCTACCTCCCCGAGGATATTGACCGTGCCATCCGTTTTTTTCTGCAAATCCAATCCCGCTTGCCCGGATATGTATTCCGTTTCACGAAAGGTTAAAATGTTTCTCGTACTATAAATCCTCCGGAGATGAAGCTCGAATGACATCTCCTGAACGCGTAAAGTGTAAGAAGGATAAATATGCTTGATCATGGCCATTAACAGCGTTGTTTTGCCTGAACCCTGGGAACCGGTGATCGAGGTAATCCGGCTTCCTTTCATCAGATATTTCAACAGTTCGATCGGCAGGTTGGAGTTATTCCCTTGAATAAGCCCTTCAAGGACTGCGTTCTTCACGTCGAACTTACGTACAAAAAATGCCCATGATTCCGCAAAAGGCGGTCTCACCACAACGACCCGGGAGCCGTCCTTCAACTCGTTTACTTTAAATCCGTTAGCCTCGGATAACTGACCCGGCAAATTGAATTTGTAAATGTTCTGACACACCCGTTTCAATTCGGCTTCACTTCCGAAAGATAAGAAGGATAAACGTATGCTTTTACCTTTATAAAAAATCCAAACACTGTCCCAGGAGCGAGTTATTTGCCTTCCGTCCTGATCTAGCGGAATTTCCGGCCCTCCCGGTTCGATTTCATCCTCTATCCGTTGCCAAAGGGAATGATTCCCGGGAATCCCGCTGACTCCTCCGCTCACCCCGTCAATGTTCTGTTCCCGAATCGCGTCGATCACGGAAAATCCTTTGTACATTTGATAGACCCGCTGAACGACCAGGTCCAGCTTCTCGGGAAATGAAAGTAGGCGATACTCCCTGTAAAAAACCGAGTCCACATCCTCAGCATTAATTTCAAATATCCCTGTACCATCTTCGTCGGACCGGCACTTCGGCTGGTCCAAGTCATAGTCTTCGATCAGCGTGGATAAGGCCATTTCCCCATGCCGTCTTCTGTATAAGTACAGCACAATTTCAAATCTGTCTTGCGCATTTAATCGTTCCCGGTCGCGGAATGGAATAATAAGGTCTATATTTTCTTCCGAGATACCGTACCCTCTTACTAGCAAATCGCGAATAAAGGATTTAACGTAACGTTTATCCTGCTGGTCGCCATACGTACAGCCGCGTAATGCTTGCCGAAGCTCGGCCCGAACCTTTACTTTTCGGTTCCAGGCTTCCTCGTTCATCCCCCATTCGTTAGAGGGATTGCGGCTAAGCTCATGGATCTGATGCTTGACGTAAGCGATGAGTTCCGTAAAAGAATATCGATCCCTTCCAGGCGCACGATGTAAGAAAGATTCTCCTGAAGACTTGGCCTTCAGCCAGAGACAAGCCAAACAGACGGCAACTAAAATGATGATTCCTATCAAATTTAATCCGGTTGCATTCAAGGTCATGCCCCCTTTTCTCCGCCCCGAGAATATACGTCTCGTCCAGCAGCGAGCCGATATAGGCCGTCACAAAGGTTGGCAAGCCCCGACATAAATCCTTCTTTCGCGGGTCTCCTGCGCGGTAACAGCCGGTGCAATCGGATAAATCGGAGGATATTCATGTTATTCCAAGCATCCATAAACTCCGTGCTATGCGGAATGACGTACAGCGGCAGCTTGCAGCCAAACCGCCTTCGAATGTTGCCAGCCGACCATTGCGAACGGTGATCATAATGCTGAATCACGATAGCATCCGTGACATTTGCTCCGTTAGTCTCACTGACCATATCACCAAAAAACCGTTCCAGTTCCAAACGATTTTGCCGAAGTACAGCGACACTAAGCAGCCGTCCTTTCGGCAAATTATGCGGGCCTGCTACAGCAACAGCTCCGGAGGAAAATCGACTTCCAGTAAAAATAAAATCATAAGCCTGCTCCGCAGCGGCATAAACACGGCCCAGCTTCTCACCTGACTCAAGTGAAATTTCAAGACATTCTTCTCTGCTTCCTGAAACAAGATCCAGTTTCCCCTTGATGACCGGTTGAGTATAATCCGAGAAGTTCGCTGCACTTAAACGTTGATTGGCGGCTAAACGCAGCAAGGCGTCAATCCCGTATTCTGTAAGCGGAAGAGCGCTCCTGTCCTGATATTGGTCAGACAGAGAGAAGCCAGCTTCGACACTAGTCCCGGCTTTAACCTCATTCAGCAGCAGAATCCTTCCCGGATATGTCAAAGACATCCTTACCGCTGCCGCCGCGGCAACCTCGGCCGATCCTTCATGTCCGTAATCCCAAAAGATGATCCTGCTCATGCCCTCCTCCTGTCCGCTGACCGCAGCGCTTTTTTCGAACTCGGCATGGACAGACCGGCGAGATTCACGATCAAGGATAGAATCGCTTTCTTATATGCTCTGGAGATTCGCCCCATCCGCAAAGTTTGCGCATGTTCATTCTCCATCTGCACGATTTCATTAGTTTCGCACCAGGGAATGCACACCATCTCTTTACTCCATTCAATAGGCAAATGCTCCACATAGCCCATAATGTAATCGGGGGTCAAAAAGCTGTCGACCGTTCGTATAAAGACCGGCTGAATCCGCAGCGATTTAAGTTGAGGCCATCGGAGAAACAAATGACTGAACCACTCGGCGCTATTCTCCACCTCATAGCGGTCATATGAAGTGACCCACATAACGGCATCAACCCGCTTCCAAATCTCAATTGAACCAAAATGCATCGTCTCCAGATCATACAGACAGTAGTCGTAAAGTTCAGGTTCTGTGGCGGTGATTCCATCACAAATATCAAACCCGTTATACTCAGTAAGAGGTATACAATTTTTCACGCTACTGGCCAAATAACGGTACTTTCTGCCATCGGTCATGTCCACCAGTAACACCCTTTTGCCTGTTCCGGACAGCACCTTGCAAATGTACAGCAGTAGATCCCTTTTATCGCTCTTACCTGTAAAAATCCAGCTTTTCACCCTTGGTACCTCCTTTTATTCCGCCGGCCCCATGACAAACTGTTCTTGACCGCCTGTTGGCGAGTCGGCCCGGGAAGATGGTGGCGGTGACGCTTGAGTTGCTTGATATCCCGCATATTCTGCGGCCGATTGTGCCGATACCCCTCCAAGATCCGCTTCAAGACCAGTACGGGCGGAGTTGCTCAAGGCATGTTCGGCACGACCGACGATATTCGGGTCCTGCTTGATCAATTTCAGCACGGCCTCGTTGGCCGGGTACGTCGGAATAGCTTTTGCTTGAAGGCTTGGCTCCACATAGAGCAAGGCATAGATCGAGGCTTTATGCAAATAAGCGTCGACGATTGCGCTGGACAGCGACAGGATTTCCGATTCATTCAGGGTCATCGTAACCGTACCTGATGCTAACGAGTTCACCTTTTTTTTGGCCAACAATATGTAATCTTGTCCCGTCGGAAACTGGATACGCACATCAATGACGTCCTGCTCGCTAAGCGCTCCTGGAAGCTGGATAAAACCCATTTCACGGAAACGGAGATCGGAAGGCGTTGGCTCTTCCTCATATAAAAGCGTGCCTGTCAGCAGCGTATTCGGCTTAAGTGACAGCTTGACCGTTTTACCGGCGATTTGTTCTCTGGTCTTGAGCCAATCACTCGGTACGCTGCCTTCCGGCAATTCAACGGATACAAGGTCCTCCATAGAAATCACATGACCTGCCGGGAGTTCCCGGGCAGGCGCCCAGCCCTGAACCTTGGACCGGCCCGCCTCCTCCTGAAGAATGCGAATTTCAGCTTCCAATCTACCCTGCATTTCTATTCGGGCTTCTGTCATCTTCGAAGTTTTAACGAACATGAACCCGCCAAATATAAGTCCGGTTGCGATCACGCCAGCTAAGCCGGCATAAATTAGGTGCTTCGTTTTCCGTCTCATCCTGAACATTTATTCACTTCCTTTCCTGCGTCTTCGCCTCCAGCGTAGTCCGCTTCTCCCCTGTAGCACGCTTTGCGGAAACAATCCCCCGCATATTTCTGCCAGAGCAGATTCCATTTCCTTCCCCGGAGAAAAAGGATCATGCTCTGCTGGCAAGACGTATACTTTTCCCATACTAAAAGTTTTGCGGATACGCCGGACGGCATTCCTGGAACCAAACGGTATGCAGCATACCCAATTTTTTCTGACGGGACCCGAGCTCGCTTCGAAAGTCGCCAGATCCTCATGACGCCATTCCGCCGCCGGACAAACAAGAATGGACAGATCTGCACGGGCAAACTCCTCTAAATGTTCCTTGCGCCTGCCTGATCCGAGATCGCAGATCACATACTCGCCGCTTCCCGCAATCAAATCCAGCAATTCCTGTCGCGATGGAGCCCGGATGTAATCGACGCTCCGAAACCGGAAACGCTGCGGTCCCGCTTCGCGGGTAAATGCATCAGTCCCTTCCACAAGAACGGACATCGTCCGGAAAGCGTTGGATTTGACCTCCATCTCCACAACCGAGATCCTCTGCGTAAACTTGGATAACAGATGGGCCAATGCGATGCAGGTATGCGTTGTGCCGATACCGGGTGCCGCCCCCATTACGGCAATTACAATAGAGCGCGGCGTCCGACGGAAATCGCTCCGCCGTGCATCTTCCAGGTTTGCATTCTTTGCAGTTGCATTAGATAGCGTGCTTGCCACAGCTCTCAGTGCTTCCGCCGTCTCTTCCGCCGAAGAGTATCTGTTCTCCGGTTCATGTTGCAGAAGTCGCACAATAATCGGTTCCAGCAAAGCTAAACCTTTACGCCGGAGTATGGCCGCTGTCTCTTCCGACCAATAGGAATATTTGCACCCGGTTCCCAAATAGAGCAGCACGGCGCCAAGCGAATATAAATCCGTTCTGCCGTCCGTCTGTCGCCCTCCATACTGTTCCGGTGCCGCAAATCCGATCGTTCCGAGTTTAACCGTATCCTCAAGTGTTTCCTGTTTATATTTGCGGGCAATCCCGAAATCAACAAACATAATTTCTTCCTGCTCATCGATCAGCAGATTGGACGGCTTCAGATCCCGATGAATGATCGGCGGCTGAAGACTATGAAGATAATGTAGACCCTCACAAATCTGCAATCCGAGCCTGGCTATTTTGCCAGGGGTTAAAGCTTCTTTATTCCCCATTACATGCTTATCCAGATGAACACCCGCCACATAATCCATCACCAAGTATGAATATCCGCCCTCCATTTGAAAAAAATCTGAAATTCTCGGCAACCGATGATGATTTAACGAAATAAGCAGTTCAGCTTCATCCTCCAACCGGAGACCATGCTCCGGTGTAAACGGACTCTCCTTCACAGCCCAACGCTTCCCGGGCAGCTTCAAATCGGAGGCGAGATAAACCCGGCTCATGCCCCCTTCTCCAATAATTTTCTCCATCCTGTAGCGGCCTGCCAAAATCCCGCCGCGTTCATATTTCGGTATAAACGGCACCCGGCTCCCTCCTTTTTCGAAACGCAAAAAGGGAAAGTACCCATTGTCCTCCTCAGCTTAATAGAGCTGTAGACAGACAGGGATACTTTCCCTTAGTCGAATTGCATAATTTTGGAATCAGTATAGAACAAACTCACCGTGTTTGTAAAGCGATTTTCAAAAAAATATAATTCATGTGATTAATATTTAATCATGTATAATGTGATTTCGTCACGGTTGTGAAACAGTTGTTTAGCCCGTTGTACTTGAAGCTGAGCCTCTTGGAACGTTCCGATCACTTCATTGATAAGAGCCATCGGCTTTTTGCTGAGCAGCTTCACAGTAACGACTGCAGTTCCGCCCGGTACGAGTGCGTAGAGCAGCTCGGTCACCATTTTGGCCGTCAGCTTCGGGCTCCAGCTCATATCGCAGACGAGCAGATCGAATTGATGATCACGAAATTTCACGGCATTCGCATTTTTGCGAACATGGGTCAACCTTGGTGAAGCCATTACGTCAGGATGCAGTTTTGCAGGATCCACCGCAGTTACTTTGAGACCTCGTTCCAGCAAAAATGAGGTCCATCCGCCTGGCGCAGCTCCAATATCCAGCGCTTCACGGAACGCCGCGAAATCGATACCGAATACAGCCTCAGCTTCCAGAAGCTTAAATTTGGCACGGGAGATCTGACCTTCCTCGCGTTGAAAACGTACGGCTCCACCGTTCCAATCGGACAAATTATCTTCCGGCCGGGCAATTCCCGCGAAAATGCTGTCCTTAGCGGCGAATACGGAGACGATGTAATCGGCATCCTTAACCACATAATCCGCATCAAGCTCGCCGAGGCCGGCTTGCACTGCGTCCTTCAGTTCGGCGGCACTGCCTGCCCAAAGCGATTGAGGGGCTTTTCTGGTTTGGATAGCCACCTTGGCCCCCGACAGCCGGGATTCGCCCAACAAATAATGCTGTAGTTCACTCAACCAGCCATCGTTTTGTTGTTCTCCCAAATCAAGACGTCCTTCCGAGTTCCATTCCCATCCTACAAGAAATAAATGGCGGAGGAACATCGGCTCCGGATGACTTAACTGCGAAGTCACCTCTAAGGCTGTGGCTTTAAGCGTGGCGACGAATACTTCTCCAGGCACAAGCACCGTACTTTTAACGGCTCCGAACCTTCTTCTAAGTTCTTCCTGGGCGTAAGGAGCAAATCCGTGATTGGCCGTGCATAAGTATTTAGTAGTCGTCCCGTTTTGTTCCGGGACTTCCTGTTCGTACTCGTTGTTCAAACTAGCAACCTCCCGCTTTACGTTCAATCTCATCCAGCAAATCAAACGGAATGGGTCCGTTATGCAGGATGACATGTTCCGGCTTGTTCTGGTAAAGGATTTCGTACATGCTCTTTTTACCGTACATGCTAGAGGTATGCAGGTAAATCTCACGGGCATACAGTCCTTCCCGAGCCATGGCTGCCGCCACGTCGGAGCCGGTCTTCTCCCCTGGTCCCATATCGTAATCGAGCGACAGAATGTCGACTTCCATTAATCTCAGCAGTTCCAGACACTCATCCACGGACCTTGCCAATGTAAAGCCCTCCGGACATCGTCGAAAGTCGTCCATATATACATGAATCACAGTTGTTCTTCCTTTCCGCGGTATTTCCAGCACTAGGCTTCCACCCATCGCTTTACCCGTTCTATATCTTCTCTATAAGTTCCGTCTTCACCAGTTTCGCTCTCCAGAATCAGCGGTAGCCGCCGAATGGCCTTCATTTCAAACAATTTCAAAAAACCTTGTTCTCCGATGTAGCCTTGACCTACCCTGGCATGGCGATCTTTGCGGGAAAGGGCAGGATATTTCGAATCGTTTAGATGAACGGCAGCGAGGCCGTCCCAATATCCCAATTCTTCGGCCTTGGAAGCAAACTCCTTATCCCCTTCTCCCGTCCACATCCCGGCCGCAAAAGCATGGCACGTATCAAGGCAAAATCCGATCTGTTCAGGCGAAGTGCATAGCTTGCGGATTTGCACAAGCTCTTCCAAGGTCATGCCCATATCCCCGTGATCGCCGGCCTGGTTCTCAATCAGCAGCTTAGCATTGCCCTGCCAACCGTTTAGCACTTCATTTATACATTGTATAATATTTTGGTACCCTTGTAAGGGGTTTCTTTCCTTATATGTGCCAAAATGAACAACAATTCCCACCGAACCGCACGCCTCGGCAATCTCCAGATCATTGCGCAACGATGCTACCGTTCGTTCAAATTGTCCGCCCGCGTCCCCTGGAGTTGCCGCCAGATTGCTCGGATATGGAGTATGGGCCACGGATAGCAGGTCATACTTGCAGCTCAGTTCCCGGCAGCGCTCGGCATCCCTTTTATCGAAATTTTTTACCGTTAAACTGCGCGGGTTTTTGGGAAAATACTGAAAAGCTCCGGCACCGAGTCGATATGCGACCTCGGCGGCCTTGGCATATCCGCCTCTAATGCTAAGATGTCCTCCGACGCTTACTTTAACGGTCATACTGGCATCCCGGACTATAAAACACTTTACGTCCGTTCATTTCTGTCTTGACGATTTGATCGCCGCAGCGCGGACAAGCTTCTCCTTCCCGGTCATAAACGCGGCAAAGATCATTTGCTCCACCGGTCAGCGTATCTTCACTGGTCAACGGCATTTCCATATAGCCGCCGCCTTCGGTCATTTCTACGAGTACTTCTCTCATCGCCCGATATAGCCCCAAAAGATCTTCCTCGCTCATGTTTTGCAGCTTAGCAGTGGGTCTTAGCCCTGCGGCGAAAGCAATTTCGTCTGCATAGCAATTGCCGATTCCGGCAATAACGTCCTGATTCACCAGAACCGTCTTGATGCTCCCCCGACGCTTTCTCATTAGCTTCACGAAGATCTCTTCGTTCATCTTGCGGCCAAGCGGTTCAGGGCCCAAGTGCGCTAAAGAATCCTCCGCCTCTTTCGCACTAAGCAAATGCAAATATCCAAGTCTCAGGCCTATGAAATAAAGCACCAGATTGTCGCCGAAGACAATTTCAATTTGCGTACTTCTGGAGGGACGGTCTTCCTTTGATCCCAAATAAAGCAGCCCCCCCAGCATCAGGTGCAGAATCAGGCGCCGGCCATTGTCCAAATGGAACAGCAAATGCTTCGCACGCCGCTCGACAAAGATCACTTGTCTTCCGGTCAGTTCATTTACGAATACTTCCTGGTCCAAATTCAGCGACTTTTCCCGGTTTACGACCACCTCAGTAATAGGCAGATCCAAAATATGCTTTGAAAGCTGGATTCGATAGTTTTCCATTTCCGGCAATTCCGGCATGGTTCATCTTCCCTTTCGTTTTACAATGTAAATTAGCGTGTATTAGTGTGAGTTATTACAAATCAGCTTGCGGACTTCATCCAGGTTGCTGCAGATTAAATCCGGATTAACACCTGAGGAAGCTACAAAGCTAGGCAAGTTCTCTGCTGTTGTTACCCCGGTCAGTGTCAAGATCGTGCCGCAGCCGGCATTTACGCCCGCCGAGATATCGGTCAGCATATTGTCTCCGATAACGGCAACCTCTTCATTCCGAAGCCCCAAACGTGCGATAGCGTGCTTCATCAAAATATCCGACGGCTTGCCGATCACGATCGGCTCTACGCCGGACGCAGCCCGAATGGCCGCTGAAATCGTACCCGCACCCGGCATGAGACCGTCCTGGGACGGCAGCAGAAGATCCGGGTTAGTTAATACATAGCGGGCACCGCCCAGGATCCAGCGGGCAGCTTTCGTCAAGGTTTCATATGTAAAATTCCGGTCAATCCCCTGAACGACAAAATCGGGATGCTCCTTATCCAGTGTCAATCCAGCATTCTTTAACGTTGTAATCAACCCGGTTTCCCCGATCGGCGCCACCTTGCAGCCCGGCATTTGTCCGGCGATATATTCCGCTGCGGCGACGGCTGAGGTGCATACCTGCTCCTCTTTGGCCGGGATCCCCATCGCTTTAAGATGTTCAGCGACATCTTCCGGAGTTCGTGACGAGTTGTTCGTCACAAACAAAAAGGGAATGCCGTTATCCTGCAGTTCGGTGATTAAACGATCAGCCTCAGGTATCATACGGCTGCCGTGGTATAAAGTTCCATCCAGGTCGATTAAATATGCCTTCCAGGATAGGTTGGTTGTATTCATGTTTCCACCCTCTTGCTTCTCATTGTACATATATTAATAAAGGGCAAGCAAATTTCCCGCCCTTAATTCGCCATTCTTGTGTCAAAATATAGAAATCATGACTATCATTCGTCGAAAGAGATCGAAGCAGGCCAAATTTGGGACCGGCCCATATGGAAAAGATTGATACTGCCTGTCATTTCCTGCGCTTTCCCGGAAAATAATCATTCAGATTCTGCGGATCAGCCTCTTTATTCCCCGCTTCGCAGCACAGGATACACTACATGTTCCCGCGCTAGCTTCGTATTCGGAAATATCATCTCCGCTTCATGCAGCAGTCCTTGCAGCTGATCCTCATATTTATAACGAGAGCTGAAATGCGTAAGATAAAGATTTTTTGCACCAGCCTCTTTAGCAGCCTCCGCAGCCTGCCTTGCCGTACTATGATGATACGTGTGAGCGGTATCCGCCAGCTCATGCAAAAAAGTCGCCTCATGCACAAGAGCATCCGCATCCTTCGCCAATGGGATCACGGACGGGCAGGGCCGGGTATCCCCAAGGATTGTCACGACTCGCCCTTTCTTAGGACCGCCAAGCACTTCGGAAGGAGTTAGGGTCGTTCCATCGGGAGCAACAATACTCTCTCCTCTTTTCAACTTACCGTATAGGGGTCCCGGGGTAATGCCATGGCTTTTAAGCAATTCAATATCCAGCTTGCCCGGAAGATCCTTCTCGATAACCCGGTACCCGTAACTCGAGATCCGATGATCCAGCTTCGCCGATTCCACCCGGAACGTAGCATCTTCAAACAAACAGCCGCCTTCGTGCTCAACAATGTCTATTTTATAGCTGATCCGTGATTCGCTGAGATCCATGGCGGTATTTACAAACTTCTTAAGCCCCGGCGGGCCGTAAAGGGACAATGGGGTATCCCCTCCCTGATAAGCCCGGCTCGAGAGCAGACCGGGGAGGCCAAAGAGGTGGTCGCCATGTAAATGGGTAATAAAAATACTCTCCAGCTTGCTCAATTTGAGCGGGGAGCGGAGAATTTGATGCTGGGTTCCTTCCCCGCAATCAAACAGCCAAAAGGAACGACGTTCATCCAGCAAACGGAGCGCGAGTGACGTTACATTCCTCTCCAGGGAAGGTACCCCGGCGTTGGTTCCCATAAAATACAATTCCATCACGATGCCTCCCATCCTGCTTTTCATCTATATGAAACACATATCATTTGTACCAATATTATTGCCAAAACCCTCCGAAGATTCGGAGGGTTTCCTGGCCAATATCTTTAAGCTTTGTCCACGTTAAAATATTGGGCCTGCGGATGAGCAAACACCATAGCCGATACGGAAGCTTCCGGCTCCATCATGAATCCTTCCGTCAAATGAATCCCGATATCTTCGGGTTGCATCAGCTCAAACAGCGGCTGCTGGTATTCCAGATCCGGACAAGCCGGATAGCCGTAGGATACGCGAATCCCTTGGTATCTTGCGCCATGACGCTGCTTCATCGTCATCTCCTGCGGATCCGGGAAGCCCCAAATATCACGCATAATGTGGTGAACCCGCTCGGCCAACGCCTCAGCTGTTTCAAGCGCAACGGACTGCAGCGCATGGGATCGCAGATAATCCCCGCTCTCTTTCCATTGATCGGACAATTCCCGTATACCTTGTCCCGCCGTAACTACCAGGAATCCGACGTAGTCCATGACGCCGCTGTCGACCGACTTCAGAAAATCAGCAAGACACAGGAACGGCTCCACACGCTGTCTCGGGAACGTAAATGTTTTCAATATCTTTGTAGTATCGTTAAGATCGTAGATCAAGATGTCATCGCCCGATGACTGGGCCGGGAAAAACCGGTACATGGCCTGGGCGCGAATAATGCCCTTGTTAATGGCCTCTTGAAGGATCGTGTCGACCGTTTCTTTTAACTGTACGGCCTTATCATCTCCTTGGGCCAGCAATTGATCCACTGATCCCCGCAGTCCAAGATGATGTCCCAATAACATCTGCATATTGATATAAGGAATGATATGGTTAATTGGATAATCGCGAAGCACATGGCGATCCAAATCCGGCGGAATGAACACCGGCGCATCCGTCGAGATGTTCGATCTTACCGCACGGCTTAATTCCGGCAACGGTGCCGCTGGCGCGGCATTCGCATCCGCCGTCTTCTCGGCTTCTATATTTTGACGGATTAACTCCCTGTGTTCAGGGTCCATCAGCTTATTCGCCAAATCCAGGCCATCCATGGCATCCTTCGCATAAAGAACGAGACCGTTATACTCCGGACGGATCCGCGTTCTGGTGAACTTTCTCGTTAAAGCTGCGCCGCCTACCATAATCGGCACTTCAATGCCGGCATTTCGCAAATCTTGAGCCGTCGTTACCATTTGCTGGGCGGATTTCACCAAAAGACCCGATAAGCCAACCGCGTCTGGCAGCTCTTCCCGGCAGGCTTCGATAATGCGATCCGGTGGTACTTTTATACCCAAATTTATGATCCGGTAACCGTTATTGGAAAGAATGATCTCTACCAGGTTTTTTCCGATGTCATGGACATCTCCCTTTACGGTCGCAAGCAGAATTTTGCCTTTGACGGACGTCTCATTCTTTTCCATAAATTGTTCAAGATAAGCTACTGACGCCTTCATAACTTCGGCGCTTTGCAGAACCTCCGCAACGATCAGCTCGTTATTGTTGAAGAGCCTTCCGACTTCCTCCATCCCCGCCATCAACGGTCCGTTAATGACCTCAAGAGCGCTGTACCGCTTCAAGGCTTCTTCCAGATCCGGCAGGAGTCCTTCCTTTGTCCCTTCCACTACATAGGAAGCAAGACGCTCTTCCAGGGTTAAGTTGACGGCCTTGACCTGTTTCTCTACCTTTTTATTGCGGAATGCAGCCACAAATGCGGCAAGTGTTTCATCATTCGTATTGTATATCAGTTCCTCCGCCAATCGGCGTTCCTCTTCAGGAATGGAAGCATAGCGTTCCACTTTTTCCGTATTGACGATCGCATAATCCAGGCCCGCTTTGGTGCACTCATACAAAAAGACGGAGTTCAACACTTCCCGACCCGCTTCAGGCAAGCCAAAAGACACGTTACTTACACCGAGAACCGTATGACAGGCAGGTAAAGCCTCCTTGATAAGACGGATGCCCTCGATCGTCTCCTTCGCAGAGCCGATGTACTGCTCATCCCCCGTACCGACCGGAAAAACAAGCGGATCAAAAATAAGATCCTCGGCATTCAGGCCATACTTGTTGACCAGCAAGTCATGCGAACGCTTGGCGACCTCCAGCTTGTCCTCCCGCGTAATCGCCTGACCGCTTTCATCAATCGTACCGACTACAACGGCCGCGCCGTATTTATGAATAAGCGGGGTTACCTTCTCGAATTTTTCTTCTCCATCTTCAAGGTTAATGGAGTTAATTATCGATTTGCCTTGGCAATAGCTGAGCGCCAAATCCAGTACCTGCGGATCGGTCGTATCGATCATCAAAGGAACTTTAACTTTTTTAACGACCAGTTCAAGGAATAACTTAATATCTTCGGCTTCATCCCGGTCCGGGTCCTGGACGCAAACGTCGATAACCTGGGCGCCGTTCTTCACTTGAGCACGTGCGATTTCCGAAGCCTCTTCATATTTGCCTTCCACGATAAGCCGTTTGAATTTGCGCGAACCGAGCACGTTGGTTCTTTCGCCTACCATGTACGGACGGTTTGCAGATTCGACGTATACCGGATCGATTCCGGAAATTGCAGGCGGATGAGTCCCGGCGATAGCCCGGGGTTTAAACTGACTCATCTTGTCGGCAAGCGCCTTGATGTGAGCCGGCGTCGTTCCGCAGCAGCCGCCCGCAATGTTCAGCCAGCCTTGCTCCGCGAAGCCTGCCATCTTCTGGGCCAGTGAGTCCGGGGATTCGTGATAGTTGCCGTTCTCGTCCGGCAAGCCAGCATTGGGATGACAGCTTACGCCTGCCTTCGCCATCTCGGACAGCGTACGCACATGGTCCCGCATAAATTCAGGGCCGGTTGCGCAGTTCAAACCGACGGAGATCGGCTTTAAATGCTCCAGCGAAATATAGAAAGATTCAATATTTTGACCCGCTAGCGTCGTTCCCATAGGCTCGATTGTTCCGGAGATCATAAGAGGAAGCTTTTTACCGGTTGAAGCATAAGCGCGTGTAATCCCGATACTGCCGGCTTTAACATTCAGCGTATCCTGCGACGTCTCCAGCATCAGTGCATCCACCCCGGCCTCGATCAGGACGGCAGCCTGCTCCTCATAGCTGTTAATCAATTCATCAAACGTTACTCCGCCGGTTACGGACAAAGTCTTGGTCGTCGGACCCAGTGCACCGACTACATATCTCGGCTTGTCGGGTGTACTGTACTTCTCGGCAGCCTCAACCGCAAGGCGTGCAGCGGCGAGGTTGATTTCCCGCGTCCGATCCTGCAAATCATATTCGGCAAGCACTACGGAGGTCCCGCCAAACGTATTTGTCTCAATCAGGTCGGCCCCTGCCTCTAAATATCTCTCGTGGATGGACTGTATAATGTCAGGACGCGTGAGTACAAGAATCTCGTTACAGCCGTCCAGCTCATCGCCTCCGAAATCTTCCGCTGTCAGATTCTCTTGTTGGATCATGGTACCCATCGCTCCATCAAGGATCAATATTCGTTCTTTCATTAAGGATTCCAAGCTAGGTTTACTCATGATCAATACCCTCCCGTAAAACGTTAAGTTTTAGTTTATCAGAATGCAGCGTTTAAGGAAAGACACAATATGTATTCTGTACTCCGCGCCAGTCCTTAACTGATGGGTTTTTTACCGCAAAATAATATAAGCCGGCTGCACGCGGTTCCATGAACAAAGCGGAGTACAGCCCATAAAAAAGCTTATTAATCCCATAAATAAAATCAGGATACAAAACACGAACAAACTCACCCTTATGCTAAATAAAGTTCGTGAATTCATACATCAGCTAAAGGTCAGTTCCTTTATAAACAAAGACTGCCTCCTCCCATCGGAATAAAGGCAGCCTTTATTGAGTTTACTGTAAGGAATAACTTGTTCCTATTTCACCGTAAAATCGGCGGAAGGCATGGAATGCTGGTCACGAGCGGTAACATGGGAAATGACGTGATATTGGCCCGCTTCATCAAAAGAGGTCTCGAACACATATTTCCCGTTTCCGGATCCGGTTACGATCTCCTTGCTATGGTCCTCGTCCTTGTCGCCGTCCTTCCAAAATTCGAACATCACTTCACTGGCATCATCCACATTGTTTCCTTGATGTGTCACAGTTGCCTCAAAAGTTACCTTTGCTCCGATTTGAACCTCGGTCGGATCGACTTTAAGCTCCACTTTGATCGGTTCCAAATTATTGTCGGCAGAGGCATGATGAGCTTCATTCTCTTTTTTACCGCAACCGCCCAGCACTAGAAGCAGCACTGCAAGGCTGACCGGCAGCCAGAACATCCTTTTCAAGTTATTCCCTCCTAATTACTCTTTGATTTTTGATCACAATACAACTTAGACTTTTGATAAATTAACTAAATTTAGCAATAATATCGTGCAGTTGAGATAAATGCTGAATCTCATAGTCAGGGACGATTTCATCCGTACGGGATTTCCCGTCACGATTGACCCATACTGTCGTCATTCCGACGCTCAACCCGCCGCAAATATCGGTAGTCAGCTTATCCCCTACCATAAGGCTATCCTCAGGCTCAACGCCAAGACGTTCCACAGCGTGGCGGAAAATCGTGGAGTCGGGTTTACCTTTGCCGAATGCTCCGGAAATTACGATCGCATCAAAATAACCGGCGAGCTCAGGCACTCCATCCAGTTTCTCCTGTTGAAGGGCCGGGCAACCGTTCGTTAAGAGCAACAGCTTCACATTTCCCTTCAATTCGTTCAAAATGGTAAAGGTTTCTTCATATACATGCGGACGCGAGCGCCGTTCCCGGCCGAACTGCTCCGCCAGTTCTCCAGCCAAGACATCGTCGTCTACTCCCAAAGCCAATAAACCGCGTCTCCAGGATTCTTTACGGTATACCGGAGCGAGCTGTTCAAGCTGGCGAAATTCCGGTTGTTCCCCGGCGGTAAAATTCGCCCATAATCCCTCAAAAGGATTGATTCCGATCATTTTCGTAAACGGGAAGGTCTCATATGATTCATAAAGCTCACGCGCTTCTTTACGCACCGCCTGCTCCAGCTTAGCCGGATCGGTTCCGGCAGCATCCTTAGCACGGAGGCAAGTCGCTTCAAACGCTTCTCTCACACTTCGCTCATCCCACAATAAAGTATCGTCCAGGTCAAAACATACCGCTTTAATCGCCATTTCTCTTTACACTCTCCCCCGAATATATTCAGCTCATAAAAAACCTGCTATCTGTCTCTATTCCCGTTCAAACGTTACATGATGGACTTTTGCATATTGTTCCAAGCGATCACCCATAGCTGCCGTATCAAAACGGTTGCGAACGCGCAAAAATACCCAGTTATTTTCTTTCCCTTTCGGTACGATCATCACTTTGCTGCGATCAATTTTGATTTTGCTGATGTTGCTCGCTTGCAAGATCTTATCCCGATTGAACTTGGAGGTATAGAGCCATTCCTTGTTAATCCGCAAATACGGCTTTCTAAGGAAAATAGCCAGTGCCAAAATGAGATACAGCACGATCGTCAACCAAAACAATCCCGAATTTACTTCCGAAGCGCTTCCAACCAGGCCAACCGCAGCATACAGCAGAGCTAACAGTACCAAGACAGCAGGCAAGATCAGATTCCGTCCCTTGAAAATATCACCTTCACCCTTAGACCCCAATGCATTCCGGGAGTTTTGTCCTCCGCGGTTATTATTCAGGTTGGGACCCTTCCCCTTTTTGTTCATTCGAATCTGATTTCTTTCTACCTTTCTGTCAAACGAAGCCATGATCTTTCCTCCTAAAATGTATGGTTATGTATGCAAGGCCTGGCGGCCATGCTTTACTTATCCACGATTTCGATTGATTCGAGCTGTTGGCGGAAATTTCTCCGTATGTTCTGCAAGTAAGTTTCGCGCAGTTGGGCTCTTTCCAGCATCTCGTCTTCGGTCAAACCCTCTGCTTTATCTTTACGTGCCAGTTCATTAATACGGTTCACCAATGTATCTATATCCATGGTTTCCCTCCTGTTTCTTTAAATATTTCATAAGGCAACAATTCTTACTTTGACATGATAAAAAGAGCTTGTCAAGGCGAGTTGCCCTTGTACCAAGCTCTTAATAAAACATTCATATATATAAAGGAAAGTTCACGCAATTATATGCTTAATCTGGGAGAATTAGAGTGTCGCCCGCCTGTATGCCGCTGCTGTTTAACCCGTTAATCCGTTTAATGGCTTCAACATAAACTCTGGTGTCTTTGCCGCGAGGTTTATGATCAACGGCAATTTCCCACAAGGTATCTCCGGGTCTCACCACGAACGTAGCTGATTCAGTCCGGTCATGTCCATCGGAAGCCGCCGCAAAAGCCGAGACAACCCCTGTCCCTGTCAACATTAATACGATCAGCAACAAAGCAATCTTAACCATACTTCTGCCCAGCCTCGAACTTCTTATTCCATCAACCCAATTGGAACGGGTCGCTTGAGGTTTATCATAGATACTTTGATATGTACTGTATTTCAGCATATTCATCACTCCAAACAAATGTTCTTATATTTGTTTTTAATATAACACGAACACTTGTTTGATTCAATAGTTTTTCGAACAATTGTTCCCTTCTTATTTAGAACTTATGTTTGTACGAACGGAAGTTCTATGTTATAATTTTTCCAAACGTTACTAATGGGGTTGATGATCGTTATGTCCAAGGTGTCCAGCCGTCAACAGGCAATACTAGAATTTATCCGCAACGAGGTCCGAATGAAAGGCTATCCTCCTTCCGTACGTGAAATCGGCGAAGCAGTTGGACTAGCTTCCAGCTCAACGGTACACGGCCATCTAGACCGGCTTGAGAAGAAAGGCTTCATCCGCCGCGACCCGACTAAGCCTCGGGCCATCGAGCTTCTGGGTCAGGATGACTCCGATACGATCGGAATGTTCGCTCATAGCGTGACTCGCGTTCCGGTAGTTGGCAAAGTTACTGCAGGTGTACCGATTACGGCCACCGAGAACATAGAGGATTATTTCCCGCTGCCGGATCATTATTCAGCAGATGGCGAAGTTTTCATGTTATCCGTTATTGGAAACAGCATGATCGAAGCCGGGATTCATAATGGAGACTATGTGATCGTAAGGCAGCAACAGACAGCCAATAACGGCGATATCGTGGTTGCCATGACCGAAGACGATGAAGCAACCGTTAAGACCTTCTACAAAGAGAAGGATCACATCCGCTTACAGCCGGAGAATCCTACGATGGAACCGATTCGTCTGAAGCATGTGAGCATTCTTGGTAAGGTTGTCGGACTATTCCGTGATTTGCACTAATTATTGCTATTAAGCAGAGAGGCTTCCCTATTATGGGCAGCCTCTTTTGTTTGCAATAAGTTCTGAAATTTCTAACTCCTTTACACAGGCCACATATCATCATTTTGTAACTGCCGGTTCAATCCTGACCGTTCGCCCCGCCACAGCTTTCTTAGCCAAAGTCTGCGACGGTGGTATTTTTTCAGGGTAAGCACCATGTCCATCAGCTCCTTGCCCTTAGAGTGCCCGAAAAAACAAAAATCATGGATGAAATTTTGGGTCTTTGAGAAGCCTTGTTTTAGCAGACCTAACTGAAAATCGAAAAACCCACCATGCTCCATGCATGATGGGTAATAAGGAAAGATGTTGGACTTGATTATTACAATGGAATTGTAATCACGAATCAATGTCTTAGACTACTCTCAGCGAGGTTTATGAGTAAGAATATTTACAAGTTTATTGAATGGATCTCTAACAAAAAACCTGCGGACACCCCAAGGCTCATCAGCCGGTCCATACTCGATTGAAAAACCCGCCTCTTTCATTCGATTTAATGCCTCTTCGACATCATCTACTTCGATCGAGATATCGGGCACTTCCGTTGAATTCCCTCCTTCAGACATAAAGCTGATTTGCACGTCCATCTTTTCTTGGGAACCATAGGTAGTTATCCATCCAAGATCCATTAAGTTATCTAACCCCAGAATTTCCTGATAAAATTGTTTAGCTGCTTCAGTTTGCTCTGTATAAAAGTTAGCGACTATTCGTTTTACTTTCATAGGATCCCTCCTCAAGCTCTAGGAAACTCTTGATTTTATCAACTATTAATTTGTAAAACTCTTCATCATGAGGGACGAACTGTGCTTTTCCCGCCACTTTATTTACTTCGATTCTATTTCCCTGTTCATCCATAACAAATCCTTGCAAATCTATTTGATCCCGTTGGCCCATCCACAGCTCATAAAAATCAGAAAAGCGCGTCATAAACATCCCTGAAACCTCTTCACTTTGAACCGTAAAATCATCAAGCGGCCTGTTGTAATTATGTAAATATACATGAGCAATTTCTTTATCAATAAAATCATTTTTTACTACAATATAATCGAGTATACCCAATGAAATTAATTCATGGAAAGCAACGTCAATGCCGGTCTCCTCTTTAATCTCTCTTATTCCATCCGCTACAGATTCATTAAATAATAAATGGCCTGCGGCCGTAATATCAAATAAATTAGGATAATCCCGTTTATGTTCACTTCTGAGTTGCAAATAGATGTAGTCATCGAACTCATCCCTACTTATAAACCAGCAATGGAAAGCTTCATGCCAATAACCATGTTTATGGACTTCTTTTCTAGTTGCGACACCTATCGGCTCTCTTTGATCATTAAAAATATTGATAAGCTCAGAATCCATAACAACAACCTCCTGTTTTTGTTATAACGACCTCTTAAACACTTCAGTAGTTAGGAACGCCCCAGCCTATGGACCGCACAATTCATAGATTGGGGCGACCATTACAGTATTAACTTAATTAGTTTGATCTCGAAGTATGCTCTACAATAGAATCGACGATTAAATCCCAGTCATCATAATGAAGTTCATGCCCGGTACCCTCCAATGAAAGTAACACTGCGCCCGGGATTTCTTTGGCTAGATTTTGTCCGTGTTTAAAAGGAATGATAGGGTCCTCCGTGCCGTGTATAATCAGAGCGGGCACATTAATTTCACTTGTCCTAGCTAGATAGGATTCCCCGCCTGCCAGTAAGGCATGATTATTCATGCTGGCCATATTGCTGCCTCTTGCAAATTCATTTGCAGCCAAAACACCAATTTTCTTCTCATTAAAAAGATGCTTTGAACCCACAAGAATCCTTGATTTATCAATCGTAAATTTGATTACCGATGATTCGTCCTTCCAATCTATATCCCCTATATTCGAGAAAAAGTCCATTACCTTATCCTCCATCGGAGGGAGATGCGAAGCAAAGTTCGACGTGGCAAGGAGGGTAATTGTTATAACCCTTTCCGGGTGCCGAAGAGCTATCATTTGAGTCAGCATCCCGCCCATGGACATGCCCAGGATATGCGCTTGTTTTATTTCATAAGCATCCAATACTCTTACGGCATCATCAGCCATATCTTCGAAAGTATACTTCGGTTGGCCGGGTTCGTAAGTGGTTGAACGTCCAACATCGCGGTTATCGAAACGAAGAACAAAACGACCTGCATCTGCTAATCGTTGGCAGAATTCTTCCTCCCACCAAATCATCGAGGATTGGGCACCCATAATGAGCAAAATAGCCGGGTCATTCAGTTTTCCGAAAGTATCCGAGCACAGTTTAATGCCATCTATTTCAATAATTCGTTCGTTCACGTAAATCCCTCCAATTATATATATTAAAAACAAAAAACACAGGCTATTGGCCTGTGCTGTCAGTAATCGAATAGGAAATGGAGAATGTACGAAATAAATAGATTATTCTAATGACAGACTCTATTAGGTCAGTAAAAGAATAGATCCTTATAAATTTCGTTACATTTTCTTCAAATCCAGTCTATGCAATATGAGAATTGAGTTACCGCTGTTCTCACTCGCATATAACATATCTAGGTTACCGCGCAGGCAAACCATTCTTCGATTACTATGCACACAAATAGCCTTAAAGCATTGTAATATTCATTGTGCAAAGAATTTCGAAGAATTAGTTTAACACACGTAACCCCTCCGTTCGTATCAGATAAAGAGATGGTAACATCAATTATTTTCCATGTCAACCCTTGGTAATTCCTTAGAATTCTCGCGATCTTTACACAGATTTATTAGGATCATCATTTGTTTTACTTTTACTAAGGCTCCCTTAGGATCTCGAGAGCTCTTGAAGTCTTAATAAAATATTGGTGACATGCCCCTTTAAAATCACATTTATAAACAAACCTTCGTTAAATCTGTCTCCCCGAATATAGCTAGTCATTAATTTTCTAAGTGTTTCTAGATCTGCATTCATGATTTCACTGTACAAATCGTTGTTTATATCTTTAAATTCTTTATTGTCACTAATCCATTGAACCCAATCAAAAACTATTAAGAAATTAGTATCGCTTAGCTGTTTTCTAAACTCACTGACTTCTGAGCTCTCTACCCAATAACCTTTTTCCACAGTAAAAAAGATACTATCCGTATTCTGAAAGAATTCAAGATAGTCAATTAATATCTTAATCTCTTCTTTCGTTATACTCCCGTTGGATGGCATGTCTTTTCCCCACTCTTCTATTATTGGTTCTTATTCGAATGCCATTGAAGCGCTCTATTCTCCATTTCCTTAACAAATGGTTTTTTGGCTTGACTATAAAAACTTGTATCATCAAATCGTTCCGCTAATTCTACCTTCAGGTTTGTATAAAGTTCAACCTCATCCGGGTGTGATCTCAAATAGTCTCGAAAGATCAAATGCCTATGTATTTGCGGATTATCAAATTGGTAAAAATGGATATGATGACTTCGGTTCTCCCCGCCTTTTCGAAACAACCTTCTTCCGGGTAACCCCCACTCCCCGGCTACATCATACCCAAGCGAATTCATTTTCTCATTGAAGCTGTCGATTTTATTAATGTCCTTAACTATACACATCATGTCAATGACGGGTTTAGCCTTCATTCCTGGAACTGACGTACTTCCGAAATGCTCAAAAGTAATAATCTCTTCGCCAAAGATCAACTCTAATAAATTGACTTCTTCTTCGTATTTATGAATCCATTTATCATCATACTCAGTAAGACGAATCTTCATTAAACGTCCCCCTTAATGCTTTATCGTCCCATATTTGTACTTCAACATACCTTTCCGGCCCCTTCTTCCCTTCCGGGTTCCATTGTTGGGGTAGTCCGTACCGGTTTATAAGGTCCATAATTTCTGTCTTTGTGTATACCTGTCCCCTATACTCTTTACCGTCTTTATATCTCATTGTCGGAAACAAGTCCCCATACGTAAAACTTAGAATCTCAGGACTAAATTCCTCTAGATCTACGCGAAGTTCGCACCCATCTTTATACCATCCTTGGATCCATTCACATTTACCAAGCGTCATATAGTGAGGGTATTCCTTTTTCGGTTTTCCTCCCTTAGCGATAAACAGTTCTCGGGCCGTTTTTTCCAATTCTCTGCGAATTTTTAAATAATCGTCTGAACGATTGCTTGCAAATACATCAGGCTCCTGTTTTAACTTTCGAAGTACCTCTTCTCCAGCCTCTAGAGACAAACTTGATAAATTTTTGAATGGTCCATTCTCTCGTTCATAGTAGTGATACAAATAATACTTCATTGATAATCTCCCTTAGGTGTTCAAAGATTTCGACGGATGTTCATTGCTCATTATTAGGGTTGGTTTTCTTTAAAATTCCACTCTTGATAAAACTGATTTAAATACTCTTCCATAAATTTATGTCTTTTCTCCGCTAACTCTTTCGCATAATTTGTATTCATCAAATCTTTTAATTTCAATAGTTTTTCATAGAAATGGTATATTGCCGTTTTTCCATTCGATCTGTAATCCTTATCCGTGAAATCTTGTTCGGGATTATGGATTAGCTGTCCTTTCCAACCGGAATATACAAAGGTCCTGGCGATCCCTATGGCCCCTAGTGCATCCAATCGGTCAGCATCTTGAACAATTTGACCTTCAATGGTCTCCATTGGTTTATTCTGTCCGCCATTATATGAGATGGATGATATGATGGTTACGACTTTATCTATGCATTCTTTATCATCTATCCTCTGTTGCATCCAGTTCCGTACTTTATCTATACCTGCTTGTTTTGATTCATTTAATTTAACATCAGCTATGTCATGAAGAAGCGCTGCCAATTCACAAATAAAAATATCCGCGCCCGCCTGCTCGTTCTTTGCAATTTCTAAAGCTAAATTTCTAACCCGGTCACAGTGCCACCAATCATGACCTGACGGGTCAGGGCCCAGTTCTTCCTTCACAAAATCTTCTGCCAGCTTGATAAGTTCTTCATTGCTGTACATCTTTTGATCTCCTTTCCGGTTCACGAAAAGACTCGACTTCAGATAACTATCTATCTTAAGCTGGTTATTTGATTCATATGATGTTGATCATGCCAGATGAAATCCTTTAAATACTGAGTCACATTAAAATCGTTTCCATCCCCGTCTTTAAAATTCTGATTGATTATTTCCTCAGGCATAACTCGAATGGCAGAACTAATTTTTTCACGATATGAAACGGTTTCCCCTACCAATTCGCTTATAGTGATAGTCTTTGCGTAAACTACAGCTTTATTATTGAATTCATCATAATCGGTATGTTTAAGTGTAATAGATTTGCCCGAAGCAATCTTATGTATGGCTTCCTCGTAAAAAAACTTATCCCAGAGCATGATATGACAGACAATATCTTTGATCGTCCACTTCCCGGCTTCAATACTTGAATGCCAAAACTCTTCAGATTGATCCTGGAGGGACTGAACAAATTGGATCCATTCCTCAAAAGTAATAAGCAGTTCTTTTACCTCATTTGACATAGAAACTAACCCCTTTACGTTTTTTTAGCCGGCAAAGCGAAAACGCATTCAATTAGGCTTATTCCATTATAATACATCTCACTGACAAAGGGTGATTGCCCTTCACAGTGAAT
Organism: Paenibacillus sp. Marseille-P2973; assembly: GCF_018101095.1. Classification (NCBI taxonomy): domain Bacteria; kingdom Bacillati; phylum Bacillota; class Bacilli; order Caryophanales; family Paenibacillaceae; genus Paenibacillus; species Paenibacillus sp. Marseille-P2973. The sequence goes on from NZ_JAGQEH010000002.1 coordinate 371,443, forward strand.
ACGGTTTTAAACGATGAAATACATACAAGAACAGCAAGCTTCATATCTTTAAATGAATTTTATCGTTCGTAAATAGCGAAATTTGAGTAGCTTGAACAGTGCATTATGCATCAAAAAGATTGGGAAGGAGTTGTGCAGGATGGCTACGCTTCAAGAAGAGGGTACACTCGCTATCGGTTCCGGCCGCATCTTGCTCTCGCTTGCTGAATCATGGTATGAATCCGGTTTGTCTGATCTCGCGGTTTATGTAACAAATAAGGAATCAACAGACACCGAAGAAAAAGAGGAGCCGGATTGGAGGGCAATCGTTCAGCCTTTTCAATTTATATTGTACATTTCAGAGCATGGTGATTGGGACGAACTTCGGTGTATTCAACTTGCTTGCATGGCGGAAAGGAAACAAATGCTCCCTGCCATCGTCATAAGAGGAATTGGAATGGCAGGTCCGTTGCTGGACCCTGACGGAGACGGCCAATGGGAATCAGCATGGAGGAGAATCCATTACTCCGCTTTTCCCGAAAAGCAAACGCCGGTGGTCTTCTCCAGTGCGGCTATTGGAATCTTAACAAGTATACTAGTTCATGTAAGGCATAAAGACATTACGTATGAACATGAAATGGACTATAGGAATCATTGCTTCTTACTCGACCCCTTAACGCTAACTGGAGGCTGGCATTCTGTACTCTCACATCCTTTAGTATCCGGGTTTACCTTGGCCCATCCGGTGACGGATATAGCGCGTAGGCTGCTAATTAATCATGAAAAGATAAGTCCGGAGGTATGGTTTACGGCGTTCAACCAACTGACTTCCAAGGTAACCGGAATCTTTCATGCATGGGAAGAGTCGGACTTAATTCAGCTTCCGCTGGCCCAGTGTCTTGTTCAACCTGTAGACCCCTTGCCCCAAGAATCTGAGCAGCTCTTACCTACCATTATCAGGAGTGGACTGACGCATGTTGAGGCTCGGCGAGAATCGGGATTGGCTGGGTTAGAAGCTTATGTGACCCGCCTGATTCCGCGGCTATTTGCCAACTTACTTGATGATAAGCAAGAAAGAATCAGCATTGGAGCTGGATGCGATATTAATGAAGCCGTAGGCCGTGGGCTTAGGGCTTGTTTAACGAAAGAGTTAAGTAAGCGGATTGTGTCTGATGGACCGATTGTTGTTCAGCGTATTGCATGCCCGCAAATGGAAGACATCCGTAGTCAGTATTACTCAAAAGCATTAACCACCTTGGAAAGGGAACCTCTTATTGCAGTAGGTGAGCCGGTGTTCGGTTTTCCGACCGTCTGGGTCTGCGCAGATTCGTCATGGTATGGTAGCGTGGATCTTAGTTTCACGCATGCACTTCGCCAATCACTGCTGAAGGCACTGAGTATAACCGAGCCCACAGCGGTCCCTCCCCTTCTACAAAAAGGTCATGATGATTACAACTTTCCTATTTCTGAAGTCGGTGATCCTCCAAGCTATAGTTCATTGATAGTCTCAGCCATGGAGACTCTGAAGCATTCGCATAAGTGCCTTGAGGTATTTGAAGTGCATAATGAATCGTTGTGGGGAAAAGGGCCGTTCGTAGCCTACGGTGTAGTTCTTGGAGAGGAGGAATCTTCATGAATTCTGTCGCTATTATTGGGGAGGGAACGCTTGCCGCAGCTGTATCTAAACTTTTATCTGAATACTCGCCTATTCAAAGAAAGGATTTTAGTGAAGAGATTCCCGCAGTAGACTTGGTCTTGGTGCTGAATGATGAGGATAACTCCTCCACGATTTATGAAGCTGAACAAAAACTGACTTCGCGTGGCATTGCATGGTTAAGCGCCTATATATCTCTAGGAGAAGGAATCATAGGGCCGTTAAGGGTTCCTGGAACGACCGGATGTTTCCAATGTGCAGAAACGCGATTATCCTTAGCGGGGAGCAATCGGAAAGAGGTCGAGGATTTACTTTTGAAGCTCGTGTCTGAAGATTATGTTTCCTCTAATACTGTTGAGGTATCTCCGGCGGTTGCTTGTTATATGGCGCATATTATCTCCTCGGAAACGGATAAGGTCTTGCGAGGCGATAGAGCAAATACGGAAGAACATCTCTATTTGGTCAACTTGGATCATCTGAGCTGCTCGATCCATTATGTCATGCCGCTCGGGACTTGTTCCGTTTGCGGGCAATTGCCGGATGACTCCGCTGAATTAGCGGAAATAGCACTACAGAAGTGCCTAAAGGCGGGCAACAGTTACCGAAGCCGCTCAATAAATGATTTAAAGAGTGTTTTACTTAGAGATTACTGGGACCGTCGTACAGGAATTTTTAACGATAAAAAGTGGGGGCTCGACTCTGTCTTTGCCATGGCCGGTGTAAACCTTCCGTTAGGTTTTTACGATGAGGTTACTGGGGGGCGATCACACTCTTATGTAGAAAGCGAGCTTGCGGGGATCTTAGAAGGGCTGGAGCGTTATTGCGGCGTGACTCCTCGTGGCAAGCGAACCATCGTGCAGGGCAGCTATTCACAACTTAAGGATACCGCCCTGGATCCGAATGTGGTAGGGCTTCATGCAGAGGAACAGTACAATCAGCCTGACTTTCCTTTTAGCCCATATGATCCGGAAGCTCCAATGGAATGGGTCTGGGGATATTCGTTTCTACATTCACGTCCTGTTCTGGTCCCTGAACTGCTGGCGTATTATAGCATGGGTGAAGGAGAAGGATTTGTGTATGAGAACTCCAATGGGTGTGCTGTAGGAGGAAGCCTGGAGGAGGCCATTTTGTATGGGATTTTCGAAGTGGTTGAGAGAGATTCCTTTCTGATGACCTGGTTTGGGAAACTCCCTGCTCCCCGGCTTGACTATGATTCTTCTCGAGACCCGGAGCTGATCCTGATGATTCAACGTTTACAAGCGGTTACTGGTTATGAAGTGAGCTTATACAACACCACAATGGAAAACGGAATTCCCAGCATATGGGCAATCGCAAAAGGAAACGCAGCACATAACGTAAATCTTCTCTGTTCTGCTGGAGCTCATCTCGATCCAATTCGGGCGGCCAAGAGCGCCATACACGAGCTGGCGGGCATGATCCCGGCGGCGGAGAAGAGATTGAACGCACGAAGACCAGAAGCCGAAGCTATGCTTCAAGACTCATACCTTGTGCAGCATATGGAAGATCACTCCCTGCTCTATAGCTTGCCACAGGCAGAAGAACGGCTTCATTTTTTAATGGATGAACAGAACCTCCTCCGAACTTTTGCAGAAGAGTTTCCTTCGATTCCTTGGCAAGAAGATTTAACAGAGGACTTAAAACAAATACTTCAAGTTTTCCTCCGTCTTCAGATGGATGTCATTGTTGTTGACCAGTCATCGAGCGAGACGCTACGCAATGGACTCCATTGTGTGAAGGTGCTTATACCGGGAATGTTACCCATGACATTTGGTCACCATCTTACCCGGCTTCATGGGCTAAATCGGGTATTGGACATACCGATGAAGTTAGGTTATACAGACCACAGGCTGACTCTGCAGGAGCTCAATCCTTATCCGCATCCATTTCCTTAGGCAAGGGCAAAATTCTTAAGGCATTCGCCGTATTTCTAGACAGGAGTCCAATCCACCTGCCGTGTACATTCATACAATTTAGATATATACGGCGAAGGGGGGAAAATCGCAATGGGAGAACTGGGTGGAGTTGGCAGCTGTAGCTGCGCTGGCTTGTTTACAAGTACAGGTGTAATCCTCGTACTGTTCATTCTGCTGGTTATCGTTTCTCGTACATTCATCTAATTTTACAGCGGTACGATTATCGTTCCTTTGTTGATTTAATGAAAAGACAAGATCAGCAATCCAAGTGATTTCGTCAATAATCATGTTCGGGATTGTTTATCTAGTTTATAAGGCTTAAGCGGTATCGATACCGCTTAAGCTTTTTCATTTCTCAGAAACCCTTTTATCGCTAATTCGGTTCCTTACCTTCAACAAATAAAGATTCATAATGCTCGTTATCTAAATAAATATTGAGTTTCCAAAGACCCGTCGAGGTCAGTTTAATTCCTGATGGCAACGATGTTGTTGCCCCTAAATTGGGAGCTAGCACAAGGGGATCCGATTCAAACAAAGTAACCTGCTCTCCGGTTTTGGCACTTATACCTTCGACTTTAAATGACTTTCCGATAAGGTTGTCTTCCTGATCCCAAAAATGCCAAACAACCTTCTGGGAGACCCCTACAGTAAGGGGAGCATCCGTTATTCCAAGCTTGTTTTCAATCCCTCTTAGGGTAAAACTTCTCTCTACACCTTGATCATCTGTATAAGGCACACCAAAAGTTGAACTTAGTTTCCAATCAGATTCATTATGTTCATTGCAGCCAGTGATAAGTCCGATAGCAAGTAATATAAACAGAAAAAGAATCTTCTTCATAATAGGTTCAACTCCTTAAAAAGCGGTCTCTTTCAAAAGATTTTCCCATTCTTCTATTGATAATTTATTGGTTACATTTTTAAACTTTTCAGGGACACTTATAAAACACATCAATTCTAAGCTGTTTCCATCCGGATCATCGAAATAAACGGAAGCGTTCCCCTGATTTGGACGGATAAAAGGATGTACTGAATTTCTTTTGCCAAACGGTACCGGATCTATCTCGATAGCTTTTAGCCATTTTACGCTATCTTTAAGATCTTCATAACTAACACGAAATGCTAAATGTCTTAGTGAGGGGTGATACGAAGTTTTATGTTCCTCTCCTTGCCATAAACCAATCCAACTCTTCTCCTTTTCAATCCAGAAGAAAGCAGTATCTTCATCTCTCCAGGCAAGTTCTAATCCTAATTTAGAGTAAAATTCGATGGATCTGTGTAAATTGCTAACAGGTAGATGTGCTTCGTACAATCCAAGTATCATGGTTTGCCTTCCCTTCTCCATATGAATTTCAAATTAAAGTTCAAAAAAGCTGCCAGTATAGCGATGCACCTGAGTGAACCCTAATCTTTCCGCAAGCTTTTTGGAAGGTTCATTATCTAGTGAACAATCCCAATATGGGGTGAACCCATTACGATATATTTCCTCAGTTAATAAGCTCGCGAGATGTGTCCCCACACCTTTGCTTTGAAAACTAGATACAGTCTCAATCCCTATTGCATGAGTATCATTAGTGACAAAACTAGAATAACAAACACCAACTATTTCATTTCCAATAACAGCTGCATAACCAAACCCGTTTCTCATGAAGTCATCACGAGAGGACCAGAACGATCCAATGTGAGTATCAATTAATTCTACATTTCGATATTTTGGGCACTCCCAATCTGATGTTTTAAGATTGATTGTCTCTATCTCAATACTTTTCTGAACTTCTGGATTATTCAATAATTTCAGCACCAATTGTTCAAACTGGTAGAGTTTCCTTGTAGGAAAAATAGATTCCATATTCCATTTATCGTGATGGCCTGATACTTCAAAATGGTTTAATGCCACTTCTTTCATTCTCGGTTCTATTTTGCTTTTAATATAGTCATCCAAATTAAGAACAAAAGCTTCGTTAGTATGGTCACCAATGAGGTAAAATCCTTGCATCCCTTTGCTCCATACAATTGCACTTTGGGGAGTAGTAACTTGATCTACGAAAATCCAACCGGGGTTGTTCCCTTCTATTATTGAGACGAGTTCAGGGTGCACGTGGCCGCCTTCAAGTAATGGTTTAACAATGTAGTAATCTTCTTGAGCTAACTCATGCATTAAGGGACCTCCTCTTCTTAAACTCCGTAGAGTCCTATTATTAATTTGAAACTTTTTCTGTTTTTGGTCTGAAGCTTTATTCCTTCTTTAAGATCAATAATCAAGACTCTTCTTCCTATCCATAGTCTTAAATATACTGATTTCAATTTAAACGGTTTCACGATTCCTTTAATTTCGGTCTCTGTTCCATCTTCATGCTCCAGTTCCGTTCTGACGATCCACCTGTTGCCAATTCCAATCTCGATATACTTTTTCAACGATCTTCTCCTGAAATCATTCATTATTTTTGTATTCAATCAGCCAGCAATCTCTATATTGTCCTTCGTGGTATTCATGTTTCTTAAGATATTTCTTCTTAATAAAACCGCATTTCTCATAAACCTTTAATGCCCTAGTGTTCCAGGCTTGAGGATCCATGACTACGATCTTTGCCTCTTTAACATTTTTAAGATATTTGACGGTTTCTTTAATTAGTTGTGTTCCGATTCCCTGGTTCCAAAAAGAAGGCTCCCCAATAAACTGATCCATCCCATAAATCTTTCCGTTGAAATCAGTGTACCCGTACTTCTTAATCTCTTCCTCATCTATCACATAAAACTGAAGGTACCCAATGTCAATGGATCGATATTGAATGATACACGGGGTAATTCCATCCCTATTTTCATAAAAATGCTTTTGAACTAACTCCTCATCATGAGCCCGATCTCGGCCTTCATAATATTGGAGTACTGTGGGGTTAGAGAGCCACTTTACAAGTAAATCAGCATCTTCGAATTCAAGACTTCTTAGACATAATTCCTGATTTTGAAAAATGATCATGATTACCTCTCCTATTTGTTAATCCCGATTACTTGCTTCAGTTTCTAATAGTTTATACTGAACATCGAATTGTTCACCCTCGTTCAACTCATCGATTAATTTGATAAGACCGGAACTTCCTACAATTGTGTACCAGCGTGAAACTTCGTAACATGCCAAATTATAATTAGTCCAAGCCTCGGCGTTTCCATAATGAAATGCTTGATGTGAGTCAAGCGGGCTATAATCAACAGGTATCTCGCCATTATTCGAATGCTCCATCCATACCTTTTCGTAGTTGGAATATCTGCCGTCAACCATGGTTGCTAGACCTTCATCAAACCACACGGGGACTTTATTCTTATTATGTAATCTTTCTCTTAACTCTGCATGAGTGAATTCATGTGATATTACGCTTACATTTAACCCCTTTGGTCCAACAACGATATAATTCTTCCATGGATAGTAATAAGTTTGCCCCGTCGGATTTTCCGCATATTTCTTCAATGCTTGTTGACTAAGAGTGACTATTAAATAGGGAGAAGAAACTCTTTCACCAAAAACATCTGCCACTTTATCTTGTGAGGACATTACATATTCCAACAACTCCGTTCTTTCATCGCTCTTCAAATCAGGTTCCACATAAACATCTTTATCGATTTGCTCCATATTTGAATAATCAACGAACATAGCGTTAACTGGCTTTGCATAAACCGTTAGAGAGACAACAACAATTGAAAAAATGAACAGTCCTAAAATCAATCCGATAATTTTGCTTTTACACTTTAAAAGCTTCACGCTTTTTTCCCCTTTATGAGATTTTATTGTAATGCATACTTATTTTCTCCAGTCATCAAAATGCTTCTCAAGAAATATGATTTCCTTCTCATAGTGAGCTAAATGGCCATCCTCCACCAGCTTAATAAATGCAGAATCTCCAGCCTCAGCGCGATCTGATAGAGTCGTACACATGAACTTAATACGAGTAATAACCCAATCTTTAAGATCAGCAGGAACTTCCATCCCGTACGAACTGAAAAATAATCCTATACGTCTCTTTCGCTCTGATGCATGACTTTCCCTATCATAGCTGACAATTGCTCTATTATGATGATCCGGTGAAAACTCAGCAAGCGGAACAGATGTATACAATGTATAGGCAATATCCCACAAACGCGGACCTGGACCAGCCATGTCAAAATCAATAATTCCTGCAGGAAGCTTATTATTAAATACAATATTATACAATGCAGCATCGTTATGGCAAATGACTTCATGTAGGCTTTCATCAGGATAGTTGTTTATAGAGGGTTGTGAGGGTTTAAATCCTACCGTTGCATCATGGTAAATTCTTAGCAACTTACCCAAGCTTATTAAGACTTCATCAGACCACATGTATTCCTCAATTTCAGGATACTTATTACCTGGCGCATCGCCTTCAAGATAAGAAAGAATCTCCCTTCCTTGATCATCTTGCCCCAAATATCTTGGTGAATAGGTGAATTGCATCTTTTCAAGATGTTCAAGCAACTCATGTACGAAAGGATTAGGTTTCGCTTCTCGTCGTACGGTTTCTCCTACCCTTACAACCTTATTTATATTTCCACCATTAATTGCTTCCTCATGTTCTGACAAATGGATCTCCTCCCCGAGCACTGATTACTATAACGTTCTTGTATTCAAGAAACGACCCCAGCCATTAGATAGCTTTTATCTCAGCTGGGGCGTTCAAAGCTCTTCATATAGTCGGTTACATCCTTTGGCTTTCTAAAAATAACAATATTCTTGCTCTGCTTGTACTTATCCAATATATTAATGATTTGCATTCTTTGTCTTTTCCTGAAATTCCATACGGACTTGATAAACTCATAATCGATTCTTTCCCGGCAATCTTTCCCCATGTATTCTCCGGTTTTACCATGATTCAAAATTCTCCTTTTGATTACCCGATAAATACATAGGAATCGTGAAAAATCAAAAAAGAAAACCGTATCCGCGAAAGATATCCTAAAATCTATAGTCCTTGAATAGTTCCCATCCATAATATAAGTTTCTTGATGTAATAAATTCCTAAGAATTTCATCAAACTCTTGAGTACTACAACTGATCCATCCTGGCTTCCAGTAAAATAAGTCTAAATGAATTACGGGAATGTCAGATTTTATGCCCAGTGTTGAAGAAAAAGTTGACTTGCCAGATCCGGGACATCCAATGACCAACGCTTTTTTCATTTTTTCCTCCAAAATAGCTTACATCATCTTTTCTAATTATTCTTTGAATGTTAATCCTATCTCCTGCAAAGCAGTTCTTAGTTTAGGTAAAGACGCTGGTCCCATACCGTGGAATTTCAAAATCTCCTTTTCGCTATATGTGGAGAGAATTTGCAATGAGTTTATCCCATGATGTTCCAACGCCCGTCTTGCCGGTCCGGAGAGCATTGAAAGAAATCCGTCAGCCGGTTTGCTGTTTTGCTCACAGATCGGGCAAGTGGGACAATCGCTGCTTTTATAATATTTATGACCTTGGCTGCACGTTCTTAAATCTTTATTTGAAGTATCCATTCTAACCATCACCTTCTCCTTAAATCTCACAAATTCATTTTCACTTTTAGTTCTTTAAGAGCGTTAGGTTGATTTGTAATTATAAAATCCTTAATCATATTTGCGCATTCAGTTATCGAGTTATCACTTGTGTTCACTTCGAAATCATATTTGCTATGCTTATGAACCATTTCAAATTGGGCTTTGGCCAACCCTATCGGTCTGTCTCCTCTTTCTCGTTCTCTTCGTTCAAGTTCTTCTAGCGGACAATGGACACCAATATAAAATGTTTGTGTATTATGTAGCAGCTTAATGCATTCCTCTAACCACGATCGATCGATTAACACATGATCAACTATTACATTCTTTCCGATCCTGGAAAAAGCCATAATATAATGATGAAAGAGGGATATCACTGGATTTTCTATCATTTCTTCATGTTCGATAGTTCTAATTTCATCCCTAGTTATCTGTTTACCAAACATACTCATCAACATATCATTTACGCCGGCAATGGCATTATCGACAGAGAGGTATATGAAATCTTCATTCAGTGTTTGCATTAACTCATTAGAAATACTGGTTTTGCCTGCACTCGAAGTGCCATTCAGGAAAATCACTGTCCCCGTATTTATCATTTTAATCTCCCTTTTGGTTTCCCATTTAACCATCACTTAGTATTTCTTTTATTAACTTTATTTGTTCAGCCGGCAATCCCACTGGCCAATGATCTACTTCACAATAACAAATTTCGGATATTTCCGAACTCGGTTTAAAGATTCCCTCAAGGATCTTCCCTTTAAATATCAGATCGACTCGATTCGGTCTTGTCCCATATATCGCTTTTGCTAGTCCAGTAATTTGCACTTTAAGTCCTGTTTCCTCACTGATTTCTCTCTCCAAGCCATCTTCAGGACTTTCTAATTCCATCCAGCCACCAGGGATTCCCCATGGTTGTTCTCTATATTCATGTTTAAGCAGTAGAATTTGTCCTTTATCATTTGTAATTATCCCCAATACTGCAACTAAAAACTTATGCTGCGCACGATAAACAATCCAATTCTTTAAACCGGTAAACGGCATGTGTTTATACATAGTAACAAGCCAATCTCTAGGGATCAGGTTAATCAATTTTGAAAACATAGTATACCTCTTTCGAATTTTTGGAGCCTAGTACTTATAACGATTCGATTTAATCTGATGGTTGCTGCCCCTGCTTATCATTAAAAAACTCCCAGCTGACTATAGTTGCGCTGTCTCTCGCACCCTGATTTTTCAATTGCCGATCGTTTTTTTATCGACTTCTTTACTTCTCTGCGATCCATATAGTCCATCTATCTCTTTCATTTATAGGTTGCAAGTGACCTATTTTAGTTTCTATGAATTTAACCAGATCCATTAATTCATCATCTGACAATTCATGCAATATGGACCGTCCAGTTCTATTTAATAAATCATCTCTTAGTTGGTCAAAATCATTGTAAGTTTTTCTTGTTTCCCAGTATTGGAATTCTTTTATCCTATGGAACCCTGTTTGTTCTAATACTGTTTTAACTTTATGACTGGAGTAGCGCCTAATGTTCTCTTTTTCAATTAATTTAGGATGCTTTTCAAAAAAGCAACCTCTGATATGCGTCTCACTTCCTGGAAGGGCACAATCTTCCGGTGTGCGATCTTGAATAATAAATCTTCCATTTGGTTTAAGCACTCTGTTGGCTTCTTGGAAACATGCCGTAAGATCAGCAATGTGATGAATTAATGCTCGTTCTAACAAAATGTCAAATTGCTGCTCCTTTAATTTTGTATCTAGGGCACTCCCTTGTATAAAACTGATATTATTTACATCTTTACAATTTTCTTTCGCACCTTTTAACATTTCCACGGAAAAATCTATTGCTGTAACATGCGCTGCGCCTGACAAAGCAAATGCTTTAGAGTAAATACCTCCACCACAACCAACGTCAAGTACATGTTTTCCTTTGAAATCAACATATTCTTCAATGGTCCGCAGCCATTGTTCTTCGGCTACACGAGTTGTATACGTTGATTGATTTCTACTGTCATGAAAATCGATCGGCATCTATTAACCACCCTTCATGCAACAAACGCACCTACCCTTGATAGCTATTATCTTAGGCAGGTGCGCTTGTTGTCTGAGCCTCTTCCATGATTATACAACTGATAATCACGGTGTTACAGCCTTGAAGCATGAATTAAATTTTTATTAAACCATTAAAGGTCCTTTGACAGTATCACTTCCTAGGGATCAATCCTTTTTGTTTCATCCAAAAAGAACGACTTGTTTACCGAATCCCATCCCTCGATATTCTTCATCGATGCAAATCATATTCATAAATCTCTTCTTCTTAGATTTTGGCTTTTACTAAATGCTGAGTAATGTGCCTATCTCTATCATCTATCCTCATTCATTATTCTTCCAATAAAAAAATCAAACTATCACCCTGCTCTATTTGTCTACACCGATTCTTAGAAACTGCAATATGCTATATCAACCTTTGAAGAGGAGTGATATATTTGGCAAACAGTGATGTGCGTCTTGCTTTATGGTCAGGTACCAATTTTACGGGTCGTCGGATTCTCTTTAGACGCGGTGGGGTCGCAGTTCGTGATCTTGGAGCGTTCCGGTTTAACAACGCGCTGTCAAGCTTCAGGCTCAGAAACAATGTGCAAAGTTCCCAAGTAACACTGGTACTGTTTTCGGGTACTAACTTTCAAGGGTCCTTCCGCGTGTTCCGGGGCAGTCAAAATGTAGCTAACTTAGGCAATTTCAACTTCAATAACGTCACATCTTCGTTCATATTAGTTGGCCGCAATCTTACTAACTCGGAGATCGCTGAAATCCAAAGCACAGGTAGACCACCTAGAGACATTCTTGTTATAAGACAATAATTTCAAACGATTGGTACCCCAGCCTTGATAGCTCCTATCATAGGCTGGGGTATTTGTTTATCGCTTATATTCAGGCTGTTCCATAGCAATAGGATTCGGATTGCTGAGTACCCAACTTACCGCCAGTTCGCACAGTCTCGCAGGTTCATCATTACCATTTCCGTTATGTAGCTCTTTAGCTAATGTTGCTGCCTCCTGAAGTAAAGCAGGGTTTAATGGTGTACCCAAGCTAAAGTAATGTATCAAACTATTGAGCATTTTACGAAATTGGTTATCCCAATTAATACCGCCATTATCCAAAATTTCATATGACATTTTACCGGTGATCCGGATAACTTCACCCTGGACGGTTTTTGCATGTCCTTTTGAAGGAATAAGTAAATTCCAGAGTTCATTATGTTGTGCGTCCCATCCCTTTGTTGACACAGTTATTGGGGAGGCCCCGTCGTGCGTCTTCCGCTTCTCGACTGGTAGAACATCAAATAGCTCATATAGCCGTAAAAGTGCCTCATCCGTTTGTTTTAAATATTCCTTATTAAAGCCTTCTCTGTGAAACTCAAAGTCGTTTCCGATTCGTTTTACAGAGTCTTTCATTTCCTGTGTAATGGTTGTTCCAGCTTTAAGCAAAATATCGGCAACTTCCGCCATATTGACAATATCAGCGTTCCTGCACATTGCCAAAGCTTTTTCTAATGGAGTTTTGCCCATCTTATTTTTTGCGCCAATATTTGCTCCTTTAGTAACCAAGGTGAGAACCGCTTTTGGTTTAAAAGAACCTGCTGCGGCAAATAGGGGGGTCTCGTTTTGATAATCAACGGCTTCTATATCCGCACCCAAATCAAGCAGCAGCTCCGTATTACCACACCAACTCATTGCATGTTTGTGCAAAGGCGTTGCTCCGTAATTGTCTCTCGCATTTATATCTGCACCCTGTTCCACGAGCCAGCTAACCAATTCATTCGGTACTTGGTAAAAGCTCAAGGCTGTTGATTTACTATAACCGCCACGGGCATCCAGTTCGCATTTGGTAAACACCTCTTTTAATGCTGATATATCGCCTGCATCAATAAGCTCATCAAAATTTTTCGGTAAGGTTTTTTTCTTTTTGCCCATATATGCTCTCTCTCCTCTAGTTGAGTGTTGTTTCCCTGCTTTCTTAAACGCAGTAGCGCCTTTCTAAGAAATCGCCCTCAATCTATCCTTTATTAAGGTTACTAATCCGTCTTGTTCATCTTTAGGGATCCACTCTACTAATCTTGCTGCAGCTATTGGTAAAACCCATTTATCAATTTCAGAGAAATCTTTTCCCGTAATAGAGAGGTATTTCTTTATGTATTCAGACTTCATCCTATTCCTTAGAAAATTAACGATAGTTTTAATTATACCGGGAGTACCATCTGGCATCGAACCAAGGCTGAAAAGAAGAACAGTCCTAGCAACATCACCAGCGGGATTACCTGACATTCCAGTCATCCAATCAACAATCCAATGATCACCGTCAAATAGCACATTATCCGGATGAAAATCACCATGACAAAGCTTATTATCGTCAGGTAGACTTTCTAAATAATTGATTATCTTCTCTTTCTCTTCTTCTGTAAGGAGTGGGGTAGCTTTTATGTTTCCACTAAGTACTAACTTCTGTTTTTTTAGTGCTCCAGCCGCATCATGAGTATGCAATTCAGAATGTAATGTCGCTAATGTTCTGGAATGTTTATTGATGGACCAAGGCTTCATAGTCATCATTTTTAGTAAAGTTAAACCAGATATACGTTGAAAAATAATACCCTGCCTACCGTTTAGGTCCTTTAATTCGAACGGTTGGGGAGTATGAATACCAAGAGAATAAGCGAAGTTACTGATAAGAAATTCTTGATTTATGGCATCCTCTGGAAAATCCTTCTTATAAAGCTTTATGATTTTATCATCTTTATATTCGAAAATATCAGCCGTCCTACCCTGTCCAATATGGTTCAAGTTGTTCCTCCTCGAGCAATCTGTTATTTACTATCATCACTTCTTCTCATATAAATTAATTTTCCACCCGTTACTCCAATTTAAGAGTTTTATATATTTATATCCGAGATCAAGATAATATTGGTTCAATCTAGCATTCTCAGCCATACAATCAAGTCTAATGCCCTTACCTGAACCCCTAATATAATCTTCAGCCCAAGTAATTAATTGTCTTCCTATTCCCCTCGAGATATGGTTTCTATTTACCGCAAATCTATGTATATATCCTGATTCGTTATTATCAAGCTCTCCCCATAAAACAGGATTCGACCAACAAATATATATTGTTCCTACGACTTCTTCATTCAATCGAGCTAAATAAAACTCATACCCTTTGCTGAAGCATTCATGAACTTGATTAATATTAAAATCATCCGGATTCCATTGATTAATTCCTTTTAATTGTAACCATTCAGCAGATCCTCTCCAAAGATCAAGGATGACCTGACTATCCTCTTCTGTTGCCCGGTGAACTTCGATCTGAATATTTGAATTTTTAATTTCCATCGAATCCCTCCCTTACGGCCCAACACTAAAACCTTCGATTTCTTTTTTCATCCAGATATATATCTAATGCTTCGATCGCACTTATTCCCGATGTGTGAACATGCTGTTAGATGATGCCTTCGGCTTAAGTGAAATACTATCAAATATTCATCTCGTCATTAAACTCAATACAAAATGGCTGAATTTCAGGGTTTAAACAAAACTCTATTCTTTGTCTAAAGTTCTTCCAACTAACCATTTCTAGTGCCTCTTCTATTGGGAAAAATCCGGAATCCAAGCTCTCCACTGTTGTTATTAGTTCCCCACCAATCGGCTTCGCTAAAAATAAAGTATTACAAATGGAATTTCCAGTGTTCTGAAAAATCCCACAGAATTTTATGATTTCTATGTCTATTCCTGACTCTTCTTTTGTTTCTCTGATTGCTGCCTGTGTAAGGGACTCCCCAATTTCAACTTGTCCTCCAGGCATTTCCCAACCTCTTCTTGGTCCTTTAATAAGCAGCAATTCATTCTTATCATTTATTACAACAGCAGCTGCAGAAACGATATGTTTTGGAGGATTCATCTTTTACTCCTTTTAAAAGTTTTTAATTATTCATTTTTATATGCTATCCGCAGGTTTCAGCTAACTTCTTGGTATTCACGAAAAGACCCAGCCTATAGATAGCTCTTATCTAGGCTAGGCTGGGGCATTTGTTGTCTGAGCTGCTTCCAAGATTATATAACGTAAATACGCTTAATACTCACCATTGTATTCAACAAAACTCGTTTTTTTAAATCTTTCTATATGATAGGGCATATATTTATTCTTTGAATTAGGAGATAAATTGTCAATGAAACTAATTGCAGCATCAACTATTTCATCGGTACTAAATACATCCTCATCTAAAAAGCCACTTAACAGAGCTGAGTGTTCGCCCTTATTTTTAATAAGCAGATATCCATAACCAGGATCTACAAAAACCAAATTAATAATATCACTCTCTTCTTGCTCCCTGGTTCCATCATAAAATCTAATAATAATATCTTGATTATGATAAAAAGTATCAACATCACACGCAAAACCTTCGTGGATAAACTTCATTTTTCAAATTTCTTCTTTTTGTTTTTCTCTTATTCTTGCTAATGCTCTTTTGGCTGCTAATTTCCCATTATGCATCCCATTTTTGGAAACCTCTAATAACTTTTCTCTGGCTGGTATGTATCTATGAAAACCGATAATCTCACATGCTTTCTCTTGAACATACATATCTTCATCATCTAAATATTTTATTAATGATTCAAGATGTTTTATCGGTGTTAGAGCCATGATTGAAAAAATATACTGACAACGAATATCATCATTTTCGAGTTGGTTAGAACTTATCAAATTGTTTAACTCATCAATACAACTGAGGTCTTCATCCATCTCAGTACTACTAATTTCAATTTCTGAAGGGTAGTCCTTCTCCAATTCATCCCAATCAAAATTAGGATGCAGCCCTAGTTTAGTTATAAATGAACTTATACTTCTAAAACCTGGAGATAAATCCGTTTCTTCATGATTGATATAACATATCCTGTATTTGCATGCACCCTGAATATATACGCCTATATAGTTCGAATTATCATCTGTCCATAAAGGAATAATATCTTGATAAACCTCAATTTCAGACATAAACTCAGCTACTTCAATTATTTCGTCACTTTCCATTAATCTTAAAAAGAAAATTTGATCCTTCTGTTTCTTTTTGTGAGTTTCTAATTCCTCAACTAATTCAACAGGTAATGTGATGTTGAGTTTTTTTAAAAGATCTATAAACATAAATCCGCTCCTTAAAAAATGACTTCTCCCCATTACACGTTATGGCCGGCCGATTAACTATTATAGATACAGCCTATCGGTTTAATCGGTTACAAATATTGGTTATTGATTTAGTTTTACTATACCATGAAGTTAAAATAAGTAAGGGGCTGATTATATGATGAATGACAAGTTCGACATAAAACAGCAATTTAATAATATATCCTCTAAGTACGACGAGCAAAGAAAAAAACTGATCCCTTGCTTTGAAGATCTCTATGGAACTGCTACTGCATTAGCTGTTACAAAGAATGATTCTCCAACCGTCCTGGATTTAGGTGCAGGAACTGGACTCCTATCCAGTTTTATTCTTCAAAAATACCCCAAGTCAAAACTGACACTGATTGATCTATCTGAGGGTATGCTTGAAATTGCTAAAACAAGATTCAGTGTTCACTCGAACATTAAGTATTTCGCAAGTGACTACATGCAATTCGAATACAGTGAAAAATTTGATTTGGTAATATCGTCACTCTCTTTACACCACTTGACCGATAATGAAAAACAAGAATTATTTCAGAAGTTGTATTCCATTATGAACCCAGGCAGCATATTCATAAATGTTGATCAAGTGCTCGGAACCACCGAGTACTTAGATAACCTATACAAAGCGGATTGGCTAAATTACATTCATAATTCTGGACTTGACCAAACCGAGATCTCATCTGCCATTGAGAGAACAAAACTTGATAGAATGTCTACACTTGATCAACAGTTACAATGGCTAACTGACGCTGGGTTCTCAGATGCGGATTGTATTTACAAATACAATAATTTTGTGGTAATGTTCGCTAGAAAAATATAGGGTTGATTTGTTTTAGAAGTGTTTATATAGCGGTATCCGAAAACATTTTTGTATTCACGAACACGAGAGGCTTAAGGCTCCCGACAGGAGTCAGCTGCGCTTACGTAGTTAGCCTCGTAGGGTTCATGATTGACTCCACTTTCTCGAATTATCAGTTGGAAGGTAAGGAGTGTCAGGCATACATCATGAATATAATATTAATGGATTTCAGTGCCTTTCTCGATTTAATCTATGTTTCGTTTAAATTGTGTAACCAGGTTTCTAAAACAGAAACCATATCCTCATATTCGTTCAGTGCGTTTATAGTTCCTGTTACATGTTTTGTTCCCATTTCCTGCTCAGTTTCGTCTGTGCAATCAATCTGCAATGAACGTTTTAGACTATATTCCAACCAGTCTAATTTACTTAAATAGCCAAGTTCTAGAACAGTTCTCCAATCAGCATCTACACTTCCATAACATTCTTGATACCCTCTAATAAATGCATGAAATTTATCTTTGTCAATTCCACTCCGTTCATTCATAGACCAGTAAACAGCAGTTTCGATCAAATCGTGCTTTGGGCTTATTTCTCCGGCTGACTCCCAATCAATTAAAATAGGACTTCCATGTCTCCACATGACATTCTTAGGCTCTAAGTCTCTGTGGCTAAATACACTTTCCGATGCTAACTTCTCTAAAGACCTCATGGCCTTTTCATTCCATAAATATAATTGTTCAATATTATTGGATAAGAGCCTTACCCAATCACATTGAATCTCTTTCCCCTTATTTAAATAGAAGTTCCAATCAATTTGTTGAATCCCTTTAGAAAGTTCATTGAATCTACTGTCGCCGACCTGAGAAAAATCTATCTTATGAATATCAGCAAGAATTGATCCTATCTTCTTACAATTAGCCTTTGTGATCTCATGAGATTTCAAACAGTTCCCTTCTATCCAGTCAAAAATCATATAATATTGATTGTCAATCTTCTGCAAAAATCTTCCGTTATATATTTTCGCCGGTTGAGCGGGTATGTAATTGGATACAGTGCTAACGATTCTTTCCGATGTAATATAATTATTCAACGCTGTTGGCCTTGCCATTATATGGGGGTTAAGGGCTTTGACAGCATATTTCCCCTTGGCAGTTTGTAGGGCAAACATTCTATGTAACAACCCACCTGAAATAGCTTTAGGTGGAGTGATTAATTCGCCAAGTTCTAATGAATTGCACAATGATTCAAACTGAAAATTGTATTGATAATTCACTATGAAAGGTCCTTTCTTTCTTTTGACTTGGTTTCCGATAACGTACCCAGTATTACTTCGCCCCTCCCTTCTTAATATCATTTCGATAGGCCTTTATGTGTTCCTTATAATCTTCTAAACTTGAACAGTCAAACCAATCACTCTTATTATTAATTTCATATAATAATGGGAATCCATCGTAGATAATAGCTTCGAGAGTCTGACAAAAGTCAAATAGTTGTTCAACTTGTTCTTAAGTCATTAAATCTTTCTGAAAAAACTTGTTCCATGTGGCTCTGGATAAATACGATTTGCATAACAACCTTTATTACTAATTTGCCCCATAATTAATTTTATACCTTCTCTAAGTTTTTGATATTATTTTTCCACTAACACTCTTGCACTCACAAATCTAACAAGCTTAAGGGGCATCAGCTACATGTCCTACGGACTTTGCCAGTTCAGGTTTGTCTGTCTGATTCCACTGAGTTTCATACAATATTTTTATTCCCAAACTAAATAATCGTCAAAAGTCTCCCCGTTTATGTTATAAAGCATGTATCTATATTGTCCCAATCTCTTAAAGTCATAGAAAGCCTACTACAGGTAATGCTAATTAATTCTTGTTTAAAGTCATTAAAGTATTCATTTAATTCAATTGGGTCCTCTGTTTGATAATTGTTGAATGCTCCCCAAAACTATTTAATCACTTCTTCCTTGATTTTATTTTCCCTGGACCACTCTTTAAGTTGATTTAGATCCATTTGATATTCTCCTTTAGTAAATCTAATTCGCTTAACATGCATGTATTTACGAAACACCCGAACCTTAGGTAGTTCTTGTCTCAGGTTGGGTCATTTGTTACCTGAGCTTCTTCATGATTTATACATCTACAAACTATGTTTCTCTTCCTTGAGGTATCCTTCTCATAAAACGTTCTGAATCTCTCTCAAAACCATATTGCTCATATAATCCATGGGCATCTAGGGTCCCCAGTATTCCTGTCATCCATTCATATTCTTCTGACTTAGTAATAATTTCAATCAGTTTCTTTCCGATGCCTTGCCCCTGATACTCTTTTATTACAAATACATCACATAAGTAATAAACTGTTGCCTCGTCTGTGACCACCCGTGCAAATCCTATCTGCTTTTCATTATGGTACACTCCATAGCAATGTGAGTTGTCAATAGATTTTAATATACGCTCTGGTGTTCTTCTGTTAGCCCAGTAACTTTGGGCCAAGTAGTCCAGAACTACTTGCCTATTTATTTTCTCTTTGTCATCCGTTATTTGATATTCTTTGAAAAAGACCTCCACGAAAATCCCCCTAAACAATTGTATTAAAATTCTTACACAGAATCCGTGAATCGTTGTTAATCTTCGAAATCCAGTTTAATTATTGAATACAAATAGGAGTCGTACCATCTATTTCTGGTATAGAAATGATCTCTGATATGTCCTTCCTTCTTCATTCCGATTTTCTCCATAACCCTTGCAGATCTCAAATTTTCTGGTCTGCATGTAGCATAAATACGTTCTATCCCTAATTCTTTAAATCCATATGATAAAAGCGCTTTGGAAACCTCTGTCGCATAACCACAACCCCAATAATTTTTAGAAATACAATACCCAATCTCTGCATTAGATCCGTCCACGTTAATACAGCAGTTTCCAATTAGTTCGTTATTAGATTTATCTATTACTGCCAATTCATAATTCGTTCTCGGGACAATATGTTGGCTTCCAATATTCTTATTTATAAATTCCCTTGTTTGATCTTCAGAATTGGGTCCCCAATAAGTATATTTAGTGACTTCTTCATCCGAACAATATTGATGAACTTTTATCCAATCCTCTTTATAGAAATCCCTTAAAATAAGTCTCTTGGTTTCAAGGATCAATGGGACACCTAGTTTCCATCATTTTTTAGTCATTGTTATAGAATGTCTCAGTCTTTGAACTTATCCTTAATACTATTTGCTCACATGGGCATCAGGAGCTTTATCCATGACTAGGTTAAGGAGTATGATTTTATGCTCTAAGAAAGCTTTTAGTCCACACAGTACTATCGTATATCCTCCCATTGAGTCAATACATTGGTTTAAGACCTCCTCAGTATTTCCTGAGAATCCGTAGTTTTCAATCGAAACAAAAGTCTCATGATTACTTCTTGGGGTAAAATGCCATTCGATCTTAGTTCCATCCGACGATTCAACAAGAATACGTTTGTCTTTCTCAATATCCTTCACGTAGATTTCATCCGAGACGCCATACATCTCCCATTCCCAAAGAATACGCTTTCCAATTTCTAACCGATCACTACTTTTAGTGAACCAAAATTCCGTTGTAATCTCTGGGTTTATAAAGGCTTCAAATACTTCTTCGATTGGTTTTCTAATAAGCATTTCAGATCTTACAATCGGTTCTTGGTTAAAGAATTCCATATTATCTTCCTTTCGCGATGTTTGTTTAGATTTTTCACGTGGTGTTACTGAGGTGAATTCGGTGTTATGCAATGCCCCTATTTACGTTTGTAAATATATTTACTATATTTCCATCCAAATCTTGAATCCAAAACGATCTCCTTCCCCATGGATAAGTACTGGGGAGTTTAATAAATTTGATGTTTTGATTCTTAAGTCTTTCATATTCTTCATCAACATTATCAACTTCAAATTCAAGAGTACATCCACCATGACCAATTTCACTTGTACTGCCTGGTGCCAAATTCTCCATCCCTTGTTTGGAACAAATATCAATATGATAGCTCCCCTCGACACCTAAGCGTGCTGTAACTTCATCCCCTACAGCCTCAACTTGTAATATATTCTTATAAAAATCCATTAGGCTGATTACATCATCCGTAATTAAACACACTCCAGTAAATTTCAAAATTTCCAACGTCCTTTCTTTTGAGGTTTTTCCGGGGTTTCATAAAACGTCCTTGTATTTACAAAACGCCCAGCCTTAGATAGCTCTCTTATCTTAGGCTGGGGCGTTTGTTGTCTGAGCTTCTTCCATGATTATACATCCGGCAACCAAGGGGCGGTAGCCCCGACAGCGTGAATATTGTTGTTAGGTGATGTTATTGCCTTCTTCGTCTTACTTTAAAATCTTATATGTTTTATCTTTGTTATTAATTGATCCATGTTCTTTTTTATGAAGCTTCTATTATCGGGATGCAAATCAATGTTAGATTCCTTTGCAATCTGATTTATTATTTCGTCAACTTTTAGATTATCCGTATAAATATGTTTTTTAAATACATCCTGAGATAAGTTAGAGATGCATCTGTCAATTTGTTTTGCAGGCCATGAATTCTTCTTATCTCCACGACTTCTCAATCGCTTCAATAATGTTTCGCGGCTTGCAAGTAATGTATAATGGTAAACTTCAATTCCATTCGTTCTTAACTTAACAATAATCTCATCAAAATATTGAGGATTTACTATAGTCATTGGAACAATAATTATTCCAGGAAATTCATTACTTATAGTTTTAAGAAGTGAGTAGTTAATCTCCCTCCATATAACATGATCCTGAAAGTCTTCTTTCAGGATTTGTTTTGGTGCATTTTTTCTTATAAAATAACCCGCGTTTTCGGGATCATAAACAAACGAATTCGGTATTCTTCTATGCAATTCGAAAGAAATTGTAGTCTTACCCGATCCAAATGCCCCGTTAATCCATAAGATCAATTGCTTCACCTCTCGTTTGATGTATCGCGGTGCCTCTATATAAGGCGTATCTCTATCTTCTACACAACCCTATTCCGATACACCTACCTATTACACCAACTAATTTATTGGTTCCTTTTCCTGATTGTACCACACGCCAATTCAGCTAGGCACAATATTACTTTCTTATTGCTTCTTCGCTTGCTCATTTTACTTAGCCCATATCGTCTACATAATTTCCTGAATGTTCTAATAAAGCATTCAACTAAAGGACACTGACTTCAGTTCAGTGTCCTTTCTCGTCCTCTATAACTCAATTTATAAATTATTTAATCCTTAGTTCTATCAATACGCCAAATAACGTTCCTTTATAATATTCAAATGGTGCAGTTCATGCCCCGCAATTATAAATGCTATCGAACGAGCTGTAACCAGCTTATCATTAGTGACTCCAACTCTCTCCGACGCTTTCTCAGCTAATCCGTTTATTAACGACAGGGTCGCTCTTCTCACCGACACGAATTCTTCGAGCAGGTTAGCCAGATTGCGCTGATCATAATAGGCGTTCTCTACATAGGCATTCACTTCGAATCCGCAAGTGGTGTTTTGTCGCCTCTGGCGATTCGGAGAAGCTTGTAGCTCATAATCCGTTCCGTGTCGATGATATGCCCAAACACTTCCTTCAAGCTCCATTTTCCTGGAGCATAACGGAAATCCACCTGGGAATCCTGTATCGTTGGAATGAAATCTTCTACAGCCTTCTGTTGTTCTGCGAGAATATTTTGTATATTCCCTTCAGGCACCAATTTTATATAAGCATCATAAAAATCCGGATACTCTCCCTGTACAGGTCTTTTCATCAACAATTACCTCCTCCTAGTCGGTATTCTCTAATCTCTCACTTTCATAGTATATTGCTTAATTTTCATGAAATAAAAAGTAGTCTCTAATCTGCCTATCCATCTCCGAATCCTCATCTAATTCCTGCCGGATTGAGGGCCAATGTCCAAATCGTGAATATGGTGTTAGCTGAAGTCATGTTCTTTACTGAACAACTCACTCGCTTATCATTATCTTTAGTTTCTTTCCACCTGTAATTGAAAATCCATTCTTCTTGTAGAACCCTAATGTTCTTTCAAACTCTGGTATAGGTGGCGTGCATACCTCAAGTCGTTTCCATTCTTTCTCCTGGCCATAATCTACTGCAAACTTTAATAATTCTCCACCGACATTCATTGAGCGATAATCTTCAAGTACGTATAGTTCTTGTATAATTCCAAATCTACCGTCAGTGTATAGCGAAAAACTTTCGCACATTGAAATAAAACCTACTGTTTGACCACCAGTTATCGCCATAAACACCGAGTAAATTCCTTGTTCCAAGCCTTGATTAAATGCCTCTCTTGTATCAGACAAACTAAACAGACTCGGATCTCCTGTTGTCTTAATAATAATTTCATTAATCAGTCTCTTAAATAAATTTTCAACGATATCATAATCATCAAGAGTGCATTTCTTTATTTGAATCATCCCTGTCCACCACTTTCTAAAGTAAATCTATCGATTTAACATGATTTCAGCTAACGTTCTAGTATTCACGAAACGACCCAGCCTTAGATAGCTCCTATCTTATGCTGGGTCGTTTGTTGTCTGAGCTTCTTCCATGATGATGCATCTGACAACCAAGGGGCGATAGTCCCACAGGGAGAATTCGGTGTTATATGACGTGGGCTCTACAAAGCGCTACTTACAATGTATTACGTATCTATTCATCTTTAATAAGTCTTTGTTGTATTTATACAAGAAGTTCTTTCAATTCATAAATATATGTTTTTCCATCATTCCTTAACCACATTAATTTATTGCATACTGGGCATTCATAGACTCTTTCTGTAATATTCATAATTTTTGCATCTGCACCTATTATTTTCTCCCATTCTTTGGTTCCTTCTTCTGGGTTTTCGGCACTTAAATTTGTTCTTAGATTCTCCGTTTCTATTAAATCTTCATATTCTCTATCATGAACAATAATAAAACCATCATCAGGAATGGCACTTAAATTATGTATATAATTTCCACAAGCACAAACTAATTTGGGCATGTATTTTATCCCTTTCATGTTTAGATTTTTCAATTATTTCTGTTTCTATTTTTATCGTGTTTAGCCCATGTCATATAACGTTGTTGCATTCACGACGTCTCACCGACTTAAGGCAGCTTGCTGCCGACCGCAATGCGGTTAGTCGGTGCGGATGTGTCCCGGCCATCGCTTCCTTGCTCCTCACTTCTGGGACCAAGGGGCGTTAGCCCCGATGCGTGAATGTGGTGTTAGCCGATGCTTCCTCTTCTTTCGAGTTACCCAACGAATATGTCTTGATCTCCTTATCCCTTATCCGATCTTGACCTTAGAAGCTTCTGGCTTTGAATTTTTACCCATATGTTCTGAACTTAGGAATTTCGGCTAACGTTTTGCGTCATGGCCCTTTAGAGCCGCTGCTTATAGTTGTAGTGCTTGCCGAAGCTTTAATGCAGTGACGTCCCGACAGGCTTGGGGGACTGGATAGGGTCACTCGCTTCTCAGAGTGTCCCCGAGAGTCAACGTGGTGTTAGCCGAAGGAAGTTCTGGAAGCAGCCATTGTATTTAAGGCGTTCTCAAAATAGCTATATACTTCATCTGCAATTCCCAGAAACTCTTCAACAAGTACATTACTATCCAAGTAACAAGCATACAGATAATCAACTAAAGCGGGGTTAATCTCGCAATAGTTTAATATGGCATTCTTCATCTTAAAAATGTCATCTTGCCATACACCTGTATCTTCTAAAACCAAAGAGTATAATGCACGAATTAATCTCTTAGAATAACCTTTAATATATCTAGTTTTCATTGTGTTATCACTAGCATTAGAAAGTAAACTATGTATACGATCTACTTCCTCCTTGGTCTCTGTATTTAAGTCTAAAATGAACTCTGGAGAAATAATTATCGGTGGTACTTTTTCACCAACGTCATGACCATATATGCAAACACAAATTATCTTAACCCAAAAACCCCACTCATTCGGTTTACTTAATACGTCGTCAATCGAGCAAATTATCGTATCAATCTTAGTTACTACTGGATATTCTTCCAAAAGCCTGTCTTTAATATTTGACAATCTTTCGTAATCAATATCTTTGGGATTTACACATACAATAGTAAAGTCTGCATCTGACTTAAAAGGCTTAGCAGTTCCCTTTGGAATCGAGCCACACATATAAATGCTATGAATCTTACCTTTAAATTCGGTAAGTATACTATCTATATACTTATCAACAAAATCCTTATATTCACTTTGTATTACAATTCTATTTATAACTTTTTCTAATATCATATAGACTCCTCCTAAACTAAGAACTTCTTTCGGCTAACGTTTTTGATTCTCTACGTCCGACGTAGTAGGATGATCCCGCTGAATCTACAACCTGGCTTATCAACTTCGTACCTTCATATGCCCTTATCTGATCTCGACCTTAGATGCTTCTGGCTTTGAGGGTTTATCTATATGTTCTTGACCTAGGAAGTTTCGGCTAACGTCCCTTCCCCGAATTCACCAATTCCCCTCACATGCCTTAATCTACGATTTCATAATAATCTACAAATATGTATATTAGACGAACAGCTGCTAAATCCTCCGAATTGAGAAGGCCCGTTATATAGGACCTGGTTGCTTTAAATTTCACAGTACAGGTTTCAATTCCCACAGGATCACTCTGCTTCCCCTTCATGCTTGCTACTTAAGTCCATCAACCTTATTTAGTCCCAACAGATCATTCGTCTGACTGCATTTTTGTGATAATGTGGTCTTTGTGTATAGGAGTAACATATTTTTATAAAAGAAATGGAGTAGAACAACTGATGAGAAACAAGACACCCATCCTTTTTTTAGCGTTCTGTCTTATGGTAATGAACCTGTTCCCTTCGCTGGCTAGAGCGGACAATGGCCATTCTAAAGCTTTATGGGCCTGGGACTTTTATGAAGCGGCATCCGATTCGGATAAGATCAGCCAATTGCTCAATTTTTTGAATGAACATGAGATTAACTTGTTGTTTATTGGGACGAGAAAAACGCTGCCGGATCAACCGGCAACGTATGATGAACTAATCCAAAGGGCGCATGCAGAAGGAATTAGGGTGTTTGCTGTAGTAGGAAGAGCGAATTGGGCGCTGGAAGGCAAACATCGCGAAGCATTGGAAGAAGTTCGTCAAGTTCTTTCCTTCAATGCATCTCATCCTAATAACACATTTGACGGAATCCAATATGATGTTGAGCCGCACACCCTGCCTGAATTCAAGACCAAGAGAGGCTCGGTAAGCTATCAATATCTGCAGCTATTGAAACGGATCGCGAAGGAAATTGCCGAAAGCAAGGATCCACTGGAGTTTAATGCAGCCATTCCGAGCTGGTATGCAAATGGGGAAAACCCGGTTATTGTGGAGACCGGCGGACAACGAAAGCCGCTGAGTTATTTCGTATTAGACATCGTAGATACCGCAACTGTCATGGCATATCGTGACACGGGCGAAAGACAGATTCGTGCTGCCCAGGCGGAAGCCGATTACGCCGCAAGCATAGGCAAGAGCATCTATATCGGTGCAGAGACCAGCCCACCCAACGGCGGCAGTATCCCTAATGAAATTACGTACTATGATAAAGGTATACATTATATGAACCAGCAATTAAATACGATCATCGATTATTATCTGGAACACATCGGCTTCAACGGAATTGCAATTCACAATTATCCAATTTTCAAAAAAATGACGGAAAACCAATAGCAAGATAAACAATATCAGTCGTCATGTAATGATATGGCATAAAAAAACCCTTGAAGCCCAAAGGGGGTCAGTCCCACTTTAGTCCAGGTAACTATTTTCACTTTCAAAATTTAATTATATATTTCATCCAGAAATAAAAGATTAGCAAACATCCTGCCGAAGCAACAAAGCCGGCCGATTTTTTGCTAAGAGAAAGTTGTTTAGCTACACCAGCACATAACAATGCCCAGATTAATAAAACACCAAACAAACCAAGAATTTTGTCTCCTTGCAATGTATTCCACAAATCTACTTGCGTAAGTCTCATATATTCATCCTCCCGACATCACTATTCGACATCAAGTGGTATTTCCCTGCAAAATATCCGCCTATTAGCGACCAAGTATAGATTTCGAATAATTCCACACTTCAATTACACAGTAAACAATGACAACATCAACAGGAATAAACCAGAGTTTATGATACCAAGGCATTTGATTAAGCAACTCGTGTTCCAACCCCATAAGCACCAGCTCCTATCGAGACAGTTTTAGTGACTCAATGTAACATTTTCTGTACGACACTGCCGACCATACTAAACACGCGCCAGTTACCACCAATATAGCCGCTGGAAGATAGTAATTACATAGCGCCAGGATTAGCGCTGATGCCGAATGAATGCAGCCAAATACGAAGAATCCTTTGTAAATCCTCCTCAAATCCATCCAATCAACTCCTTATTTTATGTACACCCATTTACTAAGGCAGCGGCAGCCTTCCCGATCCACACCTTGAGCCGCTGGGATCACGGTTGCCCAGGGGGAGGGTATGAGCGGTACGCTTGAATGTCAACTTCGCGTACAACTAGATGTGGAGTATTCGGTTAAATGAAAGTAATATATGTTATGACTTTCGGCTATACATCATTAAAAATGCCTTCCCATAAGGGACGGCTATGGAGGAAGGTTGTGAATTACCTCTTTTAATTTGATATGGGCAAGGGAATATTGCACATTTTTCGGCCTTCTCGGCTCCCTTGGCCTTAGTGACCGCCACCACATCATTTTCAAAAGTTACATAATACCTATGGTTGGCTTGATTAAATTGTAAAATATTTATACAACGGTTAAACTACGGATTTAAGCCCACGAAACTATAGGTTCCGTGGGCTTTTTTAATTTATACTTTTCTCCTTAGCCAGCAGCGATTATCTCTAATCACGTTTATTTATAATGAAACAGATACCATATGATATTATCGATACTCCTAACAATAAAAATAAGCATTTTATAATAAAATACGTTATATAAAAAGCGCCTTCATAAGGAGAATCATACATGGTTTCGGCGACATAATTAGGAATGAACAGAACAAAAAAACCTGTTAAAATTCCTACGATACATGTTAGTAATTTATTTTTCACGACTACCATCCTATAGTTGATTATTTCATTTTATCTATTTCTTAAATTACCAGTTTTATATACATATCCAAAATGGTTGTTTTGACTTTCAATAGAGAAACTCAACGTGGCATAATCACTTGCTGAAACTCCTCCACTAAATGATTGTTTTGTAGTGCCATTATTATAAAAATCACCATTTATGACCCAATAAATACTTTTGACATCTTCGACCTTTGCCTGCAACTTTCCGGTAAATTGTTTGGATATATAATTATATGATCTAATGAGATTAAGATCTTCAACTTTGATGAAGTCCCTATATATTCCTTCACATTTAATATAAAAGTCTATTTGCGGGAACCAACCAGTATCACCAACCTCAAACTGTTGATAGAAGTGTGTATAATAGTAATTTGGCTCAGAAGATCTTTCGCTTAATAAGCTCCTAACATATTTTTCAGATACGTTTCTATTTTTAGCTATTTGTTGAGCCATTTCCTCATATGTTAATTCTTCAGCCCATAACCCATCCCCTAAATATACAGGTCCATCACTTTCAAATATCTTATCAAAGTCGCTTCTTTCTAGTTCAATTATTCCAGAATAAGTGATGTTATTCTCATTATTACCAATTACTTTTGCTGAGGTATCAATACTTTCAGCTGACGCCCCCATTACTGTGCTCATCATAAAAATAAGCGCCAAACTTAGTGAAATAAATAACTTGTGCTTCCTCATAAAAACATCCCCTCCATATTTTAGTATAATTTCTATTAAAAAATAACACTACAACCATATTATTGTAAAGATAAAAGCTGTGAAAGTCTTGTGAATAATTAATAGGAAAAGAGCGGTAGACTTGGATGGTCCCAAAGCGGAGAGAAACGTAAAGTTCTAACTTTACGTTTCTGACTTTTTCTCTTACATATTAGGATTGCAGATGCGTTGTGGTATCCCAAAAGAACTACACCATCTTTACTAACTTTTACTTGCGCTTTCACCGCCGCAAGGCGTTTTCACATACCCAAGTAACAGAACGTATGTTCTTACTAAGGAGGGAATTATGGCTAATTACAAAAAACACTCTACCGGATGGAAATACCGTCTTAAGTACAAAGACCATTTTACAAAAAAGCCTAGAGAGAAGTCTGAACGTGGTTTTCGGACAAAGCCAGAGGCGGAGATGGCTGCTGCGGAATTTTTGCGAAAGCTTAGCAAGGTATGGTCTAAGCGAAGATCAGCGCCTGGCTGACTATCTGGACGTTTGGCTGAATGAGTATAAGCGCGGCACCGTTCAAAAAACACAATTATACTGCACGAAAACAACGTCAACAACCACATTAAGTCATATTTTAGGAATCTAATGCTCAGCGAGTTAAACCCGGAGATGTACCAGAAGTTTCTGAACCACCTATCAGGCGCGTTGAGTAAGCGAACCGTTGAGATCATCCATACCACGATGACGAACGCCATGAAAAAAGCTGTCACACTTCTGAAGATACAGAATAATCCTTGTATTGGTGTAGAAATCAAAGGCGAGGATAGCCGGAACGAAATCAAATTTATTGCGTATAGTGCCATTCCTGCTTTCTTGCAAGCTTCACACAAGTATGGCTATATCTATTGGATGTTTTTTATAGTTATGATCGAAACGGGAATTAGAAAAGGCGAAGCAGCAGCGCTAAGATGGACCGACATTGACTTAAAAAAGCGGACGATCCGAATTGGCGAGACTCTCGACTTCACAGCCAAAGACAATTCCGAGCTATTCGGAAATACGAAGACATACCGGTCTACCCGTACAATTCGAATTAGCCAGTCGCTGATAAATGATTTGAAGTTTCATGCAAATTGGCAGAACCAGAACAAGCTCAACCTTCCCGATCTTTATCGGCACGACCTGAACTTGGTCCTTTGCCGCGAAGACGGAAACTTCATGCCAAAGTCCAGCCTGTTTAATGCCTTTGAACGTATTTGTAAACGAGCAAGTCTGCCAAAGCTTCCTATCCACTCTCTCCGCCATACCTGCGCTGTCCTGTTACTCGAAGCTGGAGCTGACATGAGATATGTTCAGGAGCAGCTAGGTCATGGTAGCATCCAAATCACCTCGGACGTTTACTCTCACATCTCTATAAAAATTGAGGAACGGAACATCGAGAGATTTGAGGAGTATACAAAAAACATTTTAAGTCCTTCTTCTGAAATAGAGGGGCATTATGGGGGCAATCACTAATCATCACCCCATCCTTTTAAAACGCCCCCAAACAAAGAAACCCCCCACGCCTTACGGCGCAAGGGATTCCTCTATTAATACAGCGTCATATATTGGTCGCGTTCCCATTGGTGAACTTGCGTGCGGAACATGTCCCACTCGATTTCTTTCAATTCGAAGAAGTGAGTCAAAGCATGATCACCTAGAGCTTCGCAAATGACTTCGTTGCGGATCAGCTCATCGAGAGCTTCCTTCAGGTTGGCAGGCAAACTTGGGATGCCTTCTTCCACGCGTTCCTCATCGGACATCACGTAGATATTGCGGTCAATCGGTTTTGCGAGCGGCAATTCGTTCTTAATGCCGTCGAGGCCTGCTTTAAGCATAACAGCCAAGGCAAGATAAGGATTGGCTGCAGGGTCCGGATTCCGGGCTTCGATACGTGTGCTGAGTCCGCGGGAAGCTGGAATACGAATCATCGGACTGCGGTTACTGGAAGACCAAGCGACGTAACAAGGAGCTTCGTAACCTGGAACCAGACGTTTGTAAGAATTTACAGTCGGGTTTGTTACCGCAGTGAAAGCTCTTGCGTGCTTCAGAATCCCTGCCATGTAATGGCGAGCTTCTTTGCTCAAACCAAGCGGATCACTCTCATCCACGAAGGCGTTAGTCTTGTCTCTGAACAGAGATTGGTTACAGTGCATTCCCGAACCGCTGACGCCATACAACGGTTTAGGCATGAATGTCGCATGCAAACCATGCTGACGGGCAATCGTTTTAACGACAAGTTTAAAAGTTTGAATTTGGTCGGCTGCTTTAATTGCATTTGCATACTTAAAATCAATTTCATGCTGACCAGGCGCTACTTCATGGTGGGAGGCTTCAATGGCAAATCCCATCTCTTCCAGCGTCAAAACGATTTCGCGGCGGCAGTTTTCTCCAAGATCCGTAGGAGCAAGGTCGAAATAACCGCCCTGGTCATTCAACTCCATGGTCGGGTTGCCTTTTTCATCGGTTTTGAAAAGGAAGAATTCCGGTTCGGGACCTACATTCATGGATGTGAATCCAAGCTCTTCCGCTTCTTTCAAAGCTCTCTTCAAAATATAACGCGGATCGCCTTCGAACGGTGTGCCGTCAGGCATATAAATATCGCAAATCAAGCGGGCAACGCGGTCTTCCGTAACCCAAGGGAAGATTACCCAGGTATCCAGGTCAGGGAAAAGATACATGTCGGATTCTTCGATACGAACGTATCCTTCGATCGAGGAACCGTCGAACATCATTTTGTTATCAAGCGCTTTTTCCAATTGACTGACGGGAATTTCCACGTTCTTGATCGTCCCGAGCAAGTCTGTAAACTGCAATCGGATAAAGCGAACATTTTCTTCTTTGGCAATGCGTAAAATGTCTTCTTTTGAATAACTCAATATAACCTCTCCCAACGTTTATATTTTGAAAAAGCGGGACAATTCTCCCTGAATCAGAGAAACATGACCCGGCTTTTGCCCGGTAACCAGCTGCTGCTTAAGCATGCGGTAAAGCTGTGAATCCGTCATTTCTTTGCGTTTCTCTTCGGTGTCTTTCGTCATGACCGTGGCTTCCTGCGAATCCTTTGCCATCGGGTCCATGACCTGCTTGATCCCGGCAATATTAACGCCCTTGTCGATCAAACCCTTGATCTCAAGCAAGCGCTCGACATCATTAAAGGAAAATAACCGCTGGTTGCCCGAAGTGCGAGCCGGCACGATCAGTTGATGCTGTTCATAATAACGAATTTGCCTAGCCGTTAAATCCGTAAGCTTCATTACGATACCAATCGGAAACAAGGCCATATTTCTGCGAATATCGTCACTCATCGCTCTCAACCTTCCAGTTAAATAATCATGTTTCTATTCTATGTCAACTAACCTGACATGTCAACAAGAATGTCAGGATAACTTACAAGGAAGAGAAGATAAAGCCGTTAAATTAAAGAAGATTACGATCTTTCATTGTCTGCAAGGCTGTCAGAACGCCGAATTTAACGTGGGAGTAAGTTAAACCGCCCTGCATGTATGCGATAAATGGCTCCCGGACCGGTGCATCCGCCGACAGCTCCAGGCTTCCGCCTTGGATGAAAGTGCCCGCTGCCATAATAACGGGGTGCTCATACCCAGGCATGTCCCAGGCTTCAGGCACCACATGGCCGTCCACGGCGGCCGCTCGCTGAATACCTTGCACGAAGGCGATAAGCTGTTCAGGCCCACTGAACGCAATCGCTTGGATCAAGTCCGTCCGCTTGGCGTCCCAGCGCGGGCGGCTCTCAAACCCGGCGCGCTCAAACACAGCCGCCGCCAGGACGCTTCCTTTGACCGCTTGTCCTACCGTCGTCGGAGCCAGGAACAGCCCTTGATAAATCCCGCGCGTCGTCCCCAGCATCGCGCCGACCTCTCCCCCGATTCCAGGAGCCGTCAAACGATACGACGCCAGTTCGACCAGTTCCGCCCGGCCGCAAATATATCCTCCCGTTTCGGCCAGTCCGCCGCCGGGATTTTTGATGAGTGAACCTGCAAGGAGATCAACTCCTACTTGAGTAGGTTCTTGTTCTTCGGTGAATTCTCCGTAGCAGTTGTCGACGAACACGATGCAATCCGGATTCAACGCCTTCACCCTGGCGACCATCTCACCGATTTGTTCTACCGTAAAGGAATCTCTCCAGTCATAACCGCGAGAACGCTGGATTCCGATCACCTTGGTCTTTTCCGTTATTTTGGAAGCTACCGTATCCCAATCTACCGAGCCGTCTCCCAATAAAGCCGCTTCATCATAGTGTATTCCAAAATCCTGCAACGAACCGGTACCGTCTCCCGGCTTGCCGATCACTTTATGTAACGTATCGTAAGGCCGTCCTGTAATATACAGCAATCCGTCACCCGGGCGCAGCACTCCGAACAGCGCCGTTGCAATCGTATGCGTACCCGACGCAAAATGCGGACGCACCAGCGCCGCCTCGGCGCCGAATACTTCGGCGTACACAAGGTCGAGCACTTCGCGTCCGCGATCATTGTATGCATAACCTGTAGATCCTGCAAAATGAAAGTCGCTTACCTGATACTTCTGAAACGCTTCGATCACTTTCCATTGGTTACGATCGACAATCCGGTCAATTGCACGAAACTGATCTCCAACCTGCTGCTCCGCTTGCTCCATCCACTCAACAATTTCTTCTGAAAAAACCGCCATTTTGTCCTTACCTCTCCCCTGCAGCAACTCAATTCTGCGTTTATCTAGTGACTCTTATAGTTCATCTTTTAGAGTGTCTATCCAGCTTATAAATCGCTTCGTCCCTTATGGATTCAACGGGTTCTCGTGACCCGGAATCGAGAAGGGAGCCAGCATGTATCCATACTTTTCAAAATCCCCCTGATTCACGTCCACCGAATAAATAATATTGTCCTCATCGTACTGCTGCCCTACAACGTCGCCGATCCGGTATAGGAAAGGCGTCAAATCGCCGCGATCGGCCGGAATCCGGAACGTTCGCATCCCACCCGACAACTCCTGCTGAACCGCCTGCCGGATGCGCTCCAAATCGTCTTCATCGAACGCGCTGATCTTCATCGAGCCTTTTGTGGAAGGCAGCATCTCGAGCTGTTCCGGATCGCATAAATCGATTTTGTTGTACAACACGAGCTGTGGCTTTCCCCCGGCTCCCAGGTCATCCAGAATTCGTTCTACAACCTCCATCTGCTCCTTGCGCATAGGTGAAGAAGCATCCACCACATGAAGAATCAGATCCGCTTCATTCGCCTCTTCAAGCGTTGCACGGAAGGAGGCGACCAGATCATGGGGCAGGTTTTGGATAAAACCGACCGTATCGGTCAATACAACCTCTTTGCCGCCAGGCAGCTCCATGATCCGGGTAGTCGGGTCCAGCGTAGCAAATAGCCGGTTCTCCACCAGCACGTCGGCCGCGGTGAGGGCCTTCAACAGCGTGGATTTCCCGGCGTTCGTGTAGCCCACGAGCGCGAGCTGCACCACGCCGGTTTCCTGGCGGCGCGAACGGTGCAGCTTGCGGTGCCGGGTTACCTCTTCAAGCTGGCGCTTCAATTCGCCGATCCGGCGACGGATATGGCGGCGGTCGGTTTCCAGCTTGCTCTCGCCCGGCCCCCGCGTCCCGATACCGCCTCCGAGCCGGGACAGGTTTTTGCCATGTCCGGCCAAACGCGGCAGCAAATAGGAGAGCTGTGCCAGCTCCACCTGAATAATCCCTTCCCGCGTTTTGGCCCGCTGGGCAAAAATATCGAGGATGAGCTGGGTGCGGTCAATGATTTTCGCATCCAGCATCTCTTCGAGATTTCGTACCTGCGCCCCCGACAATTCCTGATCAAAAATAGCCGTATTGGCTCCATGCTGCTCCATGAGTTCCTTTAGCTCAAACACTTTTCCTTTACCGATCAAATAACGCGGATCCCGGTTTTCCCGATTCTGCGTCATCCGGTCCGCTACCTCCACGCCAGCGGTTTCCGCAAGCTGCACCAATTCGTCCAACGAGTATTCGGGATGAAGCCCGCTTTGCTTGACTTCCGTAGTAATCAGACTAACCAGTACTGCCTTGTCGGGTAATATCGTCTTGGTTTCGTACGGCGATTTTGACAATGGTTCACGACTCCTTATTTCTTATCCAGCTTCAAATCCTCGGTTCGGATGGTCATCAGTTCCAGCTTCCCCGGCGATCCCCCGCTATATTGATTCAACAGGCGGACCGCCTGCTGGCGGACCGAACGTTCAATAATATTGCGTACATGCCTCGCGTTGCTGAACAGATGCTCACTTTCACATTTTTCCCGCAGCAAATGCTGCTTTAATTTGAGTATCGCCTGTGGCATCAGAATATAATCGCGTTCCTTCACCATTCCTTCAGCAATCTGAATGAGCTGGTCGATGCTATAGTCCGGAAAATCCATCTGAATCGGAAACCGTGAAGGCAATCCCGGATTGGTAGCAAGAAAATATTCCATCTCATCGGAATAGCCCGCTAAAATTAGAATGAACTGATTCTTCTGATCTTCCATCGCCTTCACCAGCGTATCGATCGCTTCCTTGCCGAAGTCCTTTTCTCCGCCCCGCGCCAGACTGTATGCCTCATCTATGAAAAGAATGCCGCCGAGCGCCTTCTTAACCAGGTCACGTGTCTTCTGCGCGGTATGACCGATGTACTCTCCGACCAAGTCGGCCCGTTCCACTTCAATCAAATGTCCTTTGCTTAATACACCCATTCTCTGAAACATCTTGGCGACAATTCGGGCAACGGTAGTCTTGCCGGTTCCCGGATTTCCTTTGAACACCATATGATAGACTTGGGTTCCGGACAACAGTCCAGCCTCGGAACGCATCGCCGCTATTTGCAGCAGGGCAAAAATCTCAAACATCAGCTCTTTGATATGATCGAGCCCGACCAGACCGTCCATTTCCTTTTGCAAATCCGCGAACAAGCCTTGCTGAGGGATGCTCTTGGCTCCTGCCGTAGATTCGACATCCGGAACGCTTTGCGAAACGACCGGTGGCTCGGTGTTGCGGAGAATGACATTGATCTGTCTGGAAGGTCTCTCCTCGGAAGATCCGCTTCTAGCCATGACAGGCCCTGACATCTATGAATCACCTCTTTATGGAGTTGTTCAAAAGTGCTGTGAAGTTTCAAAGAAACGACTTTTGAACCTGTATGTTGCCGGGAGGGCTTAAACTTCTTTTAAAATGTATTCTCTCTCCCGCTCCGTTATTAGAAGTTTTCTCATTTCCAGCCAAAAGCGATGGCGATATGGTCGAGTTTCCATTTGGTATAGGCCAGAACTTCGCGAACCGTGGCTTGCATCGGCTTTATGACCCGAGTCTTCGTCACTGACAGTCCCGGGTTGTCGTAGCCCAAAGCTTTGGCGATTTCATATGCCCGATTGCCATGATAAGTATGGGTAATGATAATGACCGATTTCAGTCCCTTTTCTTTCATGATCTCCTGACTGAATTTTAAATTCTCATAGGTACTTGTAGCGTTGTTCTCCAGCAGCATGGCCGAACGCGGCACACCCTTGGATTCCAGATAATTGGCCATGCCCTCTGCTTCGGTAAACCGGTAATCGGCCCGGTCCAATCCACCTGACAAAATAAAGAGGCGGAACTTCCCCTCCTTATAATCCTGTAGAGCAAGCTCCAGTCTTTCCTGGAGCCCGGGGCTGGGCTGGTCTCCCCACATTGAAGCGCCAAGTACGATCCCGACATCTGCCGGCTGTGCATATTCCCTAGACGCAGCCGGATTGCTATCGATGCTGCCAATTTGGGCCAGCACATAAAGCAGCCAACCTATTCCCGCAGCCAGAATACAGGCCAATATCCAAATCCACAGGCGACGTGGCTTTCGCTGCCGTGTTCCAACCGCATAAGATCCGTTTCTTCTACTCCGTACCATGCTCCCCTCCCTGACGCTGAGCATCTTTAAGCACAAACCCGTTACGATAATGGTCTAGAGACATCGTAAAATAAGGAAAATGCTGCTCCCGGATACTTCGCATAACATCCCTCGCCGTTTCCGTGGCCATGTCATAATCCCGGACGGTGATATGACCGCGTGAGAGCGCGTCATCCAATTCGTCCTCGTCCAACAGGAATACTTCACCGTTCTTCAGCACAACAATGTCCAGGTACAAATCATCAAACCAAGGGACACCTTGGTCCGTCACTCCCTGGGTTTTGCACACATCGATATACCACTCGACAATGTCTCCCTTGTCGTCAAACATGGCGGTTACCACGTAGTGCTCTCCTTTTGGATAGTACTGCAACCAGGTAAATCCTTTGTCGGCAATACGGAATGTATTCCCTCCATAAGTTTTCCAGAGCGGATCTCGTAAAGCTTGAATACTATACGATGTCACATAACCTCTAAATATGTCGCTATCCACGTACTTGGATTTGAACTGACGCTGCGTCACGCGGCGCCAATTCGCACGGTCTCCGAATTTTCGTTTCATAAGACTGATCCCTTTCAACACAATGTACTTTCAGCTTATCACATTTAAAAGTCAGTCTCAAAAACGAAATTTTAATATTATATAAACTTGTCAGCAAATGTCATCGAATTGGAACGTTGATGCTCCAAGCCGGATCCGTTAAAAAAACAAAAAAAGTGCCCCCAAGCAATCAATTGCTTGAGGACACCACTTGATTTTATACGTTATTGTTTAGCCTCCGGAATTCAGGCCGCCGGTTCCCGTCGGGTCGACAATCGTGCCGTCGGTCGGTGTTCCGCTTCCGTCATCCACCGGTAACCCGGTCTCTGAATCGCCTCCGGATTCACCTCCGGAAGGCGGGGTTCCCCCCGTATCTCCTCCGGTACCCGAATCGGTTCCGGTGCCCCCGCTGTTGCCGGAGCCATTACCATTTCCATTGCCTTGGCCATTACCGTTACCTTGACCGTGGCCGTTTCCTTGGCCGTTGCCATTCCCTTGCCCGCCGTTTCCGTTATTGCCCGGCGGATTTGTGCCCTGGCCGCCTTCTTGACCGGAATTACCGCTGCCGTTGCCCGGATCGCCGATCCAGTCGCCATTGCCGTTCTCATCCGGATCAACCTCATCCATCGGCGGTTCATCCGCCACAAGCATCACCTGAGCAACGTTCGAAGGTTCGCTCTCAACATCATTCACCGCATCGTATGCCGTAACATAGTACTCATAACCAGTTCCGACAGCTACGCTGATATCCTCAGCCGTTGTTGCAGGCGAATCCATATAGTGAGAGAAGTCCGCCTCGGAGGCTTCCTTCCGGTAAACCTTGTAAATTGCCCCTTCGGTAGTTACACCCGTCCAGTTCAGAGTAACGACTCCCGAGTCCTGATTATAAGAGGCAGAGAGCCCGGTCGGAGTTTCCGCCACTTCTTGTTCAGGAGGTTCCGGAGCCTGTAAATTACCCGGAACCGGGAAGTCTTTGACCGGTACGCCTTGAAGCGCTTCGGTCATGACGGCTGAGAATAGGGCCGCGGCCTGACCGCTGCTGCCGTTCAGCAGATGGTTCTTATCCGGTTTATCGTAGCCCATCCAGATGGATGCCGTCCATTCCGGGGTGTAACCTACGAACCAGACATCCCGGTTCTTGCTGCTGTTCAACCCTTTAATACCATGCTGCGTAGTTCCTGTCTTGCCCGCAACCGGACGATTCAGCTTCGCGCGTTTCCCCGTCCCGTCATTGACGACATTTTGCATCATTTGAGTCATGTAGTACGCGGTTTGCTCGCTGAGCACCCGTTTTGGCTTCGGCGCATTGTACTTGTATTTCTCTACGCCGTCATGATCCTTAATCATCTTAATAGTGTATGGCTGGTTGTATTCACCGCCATTGGCGAAGACGCTAAACGCCCCTGCCATTTCCAGAGTATTCGTGCCGTGGGTCAAGCCCCCCAGCGCGATCGCCAGGTTCCGGTCGTCTTTGTCCATCTTTATGCCCATGTTCTGCGCATATTTCACACCGGTTCCAACGCCAACCTCATTTAGCAACCAAACGGCAGGAATATTCTCCGATTTTGTTAGCGCCGTGGTCATGTCGATGGTTTTAGAGTAGCCGTGCAAGTTACGCGGACAGTAATCCCCGAAGCACTGCTTCTCATTGCTTAACGGAGAATTGATATCAAACTTGTCGGTATCAAGTGCCGGTGCATAGGATACGATCGGCTTGAAAGCCGAACCCGGCTGCCGGCGGCTGTTCAGTCGGCTGAAACCTTTGCGTTCGTAATCACGCCCGCCAAGCAAAGCTACCAGACTGCCATTTTCATGGTTCTGAATGACGATTGAAGCCTGAACCTGCTGGTCATCCTTGCTCTTCTCGAAAAAGTCGTCGTTGGCGAACGCCTTTTCTACCGCTTTTTGTGCCTGAGCATCCATCGTCGTATAAATTTTGTAGCCGCCGCGGTTCAGTTGGTCTTCCGAAAGCCCAAACTTCTCCTCGGCTTCTTTGATTACATAATCCTTGAACGCCTGGTAGCTGTCATTCTTGGTCGGTGGCACATAATCGTAATCCACCGCCTTCGCTTCATCCCGTTCCTCAGCGGTAATGTACCCCTCTTGGAACATCAGGTCTAACACGACGGAACGCCGCTGCTTCGACAGATCCGGATTCGCGACCGGATTGTACTTGGACGGCCCTTTCGGAATTGCCGCCAAGGTTGCGACTTCCCACAGATCCAACTCGTTCAGATCGCTCTTTCCGAAATAACGCTGGGATGCCGCTTTAATGCCGTACGCCTTTTGACCGAAGAAGATCCGGTTCAGGTATAGCGTAATAATCTCATCCTTCGTGTTGTGGCGCTCCAGCGCCATCGCGATCGACATTTCGGTCGCTTTACGGAAGAACGTCTTGTCAAAATCGAGGAACATGTTCTTGGCCAGCTGCTGGGTGATCGTACTGCCGCCCTCCACCAGGGAACGCGCCATGATATCCTTCACCGCCGCCCGGCCGATCGACCACAGGTCGACCCCGTTATGCTCGTTGAATCTCCGGTCCTCGGTCGCGATAAAAGCTTCCTTGACCAGTTTCGGAATCTGGTCCTCTTCCACCGGTTCGCTCCGGTCCACGGACAATTCGCCCATCAGCTTGCCGGTCCGGTCATAGACCTTGGACGTTTCATAAATGAACAGCTTGTCCCTGTTCTCGTTCAATATTTTTTCGCCGCTTACGGTGATGTACATGTATCCCGCAATCCCGCAAAATATAGCAAATGCAATTGTGAAAAATGAAGTCCACAGTACCCGTTTTGCCGTCAGCCTTTTCTTTTTAGGTCCTTTCGGCGCATTCGGTTTGCGAGTCGGCTTACTGTTCCTTTCCAGTCTGGATGGTCTTTTGGTAGGCATAGATTCTTCTGACTCCCTTCATACCAGTTTCATCATGTTTGTGTGTGGATTCTACTGGTCCAATACCCAATTTAGCCCGGAAAGAAAAGAACAACCTCTTATCAGGTTGCTCCGCTCCTTTTCCTATACCATTAAACGTACTGATTTTAAAAAAGTTTCAATATTCGGATTAACCTTCGTTCTGGGACTCCTGCATCAGCGAAACATTGCGCTGCGGCTGGAATGTGGAGATGGCGTGCTTGTACACCATTTGCTGGCGTCCGTCGCTGTCGATTACGATAATGTAGTTGTCAAAAGCTTTAATCGTTCCTCTGATCTGAAAACCGTTCGTCAAAAATACGGTAACAGGGATGCTCTCTTTGCGCATTTGATTCAGGAATGTATCTTGGATGTTAATGGACTTGTTCATTTGCCGTACCCCCAATAGGAATCAATTAGTGTTTAGAATTATATTCAAGATCAGTTGGAAACTTTCCTGCTATTATAGCACGTACGGCTTCGAAATTCGCGGAGAAATTTCTGCCGTCGCCCACATCGACCCAGGAAATGTCGTTCATGTGGCGGAACCAGGAAAGCTGCCGTTTGGCGAATCTTCGGGTATCTCGCTTCAGCTTCTCCACCGCGAGCTCCAGCGGTAAGCCATCTACCAGATGCTCCGCGATCTCTTTGTACCCGAGTCCCTGCATGGACACGAGATCCCTGGAGAAGCCGCGGTCCAGCAATCGCTGAACCTCACCGATCAGACCGGCGGCAATCATTCCGTCGATACGCTGTTCAATACGGTTATAAAGCATTTGACGGTCCATTGTCAAACCGATGAAGCAAAGATCGTACGGCGACTGCTTGTTTTGCCGCTCCAGACTGGAAGATAATGTTTCCCCGGTCAAGTGAAATACTTCCAGCGCACGGATCACTCTGCGGACATCGTTGGGATGCAGCCGATTCGCTGACTTAGGATCAATTTCGGCCAGTTTGGCATGCAGTACCTCAGCTCCCTCTTGATCGGCAATCCGCTGCTGCTCGGCCCGAAATTCTTCATCCGCGCCCGCTTCGGTAAATTGGAATTCATAACACACGGATTCAATATAAAGCCCCGTTCCGCCCACAATAAAAGGCAGTTTGCCTTTCCCGTGAATTTCGGGGATAAGCTCACGGCACCATTCCTGAAAACGGGCCACGGAAAACGGCTCATCCGGCTCCAAAACATCTATCAAATGATGCGGAACCCCGTCCATCTCCTCCGGCGTGATTTTGGCGGTTCCGATATCCATCCCCCGGTATACCTGCATGGAATCTCCGGAAATGATTTCGCAGGAAAACTTCTTGGCGATCTCGATGCTCAGACTGGTTTTGCCGACGGCGGTTGGGCCGAGGAGCACCAGCAGTTTCGGTTTTGCATTATTGGTCAAGCGAAATCACTCCGTACACAATTTTGGTATGGGAACGGGACTGCGTCGTAAATCCGAG
The DNA here is from genome assembly GCF_018101095.1 of Paenibacillus sp. Marseille-P2973. Classification (NCBI taxonomy): domain Bacteria; kingdom Bacillati; phylum Bacillota; class Bacilli; order Caryophanales; family Paenibacillaceae; genus Paenibacillus; species Paenibacillus sp. Marseille-P2973. The sequence goes on from NZ_JAGQEH010000002.1 coordinate 413,246, forward strand.
CCGTTCGAATTCTCCGCTCCCTTTTTTTTCTTTCAGCACCACCGTCTTTCGCGCTACCCGGCAAGCTTCCGCAATCGCTTCGGGGTCAAGCTGATTGTTGTTCGCATAGGAACGAAGCGGAGAGATGGCGGACGACTCCTGAATCGGATCGCGGAACATCGGGTCGAAATAAACGACATCCGCACTCTTGTCAGGCAGTCCGCGCAGCAACTCCAGATGCTCCGCACGCTTCACGGTGATCCGGCGCAAAGCCTCGTCAAACTCTTTTACCCCAGATACATAGTAAGCAAAACCTTCCCGCATCAAACTCCATAGTGAAAGCGAATCTTCAAGGGCCAGAACGCGGCCCTCCGGGCCTGCGCCTAAAGCGAATACCGCGGCATCCGACCCGAGACCCGCCGTGCAGTCGATGATGGAATCGCCCGGCTGAACCCGGGCGGCTTCAAGCATCGGATCGCTCTCGCCTTTTTTAATCAGCCGCTTGGCCCGGACAAACGCCATGCTTGGATGAAACAGCATCGCTTCTCCATCCGGTCGGTAGAGCCTTGCTCCGCCTTCCAGAATGACCAGAATGTCCGTGTCTCCATGTTGCGCCGACAGCTTGGGAAGCGATGTGCGGTTTCTTGGGACGTATTGTATCCCCGACTCTTTAGAGAGGGCCGACGCTCTTCGTACAGCTTCCTGAACGGCGTGGTCCCCCGTTGTAATAATCACTAGCAATTTCCTCCGTTCACATAACCCGTTTAAACAGTTTCTCCAAATCGTAATTGGAAAAAGAAATGACGATCGGCCGGCCGTGCGGACAGGTATAGGGCTGCTTGCATGCCCCTAGTCGCTGAAGCAGGGTGTCCGCTTCTTCCTTGGTCAGCTTTTGGTTTGCTTTAATCGAAGCTTTGCAGGAGACGAGGATCGACGATTTCTCGCGCAGTTTGGCCAAATCGATCGCCCGCTCGCTAAGCACCCATTCGGCCATCTCCTGGATAACGGCCGCTTCGTCTCCTTGCGGAAACCAATAAGGGCAGGACACGACGCGGAAGGTTCCGCCTCCGAAATGCTCCAGAATGACCCCCGCCCGTTCAAACCAGGACAGCCGCTCTTTGAGCTTCTCGCTCTCGCCCGGCGTAAATTCCAGTGTGATCGGCAGCAGCAGTTCCTGGGAAGCATCCGCCGGATTACCGAATTTCTCGTAATAGTATTCATAATTCACCCGCTCATGGGCGGCGTGTTGATCGATCAGATACAGCCCGTTCTCATTTTGGGCGATCAAGTAGGTGCCATGGTGCTGTCCGATCAAGGACAGCTCAGGAAAGGCCGGCAGCTCCGGCGCCGTACCGGGCGCGCCATAGAGCGCCTCCTGCGCTGCCGGAGGTACGGGCTGCGGCGAAGCGGCGTAGCCGCCTTGCGGCGCACGGCCGGGCTGGCCCGTCGCCTGCGATTGGCGCGGCGGCTGAGCCGAAGGCGCATAGGCGCCCGCGGCCGGGCCGGCGCCGTAGGCAGCGCCTGGCGCGGCCTGCTCGCGCAGCGCGAAGCCGCTGCCGTTGGGGCCGGTGCGCGCCGCCGGTGCGCCGCCGTAGGCGCTGGCGCTGCCGGGGGCTGCGCCGGAAGGCGCGCTAGCAGCGCTGCCTGGGGCAGCCGCCGGAGCGGCTCCCGGGCGCCCGCCGCTCGCGCTGGCCGGTGCAGCCGGGCCGGACGCGTTCGTGCCTGGCGCCGCGCTCGCAGGCGCAGCCTCAAGCCGGGCGGCCGGGAAGTGAAACTGTTCCTGGATCAAGGATCCGGAACCCGACTTCCCAAGCTGCTGCTTGACGACCTGCGGAATGAGCACCTGCTCGGACAGTACCGATCTTAAGCTGGCCTCCACGAAGGCGTTCAACTCGGTTTCCTTGCTGAACCGCACCTCCAGCTTCGCCGGATGCACATTGACATCTACCAGGGATGGATGCATGTCCAGCGACAACACGACCAAAGGATAGCGATTGATCGGCAAAAGCGTATGATAGGCCCGAAGAATCGCCTGCTGCAAGCCCTGATTGCGGATAAATCTGCCGTTTACCATCGTTGACATACCTCCGCGATTGGAACGCGTCATCTCAGGTAGCCCGATGTAACCGGAAATTTTGTAATCCAGGTTTTCGGCCGAGATTGGAATCATCCCTTTGGAGGTATTGATCCCGTAAATCGAAGCGATAACCTGCAGCAGATCACCGCCGCCCTGGCTTTGCAGCAGCGAATTGCCGTTATGCTTCAGGCTAAAGGCGATCTCCGGATGCGCCAGCGCCTGACGATACATCACATCGGAAATATGTCCGAGCTCGGTCTGGATCGTTTTCATATACTTCAGCCTTGCCGGCGTATTGTAAAATAATTCTTTTACCGTAATGTCCGTCCCCTGCGGGGCGGCTGTTTCCTCATTCTCTTTCAGAGTGCCGCCTTCAATCGCAACTACCCGGCCAAGTCCGGTATCATCGCTGGACGAAACCAGCCGGACCTTGGCGACGGCCGAAATACTCGGCAAGGCCTCGCCGCGGAATCCGAGGCTGCGGATCTGAAACAGATCGCGTCCGGATACGATTTTACTCGTAGCATGGCGGTAAAAAGCAGTTTCGCAGTCTTCGGGTTCGATCCCCGAACCGTTGTCGGTTACCCGGATCAGTTCCAGACCGCCTTCCTCCACCAGTACCTCGATTTTCGTCGCCCCGGCATCAACCGCGTTTTCCACAAGCTCCTTGACCACGGAAGCGGGCCGCTCCACCACTTCACCCGCCGCTATCTGGTTGGCAATATGCTCGTCCAGTACCGTTATTTTTGCCACGATGATTCCCTCCTTGCTCACCTGCTCGGTGATTTGAAAGCAATTGTCATAAATTGCAAACGATAATCCGAGATGATTAACGACTCGTATCGAAATCAATTAGTTGAGTTACTAACCCGGTATAATAATGGACTATTTGGGCCTTATTTCTCCAATTTCAGATCCGAGTTCAAAATTAAGATCCTTTTGGGGCCTTATTTGTCTTCATAACGCTTAAAAATCGACTATTAGCGCCCGATCAGAAAAATAAGCCCCTTAAAATCCTCTATTGTTACTATTTTGTTGAAAATCACGCAAATAGCGCCCATAAAGTTCCTTATATCTCGTTCAGCGAATCGGCAACAACACCTTACAAATTATAAGCTCTTCGCCTTTTGCTTCAGGTCATTAATTAGCTGCATAGCCTCCAGCGGCGTCATATTCATCAAATCGGCTTCTTTCACCATATTGACGATTAGCCGGAGTCCCGGATCCTCCTGAGAGGATTTCGCCTTCTTTACCGGGGTCTCATCCGCAAAGATCGAAAGCTGAACTACTTCCTGTTTATCCCCTTCAGCCAATTTCTGGTCTTGCTCAAACAACGACTCCGATTCATTCTCTTTAACTGTAAAGCCCGAGGTGTCTCCACTGCCTGTTACTTTATTCATTTCGCCTGCTATTGCTCCAACCTTACCGGCAACCTGCTTGTCCGACAGTTCGGTGTCATTCACATTGGCGGTCGGTGCTGCTTCCGCATCCCCATGAACCCCGGCGGTTACCGCGGCAGCCGCCTGCTCAAAGCCTTGCAGCAATCCGTAGGCTCTTACGATAATTCCTTCGGGAAGTCCGGCAAGCCGCGCGCAATAAATGCCATAGCTCGTATCGGCTGCGCCAGGGACCAGCTTACGGAGAAAATGCACCTTGTCCCCGCTTTCCTGGACAGCCATCCGGTAGTTTCTCAACCCGGACAAACTGCTCTCCAAATGGGCCAGTTCATGAAAATGCGTCGAAACGAGCGCCTTGCAGCCGATATGATCATGCACATATTCAATCACCGCCTGGGCGATCGCCATGCCTTCGCTGGTCGACGTGCCCCGGCCCAGCTCGTCGATGATGATCAAGCTCCGGGCGGTTGCCTTTTCCGTCATGACCTGAATATCGGCCATCTCCACCATAAAAGTGCTCTGGCCTCCGATCAGGTCATCCGCTGCCCCTATTCGGGTAAAAATGCGGTCAACCAGCGGGATCTCCGCCTTGGCGGCCGGAACGAAGCTGCCGATCTGAGCCAGGATGGAGATCAGAGCCACCTGCCGCATATAAGTGCTTTTTCCCGCCATATTAGGACCGGTGATGAGCAGAATGCCCGCCTCATCCTTTTGCAGCTTGGTGCCGTTGGAAATAAAGGCGGTATCCTTCATCACGGATTCAACCACCGGATGACGTCCCTGTTCGACGACCAGATCATATCCGTCCGTCAGGACCGGCTTCACAAACCCGCCCTCGGAAGCAACGGCCGCCAAAGACCGGAGCACGTCGATTTCCGCGATCCGCTCGGCAAGGCGCTGCAACCGCTCAATATCACTTGCAATACGTTCACGGAGCTCGTTAAACAGCCTGTATTCGAGATCGGCCATTTGCTCCTCCGCTTCAAGGATGAGCGTCTCCTTCTCTTTTAGCTCAGGAGTCACGAAACGCTCGGCATTGGCCAGCGTCTGCTTCCGCTCGTAACGGCCTTCTGGCAGTGATGATAAATTGGATTTCGTAACTTCGATGTAATAGCCGAACACTTTGTTGTAACCGATCTTCAGTGACTTAATGCCTGTCGCCTGGCGCTCCGAAGCCTCCAGCTCCGCGATCCAGCGTTTGCCGTTGCTTCCTGCTTCACGCAGCTCATCGAGTCGGGAATGGAACCCGGTCTTGATCACATTGCCATCCCGGACCGAGACCGGAGGCTCGTCCGCAATCGCCGTTTCGATCATATCAGCTATATCGGTGCAAGCATCCATGCCTTCCGCGATTCCCCGTAACGTAGTCGATGAGGACGCGGCGCACAGTTCCTTAATCGCCGGCACCTGGCGTAAAGATGACTTCAAAGCGATCAAATCCCGGCCGTTCGCGCTGCCGTAAGCAATTCTTCCAGTAAGCCGCTCCAAATCATAAATTTCAAGCAGCGCCTGACGAAGGTCTTCCCGCAAAATAAACCCGCCATGCAGCGCCTCCACCGCTTCCAACCGTTCCTCGATCCGGCTTCGCTGCAGGAGAGGCTTATCGATCCAGCGCCGCAGCAAGCGCGCGCCCATCGACGTTTCGGTGCGATCCAGGAGCCACAATAACGTGCCCTTCTTGGACCGTTCCCGAACGGTCTCCACAAGCTCCAGATTCCGCCGGGTAAACGGATCGAGAATCATGTATTGCTCGGGCTCGTAGGATGAAATTTTAGTGAGCTGTCCAAGCGAACGTTTTTGAGTTTCGCCAAGATATCCGACAAGTAGAGCGATGCAGTCCCTGCGTTCGCTCTCCAGCCTGATCCACTGCGCCTCTCCGAATTGCGCCCGGCTGTCTTCTTCCTTCGTCTTGACCCAAGGGGTATATACGACCGTCTTGCCGAGCGGGGCGGCTTGTTCCGCGATCCAATCCAGCAGAGCCTCATCCCCGATCACTTCCGATGGATCGTACAAACCGACTTCGTCGCGCAGCCACTCTTTACTGGCCGGAGCCGAAGTGACGTACAGCTCACCGGTCGACAAATCGCAGGTCGCCAGCGCCATCAAGCCGTTCCGCTCCGTCACGCACAATATGTAATTATTCGCACGCTCGCCGAGGGTTTTGCCTTCCATCACCGTACCGGGCGTTACCACGCGCACGATTTCGCGGCGGACGACGCCTTTGGCCGAGGCCGGGTCTTCTACCTGCTCGCAAATGGCGACTTTGTAGCCTTTCTCGATCAACCGGTGAATATAGTTATCCGCCGAATGATAGGGCACACCGCACATCGGAATTTTATCCGCAGCGCCGCCTTCCCGGCCGGTTAGCGTAATTTCCAATTCTTTTGACGCCAACAAGGCGTCATCAAAAAACATCTCATAAAAGTCGCCCAGCCGGAAAAAGAGAAACGCATCCTGAGCCTGGGCCTTTACACTCAAATATTGCTGTATCATCGGCGTATAAGTAGCCATGTGCAACCTCCAAATAACCATTCATAGATCTCTATTATAACAGAAAGGCAAGGAGGCTTACGAGTAAATATCCCTTATGACAACGTCGATATGGAATCGGAATGCAACTTCCACGACCGCCGGATGTCGGCGGATTCGTCCCAACTTCGGCCGGACCTCACAGCCGCCAAGAATGGAGCGATATATTCTTCATATCTGGAAAAGGATGGCGCGCCGGTAATATCCGCGGCCAGCCGCTCCCATTTCTGTTTCAATATCTCCTTGTTACCGGAGTAAAAAGCGTGGAACACCCGATTCTCCAGCAACGGCCGCTCCTTGAAGGAAGCCATGTCCTCGATTATTAATCGGGCCAAGGCAACGACTCCCTTGGTCACCATCGGGGAAACCAAAAAACTGGGAAGGGTTCGGTATTCGAACCCGCTCACGTCCTCGTCATAGCTTTGGAGCCGAAAGTCACCCAGAAAGCCATACAAAGGACGGCGCCGGGGGCTTCCACTATCCTCCATCAGGGCTACCGGCAGCGCGAGATAGTTATCTAGCGTACGCAGCAACTCAGCGGTGAGCGGTACGCCGCTGAAATGAAGATGCCCGCCAAGCGGAAAGCCGCGCTGCGGCATGCCCCCGGCTTGCCACAGCAGCTCGCTGTCGGGAATCGCCGCCTGTGCCAAACGAAACGCCCGCATCAAATGGCTCAGGCATTCCCGCGGCTCACTTCCCGGCTCGGGACGCAGCTCGGCCAACGGAAACAAGCGGCGGCCCCGGTAGCGCAGCACATCGCAGCCGGCGATCCCCTGCCGGCCCAAATACCGCGAGGCGGGGATGACCTTCCGGGTTCTGCTGTCAAAGAGCAGGAATTCAGGGTCCATGCCGATCAACCGCTCCCGGCCGGAGCCTGCTTCTTGCCCATTTACTCGTCCTTGTTCATGTCGTTGTGCATAGTTTTGCCCTAGTCGTTGAACCTGTGGCCCAGGTCGTTGCCCCCCTCCTCGCCCTTCACCTTGCTCAATCCCTTGTCCCTGAAGCGAGTACCTTTCCAACTCCCCTAGCATGCGTGTCATCGCCTCCGCTACCAGCCAGGCTGTGCGGTTCCCTCCATAAATCACGGAAGGATGAATTTCTTCCACCGTAAACCTTCCCTCTTCTCCCGCATGGATGACGACTTCACCCAGGTCAAGACCGAACGCGTATAACGCTCTGACGGCCGTTCTCGCCAACCTTTTCCATAGAGTGGATTCCCGGTCCAGGTCAGACCCCGCCCCGTTCCCGGGGAGCGGCATTACGGTTCCTCCGGGCTGAATAGGAGTTGCGTTTAATGCTTGCAAATGGAAGACACTGACCGCGAACCGTCTTTGAAATCCTCCCCCGACAGTCTCTTTCCGGCCGGACAATGAGGCGGGGATTCCTGCCGCACCGAGTCGTTTTTGCCTTTTCGGTACTTGTAAAGCCAGAAAATCCGTCAAATTGCCGTTGATGATCCATTCTCTTACTCCTTGCCCAAAGTAAGCTTCCGGTGTCCCGAAGCAAATTTCATCTCCTCGGGAGCCGGATTTAATGCCGTTTGAAGAAACAGGATCACGAAGTATTCCATAAGGCCCGCCCTGGCCCTCGATCGCCCGAAGCAGCCTGCTCCGGAACACGCCACGCTCAAGATAGACCTTCAACACATGATTCACTGTCATGAACAATAATGCCTCCCCCGGTTGGCCGATCTGGCCCCATTGCCGCTCCAACAATTTTGTATAACGAAAAACAAACAAAAAGAGGGCAGCCGCCCTCGACGACGACGCCCCTGCCGCATATAGTAGACCATAACTACGTATTCAATATTGCCGGGAAGGTAAAAACAGCCACAGTCCCTTAGAGTTCGTCGTCGAGGAGGTCCGGATCCAGATCTTCGTAATCGCCGAGCTCGGATCCAAAATCAAAATCTTTATCCCCGTCCTCGCCGCCAGGTACGACAAGAACATTCAACTTGGTTTCGGCCACCAGTTCAACAGCGAATTCCCGCTCCACGCGAATCGCCACACGGCCGTCTCCTGATACGCTCGCTTCAACGGTACTTGGTTCCTGCGTTGCATCCGCAGTAACCTCGACCGTTGAGGCACGATGTCTGGAATCCAGATAACTCAGCGGCACATTCTCAACATAGGATACCGTCTCTTTGGCTACTTCTGTCTGCGAGTTTTTGTCGTAGGAATACCAGATGTTGATATCGTAAGTACCAATAACTTCAATTCCGTCTCCGGCTGCAACCGCTTCGTACTGGTGGTTGATAATCCACGCTCCCAGTATGCTCGACGGTCTGTGTGGCGGAGTCACGGTATGTGTTACGGTAGAGAACTTACGACCTTTTCCGCAGATCGCTTTCGTGATGATCTCTCTACTTTGATATTTCGATGACATGATTTAAACCTCCTCCATACATCATTCATTACATATGTATGCAAGAACTGGGCGAATGTTGAATAGCCCATGATAAATAAATATGTACGAGTGGAAAAAACGTAAAGAAATAACGATTCCTGCTCAAAAAAAGAATAAGCCCGGAGCGTTCTCCGGGCTTATTTCTACGCTATCTAATTCAACTTCACTTCCACATTCTTCTGAGAATCATAATAGTTATAAAATCCGGGATTCCACAAAATATTTTCGAATCCGGAGCCGCCTTTGTAACGCTCCACCTTTTTGCCGGTATAATTCGGGCCATTGGATACCATCTCCGGATAAACTTCATTTCCGTTGACGCTTAACATGCTCTGGCTGATGCCGCCGAATCCCGGACTATCCGACCAGGATTCCACGACCAAATCCTTGCCGTCCAGATAATAGGTGAAATGAATCAAGAATTTGTCAACCGACACTTCGAGAGACTGCTTCAATTCGGCCGGTTGTTTTAACGGGGTCCAATTTTGAGTCGTATCCCGTTTTGTCACCCTTGCATCCCCTAAAATCAGTTTCATGGGAACGGTTGACCAATCCTCATACCAGACCGAAGATTCAAACTGATAAGCATGTTGGTAACGCTTCGGATCGCTGCCGATCAGATCGAAACCTCCCTGGATTTCTTTGTCTCCGACGGCGAGCGTAACCGAGTTGTACCAGACCACCCCATGCTTATACTGCTCCATGCTATTATCTTCCTCGATGTTCAACGTTATTTTTTGCGGCGAAACGATAAGCTTCTCAAGCCGGATGCCGGCCATTTCCTGCAATTGTTCCCCGTTGTTCAGATTTTTCGTATAAACCGCTTTGCTTGCTTTTTTGCCATCGCCTTTAAAAGTAAACGACCACTTGCCGTCCTTGGTTTCCGCCTGATCCAGATAACTCAAACTGAAGCTTTCCGTTTCGTTTTGATTTACTTCCGCAGTTTGGAAAATTTGCTGAATTAGCAAACCCTCTCCATCATAAGGAAGTACGGTCAGTTCACCGCGGCTGCCGTTACCGCTCCCATAAATCAAATGAGGATCCAGACGCAAGGGATCGGGAGAAGTTGCGGATACAATATACCGGACAATTAGCCGGTCATCTTCCTTAGTCAAAGATTCGATGTGCATTTCCGGGTAGTCCGGGGACCCTGTTGTAATGGTATCTCCCGTCTGAAAGGCCGTTTTTAGCGGAGTTTCTTTATAGTTATACAATATCAGCTGCTGTGCGGTGATCGTCAGTTTCTTTTCCGATTTCTGCAATATATCATTCGATTCAATCATGCCGAGCAGCTTGCCGCTCTTTTGATCGAAATATAGATTACTACTGGCGGGCACCGTGTTTCCCGACTCGTCAGCTATACCGACGCTTCCGATTTGATAGGCGTCATACCGGTCCAAGCCCTCGTCCGGATCAAAAGAGACCAATGCTTTCAATTTCTCCCCGTCCGTAACGACCCCGTTCAAATTCATAGCGATTCCGGCGCTGGTTGCGCTCTGTTGGAATCGTTGCCCGTATCCGTTGTTCAATGCATTGTCTATGCCTACGAAACCCATGATATTGTTCCAATTCATGGCCACACCCGCAAAGGCTGGTACCGCCATAAACATAAAGCATGATAATACTAGCGCTGGAACCAGCTTTCTTTTGCTGATGGCGGGTTTCAGCGTCTCTTGAGGAACCGATTTCCGATAGGAAACTTCACGTTCAATGGCGAGCCACATGGCATCGAAATCCGTGTTAGCGGAGGGAGCCTGAAGGCCTTCTCTTACTTTACTTTCAAAAACCCTTTCCATTTCCACTCATCTCCTTTGTTTGACATCCTGTTTTTTAATTCATGTTCATTCCGATCCCTCAGTAGCCGCATCCCTTTGTTCAACCTGGACTTCACGGTTCCTTCCGGCACCTCGATTACACCGGCTATTTCCGGCACCGTCATTTCATGAACGAAACGCAATGTGACCACAATCCTTATTTTTTCGGGCAACCGGCTAATCATTTCGTTGAACTCATTTGCTATTTCCTTCCGGTCATAATCTTCCTCTACCGGATTGACGACCTGCGGACGGTTCATCAAATAGGCGAACATCTCCTTGGTCCATCCACTATTTCTTCTCTTTAGAACCTTACTGCACTCGTTCGAAGCTATTCTTAGCAGCCACGGTCTCAGGTCCCTGATTTGCGTTCTGTCCGCAAGTATGGCTTTCACGAACACTTCCTGACAAATATCTTCCGCATCGGATCGGTTTTGCATCATGTAATAACATAATTGGAACACTTGCTCCTTGTAGGTTTCGAACATTTCCCGGTCGTTCACTCCGTTCACCTCCTCTTTGTGGGCTTTCACCTATAAGACCATCAAGAACGGAAAATCGTTCATTTTAAAAAAAGCATCCCGAAGGATGCTTAAATTGTTTCAGTGTTTTGCTGCCTCACCTTTACCGGAGGATTTGAGCGATGCCGGTGCCTTATCCTTTTTCGCAATATTCAGGTAATTGGCCAGCTCGCGGCAGAGCTGAAGAATCGCGGAGCGCATTTCAAACTCCTCCCGGGTTGAAGGAAGCTCCATCCGTTTAAACTCCTGCTCCAGTTCGTTCAGCATGACCTCTGTCTGCCCCGTGTACTCTTCGCTGCTTACGTCCCGGCTGAGCCGGTCGAACAGGTTGGCCGTAATTTCACCCTGAGGCATTCGTTGGTACACCCGGGATATCAGCTCCAGCATGCTTTCAATGCGGCCGAGCTGCTCTTTTCGCATATAAAAATAAACGGACCATGTATCGCTCGGGGAGATAAGCTGGTTCTCCAGAGCACGTTTGGCCGAGGTCAGACCGTTGTCCACCAATTTTCCAGCTTCTATCAGTTCTTTGCCGTCCCAGAGATGGTACGGGTCCCGGAGTGTCTCGGCGATATGGCTGAAAATAATCGAAAACAGCCCGTCCACCTTCCTGCGGATCTCCAGCAACTTGTCCTCCGCTTTAGGCATATACGCCAGATTCACCAGCATGGCGGCCCCCAGCCCGATCACCAGCAACTCGATTTGTGTCAGCATGACGGCAAAGCTGAGCTCCTCCCCGCCGAACACGCGGAATACCACGACGGAGCTGGTCACAATCCCCTCTTTGAAATGCGCTCTTGTGATCAGAGGGAAAGCGATCAGAATATATACGACGAGCACCCACAGATGGAAACCGAACAGATAAAAAAGTACAAAAGCAAGAATCAAACCCAGCACCGAAGCGAAAAACCGCGAGGATACCGTGGCAATACTCCGTTTTCGGGTTACGTCTACGCCAAGGATCGCCAGCAATCCCGCGGACAGCGCGCCCTGGATACCAACCGCATCCGCTATAATAATCGCCAGTAAGGTAGCGATCGCTGTTTTGATGACCCTGAACCCCATAAAACCACCCTGTCCTTTACGTCCTAAGTTAAAAAGTCTTAATGCTAATCGTACTTGATTTCACGTTCACGTACAATGAGATGTCTTTAATTTGAGGCCACAGCCGGAGTAACTGACCTGTTTGTTGGATAAGGTGAATTTCTCTTAGACGCTCATTGGAAAATTCCAATGAAAATGCCGGTAAATTGCTCTAATGAGTTGTTCCATTGGATATTTCCAATGAATCTGACTAAAAAACGCCGAAAATCAAGAATTTGCATATATGTGATTGGATATTTCCAATCAACAGCACGGATTATCCCAAACTAACAGTTCTCCATTGGATATATCCAATAGAGCCTTCAGGATAGAATAGGATGGACCTCTTAGCTACTCAACACCCTACCCTACACTAATTTCACCTTTACTTTTCTCATCCATCACACCACATTTTTTTCTATACCGCCTAATCCATCACTCCTCCTATCACCGAAACCCACTCATCCAATCACCACACCACAACTCTTCCCACCTCATCCTGTTCACCTCAATCTATCCCCTCTATCCCCGAACAACACCAAACCGCCGAGACTCGAAGCCCCGGCGGTTTTTTATTGAAAAAGGAACGTTTATCGTTCCTTGAGTAACTTGCGTTCCACATACACGACCAATTGATACATCCCGGTAGCGACAATGGCGATAATGACCAGGCTGGATAGCACGAGTGTGAAGTTAAATACCTGAAATCCGTAAACGATCAAGTACCCGAGCCCGATTTTGGCGACGAGGAATTCCCCGACGATTACGCCGACCCAGGCCATGCCGACATTAACTTTCAAGGTGGACACAATGGCAGGGAAGGAGGCCGGAAGAATCGCTTTGACAAAAATATCACGGCGGTTGCCTCCGAACGTGCGGATCACCTTGATCAGATTGCTGTCAACCTCATTAAAGCTGTTGAAGACAACTAGCGTCGTGACGATGACGGTGATCGATAGCGTCGTCACTACGATGGCTGTAAAGCCCGCACCGAACAGGACGATAAAGATCGGGCCGAGCGCGACCTTCGGCATACTGTTGAAGACCACCATATAAGGATCAAGCACTCTCGATAAAAACGGGGACCACCATATCACTACCGCCAGCAGAGTGCCGATCAAGGTCCCGAGCAGGAAACCGACCGCGGTTTCCCCGACGGTCATAGCCAGATGGGGCCATAACTCCCCGTTAAAGGCATCCTTCAAAATCTGTCTTCCGACCTTGGAGGGATAACTGAAGATCAGCGTATCCACCCATTTTAAACGACCTGCCAGCTCCCATAAGCCAATAAACGCTACGAGCAGCAGAAGCTGCGTCATCAGAACAAGGCGGCTCATCCGCCGCTTTTTTCTCCGATGCTGCTGCCACTTAGCGTGCGTCCATGTCTCCCGGCTATTGCCGTTCTCCCGGTTTGCTGTTGGATGATCCAACCCTACTCCCCCTTTCCTTCCAGCGTTTCGAGGTCCCGCCAGATTTCATGGAATAGGTCGTTAAATCCGGCTTCCTCCCGGGCGTAAAACGGCTGCGCCTTGGCGATATTATCGGGGATTACGTAGGTTTTACGTATTCTTCCCGGCCTGGCCGCCAGCACAATCACCCGGTCGCTGACCGCGATCGCCTCCGACAGATCATGTGTCACCAGTATTCCCGTTTTACCGCGCTGCCGAAGCGTATCCACAACCAGATCCTCCAGCTGGAGCTTGGTCTGATAATCCAAAGCGGAGAAAGGCTCATCCAGCAGCAGCAAATCCGGGTTGGTTGCCAGCGTGCGGACTAAGGCCACCCGCTGCCGCATACCGCCGGACAGCTGATGGGGATACTGATTCGCCGTATTCCCAAGCCCCATTCCATCCAGCAGCTCCAACACCGTGGTTCGACTCTCTTCATTCAAGCGCCCCGTCAGCTCCAAACCAAGCAAGGCATTTTCCAAAATACTCCGCCACGGAAACAAATAATCCTGCTGCAGCATATACCCTACCTCCGGCGAAGGACCCCGTACCGGCTTCCCGTGGACCAGAATCTCCCCCCTCGACGGGGGGAGCAGTCCGGCGATAACGGATAGAAGCGTGGTTTTTCCGCAACCGCTGGGGCCGACCAAGCTGATGAATTCACCGGAACTTACCGTCAAATTCATCGCTTCCAGCGCTAGTACGGCTTCCCGGTCCGTTACATACGCCAGATCCAGGTCTTTCAGTTCAACGACAGGAACTTGGGTCAAATGGTTCACGCTCCTTTCTTCCGGTTTAACTAAGGGTTGGCTTTCACCGCCGCCTCGGCGAAACTGTTATCAACGACCTTGGCGGGTTCAACCCGTTCTTTCAATTCACCTGCGCTTTCCATAATATCTAGCAGATTGTTCCAAGCATCCTCCTCCAGAACGGGAGACTCTGCATAGCTGCCCTGCTCCAGGTAGCGCTTGACGGAACTGATCAGGATATCCTCATCCGTATCCTTGAAGTAAGGCGCAATCGTTTTGGCCGTTTCTTCCGGAGTGTGCTCTTGCACCCAGAGCTGGGCTTTATGAATCGCATTCGTAAATTTCTGCACGTTCTCTTTATTTTTGCTGATATAGCTTCCTTTTGTCATAAACACGGTATAAGGAAGCCGGCCGCTTTCCGTTCCGAAGGAGGCTACCACATGCCCTTTTCCTTCCCGCTCGAAGATGGAAGCCTGCGGCTCGAAGAGCTGCACATATTGGCCCGTACCGGATGCAAACGCCGCCGCGATATTGGCAAATTCAATGTTCTGAATCAGCTCGAGATCGGCATGCGGATCGATGCCATGTTTTTTCAGCGTGAATTCCCCGGCCATTTGCGGCATTCCGCCTTTTCTTTGACCTAGGAAGACGCTGCCCTTCAAACCTTCCCAGTCAAAGTCACCGCTTAACTCTTCCCGTGAGACTAGGAACGTACCGTCTGTCTGGGTCAACTGAGCAAAATTCATGACCGGGTCCTCGGCTCCCTGCTGGTATACATAAATGGACGTTTCAGCTCCTACCAGGGCCACATCAATCGCTCCCGACAGCAAGGCAGTCATCGTTTTATCTCCCCCCGCCGTGGTCTGCAGTTCCACATCCAGCCCCTCATCTTTAAAGAAACCTTTTTCCAAAGCCACATATTGCGGAGCGTAAAATACGGAACGGGTCACCTCCCCGATCCTTACCTTCGTGGTCTCTTTGCTTCCGCCGCATCCGCTGAGCGACCCCGCAATCAATAAAATCAGCGCCAATACCAGCACTGAGTATCGCTTAATGAACATGCCTCCACCTCTTTCTTGCTAAAGAATAGACTCTGGTTCAGTGTATGCGGCTGCCCATCAAATGGTTAAGCGGGCTAATGGACTGCAGCACAAAGAACCTCTCTTCACGAATGAAGAGAGGTTCTCCCGGATTTCGGCATTGACCGGATTATAAGCCGTAAATGCCTTTGTATTTCTGCTCCAGATAATCAGCCAGATAATCGGGGTTCAGTTCCTCCCCGGTCACCTTCATGATGATTTCGGCCGGTTTCAAGCTCTTACCGTATTTATAGATTTTGTCGGTCAGCCATTCTTTGATCGGCGCAAAATTGCCTTCGGCAATGAAGCCTTCAAATTGCGGCAGTTCTTTCTTGAGCGTTTGGGTGATTTGCGCCGCATACATGTT
Source organism: Paenibacillus sp. Marseille-P2973 (assembly GCF_018101095.1). Taxonomy (NCBI): domain Bacteria; kingdom Bacillati; phylum Bacillota; class Bacilli; order Caryophanales; family Paenibacillaceae; genus Paenibacillus; species Paenibacillus sp. Marseille-P2973. The sequence goes on from NZ_JAGQEH010000002.1 coordinate 428,695, forward strand.
GCCTAGTGCATAGGATGGGAAATAACCGAAGCTTCCACCGGACCAGTGCACATCCTGAAGCACTCCGAGCCCGTCGTTCGGCGGGGTCAATCCGAGGTAAGCCTTATATTTCTCATTCCACACTTTAGGCAGCTCACTGACCGGCAGCCCTTCGTTAAAGATCATTTTTTCAATTTCATAGCGGATGATAATATGCAAATTGTACGTCAATTCGTCCGCCTCGATCCGGATCAACGATTTCTCCACCCGATTGACGGCGCGGTAGAATTCTTCTGCCGTAACGTCTTTGAGCTGTTCCGGGAAGTGCTGCTGAAGATCTCCATAGTAGCGATCCCAGAATTCCTTGCTGCGTCCGACGAAGTTTTCCCAGAAACGGGACTGGGATTCATGGATACCCATGGAGGTCCCTTCGCTCAGCGGCGTTCCTGCAAGCTCCTTGGCGACATTCTGTTCGTACAAGGCGTGACCGCCTTCATGCAGGGAACTGAAGATCGAGCTGGTCACGTCGTCTTGCAAATAATGCGTCGTAATGCGCACGTCGCCTTGATTCAGCGTAATCTCGAACGGATGCACGGTCTCGTCGACGCGTCCCGCTTCGAAATCGTAACCGATCTGCTCCAACAAATACAGACCGATTTTCTCCTGCTGATCCTTGTCGTACAATTGGTTCAAGAACGGAGCCTGCGGCTTGTGCGGCGAGGCGGTAATGGCATCCACAACCGGAACCAGACGGTCGCGGAGCTGACCGAACACCTCGTCCAGCTTTTTGACGGTCAAGTCCGGTTCATACATGTCGAGCAGCGTATCGTAGCGGGTTTCCTTCGGTCCCCAGTAGTCGATAAACTCCTGCGTAAGCGCAACGATTCTGGTCAAATAAGGCTCAAAGCCCGCGAAATCGCCGCTTTCCTTATAATCCGCCCACAACGTTTCCGCATGGGCCGTCAATTCAACATATTCTTGATATTTCGCCGGCGGAATCTTAACGCTGCGGTCGTATTCCTCTTGTACCAGCTGCACCATGCGGCGTCCGGTTTCATCCAGTTCACCGAGAACCGTCTGATGGTTGAGATAGCTTAAATATTCTCCCATTTCCGCGGAAGTCTGCAGTTTAAAAGCTTCCGTCGAGAGCAAGCCGATCGTTTCGGAACGGGCTTCCGCTCCTTTTTTCGGCGCGCCTGTGCGAAGGTCCCAATGCATCAGCGCGACCGCTTCCTGATAGCTCTTGATTTTACGGAGAAGCTCTAGAAATGATTTCCATTGGTCTGCCGTTTCCTGCTTCATGACAAGTCCCACCTCTACAGATGAATTTATCCATTCCTCTTGATGATACTTTTTACAAAACGTATAATCAAATTTTAAGACGACCTTTTTCACAAATTTGTTGAAATGCCGTCATTTTTTTTAAAGGAGCTGTCGAGGTTGAAAATAGAACTGGATCCCCGCGCCGAAGAGATGATTCGCACAGCTATGGGCCAGGAGCCCGGCTTGATGCGTCTTGTCTATGATACGGAAGATTGCGGTTGCGGCATGAGCGGCGTTCCCGGACTACAAATTGCCGGAGAACCCGGTGCTTACGACATTCCGTTAGAAAATGAGACCTTTCCATTTTGGATCGACCGGATGCAAGCCATTTTTTTTGAAGAACAATTGGTTCTTACCGGTGAGGAAAGCGGCGGAACGTTTCGCCTGGATGGCGTGTCACAGTTTTATAAGTCGAATATCCGACTAATCGATCGGCGCTAAGCGAACATTATTCATTAAGGAGGAAGATCATTATGAGCCGTCTTCAAACAATTTTGGAATTCAACCGTAGTTTTGTTGCCAACAAGGAATACGAAGAATTTATTACCGATAAGTTTCCGCAGAAAAAAATGGTTATTGTCACCTGTATGGATACGAGACTGGTCGAGCTTCTTCCCAGAGCTTTAAATTTACGGAACGGGGATGCCAAAATCATCAAAAATGCGGGTGCCGTCATCTCCCAACCGTTCGGGAGTGTAATGCGGAGTTTGCTGGTTGCCATTTACGAGCTGCAAGCGGAGGAAGTGTTTATTGTAGGACATACCGGCTGCGGCATGGCCTCGCTGAATGCGGAGCATATGATCGGCACCATCAAAGACAGCGGGATTTCCGACGATGTGCTTAACACCCTCGAGAATTCCGGCATAAAGCTAAGAAAATGGCTTCGCGGGTTTGACAGTGAAAAAGACGGGGTAATTCAAACTGTGGAGATTGTAAAAAATCATCCATTGCTTCCCCCCCATGTACCCGTTCACGGCATGCTCATCGACTCCACTACCGGAGGATTGGAGCTCGTCGTTGACGGATACAATTCGTAACAGACATCTCTTTCTGTTTGACGCGGACCTTATGCGGTTCGCGTCCTTTTTTAAGGGCATCCTGCAGAAGATGGAACCATTCAACGACTTGCCGAAAGGAAGACAAGAAGACGATGACATATGAATTCAATGAACGCACCATGCGCCGGGGGACGCTCTCCTACAAATGGGATCAGGGACAAACCCTGTTCGGAGATGAGGAGGTGCTCCCGCTCTGGGTGGCTGATATGGATTTCAAATGCTCCCCTGCCATCATTCAGGCTGTAACCGAACGCGCAGCCCAGGGAATCTACGGCTACACCATCCGCAGCAAAGATTATTTGAACGCCATTACCGGCTGGTTTCAAAGACGCCATGGCTGGAACGTGGACGAGAGCTGGCTGACCGATTCGCCCGGCGTGGTCCCTTCGCTGAGTCTTGCGGTACAATCCCTGACAGAGCCGGGTGATGAGATCATTTTACAATCACCGGTATACAACCCGTTTTATGACGTGATTCAACGAAATGGCCGAAAACTGGCCGAAAGTCCGCTCCTTTTGAAGAACGGCCGTTACGAGATGGATTATGAGAAGCTGGAAACGCTGATGAGCGGCGGTGCCAAGCTGCTCCTGCTCTGCAGCCCTCAAAATCCGGGAGGCCGGGTGTGGACCAAAGAAGAGCTTGTACGTCTCGGTGACCTATGCGTCAAATACGACGTCAAAGTCATCGCCGACGAGATTCATTGCGATCTCGTTTTTCCCGGACATCAACATTTCCCTTTTGCTTCGCTATCCGAGCAATTCGCGGAACGGACGATTACTTGTCTTGCTCCTTCCAAAACCTTTAATATGCCGGGACTTTCTACTTCGTTCACCGTGATTTCGAATCCCCGGCTCAAACGGCGATTCGATGAGCGGATCCATGCGTTGTCCATCGGCTCCGTCAACTTCTTCGGTCCTCCGGCAACCATTGCGGCTTACAATGATAGCGAGCCTTGGCTGGATGCGCTATTGACGTACGTTGCCGCCAATCAGGAGTTTGCGATCTCCTATTTATCCAATCATCTTCCGGCGCTTGTTCCCGTACGCTCCGAAGGAACCTACCTGCTATGGCTGGATTGCCGCGCATTGGGACTGGACTCGAAAGAATTGAAGCAGCTTATGTATAAAGAAGCAAAAATCGCGTTTAACGAGGGGTCTATCTACGGCCGTGAAGGCGAGGGCTATCTGCGCATCAATCTGGCCTGTCCTCGGGACCTGCTTGCCGAAGCGCTGGATCGGTTTACGTCCGCAGTGAACGCTAGAAACAAATAACCTCATATGCTTATAAAGATCAATCCGTTTAAAGGGTTGATCTTTTTTTTCGCCGCGTGTACATCTGTCCCATGACAATCACCCCCTGGACACATAGAATATCCAGAATCATCGACAGAAAGGGACTGTGGCTCGACCATGATGAAAAAAAATCAGCGGATCACCAAAAGAGCGGCTCCGCCGGTCGGGTGGTACCGCATCTCTGAGGAGCAGCTTACGAGAATGATGTCCGACTTGCTGGAACAGGCCAAAACTAAGGAAATTCCGGTATCTCCGATTGTAAGCGCCGAGAAGCCCCATTTACCTGTGGACTATAAAAAGATAAGAGTGCTTCTGTGCTCCGGAATGCCGGATGAAGATTGGCGATCCGAACAAATCGCTGCCGATGAACTCAGACGTCTCGTTAAAGAAGTAATAACGATCAAGGCAAGACCGAGCTTTGGAATGTCCTTATCGCTGCTTAACCCCGATCTCATCGTTTATATGGGCAGACCGGACGGAATAAGTCAAGAAGACTTAGGGGCATTGCAAGGCTCACCCGCTGTCAAAGCCGTGTGGCTGGCGGATAACGAGGGCACATCGGAAGCGTTGGGCCGGGCGGCGGCCTGTTTCGAACACGTATTTACGCAGCATACCGTCCATATTCCATTCTATCAAAGCGTGGGCTGCAGACGGGTGAGTCATCTCCCCTTTTCCTCTGACCCCGAGCTCTATTATCCTAAGCCGTTTGATGAGGACTATCGGTCAGACCTGCTCATTATCGGAGACAGCTCCAGGCACTTGTATTGTTTTAAGAGCATTTCAAAAATGGCAGAAGGCTTGAAAATCAAAGTGATCTGCAGTGATGCACCGAGCCTCGAGCTTGCGGCACTGGAGACGTTTGAATGGATCCGGGAGCCATCCCCGGTTCAAACCGCAAACTATTATAATGGAGCCGGAGCCATCATTCATCTGGAGCCACAGGTACGCCAAGTGATTGAGGCAGCCGCATGCGGAGCCTTTCAGCTCGCTTCCGTTCATCCTGATTTGTATGAATATATGTGCCCCGGCGAAGATGTAGTGATCTATCATTCACTGGATGAACTTGAAGCAAAGCTCATCTATTATCTGGACCATCCGGATCAAAGACGAGTTTATTCAAGCCGGGCACTTGGGAAAAGCCGGTACGATTACTCCTACCTTCAAATGGTCTCCAGACTACTCTACGCCGTTTTCCTCCCCTAAGAATAAATACAACATCAGGAGGTGGCAGCCGTTTGAAGCTTATCGCTTTTCATTTACCCCAATTTCATCAAATTGCCGAAAATGACGCCTGGTGGGGAGAGGGCTTTACCGAGTGGACCAATACGAAAAAAGCTGTTCCATTATACCCGGGACATCTGCAGCCAAGAATTCCGCTGGAAAATTACTATTATAATCTTATGGACTCCTCAGCCCGGCAATGGCAGGCTATGGCGGCCAAATCCTACGGTATCTACGGATTCTGTTATTATCATTATTGGTTTCACGGCAAACAGCTGCTGGAGCAGCCTGTGAAGCAAATACTCAGGAGTGGAGAGCCCGATTTCCCTTTTTGCCTGTCCTGGGCCAACGAGACCTGGACCCGGAAATGGGACGGCGGTGACCGGCACATTTTGATTGAGCAAACCTATGGAGAGGAGGAGGAATGGAGCCAGCATTTTTACGAACTGCTGGATGCCTTCCGCGATCCAAGGTATATCAAACTCAATGGGAGACCCCTATTCCTGATATACAGGCCGAGCAATATCCCCCGATGTCAGGATATGCTGTCATTTTGGAATAAGCTTGCATGTGAGAACGGACTTGAAGGAATGTATTTCGTCCAAACGCTTGGCGGTTTCCCCATCTCCAATCTGGACGGATTTGACGCGAGTGTCGAATTCGAGCCGCACTATACGTTTGCCCATGGCGGATCTAACGCGTTCTGGCGCCGAATAAAAACCGGAGACAAGGAACACCTGGTCATCGACTACGATAATACATGGGAGTTGATTATCAACCGATCCCACCGGAGGGATAGAGGGCAGCCCATTTTCCCTGGAGCCTTTGTATCCTGGGACAACACCCCGCGCCTGGGAGACCGGGGTCAAAGCACGATCGGGGCCTCCCCGCAAAAGTTTGAATGGTACCTGTCCCGACAAATCAAACGAGCCAAAACCTTATACAACAGTGAATTCCTATTCATCAACGCCTGGAACGAATGGGCGGAAGGCGCCTTTTTGGAGCCGGATCAACACTACGGTTTTCAATACTTAGAGGCCGTGAAAAATGCGTTGAACGAAAAATAAGGGCCTGCCTGAGAAGGAGGCCCTTTTCACTTGATCATCTTTAAGTAAAACGTTAAGCTCTCTGAATCCCTAGACTAGGAACTCCCCCGATTACGACGACGAACAGCACATAATCGAGCCCATCCGTTCCTTTGAGCTGCACTCCCGGCTGGTTTGCAGCCCCGGTGGGATAGAATAGAACGGATTGCGTGCTGCTCCCCCCTCCCGGAACAGTCGGCTGGTTACTGGAAGATATTCTTTGCGCGGCACCCGCTGTCCCGCCGACGAACACATTCCCACCTACACTTGCAGTTCCGCTCACTTGCAAATGACCCAATATGGTTTCACTGCCAGTCACATTTAAATCCTGGACCGTCGCATCCAGGTTGACTTGTAAATTCTGTTGAATCGTCTGATTTCCGGTAACGAGCACATTATCAAAAGTAGGCAACTCTATCATCCCTTTCAACTTGGATGATCTATTGTATGTCCCCGGGACAGGTTTGGTCTGGGATGTCGGTAAATTTGGGTGAAACAAGCTATTCTATGTTTTGTGAAAATCCATGTAATATTCTCAGTTGCTTTCTATCATTTCCATGTAATAAAATGATCTAAAATCATATAGAAAAGGATGCGCAACGGCAATGTCGGTGAACGTACCACGCACACTCAGCAAAAAATCGATTCTATTTTTTTCTTTGATCATGCTCGCGAAAAGTTATTTTGCCTGGTATTACTTGTTCGAGGATGGGCCGACGTGGACCACGTGGCTGAAGGAAATTCCTTGCGTCCTGCTCGTATTTTGCCTGATTGAATGGTTTGCTACGAAACGGAAAATTGCGATTTATATGCTGGTCAATCTATTGATATCCGTTTTGTTCTTCTCACTAATTGTTTATCATAATCATTTTGGAATTATAGCGACCTCCCAAGTACTGGATCAAGTCAAACAAGTCGGAGCCGTCAAAAAGAGTATCTTCTCCGTCCTTCGTCCGGAATATATGCTCATCTTTCTGGACATCGTCATTATCAGCCTGATCATGTTCAGCCGTAAAAAGGCGCAGGATTGGAAGGCTTCCATGTCCCGTCCGAGCAACCGCAAACTCGTCGCGGCCTTATTCTGTGTGTCCGTCGTGATTTGTACGGTGAATATTTTTCCAAACCGGGCCAGCATGAATGAAACGATCAAGGCCGAACAAATGGGGATTCTTAATTACGAAGCCTATTCCTTGCTAACGGATCAGGAGGAAGAACCTATTGAACGATCCGAAATAACTCAATCGGCTATTGATGATTTAAAAGGAATCCACGCTCCGGATCAGCCTAACATGTTTGGGGCGGCCAAAGGAAAAAACCTGATCATCCTGCAAATGGAGTCTTTTCAGAACTTCCTGATTCATCTGTCGATTGACGGTCAGGAGATTACGCCGAATATGAACCGGCTGGCCGACAGCAGCTTCTATTTCCCCCGCTTCTATCAGCAGGTCGGACAAGGAAATACTTCGGACGCCGAATTTATGGTAAATACCTCATTCTACGTTCCGCAGGATGGCGCGGCTACACAGATGTACGCTCCTAAAGAGCTTCCCAGCTTGCCCAAACTGCTGCAAGCGCAAGGTTATGATACGGCAACCTTCCATACGAATAACGTAGAATTTTGGAACCGCGGCGAACTTTACGACGCATTAGGTTTTGACCGGTATTATGACAAAGCCAACTTTTTTGGCGAAGAGGATACCTTCTTCTATGGGCCGTCAGATGAAGTGCTTTATGAAAAAACCGCGTCAGAGCTGGCTAGACTGGACCAGAGTGAACAGCCGTTCTACTCGCATGTGATCTCTATGTCGGCGCATAATCCGTTCTCCATTCCGGAGGACAAATACAAGATGACGCTCCCCGAAAGATACGAAGGAACGCTGGTCGGCGACTACATTCGGGCTCAAAATTATGCGGATTACGCGCTTGGACTCTTTATCGATGAGCTTAAAGCAAACGGGGTCTGGGATAACAGTGTGATCGTGTTGTACGGCGATCACCGGGGGCTGCCGATTTTCTCTCTCGAAGAGGACGACAAAGCCTTACTGGAAGAAATTTTCGGACATGAATATTCGGAACGGGAGCTGATAAACATCCCGCTGCTGATTTCTTCGACGGGCGTGACAACGTCCAGTGTAAAGGAACAAATCGGCGGGCAGGTGGATATCCTGCCAACCGTCTGCAACCTGTTAGGCGTACCTTTAGACAATCATCTCCATTTCGGTCAGGATTTGTTGAATCATACAGCTTATAACTTGCTTCCTGAGCGCTACTATTTGCCGACGGGATCCTTCGTCAACAACGAAGAGCTCTTCCTGTCGGGCAGCGGCTTTGAGGATGGTCAACATCTCCCCTTGAATGGTGTTGATGTCAATGAAGCCAATCCCGTGAAGTCAACGGAGAATGAGTTTAATCGGGCTTTGGAGCTCCTTCAGTTATCCGACAGCTATGTGACGCAGTTGCCTGATCGGGTTGTTGAGGACACGGAATAATTCAATTTATTATTAACATAAAAAGACGCCGAGGTGCTTCGATGCAGCCTTCGGCGTCTTTTTATTCGTTTGACATCCACGATTATAAATACTTGCCCAGTTCGGAAACATATTTCTTGCGGCTGACAAAATAGAATACCACCTGCAGAACAAGGAACAGCGACGCGACCAAGGCCGCTTTTTCCACTAATTGACCTACCAGATTCTGATTGCTAAACAATACATTGAAATAATAAAGACCCAAGCCCACTCCAAAAATACTCGGCAAGAAAAAAGTCACGGCCAATTCTTTGGAGACGATGACGATGATTTCCTTCCTTGTTACGCCAATTCTCTTCAGTGAAAGCAAACTGTCTTTATGATCGTCAATATCGGACAGCACTTTATGATATAGCACCACCCCCGAATCAATCGCGAACAGCGAGCCAAGAAAGATAATAATAAAAAAGATCGTCCCGTTGGATTCCAGCTGGTTCTTCAGTTGTTCATCCTTGTAAATCGGTCTTAGTGCCTCCAAAGGTGTTCTTTCATCATCTGTTAGGTACTCTTGCTGTTGAGTACTATTCCAATAAGATGAATCAAATCCGTTCCGTTCCCTGAGCGCCTGAACCAGCGCCTGAAATCCGGCTTCCCGTATATCCCCTTTAACCAAATGAGCCTTGATTACCTGAGACTCTTCCACAGCCGCTTTGATTTTTTCGTATTTCATATCGTCTACGACGAGCGCATGACCAAAATAGGAATTGGCCGTTTGCACACTATTGATGTACGGTTCCGAAACTACTTTGATGCTTCCGCTCTTATATTCCGTGACAGGATAGCCCTCCAACGCCCTCAGTAAGTCGTCTTTGCTTCCTTTCTCCCGGAGCTCTTCACTGATAAGTTCCGGATCCATGACCGCCAGAACGTTATCCGGAACGGCATATTCTCTGTTCTCCTGATGAACCCTTGCGAATAGGGCTTGGCTTGGCGACAAGCTATAGCTTGTTCCCATATGCCGGTTGTAATTTCCCTCGCTGATGATCGCTGCATGAGTATCCCAAAGCACCCACGACCCGCCGTAATTCCGAAACTCCGGAATCTGTAAAATTTCCAGCGTTTCATTTTGTTCCACCGTGCTTCCTTGCTTCGTCAGGATCGACTCGATCTCCCCGTCATCCATTTGGTTGAAGCGGTTGCTTTCCACGAACATCACATCGAACGGATGGTCCCGATCATTATTTTCGTCGGTCGTGGCATACATCGCATAAGTCATGCCAATAAAAAAAAGCGCACCGGCCATTAACAAAGATACAATGTACATCGTCGTTTTATAAGATAGGAACCGATGACTCAAATTCGACATCACGATCAGGTTGTTGTTGTATATTTTCTTGAAATGCTTCATAACCGACTTGACCACCGAAATCAGCGTCCCGAAGATCACGTAAGGGGTAACCATGGTCAGGACGATAAGGATGATGATGATTAAAGTAGCCTCGTCGAACAGTTTTCCGAGCATCAATTGCGGCAGAAGAAGAACGGACGCGGCAAACACGATCATCGCAAGGCTTCCCATGACTACGCTGCTTTTCCCTATCTCTTTTTTCTTAGCGGCTTGAAGGACGTCGACTATCGAAATTTTACGGAGATACAGGATGTTAAAGATAAAATTTCCCGAAAATACGATCAGGAAAATGCCGCTGCTTAACAACAGGCTTGACCCGTTCAATTCAAATGAAATCGGCTTGGAAATCAGGATCTGATTCAAACCCATGAAAAAAAGCTTTCCGAATACGCCGCCGGTAACAAGCCCGCTTGCCAACGAGACTGCGAAGATACCTACGTTTTCCAGAAACAGCATCTTGATTAGATTTTTCGTCGTCATCCCCAGCGTAATATACATGCCAAATTCCTTGCTTCGGTATTTCAAAAAAGAAAGATTGCTGTACGTAATGAAGACGAAGGAGAATAACACGACGCCGACCAAGGCAAAGCGGACGATGCCGTAAAGGGTCGTATCTCCCACCTGCATTAAGACTTCCGGATTGTAGAGCAAGCTGCCGAACATGAACAAGATCGCAACAGTAAGGCTGTTTACGAAGTATAGGGACAGGTACTTTTTGGCATTGTATAAAAAATTCTTGCGGACGATGGTTGAGAAAGTCATGCTCTCCCCCCTCCGATCACGCTCTGCGCCTCCAGGATTTGATCGAAAAATTGTTTCCGGTCTCCGGCCGGCCTGATTTCCATTTCGACGTTACCGTCTTTAATAAAAATGATCCGTTTGCAGAACGACGCGGCGAATGGGTCGTGAGAAACCATCAGGATCGTGCTGCCCCATTGTTCATTCAGTGAGTCTATCGTACTCATCAGCTGATTGGCGGATTTGGAATCCAGATTGCCTGTCGGCTCGTCCGCCAAAACAACCGCAGGTTCATTTACGATCGCACGGGCAGCGGCCACCCTTTGCTTTTGACCGCCGGAAATATGGTAGGGGTATTTGTCCTTCAGATCAAAGATGCCCAAAAACTGCATCAGCGGGGCAAGCTTGTCTTCAATCTCATTCGGGGCCTGTTTGTCCAGAATCAGCGGCAATGCGATGTTCTCCCGCAGCGTCAAACTGTCCAGCAAGTTAAAATCCTGGAAAATGTACCCGATCCGCTCCCTTCTGAACAGTGCCATCCGGTCCTTGGTCAGCTTCGTAATGTCTAGCCCGTCGATAATGACTTCACCGGACGTAGCTTTATCGACACCTGACAAAATGTTCAGCAGCGTAGTTTTTCCGCTTCCGCTTGGCCCCATGATTCCGACAAATTCGCCCTTTTCCACGTTCAGGTTCATTCCGTCGATCGCCGTTACGCCATTGGCTCCTTTATGCCCGTTATAAACTTTGACTAAATGATTTATCGTAATAATGTCCATTTTACTTTTTGCTCCCCCCTCATGGCCTGATAGGAGAAGTATAAAAGGAGAGCTCAACTTCATGAATGCAATTCCCTTTCATAACCTTACATTTTTGCAAGGAAAGAAATGGTGAACATACTCCCCGCTCCCTTATTCGACTCCATGCTAACGCCATGGCCAAGTCTCTGCGCGATATACTTCACCATGTACAGGCCAATCCCTGTAGCCGAGCGAACCTCTCTTCCGTTCCTCCCCGTAAAAAATGGGTCGAATACCCGCGGCAGCTCCTCCGGACATATCCCGATCCCGTTATCTTGTACGGTAAGGAGGACGCGATCCCCTTTCACCTCGCTCCTGACGGTCACCAGGCCTTCCCGATGGCTATACTTGACCGCATTGGACAACACTTGCTCCAGCATATACCCGCACCATTTTTCATCGGTATATACATGCAACGCTTCATCGATTTCCACCTTGGGATAAACCCCTTGATATATAAAATCTTTCTTTCGGGCGTTGATGGCTCTCGTGGCGACACGGTGCAAGCTTACCCTCTCCGGAAAATAATCCCGCGAAAAATCATCCAGCCTAAGCACGTTCAAACATTCTTCCAAATTCGCCATCAGTTTGCCGTTCTCTTCCTGAATGTCTTCCATGGCTTGTTGCGAACCTTGTTCCGAAGCCAGAGCAATAATCGAGACGGAACCTTTCATATTGTGAATCCGCTGCGAGAACAATGTGTTTCTTTCTTTAACGGAGCTCTTCAGTTCATAAATCCTGGCATTGTACTGCTCATGGATCTCGTTGATCTTCCCGAATAGAAGCTTGTCCAGCACCTTCGACTCATCAAGCTCCATCTGCGGACTCTTGCAGTCCTGAAGTTTGACGCACAATTTGAAATAACCGGTGCCCGAAATCACGAGATAAATGAACAAAATAAAGCAGCTGACAAGAAGCGGATACATGATGTCGTTCACGTCATAGAAAACGTAAGACAAAAATAGGAGGAGCACCGTATTCAAAACGTAAACGAAGATCATTCCTTTTTTTAGGCTCAGAAAATCAGCAAGCATTCGGATCAAAGACATAGCCCACTCCCCGCTTGGTCGTAATGACGTTATGAAGTCCGTACTGGCTCAGCTTCTTTTTAATCCGGGTAATATTTACGGTCAACGTATTGTCATCGACAAACACATGTTCATCCCATAACGCTTCCAGCAATTCTTCGCGGGTGACAATCCCTCCCGCTTTTTTCATAAACAGGTGCATTAGACGAAATTCATTCTTGCTCAATTCCATGATCTGTTCTTTATATTGCAGCTTCATGCTGTCTTGCAGCAGTTTGAGCTCTCCGGCCGACTGGCTCTCTTCCGCCCGATGATGAACGCGCCGGAGCACGGCATGGATCTTCGCCAAGAGGATTCCGATCACAAACGGCTTTGTCACATAATCGTCCGCACCGTACTCCATGCCGCGGATTTGTTCCCCTTCGTCGCTGCGCGCAGAAAGAATGATGATTGGGACGGAGGACTTTTTTCGGATGACCCGCAAATAATAAAAACCGTCAAAGATCGGCAGATTGATATCGAGAAGAATCAGATCCGGTTTACTCTCTTCAACCTGCTCAACAACCTTCCCAAAATCCGAAACCGACTCCACCACGAAATCATAAGCTTCCAAATAGTCCTTGATATATTTCTGTAGTTTGTGATCATCTTCTATTAACAGTATTTTGTCCATCGTATATGACCAGACTCCAGTCGAATAAGATGATAATATTATAACTTGAAGAATCCGGAAGAACAGTGATCAAAAAAAGTTAAGTCCCATCATTCCCAAAAGGGGAAGTCCGTTGAATCATGCGGCAAATCTCATTTCCATAAGCAGAATGATTCTAGTGATAACCTTGATATTCTTGTTTGAACGTCCCGGATTATTTGCGGTCATCTATCTCTTATCCGGGTTAAGCGACATACTTGACGGTGCGGTTGCACGAAAAACGAATACCCAAAGTGAACTGGGCGCCAGACTGGACACCATAGCGGATCTCATGCTGGTTGCGGTTATTTTGGGATATTTGATCCTTCGGCATGGAACCGAAATTCTGCCATTCGTCCCCTGGATCATCCTTATAACGCTCGTACGTTGCGTCAACTTGATCATAGCCGCCTGCAAATATCGATCGTTCGCCATTCTACATACTTGGGGGAATAAGCTGGCCGGATTGCTTCTTTTTCTAGGCCCGCCCTTGTTCCTAATATCCCACAACCCGGCTGTGTTTTGGCCTGCGTGCTTTGTCGGAATACTTTCCGCGGTGGAAGAAACCGCGGTTCATATAACATCCGCTAAGCTTAACGTAAATAGACGAAGTATTTTCACGAAGAATTAGCATCATACTCTTACAACGTCTTCACCATATAAGCATAAGTATGATGGTGAATAACGATGTCTTTCTTGTGCCGAAAACCGAGCCGCTCGTAAAGCTTGCGCGCTTTAACGTTATCTTCTTCAACATTCAGGGATACGGTTCGGTAGCCCTGCTCCTTTGCGTGCTGAATCGACGCCTCCAGCAGCTCGGTCCCAAAACCACGGCCGCCGAATTCCGGACTGACGCTAACCGTATCAATATAATAATCGTCGGGGTCCGCTTCGTTATCCAAGGTTGCGGGTGCTCCTCCATTAGTGTTCTCCAGGTGTTTCAGAATCGGCGCGTCAAGTACCGGAGCGTCTTTGCCGTGATAAGCAACTACAATGCCTACCGGCTGCTCACCGACTGTCTTGATCAGACAGTTTCGGTAGCTTAACCGGTTGATTTCCTCGCAGAAATACTTCTCCATTTGCTCCAAAACCTTGGACTTGTCGGATTCTCCCGTCAATGCATTTGCGATATCATGGATCGCGTCAACCATAAGCACCGCAGCTTGACTGCGGTCCTCCTTTATTGCCGGTCTAATCATGTTGAATTGCACTTCCTTTGCCTTATTCGTTATCTGTTTCTTTAATCAGCGGCACAAAGCGCGCATTTACCTGCCGGGCGAGCTCTCCAGGATCCAGCTCCATCTGGGTGCCGATTCTTCCCGCGCTTACCGCCATTTTGTCCAAGCCTTCCGCGCTCGCGTCCAGGAAAGTGGGATAGAGCTTCTTCATCCCGACCGGCGAACAGCCGCCGCGAACGTAACCGGTCCATTTCAACAGCTCTTTGACAGGCAGCATCTCCACTTTTTTCTCGCCGGCGGCTTTGGCCGCTTTTTTCAAATCCAGCTCCTCCGCTACCGGGATGACGAACACATAGATCTGATTTCTCTGATGCGCAACGAGCGTCTTGAATACGGAGCCGGGAGGACGGCCGATTTTCTCGGCCACAGCCGTGCCGTGGATTTCTCCATCCCCGGGATCATATCCAAGAATACTGTAAGGAACGCCGGACTTGTCCAATATTCGCATGGCATTCGTTTTGTTCTCCGCCAATGTAACTCCTCCCTTTTAATCCGAACATCCTGTCTTGGCAAATTCATAAAAAGCTAACGCCTCAGCCCAAGAGCCGAAACCCGCCTGCGCCAGTTTGTCGCTGCCGCCACCTTTACCGTTGTAGCCGCCGAGATGCTCTTTGAAAAATGCTCCGCAAGAAAATCCTCCATCGCCGCCGTAGGCCATTAAGACTTTATTGTCACCACCGGCTACGAATAACACGGGAACTTTGCTTTCAGCGGCTAACCTGGTCGCCAGGTTTTGCAAATCCTTCAGGCTGCGATCTTCAAACACTTGCGCAATAAGGCCGACTTTCGACTGGGATAGAAGCTCTTTCACTACAAACTCGTCATTCTTCTCCCTTTGGGCGTTCAGTTCCCATTGAAGCTGCTTGTGCTCCTGCTCCCATTTGTCCAAACGATCCAAAATTCCATCTTTCCCGATATTGAATTTCTGCGCCAACGCCGTTAAAATCCGCTGACTTTCGTTAAATTCCTGCAAAGCCCGGTATCCGCACAAGAAATAGATCCTTGTATTCCCCTTTTGGCGTTCCGCCTTCAACAGCTTGATCATGCCGATCTCTCCTGTAGAAGATACATGGGTTCCGCCGCAGGCGTTATACTCCACACCTTTTATTTCAACGATTCGTATATCGCCGGTTACTTTCGGTTGTTTTACTAACGGCAGCCTTGCCGCTACCTCATCCGTTACAAAGTAGCTTGTAATTTCATGATTGAGATAAATATGACGGTTTACTTCCTTTTCGAGAAGAACAAGCCGCTCCGATGACAGCTCCGGGAGCTCTACATCGATGGTGGCATAATCCACCCCCAGATGAAAGCTCAACGTTTGCGCCCCCAGCGTCTCAAGGCAAGTCGCCGAAAGCAGATGCTGGCCGCTGTGCTGCTGCATATGGTCAAATCTCCGGTCCCAATTCAACCGGCATACGACCGATGTTTCCTCAGGCATGCTCTCCACCTTATGCCAGATGGTCTCGCCTTCCTTAGACACGTCCAGTACGGGAATGCCCCCGATGGTCCCTTCATCGCAGGGTTGTCCTCCCCCATGCGGATAAAAAGCCGTCTCTTCAAGAGTTAAGTATATCCCGTCTTCTTTTTCTAAAACCGTATGGATGACGGTTTGCCATTCAGCTAAATAGGCTGAGTTGTAATAGAGTAGATTTGTCATTGAGCCTTTCTCCTTTATTATGATACTTTCATTGTATAACGATTAAGCGAGGTGCGCTGTAGATGTTTTTTAAAGAAACCCTGAACGGGACTGCTTCCTGGGGAAATATATTTACTTCCATTGAAGCTTTCGCCCTATTGGCAAAGGCCATATTCCAAAAAGAAGGCCTGACGGTAAAGGAAGAGATTCAAAACCTGACTCCGGGGACCAACGCGGTATTCAAAGCAGACCGGCTAGTCATCAAAATTTATGCACCTAGGGAGAGCGGGTTCCATACGGAACAAGATTATTATACCGAACTTTCCGTAATGAAGTTCGCCATGGAACAAGGGATCTCTGTTCCCCGTATTATTGCGTACGGCGAGTTGGAGGATAAATATTTGTTCCGCTATATTGTTATGGATTACGTAGTCGCCAATGTACCTTTGGAAACCGTACTGTCTTTTCCTGAGGCGGACAAGAAGCAATTTGTGATGCGGTTATCCGAGATCACGTCGCGCTTAAATCAACCTTTTGATCATTTGCCGCCCCAACCCGATTTAAGGAACCATCCCTATCGCACCGAACGTATGAATGGATTACACCCCTCATTGATTCAAGAGTTGGAGATTCGTGCTTCTGAACGTAATTATTCCGGTAAAGTGCTGGTTCACGGGGATATTACAAGGGATAACGTATTGCTTGATTCTCAAGGAACTCTTACTTTGATTGACTTTGCGGACTGTATGATTGCTCCTGAAGATTATGAACTGCCTGCGATAATTTTTGAGCTCTTTTTAGGGGACGCGGAACTGGTCTCAGCATTTCTTGAAATTAAGGGTGCCGATAAAGAGGAATTTCTGGAGGAATTGATAAACGGTTTATCCATCCACTTATTTTGCGGGAATATATTGAAAGATAATCTAAATAGGCTAGGTATTCCGTTCACTTCCGTAAAAAATATGGACGAGTTGAAGCAGCTTCTTCGAATGCAATTATTTAATAGTAAATAAATAATCAAAAACCCCTGAATCTCTTCAGGGGTTTTTGCATTAGCCTTTAATTGCGCCATCGATCATCCCGGCAATCAATTGCTTTTGGAAGATCAGAACGATGATCAGCAGCGGAAGTACGCTGATCACGGAACCGGCCATAATGAGATGGTATGGCGTATTATTGCTGTCCTCAAGCGCTTTAAGTGCTACGGACAAGGTCATATTTTCCTGGGATCTCAAAATGACAGATGGCCACAGGAAGTTATTCCATTGTTTTACGAACAGGATAATACCCAGACCGGCGAAACCGGATCTCAGATTCGGCAGCACGATCTTGCGGAAAATTTTGAATTCGTTGCAACCGTCGATCCGGGCGGCCTCCATCATCTCATCGGGAAGCGACATGCAGTACTGGCGCATGAAGAAAATCCCGAAAGCGTTGGCCAAATCCGGCAGAATCACGCCCCAAATGTTATCGATAAGATGCATGTTCTTATAGATCGAGAACAAAGGCACCATGGTTGCTTCATGCGGGATCATGAGTGATGCCAGCACGAGTACGAACAAGAATTGTTTACCTTTAAACTTGTATTTGGCAAAAGCAAATCCGGCCAAGCTGCAAAAGATTAACGCGATTAATGTAGAAGTCGTGGATAACAAGAAGCTGTTCCAGGTAATGATTCCGAATTTCCGTTCCACGAACAGTTCCCTGAAATTTTCCCAATGCAGCGTCGACGGAATCCAGATCGGCGGATTCACGAAGATCTCGCTGATGTCTTTTAACGATGAACTGAACAGCCAGAACAACGGGAACAAAGTGAACAGGGAGACAACCGCCATCAGTATAAATGCCAGTGACGAGGACCAGATGTGTTTGCTGCCGGAAGTGCCGGCAGCTTTTAATTTTAGTGTTTTTTCCATAGTATCCTCCCGCCTACTCTTTATCGTCGAAGATACGCATTTGCAACAAAGAGATAACCATCATGAGAATAAAGAAGCAGACGGCGATGGAAGATGCGTAACCGAAATTGAAGTTTTGGAAGCTTTCTCTATACAGCATGAGTACCGGAGTCAAGGTCGAGTTCAACGGCCCGCCCTGGGTCAGAATGAACGGCTCGGTAAAGAGCGAGAACGTTCCGATCGTGGAGAGCACCGTACAGAACAACAGCATCTTTTTGACTAACGGAATCGTAATGAAGAAGAAGCTTTTGATTTTCGTAGCTCCGTCAACGTAAGCGGCTTCATATAAATCCTTCGAAATGTTCTGCAGTCCGGTAAGAAGCAGCAGCATGTTATAACCAAGCCAGCGGTACAGCACCATCATGGCAACGGAGAACCGCGCCCACCAAGGCGATTCCAGCCAAGGAATCGGATTGTCGATCAGGCCGATGCTTCTAAGCACGCTATTGACCAGGCCGTCCTGGGTGTTCAACAACAGGATGAAGACGAAGGAAACGGCAACGACGGAGACGAAATTGGGAACAAACAGCGCCATCCGGAAAAAGCCCTTGCCTACCATCCAGTTGGAATTCAACATAGACGCCAGAATCAGTCCCACAAACAACATGATCGGAACATACATCAGAAAGATCAGCGTACTGTTCCACAGGGATAACCAGAAGTCATTGTCGCTAAACAACTGAATATAATTTTCGAACCCGATAAATAGCTTCTCACCGGAGCCGTTCCAATCCGTAAAGCTGATATAGATCGAATACAGAATCGGATATAACGAGAAGACGAAGAACAAGATGAAATAGGGTGATATGTAGATGTAAGGAGCAACCAACATCTGCTTGTTTAACTTGGATGCTTTCATATCATTCCCTCCAATCCTATCAAGATGAGTTTAATTTCTCTTTGTTTTGCTGCGGAGCTCATCCGCCATGTCTTTCAGGGCTTTCTCCGAGCTGACTTTGTTCAGGAAGACCTTTGCCCACACATCGGTCATCAGCTTGTTGGCCATTGGAAAGTCCGATGTATACGCAAGCGGATAGGTGTTGGCAAGCGACTCGGCATACACTTTGCGGATCGGTTCTTTGTTGAAATATTCGGACGGATCGTCAAGAGACGCGTTATCGCTCAACAGCATCGCCGGGAACAATCCGGCTTCCGTCATCATTTTAACTTGGGACTCTTCGCTTCCCAGCATGAATTCAATGAACTGCCATGCCTCTTCCGGATGCTTGGAGTTCTTGTTGATCGCGAGGTTCGCTCCGCCCTGGTTCGCACCCGTATACTTGTCATCCTTGGACCATTTCGGCATCAAAGTTACGGACCATTTGCCTTTATCCGCCGGGGAATATTGGTTTTCAATGATCGCATCGTGCCAGGAACCGCCTACAACGGTAGCGATTTTTCCGTCGCGGATCGCATTTCCCCATGGATCGGTGTTTGCGCGGGCATCGAAGACGAGTCCTTCATTTTGCATTTTGATCAGAAAATCGGCGCTTTCCTTGATTTCCGGAGAATCAACGGCGACATTGCTTTCATCGTCGAAATACCACAGTCCGCGCTGCCACATCATCGACTCGAACATCCGGTTGCTGGAGTTCGTCTTGGAATCCCCGTACATCATCGCTCCCGTTTTGTCCTTGATCAATTTCGCTGCCTCGTAATAATCGTCCCAAGTTTGAATCTGTTGGGCTACATCCGCAGGATCGGTAGGCAAGCCGGCCTGAGCGAACAAATCGTTGCGGTAGAACATCACGACCGGACCGCTATCCCACGGCATGGCGTACACCTTGTCGTCCTTCGTCGCATCCTCCCATTTATAGGCACTCATTTTGTCCTTGTAGGGAGCCACGCGATCGGTAATATCAAGCAAAGAATCGATCTGAACGATCTGGGACATATTGGTCGATTCCACGGTGATAATGTCCGGAACCGCATCTCCGGTACTCGAAGTAATCAAGTATTTGGAATACAAATCCGTTGATTTCATCGTCTGGAATTCGACTTCGATATTCGGATACTTGGCCTTGAAGGCATCCATATTCAAATCTAGACCGTCCTTCGCAGTCTCCCAAATCCAGACCACCAATTTCACCTTTTCGTTGCCTGTAGCGGGATCTTTGGAATCAGCCTTTTTGTTGTCCGAGGAGCAGGCTGCCGTCAGCAAAGAAACCAGCAGACAAGTGATGAGTACGTACAATATCCGTTTTCTTTTCACGAATGATAACCCCCTGTGTCAATAAGATCGTTTGTTTACATGGTTTATAATAAATCTCTTGAAAAGGCTTTCACACCGACAGATGTTTGATTTAAGTGTCATCTTTTCCGATAAATAAAAAAATGCCCGGCCAAGCCAGGCGGCAGTGTCTATTTGTTTGATAAATCCGTCATTTTGTTTGCAGACGGTATTGCCCGGGCGTAATCTCCGCCTGTTTTTTGAACCATTTGGAAAAATACTTCACGTCTTGAATTCCGATTTTTTCAGCAACCTCTTCGGTACGGATCGAAGCCACACTGAGCAACTCCTTCGCCCGTCTCAGCTTGCGCTCCGAAATAAAAGAAATGATGCTGCAGCCGGTCGCTTCCTTAAAAATCGTGCTGAAATAACTGCGGCTGACGCCGATCACCGCAGCGACATCCGCCGCCCGGATATCCTGATCCAGATGTTCGTCGATGAAATCGATGGCCTGAATGATATCTTCCTTGTGCGCCGTGCTAAACAATCGGGTGCTTTGTTCCACCTGACGGATCCGATGCAGCCGACTTAAGGCGTCCAGCCAACCTTCTGCGCTTGTAATGGGTTTGCTTTGACGCCATTCCAAATCGCGTTCGTTGATTTTCAATTCAACCAGCTTGGATAAGACCTTGTCCGCAAGGTCCCTGCTGCAAGCAAGAAACGCGGAACCGTCGCCGAACTCAAGCAATTTCAGTTGACCAGGATAAGCGAGCGACAAATCCTCCCATCGTTTCAGTTGCGCTTCCGGCGAACTGTCCCTCCCGGAGGACTGATAAATATGAATAAGAAATGAAGAAGACAGCATCCACTTCCAATCACTCCGAAGTTGCTTCAGCAAAAGATCCCTGGCTGAATAACTTTGCTTGTCCAGCCATTCATTTAAGATCTCCTTCGTTCGATCCGGCGACTTCGCTTCCGGTTTCGGAGCGTCCTGATGGTTCAACATGGTTTCCTTATACTTCTGATAAATGAGATCCAGGGATTCATGGATATGATCGTCGTCCATATCGGTTTTGACGATATAATCGTGAATGTTTAATTGAATGCCGAGCCTCGCGTAATTAAAATCCCGATGGCAGCTCAGGAACAGGATCGAGGTGTCAGGAGATTCTTTTCTGATGTTTTGCGCCAGTTCGATCCCGCTCATTTCCGGCATGACGATATCCGTAATCACCAGGTGAGGACGATGCTCCAGAAATTTTTGCCAGCCAATCCTTCCGTTCGGAGCGTCATCGCATACGGTCATTTGATGCCGTTCCCAATCGATGGTCATTCGAAGTCCTTTTCTCACCAGCTGTTCATCATCCACAATCAATACTTTGATAGGGAATTGGTTTCCGTTGTCTTTGGCCATATCAATGTCACCTTCGTTCCTTGATTTCTGATTGATTCTATGGATAATCCGTAAGCATCTCCGTAGTGGAGCTTAAACCGTTCATCGACATTACGCAGGCCTAATCCGCCCCGTTTCCCGGGCACTTTCTGCCCGGAACCGATGTATTCCATATGTTCAGGCGTAACGCCTACGCCATCGTCTTCCAGGATCATGTACAAAATATTCTTTTCCTCAAAAATCTTCATTTCGATATGGCCCTGCCCGTCCTGAAAACCGTGGAAAAATATATTTTCCAGCAAAGGCTGCAATACCATGCGCGGAATCAGGCAGTCTTCAAGCTCGGGCTGAACCTCCAACCGGAAGGTAAAAGTATCCTCATAGCGGTAACGCTGAATCTCGATGAAATGCTTGGCGATGTCGAGCTCCTTCTGTAAAGGAAGAAGAGTTTGCTTGAAATTCAAACTTCCGTCCAGCACCACGATCAGATGCTGCAGCATTTTTTGGATGTCCGGCTGCCTGGCCAGTTTGGCTTTCCATTGGATCGAATTTAACGTATTGAACAGAAGATGCGGGTTGATTTGATAGTGCAAACTTTTCAATTCGGCGTCGCTCTTCAATTTTTCGGTCCTGCTGATCTCATGAACCAGTTCTACGAGCTGTTCCGTCATTTTGTTAAACGATTCGCTTAGAAAACCAAGCTCGTCCGAAGACATGACCGGCGTGCGGATCAACAGATCGCCTTCGCCGAAACGGCGCATGGAATGGGCCAATTTTTTGATAGGCATCGTAAAGCGGATCGAATAGAAGCTGGCCATAATGACTCCGAGCAGGATGGCTAACGCGGCAATAAAAGCCGAATACCGCAAAATTACAGACGAGGACTCGTAAAAAGTGTCATAAGGAACTCTTGCTTCCACCACCCAGCCTTCCGTAACAAGTACCCTCGACCAAACTTTATCGTCCTCCCGACTCACAAAGTCCGACGTCGTATGTAACAGAACTTCACCGGATGCATCGGTAATCTGAAGATGAGACTTGGTGTCCTTTTCGAACGATTTTATCAGCCCCAGAACTGTATCCGCTTTCATGTCGATCAATAATCGGCTTCCTTCCGGTAGCCCGAAGGACCTGTTTAACGGAACCACCATGCTGATCATATACTCGTTCCCGGGAGTCGAGTAATAGTCCGGGATATGAATCAATACATGCTTATTGTTATATTTCGAAATATCGGACCAGAATGAGGATGATTCCAGACTTTCCGCGTTAATGAGGTTGTTTCCGATCACTCTGCCCGAAGGCGTAATTACCGCCACTTTGAAAATATTCGTGCTCTCCAGGGACGTGATGTAATTCTGAAAATCCCTTTCCTCCACGTATTGCTCGTAAGTGGTCGGGACTTCATCTCCTACGATGATTGAAGAAGCGATTAAATAGGACAATATGTTGCCGGTCATGTCATCCATTTGCTTGAGATTGCCGTCAACATGCAATTTTAATTGATCCACTGCATAAATTACGTAGCTGCCGAATTGGGAATTGACGACCTTGGACGACTGATGAAAAGAAAAATAACCTAACGCCCCTACCGGCAGCGTGGCCACGATGAAGAAAGCCAGCATTAGCTTTGTTCTGACGGTGCCGGCTTTTCTGATGCGCGAAACCATCCTCTCAATAATATGCTTCATGTTATACCTCTTCTGACTTCGATTAAGAGAGTTAGTTACTAGGAACTGAATTCTTCACAGTATATCAAAACAGAAATGAAATTTGAAGAAATGGTGCCCCTAAAATCTCGCAATGAGGGAGCACCATTATATGGTAATGTCTAGTCTTCTTTAAAAAGTGGCATGATGTTCAGCTCGAAGGTGAACTGCTTCTCATCAAGCCGATAGGCCTCCAGCAATTCCGGTCCGCAAGAGTTGGAACCTACCCCGCTCATCTTATAATCCAGATGGAGTATCGTTTCATCCCGGCGGACAAGCTCATAATCATGCTGTGCCAAGGTTAAATCCTCCGGTGTATAATGACTCGCATTGAACGAGAACGGCCGATTGCTTGTGAATTTCAAACCCATGCCCTGCTCGTTCGTTGCGATGACCCAATCGGTGTTATCGTGCGAGCCGTTTTCCTGCGGCATGATGTAAGGCGTAAACAACTTCTCCACCGTTGTCAGGTATTTGCCCTTGAGCGTGCTTTGGCTTTTATCTATATAACTCTCATGAGGGCCGTTTCCGAAATACTCCACTTCCTCGGTACCCGCCGGCATTGCAACCTGTAGCCCGAACCGGGGCAGGAACAACAGATCCTCGCGCACGGTAACTTCCGTCTTCAGCGTGATTTCCCCGTTGCCGGCTACCCGCCAGCAGGCTACGCCGTGTAGTAGCGGTGGTTTGATATATCCACCGAGGGAATAAGCGACCCTAATTTTTACGGAGTCCTCTTCCCGCTCGATCACCACAGCTTCATAGATATGAGGCAGCGCGCGATCATAACCCTCTTCCATCCACTGCCGTTTCACTTTGCGGTCATTGTCCGTCGGAGCTCTCCAAATATTGAAGCCCAAAGGCTTGCCGATCATTTCAACCCCGTGCCTCGTAATGGAGGTGAAGCTTCCCTTATAGAGATCAAACACATGGCGGAAATCGAATCCATCGATCGTCAGCAAATCATCTTCTTCCGTAATTCGCAAAGGTTGACCTTCAATTTCGGATTTAGCTTCAGCGGCTTTCCGGATTTCCACCGGCAGTCTGAATTGTTCGGAAATCACTTCGTGTCCGACCTCGGACCAGAGCGTTTTTTCCCGCAAGCGGAAAGTCACGGTGAGGTAAAAGGCTTGCTCCGAAAATTCCGGTAAATCATAATTTAGCTTCACTAGCTGCGAGGTGTGCGGCTCAACTCCGCTTACCAGCGTTTGACCCTGACTGTACAGTTCCCCTTCTTTTTCAATCGTCCAATGTAACGAAAGATGACCGAGGTCCACAAAGTCATACAGATTGGTAATCCGGAGGGACCCGGCAGCCAGATTCTCTGCTTCCACCCTGATTGGAGCGATCACTTTCTTGAGTTCCAGCAATCCCGAATGTGGAACCCGGTCGGGAGATACAAGTCCGTCGATACAGAAATTGCCGTCATTCGGCTGATCCCCGAAATCTCCCCCATACGCATAATACGGCGTTCCTTGAGCGTTCTTCGTCAGGATGCCATGATCGCTCCATTCCCAGACGCAGCCGCCCATCAGCTTGGGATACTTATAAATGACGTCCCAGTAATCCTTTAAATCCCCTGGTCCGTTGCCCATCGCATGACTGTACTCGCACATAAACATCGGTTTGGTGCTGTTCTCATCCTTCGCGTAAGCTTCGATGTAGGCCGGCGAGGAGTACATTCGGCTCTCCATGTCCAGCACTTCCGTATCCGGGCTTCCCAGGTGCCGGGGATCGGAGCCTTCGTAATGAACCGGCCGGGAAGCGTCCCTGGACTTCGTCCATCTCGCCATCGCCATATGATTCACGTCGTAGCCGGATTCGTTCCCCATCGACCAGATAATGACCGATGGATGGTTTTTGTCACGCTCCACCATGCGTACGGCGCGTTCGACGAAGACATGCTCCCATTCCGGAAGGCGGGTAAGCATATTGAAATTCCCGATCGCATGAAATACCCCGTGACATTCGAGGTCCGCTTCATCGATGACGTAAAAACCGAACTGATTGCACAGCTCCAGAAAACGCGGATCATTCGGGTAGTGGGACGCCCGGATCGTATTGATATTGTGCAGCTTCATCAGCTTCAGGTCCTTGATCATATGATTGATCGGAACCGTCTGTCCCAGTACGGGGTGGGAATCATGCCGGTTGACCCCTTTTAGCTTGACGGCCGTTCCATTAATCATGAAGACCCCGTCAACGATTTCAATCTTCCTGAATCCGACCTCAAAGTGCAAAACCTCATCTGCGGCCGTAATGTAAAGATGATATAAATATGGCGTCTCGGCACTCCACAGGTTGGGTTGATCCATTTGAAGGGTTACGCTTCCTTCTCCGACAACGGTTACGGTTTCCGTGCGCAGCAGCACTCCGTCCACATCCGTAAGCTCGATCCTGGCATCCGTTTGACCGGCGGCCGTAAGTTCACAAGTGACCGTTCCGGTCCCGAAGTCTTGGTCCAGCTCCACGCGGTTAAACACATCTACGATATGCTCGGGGCTGCGGGCCAGCAAATACACATCCCGGAAGATGCCCGAGAATCTCCACAGATCCTGATCTTCAATATAGGAGCCGTCGCACCATTTCAACACCATAACCGCAATTTTATTGCAACCCGTATGAACATAGGGGGAAATATCGAATTCGGCCGGCACGCGGCTGCCTTGGCTGTAACCAACCCAGATGCCGTTCACCCATAAATAAAAGCAAGAGTTTACGCCTTCAAAAACGATATATTTGCTTTTGTCTTCCCATGCGCCGGAGATATTGAACTCACGAACATACAAACCGGCAGGATTGTCGTTCGGCACATACGGCGGATCGCAAGGGAACGGGTAATTAACGTTCGTATAATGGAGCTGGTCGTATCCATTGACCTGCCAACAGGAAGGAACGATCAAGTCGTCCCAATCACTGACATCGGCATCGATCCGGTAGAAGGCATCGTCGACTTGCCGGACGGACTCCTTGTACTTGAACTTCCAGTTCCCGTTCAGCGTACGGTAATAAGGGGAACCCCCCCGCTTTTGCTTGCGGGAAGATTCCGCATCTGCATAAGGAATGTAGTAAGCTCTGGGAGCTTCGCGGTTTTTCTCTAGTACGCTCAGATCTTCCCAGTATTTTGGAATCTGGATCATTTTGGTTCTCCCCTCCGAGAAAGTACTTTGAATGGTTTTATTGTATATGAAATGAAAGGGCTCTCAAACCGACTCTTGTTCGATTACGGAGTCATTTTGTTCGATTCCGTGCAGGATGCCTCTCACCATTCCGCTACCGATCCGTCCTGGTGTCTCCAAACCGGGTTTCTCCACCGGTGAGGCGCTTCTTGCGCCATTTTGATCACATACTCTTCATTGACGGTAATGCCCAGTCCGGGTCCTTGAGGAATTTTCACGAACCCGTCGTCATAGGAAAACACGCCGGGATCCACGATATAATCCAGCAAGTCGTTACCCGCGTTGTAATGAATCCCCAGACTCTGTTCCTGAATGACCGCATTGTGCGCTGTCGCGTCTACCTGCAAACAAGCGGCAAGGGCAATCGGTCCCAACGGGCAATGCGGTGCGACGGCAACATCGTAAGCTTCCGCCATGGCAAAGATTTTCTTGCACTCCGTAATCCCGCCCGCATGCGACAAATCCGGCTGAATGATATCGACATATCCGTCTTGCAACAGCGTTTTAAAATCCCAGCGGGAGAACATTCTCTCCCCGGTAGCGATCGGGGTGCTGGTGTGATTGGCGATCTCGCGAAGCGCTTCGTTGTTCTCCGGAAGCACCGGTTCTTCGATGAACATGAGCCGGTATGGCTCCAGCGCTTTTGCCAATACTTTGGCCATAGGCTTATGGACGCGTCCGTGAAAATCGACGCCGATTCCGAAATCCGGCCCTGTCGCCGTCCGAATGGCAGCAACCCTCTCAACGACCTGATCCACTTTGGAATAGCTGTCGATATACTGTAATTCTTCCGTAGCATTCATTTTGATCGCCGTAAAACCTGCGTTCTGTTTGTCCAAGGCTGCTAGACCCACATCAGTCGGACGATCCCCGCCGATCCACGAGTAAACGCGCATGGAATCCCGGCAAGCGCCGCCCAGCAATTGATGGATGGGCGCATTAAACGCCTTTCCTTTGATATCCCACAAAGCCTGGTCGATCCCGGCGATCGCGCTCATCAGGATCGGTCCCCCCCGGTAAAATCCGCTCCGGTACATGACCTGCCAATGATCTTCGATACGCAGCGGATCTTTACCGATCAGGTAATCCATTAATTCGTCTACCGCAGCCTGCACCGTATGTGCTTTTCCTTCGATTACAGGCTCTCCCCAACCCACAATGCCCTCATCGGTTTCGATCTTCAAAAACAGCCAGCGCGGCGGTACGATATAAGTGCTAAACTTTGTAATTTTCACGGTTGATCTCTCCTATTCTCTTGCTTGGTGAATCGCTTGAATGAATTGCTCTGCACGCTTGGTGATATCGTCATACCGTTCTTCTTCCATAGCTTTCTTGTCGAGCAGCGAGCTGCCCAGTCCGACCGCAACGGCGCCCGCCCGAATGAACTGTGCCACATTGTCCAATGTGACTCCGCCCGTCGGCATCATCGGAATATGGCCAAGCGGCGCCGAAAGTTCCTTGATATAATTGACGCCAAGCGAAGACCCCGGGAAAATTTTGAGCAGGTCCGCACCCAACCGATACCCCTTCACGATCTCGGTCGGCGTCATCACGCCCGGAATGGAAATCACATCATGGTGGATCGTGGCTTTTATCGTTTCTTCATCCAAAATAGGTGAAAAAATAAATTGCGCTCCGGCTTCGATCGCCTTCTCGGCGGTTTCGGCGTCCAGAACGGTGCCTGCACCTACCAAGACCTCTTCCCCGTATCTTTCGTTTAACAAAGAGATCAATTCAAATGCCCTATCGCTATCCACCGTGATCTCCAGTGCTTTGACTCCGCCCGCAACAAGCGCGTCCGTTATGCGGACGGCCTTTTCATAAGGAGGTCTGCGCACAACGGCAACAACGCCGGAATCCTTAAGCAGCCTTAACTTCTCTTGTTTATTCATTTCGTCACTCCTTAACGTTGAACGTTTTGATAACCGGTTTGCCCGGACAACATCGCTTGCAGCTCTTCTTCATTGGGAAGGCCTTCGGTGTCGCCTTGAACCCCAACAACGATAGCTCCCACGGCGTTCGCTCTTGTAACAGACATTGCCAAACTGTCATTACGCAGCAGTCCGCTAATAAATCCGGCAGCGAACCCGTCGCCAGCTCCCACGGGATCGATCTCTTGAACGGGAATGGCCGGCACATGTCCTCTCTCCGTCAGTGACTGATAATACGCGCCATCCTTACCCAGCTTAACGACAACCGCCTTAGATCCAAGCTTAAGAAAAAATTCGGAAATTTCCTTCGGTCGCAGCCGTCCTGTCAGGAACTCGCCTTCGTCCAATCCGGGAAGGATGTAGTCGGCTCTAGCCGCCAGTTCAAGCAGTCTGGATTTCGCCTTATCGCGATCCCAAAGCTTCCACCTGATATTTGGATCGAACACAATGCTCACCTGATTGCGCTTGGCAACATCCATCGCATGCTTCGTCAGCTCGAAACAGCTTTCGCTCAGAGCCGGGGTGATCCCGGTAACATGCAAAATTTTTGCCTGGGTAAGGTAGGATTCATCCAAATCCTCTTTAGTCATCAAACTGGCGGCAGACCCTTGGCGATAATAGTAAACCTTCGTTTTTCCGCCGCGTCCTCGCTCTTTGAAGAACACGGCCGTCGGGGCGGCGTCGGTATATGTACAACGCGACGTATCCACGCCTTGGCCACGAACGCACTGCAAGATATATCGTCCAAAGGCGTCCAGTCCGAGCTTGCTGAACCATCCAGTGGAATGGCCCAATCTTGCCAGCCCGATCGCCACATTCGATTCGGCTCCAGCCATCTGTTTATGAAACTGGTGAACATACTCCAGCGGCAGTTCCTGGTCTCCGCTAAACAGGACCATCGATTCTCCGAAAGTTAAAACCTCCATCCAACGTCCTCCTTTGTACAAGCAACTGATGGTATGCTTAATTACCTCGAGAAATTGATCACATCTATATAGATATAAAAATTATTAACCTCATATAGAACCTATCTATTTCTAGAGTTTAAGCATATTTAATATCGGTTTGACTATAAAACGCAAAATAGATACTATGTTTATGGTGGTATCATAGTATCTATAATCTTGATTGTCAATATCGTTTTTATTAGCAAGTTCAAGTATGGCTATGATAGAATGAGGATGAGATCAGAACTTACAGGGGACGCCGATGATGAAAAAAAGTACATTCACAACGACGATAGATTTGCTAAAAAGGAAAATCGTAGACGGAGAATGGCCACCCGGTTCAAGAATTCCCACGCTTCAGCAGATCTCCAAAGAATTGGAGGTCAGCGTGACTACCGTCAGAGAGGCTTTGAGGGCGCTTGAAAGCCAGGGAAATGTGAGCATTGAACATGGCCGGGGGATGTATGTCAGAAATGATCCGTTATTGTTAGAGGACCCAACTGCAAATCTGAAAGAACTCGGGGATATTTCACTCGTCAAGCTACTGGAGGCAAGGCTGTTGATCGAGCCGGAACTGGCCGCGTTGTGCGCTGAACGGGCCAGTCATGCTGAAGCCAGTCAGCTTCGGGAATTGGCCGAGTCCATGGTCCTTCAGATGAAAGACGGAGGTCCGTTTCTGGATACGGATCTGTCTTTTCACCGGTTAATTGCCGAGTCGGCTCAGCATCCCGTTCTGCTGCGGATGATGGAATCGATTTATCCCTTATTGGCGGAAGGACGCAAGCAAACCAATACCTTGCCGCATATGAGGACCAAAGCTTCCAATTACCACATCCTGATCGCTATCGCGATTGAAGAGCGGCAACCGGAGCAGGCTAAACAACTGATGTATTATCATATTAATGACATGCTTCAGGCTTTAAAAAAATAATTGCAGCTTAAACGCGTAAATCCCTGCTAGCCTTCGCTACCAGGGATTTACGTATTGAAATTGCTATTCAATTTAATCCATTCCTCCACCAACAATCCATATCCACGACATGGCAATTGTTAAATTTTCGATTTCCCTTGATACTCCACCTTTGGAGTAATGATCCATGTCCTGCATATAGGGGTAATTTCCCGCGTACACGATCTTCACGAACAACGTTTTCACGGACGTTACTCCTAGAGTGAACCATCGTATTCGTACGCTTCGCTAACCGTTTGCATCGGAATCGCGCTCCTTCTTGGCAAGCTTGTTCCTTGCTTTGAATGGCATTTCCTATTTCTTGGCAGCTGGTTTGCTTGGGTTCCCACATACCTACGATCTGCTAAAAGACGTTGTCACTTCCGTCTTCCGTTCAATTGCAGCCGATTCCGGTATGCTTCGCTTACCTAGATCAACGGAATTCTCTCCTCTCTGAAATCTATCTCTTCATTCAAGGTAGAGCTTATCACCTGTGGCTCCGCCAACCTGCGGTTCCTTTTGGTGATGTCTATATCATAACGCAATCTCTTAAAAAGTTAAACTTTCATAACTTGGGCTATATTGGAATAATAGCCGCTATTTCTTTTTTTCCTTCACCCATCCTCCTCTTTCGAACAATTTCTCCGCTTTATTTCATCTTCTTAAGATTTACGAAAAAAATGCTTGCTGTCCTTCATCAAACCGATCGCCTTGCCGCAAGAAAACGCCCGGTTCAACACATAAATACATCGACAAGCTATCGGAAGTGTGCAATTATATGATCGAGTATGGCATTCATACCCTTCGGTAATTCATGTCTTATTTCATATCACAAAGGAGTATATGCGCATGAGTCAGAAGACAAAATTTAATAATGACTGGTTTTTTGCCAAACAACCGCTACATACGGAATTTGCAGATGCCACTAAAGACAGTGTGGTTTGGGAGCCGGTAACTCTGCCCCATGACTGGCTGATTTACGACGCTAACAATTTATACGAAGACGGCGAAGGCTGGTACCGAAAACTACTGCATCTGGACAAAATTGAACCGGGTACCCGCTTGTCTCTTCGTTTTGAAGGCGTTTACATGAATTCCTCGCTCTATGTTAACGGCCGCCTTGCAGGCACATGGAAATATGGGTACTCTACCTTCGAACTGGACATTACACCTTATCTATCGGCAGGTCCTAACGAAATCCATGTCCAAGTTATCCATGAGGCTCCCAACTCCCGCTGGTATTCTGGGGCGGGAATTTACCGGAACGTCTGGTTGAAAACTTACCCGGATACCCACCTTGTTGCGGATGGAATCTATATCGCGGCGAGAGAAGTAGAGAGAGCGTGGCATGTTGAAGTGGAAACTGAAATCCATGCGGGTACGATGTTGAAATCCGCATCTCAATATAAGCTGCGCCATAGCATTCTGGATGATTCGGGATGTATGATCGCCCAAACGGAAAACGATTTCCAACCTCTTCAGGACGGGATCATCAACATCCCTTCACTTCTCCAAGTCGAAGACCCGGTGCTTTGGGATATCGACCGGCCTTATAGTTACGTCATCAAAACGGAGCTATTCGCGGACGGATGCCTCACCGATGAAGAGATGCAAAGCTTCGGTTTCCGGAGCATGAAGTTTGACAGCCAGCAAGGTTTCTTCCTGAACGGCCGCAAGGTCAAAATTCACGGTGTTTGCCAGCACCATGATTTGGGCTGTCTTGGTGCCGCAGTGAATAAAGCGGCTTTACGAAGACAGATCGTCCTCCTTCAGGAGATGGGCGTCAACGCAATACGTACCGCCCACAATATGCCTGCCGTGGAACTGATGGAGCTGGCCGACGAAATGGGCATCCTCATCGTTTCGGAAGCGTTCGATATGTGGGAGCGGAAGAAAACCACTTATGACTATGCGAGATTTTTCCCGGAATGGTGGAAAAAAGACGTGGCAAGTTGGGTGCGGCGGGACAGGAACCGCCCCAGCCTCTTGATGTGGAGCATCGGAAATGAGATTTACGATACCCATGCCGATGAACGCGGTCAGGAGCTGACTCGGCAGCTAAGAGACGAAGTCATGCTCCACGATCCTAAAGCCAATGCTGTCGTAACGATCGGTTCCAATTTTATGCCTTGGGAAAACGCCCAAAAATGCGCCGATCTCGTCAAGTTTGCGGGGTATAACTATGCTGAGAAATACTATGAGCAGCATCATGCGGAGCACCCTGACTGGATTATCTATGGAAGCGAGACCTCCTCAACGGTTCAAAGCAGAGGGATCTATCACTTTCCGTTTGCGCAATCCATGCTGTCGGATGACGACGAGCAATGCTCTTCCTTGGGAAACAGCTCCACCAGTTGGGGAGCAAAAAGCACGGAAGCCTGCATCATTGCCGATCGGGATGCTGCCTTCTCTCCCGGACAATTTTTGTGGACCGGCTTTGACTATATCGGTGAACCGACCCCCTATCACACCAAGAACTCGTATTTCGGGCAACTGGACACGGCGGGCTTCAAAAAGGATTCCTTTTACATCTACCAAGCGGAATGGAGAGATTATAAAGCAAACCCGATGATTCATGTCTTCCCTTATTGGGACTTCTCCGAGGGGCAGATTATTGATGTAAGAGTCTGCTCCAATGCTCCTAAAATAGAATTATTTTTAAACGGAGAATCACTAGGAACCAGAGATATTGATCACATTCATGGACAACAGCTCTTGGGAGAATGGCAAATTCCATACACCAAGGGTGACCTCAGGGCGGTAGCCTATGATGAGAATGGCGCTCAGATTGCCGAGGATGTGAAATCATCTTTCGGGGATGCCGTTGCGATTGCCATGGAATCAGACAAAGCGACGATCACGGCGGACGGTTCAGATCTCGTATTTGTTGAAATCTCAGTTAAAGATGAAGCCGGTCATCCCGTAGAAAACGCAAATAACCGGGTTCACCTTACGGTGGAAGGACCTGCCCGGCTGGTGGGTTTGGATAACGGAGACAGTACCGACTACGACTCCTATAAAGGAACAAACCGCCGGTTGTTTAGCGGTAAACTCCTTGCCGTCATTGCGGCCAACATGGAGACTGGCACGGTTATAGTACGGGCAGAATCCAAAGGATTGCTGCCGTGCGAGATTAAGCTGGAATCGATTTCTGCACAACTGACCGACAATTGTACAGCGGAAGAGCTCACGCTCTATGGCCACGCCCCTCTGGCCACCCAACTCCAGGAAAAGGAACCGGTCTCCGTGGAACGGAATACAGATGAAGTTCCAGTCCGCAAGCTGGAGATTATCTGCACTGAAGGGAACACTCTGCACAAAGACAAAACAACACTGCCGGTCCGGGTACAGCTCCATCCCGCTGATACGACTTATCGGGAGGTGGAATGGCGCGTCACGAACGCGGCGGGCGTCGATACCAACATCGCATCCCTGCAAGTGAATGAACATGAAGCGGTATTAACAGCTTTGGGGGACGGAGATATTTACCTCCGCTGCGGAACCAGAAACGGTGCTGACGCCACCCGATTATATTCGGTGATGGAATTCCATATCGACGGGTTAGGCCAAGCGCACACGAATCCTTATGAGTTCGTTTCTGCCGGGTTACACAGCGATGCCAGCCGGAATTTGACGAACGGCAATGATCGGGGCGTCGCTACATCCCGCGACGGTGAAAGCTGGATCTGTTTTGACAACATTAATTTTGGCAGCTTTGGTTCGGATGAAATCACGCTGCCTATCTTCTCCCTGGATAGCGAGGAGTTTCCAATTGAAATCTGGGAAGGCCCTCCGGATGAAGCGGATGCTTCATTACTAACGGAGGTTACCTATCAACGGCCATCCATTTGGAACGTTTATCAGGACGAGACTTACCGGTTACCGAAACGATTGAAGGGGATCACTTCCCTCTGTTTCGTGCTACGCCGGAAGATCCATCTGAAAGGCTTTCAGTTCAAACAGCCGGACAAAGCATTTCAAAGGCTTAGCGCGCTGGACCATGATGACATCTATGGCGATTCTTATACGATTACGGCGGATGCCATCACGGATATAGGCAACAACGTTTCACTGGTCTTTGATGATATGGACTTTGGTGAGACCGGTGCCACGAAACTCGTAATCAGCGGACAATCTCCGCTCGACAAGAATACGCTGCATGTTTTGTTCAAGGGTGCGGATGGGGAATCCCGGCAGATCGTGGAGTTTGCGTACTCCGAGGATTATTGCGAGAGGGAATTCACGCTTGAGCCGATCACTGGCGTTCAAACGGTGACCTTTGTCTTCTTGCCCGGCAGCCAGTTTGACTTTAAATGGTTCCAATTTGTCTAGAGATCTAAAAACGGGCTGTCTCTCATACAGAGAACAGCCCGTTTTTCTATATGTAACTAGTTGCTTATCCTCATCAGCCCGGACATCCAGCTCCGCATCAAGTAAAGTATTCCAGTTTAGCCTTAGGAAAAAACTTCTCCATATCCCTATAAAGATGACTTTTCAGATCCTCTTCTTCCTCTTTCTGATAAATGTATTTGCCGATGCCATATTTCCCCCATTTATATCTTCTCTTCTCTTCGTCCAGCTCCAGCTTGGTCATTGGATAGTTCTTCTCAATTACCCGCTTGGCGGGTTTGGTAAAGCGGTGCTGAATGAATTCAAACGTAATATCGTCCCGCGCATCGGCAGGCAATTCGGCATCAAGGCGTTCAAACATATGGCGATAACCTTGCTCCCATCCTTCGTGAATATAAATCGGAGCAACGATGAATCCTAGCGGGTAACCGGCCCGGGCAACCTTCCCGGCGGCCTCAATCCTTTTTTCCAGGGGCGAGGTTCCGGGTTCAAAGTTCTTAATCACATAGTCCGCATTGACGCTAAAGCGGAATCTCGTTTTTCCCTGGTGCTTCGCATCCAGCAAATGATCCACATGGTGGAACTTTGTCACGAACCTCAATTTCCCGTAGGAGGAATTGCCAAAATGCTCGATAGCTCGTTTTAAGGTGTGGGTTAGGTGATCGATTCCTACAATATCGGAAGTACAGGCTGCCTCAAAGCGTGTGAATTCGGGTGCACGCTCCTCCATGTATTTGTCGGCAGCCTCCAAAATTTCTTCCACGTTGACATAGGTGCGGATGTACGGCTTGCTCCCCATGGTCGTCTGCAAATAGCAGTAATGGCAATGACCCATGCAGCCTGTGGCAAACGGGATGGCGTATTCGGCCGACGGCTTGGAGGTGTCGAACTTCAGCGTCTTCCGGATTCCGACCACCAGCGTCGATTTGGCCACCCGGTATCTTTGAAAATCGTTGTCCCCCGGAAGATTCCTCACTTGGTTATGCGAGGTCGTATAGCGAATTTCGACGTCCATATTAGAGAATTTCTCAAGCAATTGTTTGCCCAACGGATATTCCAAGGCGTCCGGTTCAAAATAAACCAGCTTAGGCATAAACGGGTTGATCATTCCAGCGTCTCCTCCGGTGCGTTACCAAAGTAATGGTCGTATGCTTGCTCCGCTTCACCCGCCGTAGCGTAGACGGCCATCTCCTGAGTCAGTGGATAATATGTTTCATAAAGAAACACTGCGAGCTCACCGGGTTGCTCCGGATGATTCACTACTGCGGCCTCCTGTATATTAGCAACATCCTGGGTATGCGGGTTGCGATAAAAGACATAAACGATGTCCCCGGCTTGGTAGGTTCCGTGATCGCGATACAATTCCATTTGTTGTTCACTCTCTTTCCTTATAGCAGCATAAATTAAATATTCCCCCAAGCCTCTAAACTTATGTTTCTTAATAAAGTAAAAAAGAAAAGCCATGAACCTTAACAGTTGTGGTCAAAGTTCATGGCTAAATGATATTTAAAGCGATGCTTGCGCCCTGAATATCAGGGCATGGCTTAAACCTGTCCTTGCTCGTTCGCGATCGGCTTTCCGGCCTCAAGTAATATTTTGTTCCGGCCTAAGAACACCGCCAGAATCAAGATAAACAATCCGGTACCGATCAGCAGCCATTCGATTCGGATCACATCGGCAATCGGACCGAAAATGAGCATTCCTAACGGCATCATTGAGGTCGAAATCATGCCGAATACTCCGAATATTCTCCCCAAATAACTCTCCTCAACCCTCTCCTGGACTAAAACCATGGTCGGGGTATTAAACAGTGGCATAGCCACACCAAATACGGCCATGAAGACCAAGTAGATCCAGAAGACAGGGACAAGGCCAAGCGCCAGCGTACAAGCCCCCATAAGAAGACTTGCGAGGGTCATGGTAAGAACTTTGTTCTTGAAGCCGCCCCAGGCTGCGATGAATCCGCCGCCCGCCATCATGCCGACCGAGAATGCGATCTCAATAGCGGTCAAGCGCCAGACATCGTCCCCGAAGCTTCGGGTAACCTGAAGCGGCGTCAAAAATGCGGCTGGAGCCATCAATATAAAGAAAACGGCAAAGAACAGAAAGAAGCTTTTCAAAAAATCATGTTGTTTAATGTAGGATATGCCTTGCATAAAATCGCTGAAATAACTCGTGGTCTGTTTTTCAGCCGCCTTTTCATGTACTGGAATTTTAAAGAAGAGAAGCAAGGTCAGTATGGCAATCGTCGCGGTGATGACATCGATAAAGAAAATAATTTCAAGAGAAGCCATCGTCATTAAAGCCGCGCTGGCCATAGGGGCTACAAACGTCATAATCGCTTGCAATGTTCCGTTAATACCGTTGACTCGAGTCAGTTTGTCGGTAGGCACAATTTGCGGCAAGATCGCGCCGACCGCCGGTGTTTGCACTCCTGTTCCGAGGGCCCGGACAACAGCCATTGCAAAGAGCAGCCAAATCGAATCATGTCCCATTAAAAATAAAACAGCTAAAATCAAGGTAGCTGCCGCAATCAGGCCGTCGGCCAACATAATGAGGAGCTTCCGGTTAAACCGGTCCGCCCAGACACCGGCAAAGGGAGACAAAATAAAGGTCGGGATAAACCCGCAAACGATATACAGCGTCATCATGACACCCGACTCGGTAGAAAGCGTGATATGCCACATGATCGCATACTGAACCAAGGCTGAACCAAAAAGGGAAATCGTTTGGCTGCTTAGGAAGAGAATAATATTTCTCTTCCAGTTACTAGTCGACATCTGCTATCTTCCACCTTCTTTCTTCTACTTCATTCCATTGTTTTGAAGGTCGTTTGAAAGAAGGTCAAGCAAATAATATTTCAAATCCACCACGCGCAAGGATTGAGGTCTTTGAGCCGTCCCGCCGATGATCAAGGGAACAAGCGACTCCGCTTTTCGGATAGAACCGTGGCCGCCGCCTCCTTCATGCTTTGGTGAGCTTTTGTCCGTCAGTTCATATCCGGGTTTGGCCGTAACGACCAAATAGTCACCATCGTGCGAATGGAGTGCGCTCGACAGTCTCATAAGTGCATCGGGGTATTCATCGTAATCCAAAGTTTGATCTTCCTGATTCACCCGTAAATCCAATACTTCGGCATCTCCCTCCAGTGTCCAGGATTGTCGGTAAGGATCCTTCAACGTTCCGCCAGCCTTATAACTGAGCTGCTTTGAGGTTCCCCCTTGGCTGACGTGAATCCGGTCCCGATCCCTCCAGGCCACGAAGTCGATCCGGGAATCGGCTTGCAGCAGAGCCGCGGCATTATTTAATGAGGCTTTCCCCTTTAGCGAATAAACATAAGCCATTGTTTCATTAACGGCGAATAAAATATCCTTTTCCTTGGACCCTGTTTCACCCGGGCTAAGCACCCGGGCATCGCCGATCAGGTCAGGCAAGTCGATTTCCGGGTTCTGATCGGACGGGCGAATTGCAGTCATGCCGCTGTCCCCGGCAACAATAATTACAGCCTCTTTTAGCGCTTGCTCTCTCGAACCAAAGGATTGAAGTAAGGAATCAAGCTGCCGGTCCAAGGCCTTTAGCCCCTTTGATGCCGAGGGGCCGTTCTTATGCAGTTCTTGATCCAGGTCTGGAAGGTACACGAACAGAAAATCAGGCAATTTTCGGGACCGAACTAAATATTTGACGACTTCGATGGCATAATCGTTATTGAAGCCAAGCTTATCGGTCAAGCTTTCGGGCAAGGAAATTAGACCCTTCAACGGATTGGACAACGATCCCAAGGTTAAGAAGTCCGGCCCGTTCACATGGATTTCCTTCGGTAATGTCGAGGGAATATGAATCCAGCCGGGGAGTGACAGCGTATGATCCCTTGCTCCCCGGTAAACCAAGCCATTAACCGAGCCGGATTTCAACCCGCGCTTAGTCAAATCCTCATGAATCGTCGTAACGCCGTTGTTCAAATGGTCTTGATTTAAATGAATGATCGCATCGTTCAACACGCGATTAACGCCTTGCTGAACAATTTCGACGGGCCCAGTCCCGTAATTGATCACTTTCTTGTCTTTTGCTGAATACCAGGTCAGTCCAGGCACCCGGTGATCAATCGGATATTTTCCGGTCAGCAAAGTGCTGTCAATCGAAACGGACATCGTCGGAAAGGAGTTGACTAAATTTTTGTAATATTGCCCGTGTTCGGTGAGATATTGAAGGGTCGGAAGCTCTTTGGCTCGGATGCCTCGATCAATGGCTTGAGGCATCAAGGAGTCAACCAACACATATATAACCTTTTTGGGCTGCGCGCTGCTGGCTGATTTTAACCGCAGCAAATCCTGTTCCTTCGGTTTAGAATTTTGGCATCCGGACATCATGATCGAAATTAAAACCGAAATTGAGATGATCCCTAGAATCTGTCGTCCTATTTTCCACATAGCGGCTACTCTCCCGTTTTTTATTACATTTTGTCTCGGGAAGCGGATCGCCATTCATCTTATTTACCATATTCCAATTCCGATTTAGTAATTCTGCAGTCAACCCTTGCGCCGTTCCATTAAATTGATGCCGACTCCCATGCAAATCACGCCGATCATGCTTAGCTTGGCAAGCGGGAGAAAAACATCCGGCCAGCCTGCATCGTAGATCGAGATTTCCACCATCGCATCCACCGCGTGCTTAAGCGGGAGCACTTCTGAAACTAATAACAGAAACTGATTCGTGATCGTGCCCGGGGGCATATAGGCTCCGCTGATCAGCGGCATGATCGGAATGACGGACGGGAAAACCATGTTAAATTGTTCCGGAGTCCGTAAAATTCCGGTAAGCAGCATGGAGAAGGCGACAATCGTCAATGTATACAGCGCCGCTACGATTAGAAGCATACCGAATCGACCGCCCAGATCGAAACCAGCGATATAACGGAATAAAAGGAAAACTGTTACTATTTGTGCAAAACCAATGAGGGAGCTATACATAAGGTGGCCCATATACATTTGCGATTTACGCACAGGTGATAGTATCATCCGGCTCCAAATCCCCGACACCTTTTCCATCGTAATCGAGTTAATTTTATATCCGATCGTGAAGCAAGCCAGGAATAAAGTAAACGTAAACAACAATTGGAGATTCATATCGTATTCAATCAGGTCTTTGCCATCCGGAGTCTGTACCCCAACTGCCAGCGGCGGATTCTCCAGAAAGGATTCCACCCCTTCCCGAAACGCTTTAGCATCATTAGAAAATTGTTCGGCAGCCCGTAACTGAAGCTCCTCCATAAATGCGGAATGAACAATTTGACCCACTAGCTGGACATTTGGATTGTCGATAGAGGCAATGATTCGATAATCTTTCTCCATCAACTGAATCGCCGCATCCGTACGCCCCTCATTTACCTCCGAGCGGGCCTTCCGCTCATCCATCATGATAAATTCAATGGCATCGTTCGCATTAAGAACCTCCAGCCATTCCTCCGCGGTGTCTGCTTCAACACCGGATGCCGGAAAAGCTCCGATCTTTAACTTACTGTCCGCGCTTTGACCGAA
Source organism: Paenibacillus sp. Marseille-P2973 (assembly GCF_018101095.1). Lineage (NCBI taxonomy): Bacteria > Bacillati > Bacillota > Bacilli > Caryophanales > Paenibacillaceae > Paenibacillus > Paenibacillus sp. Marseille-P2973. The sequence goes on from NZ_JAGQEH010000002.1 coordinate 468,780, forward strand.
CAAAAGCGTGGCAATGATACTAAGTCCGCAAAACAGTAGAACCATGAGCGGGGAACGCTTCTCCTTCATCCATTGAGCCATAAACACCGGATTCATTGGACACGCCCCCTTTTTGGAAAGATCCAGACCGCTAATCCAAACGAAATAATTGAAAACGCAGCCAGCTTCAACATCGCATCTGAAAGGTCATTAATTGTTTCCGTCTGAAGCCACTTCAGCAAAACGGACAAACCCAACCCGTTCGGCGTCCATTCGCCGGCCGCTTGCAGCCATTCGGGAAGTACATATACAGGCACAAAGCTGCCTCCGATCGAACCGGCGATAATTACAGCTATAAAACTGATTCCACTTGCCGCCTGATCATCCAAACGAAACACGAGCGCAGTGAACAGGGAGGACAACGCCCCCATGCAAACTGACATCATAATAAGAACTGCAGCCATCCCCGTCCAAAATTGCCATGACCGGTCCGTAAAAATGCCAAAAATAAAGTGCGATAAGAGCAGGACAATCACAAGCTGAGCAAGTGACAAACAAATCGTAGAACTCATCTTCCCCGACAAATAGTTCACCGGTTTAGAGCCGGCAAGCAGAATGCGTTCAAAGGTATGTTCCCGTTTTTCCGCAATTGCTTTTGAGGACACGGTAACGGAAATCATCAGCGCGAAAACAATACTGATCGCCAGAGCGTAATACTGAAAGGAAGTCACTATTTTAACACCGGGTACGATCTCCCGCCCGCCAATTTCGCTGTCGGCCATTAAGCGGTCGGCATCCAAGTCGGGATTCCCGGCTGAAACATGCCGGATCGCAGCCTGTAAATTCAATGTCCTAGTAAAGCTGCCAATGATATCTTTCAACACGTCAACTTGAAGAGAACCGTCATCCGCCGTAATGAGAATCTCCGATCCTTCTCCTTCATTGAGCAGCATTTTATTCAGGACGGCAAACGTGAAACCTTCCGGTATGGTAAATAAGGCATCAATTTGCCCATCTTCTAGCCTGCGGAGCGCTTCCTCGTTATCCAACTCGACCAAGGTAACGATCTCCTTCACGGAATCTTCTTGCAGCACTTGCTTAAAAAGTCCGGCCGGTGCGGATTGTTCCAACTGCTGCCCAAGGAGGTCCTTTGTCTCTTGAGGCAATGTTTGTTGTGACAGCAATTCCCTGATTTGTTGCAAACCGGTCTCCTCGTCATCCAAATTCACGAAGGCCACCTTCATCTGCAAGGATTTCGTCGAATTCTCGACCCATCCGGGCAAGGCTAAACTAAGAACCGTAATGAGAACCATCGGCGTGATCAAGGAGATGATGATCTCCTTCCGATCCCTCCAATATACAAGGAAATCTTTCTTGAAAAATGAAATCAAGCGACTCCCTCCCTAATCTCTCAAAGTTCGTCCGGTCAGATGCAGGAATACATCCTCCAGCGTCGGTGTCTGTACGTGGATATTGATGATTTGCACCCGGTGCCGTTCAGCGGCTTGCACAACTTCGGATAGAAGATGACTCTGCTTGGTAACGATTAACTTTAACCCGCTATCCATCTCTTCTACTTGTCTGACCGGCTCCAGCTCACGAAGTTCCTGAGCTAACTTTTCGTCAGGCTTATCAAGCTGAAGCAGTAACGTATCTTCTCCGGACAGGATGCGGCGCAGTTCTTCGGTTGTGCCGGCCGCGATAATACGTCCGTGATCCATAATGTAGACCCGGCTGCAAAGCTGCTCAACCTCTTCCATATAGTGGCTGGTATACAAAACCGTCGTCCCCTTTTCGCGGTTTAACAGTCTTACCGTCTCCAAAATATGATTGCGGGACTGTGGATCGATCCCCACGGTCGGTTCATCCATGATGACGATTTTAGGATCATGCATCAGGGCTGCAGCTATATTAACCCGTCTCTTCATCCCTCCCGAATAAGTTTTAATCAGCTCTTTCTGCCGGTCTCTCAGGCCTATCACCTCTAACAACTCCTGAATTTTCATTTCCAGTTGTTTACCTTGCAAGCGGTAGATCCGTCCAAAAAACTTCAAATTTTCGTAGGCGCTAAGCGCTTCATAAAGAGCTATCTCCTGAGGTACAACTCCGATAACTTCCCGCAACTGCTGCGGCTTCGCAATGACACTGTTTCCATTCAGCCTTACGTCACCGGAACTCGGTGCCAGCAAGGAGGATATCAACGATATCGTCGTCGATTTTCCCGCTCCGTTCGGTCCCAGCAAGCCGACGGATTCACCTTCATCCAAGTAAAGGCTCACATGATCAACCGCGGTTTTACCTTTGAATACCTTGCGTAATTCTACTGCTTCCAGCATTTCATCATCCTCCCCAAACTGAGCAAGAACCTGTATTAGCTACTCGCAAGTATATATGGAAAAAGACAGTGCTCCCACTGCCCTCCGTCATTCATTCGTTCTATAACCATGACTTGAGTCATGTATGATCCTAGTAACGCTGTCTCGATTTCTATACGACATTGTGGCGAATGGCATAAATGGCCATTTGGGTACGGTCACGCAAATCCAGCTTATCCATGATTTGACTCATATGATTCTTTACGGTTCCTACTGACAAACCAAGCTCCTCCGCGATCTCACGGTTACTGCGGCCTTCTCCCACCAGCTTCAGAATATCAAGCTCACGCGGGGTTATGGATGAATCGACGGCCTTCGCGGATTCCCCCGCTCCCTGCAACAAGCGAGGAATCACTTTTGCCGCGACATCCTCTTGTATCGCCATCCCTCCCGACATACAGCTTCGAATAGAACGTATCAGCGCCTCGGGTTCGGCATCCTTCAGCAAGTATCCGCTCGCCCCGCTTTTTAGAGCCTCCAGGGCATATTCGTCATCGTTAAATGTCGTCAAAATAAGCACCTTCCGGTCAGGCCAACGCTTGCGGATGATTCGCCCGGCCTCCAATCCGCTCATGAACGGCATCTGGATGTCGAGAATGGCAAGATCGAAGAGGTGCCTCTCGCTCAGTTCAAGCGCCTCTTTCCCATTTCCGGCTTCCACGGTTACACACAGTTCAGGGTCCGTCTCAATCATCATTTTCAAGCCTTGTCGAACCATAGCCTGATCCTCGGCAAGCAATATCCTAATCATCAGCTAGTCTCCCCATCGACGGTATGTATTTGGATTCCATTCAGCGGCAATGTGCCGCGTACGATGAAACGGTCACGGTTCGCTATTACTTCAAGTCTTCCGTTACATTTCTCAATTCGCTCCCGCATGGATGTTAATCCGAATCCTTCCCGGAACTTAGCATCCGGCACTCCAGGGTTGCCAATCTCAAACCGGAACACACTGCCCCCTGGCGCCTCGAATATCACTTCGGCCTCCCGCGACCTGCTATGCTTCATAATGTTCGTTAAAGCCTCCTGAACGGCACGATAAACCGCAATAGACTGATTGTTTGAGAGTGGGGCATTGAACGCTCCGTGCTTGACCGTAAAGTGAATTTTGATCATGCTATCCGCTTCGAGTTTACGAATTAATCTCATGATGGCAGGCAATCCGCCGGGCTCGTCGGCTTGCAAAGTTTTGACTGCACTCCTTGTTTCCTGCAGGCTTTCCTGCGCCAGTTGTTTCAGCTTTTGGATATGATTTTGCACCTCCGGCTCCATATCATTACGCATTCGAAATACTTCCAATTGCATGACTAAGGCCGTCAGCTTATGTCCAACGGAATCATGAATATCCCGGCCGACTTGAGCCCGTTCTTCCCGCCGCGCAGATTCCTCATCCGCTGCAATGCGCCGCTTTAATTTTCGATACTCGCTTAACAATGCTTCATTGCGCGCTTCCGTAGATTCAGTCCGCTGCCATAAGGTTCGGAATAGGATGAACGCAAGTATATGTAGAACAGCGTATAGAGCAATATACATAGGAGGTAATGAAGGATAGCCTAAAATGCCGGGGATAAATACGCCTAAGATTTGAGTCATGCCGAGCACGCTCGCATGGATAGATGGTAAGGTGTATACAGCATTTCCCGCGAGCATAGACAGGATCAGAAGTGTATACGGATTGAAGATGCCGTTCATTTCCGGCCATAAAACGATAATAGCCAGCCAAGAACCGGCTATCAGGTTGATCGTCAACAAGATCGGCCTGCTGCGCAGGAGAGGTAATATGAAATATGCCGTAAAAAACAGAGCACTGCCTAAAATTCTCGTAGGTGACACCGAATGATCCGGTGATCCATGCAATAGTCCGCATATCCAGATGAGGCATAGGATACCAAACCATATCCAGTATGTACGCATTGTTAGTCCTCCGGGACACTGTAGAAATAAACCGTTTCCACTATCTAACTAATAATAGTAGTACGCTTGAGTTTACGTCAATCCAATTCCTCAAGGCCCAGTTTCTTCCATAACATCAAAGACCGCCCCGATAAAAGAGGCGGTCCGGTTTGTTTCGTCTTTCATTATTTCTGGGCTTCCAAAGCCTCCAGATATTCGTTCACTTGAGTTGGCGTCTTCGCGAACTTGCTGTGCAAATGCCCAACTTTTTCCCCGTTCTTGTATACCAACAAACTAGGGATCCCACGAACCTCATTGGCTTCCGCAAGCGGTTGGAACTCCTCCGCATCCAATGCGTAAAAGTCCTTGTCGTCATGTTTCTCGATAATGCCCCCGATAAACCGGTCCAGATTTTTGCAATCCGGGCACCATGTCGTATCAAATTTCACTACCGTAAATTGGTCTCTCTGAATCAGTTCATTGAATTGATCTTGCGATTGGATTCTCTCCATCTGTATCCCCTCCTTTACAATACTTATTGTAGCTCACACTGCACTGGTCATTCAATCATTCTTCGCTCCGCAAGTTTACATAGGGTTTGTTGCCCTGCGAAAATTAAAGTAAACTGATCATAATTGAACCGGACAGCATATCGGCAGATTTGAATTAAAGAGGTTGTTCAAAAAGTCATCTTTTGATCACGAAGTACATTAGGTTGCATATCCGACATCGAATCTTGAATTCAGGCGGGCCTTCCGGTGCTCACGTAGGTTTTGCCTACGCTCCGCTCCTCAGTCCCTCCTTCATCCAACCTTCTCGGTGCTGAAAAGCCGACTTTTTGAACACTCATATAAAGGAAGGATCATATGAACTTACAAACACTGACTTCGGGTATTTCCCCTTTGGATCTTAGAAGCTGTTTAATAAGCATAAAAGGCGAAATTATCTATGAGCATTATAGGGATCAGGACACGGCATCGAAAAATGCGAAAACCAATTCATGTACCAAAAGCATATTATCCGCTCTCATCTGTATCGCCATGGATCAGGGGTTGCTTCCGCAAGCCGACACAACGATCAGCACATTTTTTCCGCAGCTTGACGCGAAAGAGGATCCCCGTTACCGGAAAATGACGCTGCATCACCTCTTAACGATGACAGCCGGCTTCGAGTGGACCGAATTTGGCGGCGCTAACTCTTTTCCACGGATGACCCGTACGCCCGATTGGGTACAATTTGTGCTGGATCAACCGCTGCGCGATGCCCCGGGGAGCAGAATGGAGTACAACTCCGGAGTCTCGCAGCTGTTGTCCGCCATTCTCGTACAAGCCTCAGGCATGCCAATAACCCGGTTTGCCGAGATGAATTTGTTCGGTCCGCTCGGCATTGAGTCTTACAAATGGGAACAAGACCCTCAAGGCATTCATACCGGGGGCTTCGGATTATGGCTGCGTCCGTCGGATATGTTGAAATTCGGGCAGCTCTATTTGAACCAGGGTTCATGGGAAAATCAACAACTCATCTCCAAAGACCTGGCCTTACGGTCGGTTCAACCTGCTATTCACGTGGAAGCTCCCCGTCGCGGGGCTTATGGTTGGCACTGGTGGGCGGATTCGTATACCTTGGAAGCGGAGAATACTTCTGAGGCTTCTTTCGATTACTTCTATGCACGGGGGTTCGGAGGGCAATTTATTCATGTCATTCCCTCGCTTGAGATCGTAGTTGTTCTGACCGATGATAAACGAAAAAAAGCGCAATTCCCCGGAGATGTATTCCGGCAGTTCATCGCGCCTTTGCTCCTCCGGCGGGAGCTTTAATTCCGCACCGCCGGACTGTAAACTGGCAGATCGGGCTTCTTACTCCCTTGCCCTTGTCTACTCGATTTGACCGGTCAATCTCTCCCGGTTGCTGTCTTCATGACCTTTGAGCCGTTTCAGAAAAGTAGCTTTCCAGCTTTCCGAGAGTTCCGCTACCTCCAAAATTTTCTTCATGTCCTCGAACCGGTCCTTCCCCTGATGCATGATCCGGTTGGCAAAGGTAAGGGTTATTCCCTGAGGATGGCGCGTTACCAAAGTCAGGCCATCCGTTTGAGATACCATTCCTTCCTTCAGAACCCGGAAGTAAAACCCGGTGAAGCCGGTCTCCTGAATTTGTAGAGGCATATCAGGCGCGCCGTATCTGGCGGATAGTTTGTAACAAGGCTGCCGGGGTTGACTGACCTGAACGGTAGCTTCCCCTAACTGAAATATATCACCGATACAGACCTCGTCTTCCAGCAATCCGCGCGTAGTCAGATTTTCTCCGAATGCTCCGAATTCCAAAGCGGTATTCAATACATTCTCCCAGTGAGAGTAATGCTCGTGCGGATACACGCATACGGCTTTGTCTCGCCCGCCATGATGCACTAAATCCGCCTGCCCGTCCCCATCGAAATTTACCTCCGACAGAAACAACGGTTCAGTGACCGGAATCTTGAAAATCCCGCTCGACACTTCTTTGTTTTGATAAGGCAGCGGTTTAGGCTTACCCGTATTGATGGACACAATTTCATATCTGAAGTCTTTCATCGTTGATCACCTCAAATTTGCAGATTCATGGAACCCGTCTTTTTTCTGTTTATGAAACCGTAAACCAGATAAACACCGTAACACAAGTACAGGATATTCAAAATCGAAACTACAAGCACCTCTTGATCCAAAAGAGCGTTGCTCGTCATTTGAGCGAGCGCATCGAACAAGAAATGGAAAACGATCAAAGGGACAATATTACCGGAGGTTTCGATCAGCAGCGCAAGAATGAAGCCGATCAGCAGGGCATTAATGACTTGCAGAAGGATATATATGATATTGGTACCGTTCAGCGCATTGGCCATATGTAAAATTCCGAAAACCAGAGCTGAGAAAACTATGTAGAACACCCTGCCTTTATGCTGCAGCTTTTCCCGCATAATGCCTCTGAAGACCGACTCTTCCGTGTAACCGACAATCAGCGAAAAGACCAAAATGATGAGAATATCCAAGAACGTTAGTTTCAGATTAAAGCCGCCCATGATCGGCTGAACAACCGCAATAATCAGCAGCGGGATATAATAGAGCGTCGCTTTTCCTTTTCGAAGATCATGTTTGATAAATCCAAAGCTTGCCCAAGTTCTACTTTTCTTGTTCATATACAAGGTCACGATGATCGCCATAATCAAGAAGGCACCGCCCTGGGCAATCATGATCCCTCTGTCCCCGAGCTCCATGATCGTTGCCACCGCAGATGCAGCTGCGACGAGGAAGGTTAATAAAATGCCCAGCATAAGTGAAAATAGAATCGGATGACCTTTTGTCTTCGTTTGTTTCATCTTTTCTCCCCCAGTTATCATTCTTATTTAATAGGAATCTCATATAACGTAATCGCCAATTCAAGGGATTGGGTCAGCTTACGAAGGATTTCATATGCCGGTTCCAGTGACTCTTCGATCCCGCCGACAAACAGATCCAAGTGATATTTCAGAGACGTTCCGAGTTGTCTTCCATGCGGAGAATCCGGCGGCAGGGCAAAAGGTCTTAATTGAATAGCCGTTCCTCCTCTTGCGGAATCCCGAACGAACCAGGCCAGAAATTCAATGGAATGCAAGCTATCCAATGAATAATCGGTCTCCAGCTCAAACTGGATCAATACTTCATTCTCCAATCCGCCGTTGGTCCGCAGAAGGGCTCCATGGGGCAGATGGGCAAACGGAGGAAATCCCAGCATGACCGAATCGATTGGCTCTAAATTGTCTACCCCGCTTTCAATGCCTGTAATTCCTCTTAATTTTAATACCGTGTCATGAAAATCCTGAATTTCGTTCGGATAATGATTCATGTTACCCTCCTTACTAAATTTACCTGTTCTCATTATACATTCAGCAGTCAAGGAAATGATTTACAAGTTAATCAGTGCCTCTTCGATTCCGGCAGTGTCCTGCGAATCTATCCATTCCTGGGGGAGATGGAAGTAATTGCAGGAACTGCCTTGCAGGTAGCTATATATGATTTGAGCTTCATCGATTTCGTCGCGGGTAATGTCACCGGCACAAGCAGCGGCTGTCTCGGGGTCTTCCCTAAAACAGGATAGGATTAGCTCTGTTTGTTCCTTAATCAGTACTTCAGGAGACGGATGAACTTGCAAGTTAAACTTCTTACTAATAAGCACCCGATTTCGTTTAACCAAAAAGAGCTTGACGGTATTATCATCCAATTTTTCAGTAATGACGATGTTTCTATTTTCTTCGGTAAAGCCGATGACCTTTTCCTTATTCAACAGGTAATTTACTGTATCGAGCTGATCCCTGTACTTCGCCGCAGCCTCAAAATCGAATCTCTCGGCAGCGTCCTGCATGCGCTTCACCATTTCCGTATACAACCCTCTGTCAGTACCATCTAACAGGGAAATGAAACGATCCAGGATCTCGTTATATTCCTTGACCTCCGCTTCCCCGCCTGCGCACATTCCCAAACACAAGCCCAGCGAATGGTTCAGACAAGGTGAACCGCTGAAGCCGGATTGATTGCACGCAATTTTAAAGCAATCCCGAATGCCTTGCACCGCCTTTTCGACCGTGTTCCTGTTGGCCGTATAAGGTCCAAAACTGACAGGAGTCTCGTTTGCCGGCAAAACGTTCGTCACTTCAATGCTCCTAAGTCCCTTCCCGGCATGGATCAGGATATAAGTATAACCGAGCGGGTTTTTCATCTTCTTATTATATACGGGCTTGATTTCATGGATTAATTTGCATTCCAGCATAAAGGCTTCAAACTCCGTGTCCGTCACCCTGTACTCCAGATCCTTGATTTGGCTGACCATCCGTTTAACCTTATTGGAATGGGACTTTGATTTATAAAAATACGACTGCACTCTTTGCTTCAGGTTCTTGGATTTGCCGACATAAATAACGCCCCCATGGTAATCTTTCATCAGGTATACCCCCGGTGATGAAGGAAGGCTATTTAATTTGTCTTTCATCGCAGGTTTCCTACTCTCCCAATCAAATCTTTCAGGAACATTATAGCCCCAACCCTATTCCATGAAAAGCAAAAAGGGCCTTTCCATTACCATATTACCGGAAGCTGGTCACCGAACAACTGGGTGATATATTTATGCGGATGCAGGGTTTGCCCCTCTCCTCATCGTCTATCAGTAGTGATAGAGTTTTACATATAACGGACAGGAGTTGTTTCCTACTTATGAAACTACTTAAAAAAATAGGTCTTATGAATGCCGCCATGTTTACCGTTCTTATTTTGACATGGATCTTCGTTTACGCCGGGGCTGGGTTACCGCGCGCCTATGCATGGTTCTCACTCAAAATGGTCATCCCCATTTTAGGTATAGCCTATTTGCTTTTGAATGTTACTCTGTGGGTCATAAATGTCATCAAAAAGAAAAGCACGAAAAAAAGAAGGATCGGCTTCATTGCCGCAATCCTCCTAAGCCTCCATTTGTTATTGCTTATGAACATCATACAATTACCGTACCCGTCACGTATTCAAAATGCTCAGCCCTCGGTTACCGTAAACTGGCCGTTTGCCGGAAAAACAGTTGTCGGTTGGGGTGGTGATTCCCTCAATACGAACTTGCCTCACATCACTTGGGCATCCGAACGCTGGGCCTATGACCTCGTCATGGAGCCTTTCAACACAGGAAGCCACAACCCGGAGGATTACGGAATATGGAATCAAGAAATCCTTTCTCCGGCGTCGGGGATTGTCATTGCCGCCTATGATAAAGAACACGATATAGAGCCGGGGAGCGAGTCATTTCTCTCCATGGAAGGAAATCACGTCTATCTAAAACTCGATGAAACCGGCACCTACTTGCTCCTTAATCATTTGAAACAGAATAGTCTGACAGTCAAAATAGGAGATCATGTACAAACCGGTGATCTTTTAGGACGAGTCGGCAACAGCGGCTCCACCTCGGAACCGCATTTGCATATTCATCATCAGCGCCAAAATCCGGTCTTGACGCCGCATCCCGTATTGGCTGAGGGGCTTCCGCTTTATTTTGAGGGGACGGACACCGTTCCAATGCCGCAAAAAGGAACCGTAGTGAGCCCCTCCTTTTAAACAATTAATCCAATCCTAACCGGTCCAACAAATGTTCCCTTAAGATTTCGCGGATCCAGATTTCATCCCGTTTCAGCTCTTCCAACTCGGCTGCCAGCGATTCAACTTGGGATTTGAGTACTGCGGGGCCGTCCGTCCCTTTCAAATACCGGCTCAGGAAATGAAGAAATACATCCACTTTTCTCAAACGGATAAGGCTCGGAATATTGGCGATTTCTTCGGTTTTTAGACGCAGCCGTTTGCCGAAGCCTTCGCAAAATTGCCGGATATTCTCGCGCTTATCTCCGTAACCAAGCAGATCCGAGATCACGACGGCCGGTTCCATGGCTCTTACGTCTCTTGTACAGAATTCGAAATCCAGCAGCGCAGCGATTTCTTCCGGATGATCCTCATATACCAGCAGATTCGACGGATTTAGATCACCGTGCACCAGTTGATGGGGCAAGTTTCTTAAATCCTCGAGACGGTCGCAGATTTTGTCATAGGCTTCACCCAATACAAGAATAGCGTCATGCTGTTCCCGGAATGCCTCCGGAGGATGCTCGCAAAATTTACGGACCGTTTCGTAATCGCAAATCGGATAAGATTGATGCAGTTCATAGTATGGTCGGTATGAGGGAGCCAAATCGGTATTGACCGTCTTTAAAGCTTCGACCAACTCCGCAGCCGCTTGTCCAAATGAATGGGCAGCGACAAATCCCTCATGCTGCGGTCGTACTCCCTCGATATATTCGAACAGGCAAGCAAACCGGCCGCTGCCGTCTTCCATCCGGATAATGCTGTCCCCTTCCGGCGTTCTAACGGGAAAAGGGACCTGGAAGCTGAGCGGGATCTCCTGCAGGCGAGCCAGTATTTCGTGCTCAAACTCTATTTTCTCGCGGTCCCGATGAGTCTCGTAAATCCGCAGCACACAGTTGCGTCCTTTATTTTCAATATAACGGGTTGTATTGTTCCAGCCGCTATCGCCTTCCTTGATGGGTCCTTTCCATCCCGGCCAAAACTGCCTTACCATCGATTCAGACATCCTTTAATCCTCTCCCGGCATAATCAAAGTAATGTTTATACTTCTCTATTATCGCAAATTACGGCGCAACCTCCAAATGTAATCATCCGTTCATATTCCGTTCTTATTTGCTTGCTATGCTTGGATCAAGAAGAAATTCAAGAAGGGGACAGATGCGACATGAAAAAACTATATTACGCCTCATTTTTTTACGCCATTCTCGGTTTGCTCGCAGGAATATCCTACCGCGAAATTACGAAGCACAGTGATTTTACCGGCGATACGATCCTGGTTGCGCTTCATACGCATATTCTAGTGCTGGGATTTTTGTTCTTCCTCATAACCTTGATCTTAGGCAAACTTTTTCAAGTCCATGAGGCCAAATCTTTTAACGCCTGGTATATCGTATATAATTTAGGCCTGTTGATTACGATCGGGGCCATGGCGACCCGCGGGATGCTGCAAATTAACGGAACCGATATCAGCTTCCTGCCGCATATCGCCGGACTCGGTCATACGATTCTGGGCGCCGGGTTCGTGTGGCTCCTGATTCTGCTTGGCAAACGGGTAAAATAATCTAACAGATCAAAAAGGGTCTTCCGGTTCATTTCATTCCGGAAGGCCCTTTTCTGTTCACAAAAACTCAAGTTGCTCCACCTGCTCCGTTCCCTGCTTATCACTCCGGATTTTCAAATGCTGCTTATTGGCAGGCTTCGGATTTTGTCGGACCAGGCTCTCCAGCTCCTTCAATTCCTCGGCATCCATCTTATGTCCATACTTCTCCTTGACCGAATCGACGAAGGTATCCAGCGAACCCCGATGATGCTCCAAAAACCATTCGATATGATTGCGGATATACTCCCGGCGGATTTCTCGTTCATTCAGGTCGTTGGGAACCCGCTCGAACCGGTCGTCGATACTGTCGAACCCGTTAAACTCCAGATTCAGCCGCTCGCTCGCCATTTCGATATATTCCCGGTTGATGTCGATACCGATACCGTTTCTGCCGGTTTGCTGACAAACCCGAAGCGCGGTCCCGCTTCCCACGAACGGATCGAGCACCGTATCCCCTTCTTTCGAACTGGCCAGGATCATCCTTTCAAATAAGCCCTCCGGCTTCTGGGTCGGATGGGGCTGACGGCTCGTCTGACAATAATGCACATGACTGAATTCCCATACATTCCCCGGATTCGCCCCCCGCATGTTGTTGATGCTTCGATAATATTTTTGCGGCACACGAACCTGGTCCAGATAAAAGTTAAACTTCTTACTCTTCGTAAACATGAGAATATCGTCATGGCGCGGACTGAAGCCCTTCGTCTTTCCGATCCCCTGGGTATAATACCAGGTAATCCACGAGTTGAACTCGAAGCCGAGCTCCCTTTCCAGAATGGCATAGATATAAGAAATGTATCTTACACCCATGAACACGTAGATCGTCCCGTCTTTTTTCAGAATCCGTTTAGCTTCGGTTAGCCATGCTCTGGAGAAATCCAGATATTCGTCAAATTCCAGATTGTCCTTCGTATTTCCATAGTCTTTGGAAAGGTTATAGGGCGGGTCCGTCACGATGAGATCTACGGATTCGGGCTCCATCTCTCTCATAACCTGCAAGCTGTCTCCGCAAATGGCATCCAGTCTCAGTTCTTTATCCATTTGAATTTCGTGGCCTCCCTGTACCAGTCGTCCATCGTTCTGCGGGAACTGCGCAAATATTTGGCGTCCAGCAGTTGGCAAAATTCCCAGGTCGTTCTGTGCTGGTAAGTGATGTAGTGGATATCCTTAATCTGAATTTGTCCGGAGCCGAGCGCAGGATTATAGCTAATATCCCCATCGCTGATAAATTTGAGATCATAGGCGTTATAATCGGTGATTTCCATAATGCCATCCATCAGGAACGTCTCTTCATTTCTGACCGAGTACACTTTGTGCTTCAGACTTAGAATGATGAACATAAAATCCGGGTCATCCACATAAGCGGTTCTAATTCGTGAAAAAGACGTAATATTCGGCCCTCGGCCCGATTTTGGTATGTCCCCGGCGGTTGCCTTCACGTCAACGTTTCCTGTATAAACCGTTTCGTCCTGTTTGAATTGCAGCACGATATCCGCCATCCCGAGCCGGGGCTGCGCATCGACATTAATAAGATGATACGGATTGTTCAGGTCGTCACGGACATCCGTAAAAATTTCCGCTGCCCACGCTTCGATCATCGGACCGGCGATTTTATTAATATTTTCAAGAGGCAAGCCCAGCTTCAGACTCGTATTCAGAACGATTTTGTTCGTGTTCTTCTCGATGCTGTCCGCTATAACCGCCTCGATATTTTTGACGACGAAGTTCGATTGCTCTTCATAGTCGGGACTTTCCTGGGGGATTTTAAATGTCATGTCCTCGTATTCCATCTTGTCAGTCTCCTTCTCCATGGTCACTCTTTAGTGTAACATGAAGGCGGAAAAGAACAAGATTATGAACCTTGGCCGTTCAAGGAACAAAGCCATTCCTTAAGCTCGGCATCGAATAGCTCCGGCTCCTCCATCATCGGATTATGTCCGCTGCGGTCAAACAACACTTTGCGGATATTGGGGTATTTATCCTCCACCCCATCCCACAAAGTATACGGACCCACGAGATAATCATGCCGGCCGAGAGCTAAAAAGACTGGAGTATGTAATTCGCCTAGACGTTTCCGAAGATCCAGCTGCGCGAAAGCTTCGCCCCATAGAGTATCAAGGATCGGCATATTCGTATATACTCCATCCCACATAGAAGTAGCGTCAAAGTCGTAATCAAAAAAGCTGTGCGCTCCAAACCGGATACACATATGGGCAAATCGCCTTTCAGGCTCGCGTTCGATATCAGCAGGTAAGAGAGCGAATTCTTGTTCAAACCGGTGCTTGCGTTCAGAGGATGCGGTCTGCTCAAAAAAATCAATGCTTTGTTGCTGCCTCTCAGCACTATTGCTGGTGGCGGTATTCAGCAGCACGACTTGCCGGACCTCAGCCGGATATTTGAGCGCATACTCCACGGCAAGGAATGCGTTACCCGAATGCCCGGCGATAACGAAATCCGACAGCCCCAAAGCCTGGCGGATCTGTTCGATATCGTCCAGCACCCGATTCAGCAGATCCTCTGGTGCCATAAGCTCCGTGTCCGCTGGAGACGGGGCATGACCCCGGTGATCGATAAATATCAGCTTCAAGCTATTTCTGAGCTCTTTAGAAAACAAACGGGAATAGTAGACCGCGCTTCCGATGACCATCACCGGGACGCCTTCTCCCTCTATGAGATAGGTCAACGGATAACCGTCAATTGTAATTGTTCCTTGATTCTCCATAATTCATTTCCCCTTCGTCAATTCAATTACACCGCATAAATTTATAGCCACATCATCTGCTCAAATTTTCATGCCGCTCATCATTTCTTTCCCGGCTTTGGCCAAATGAAGCTTCATAATTTTAGCGGCATCACTTTTGTTTTGGTCCGCTATGGCCTGGAACATTTGCTGATGCTCCTGGAACAAACGGCGGGCGGATTCCTGCTCACTGAACATCCATAAGCTACGGGTATCCCGCATCGTGCGGAACATCATGTCGGAGACGCTTTCCATCATCCCTTCCAGCATTTTATTTTGCGCTGCTCTCGCAATGGCAAGATGAAAATTCACGTCATAGATCTGGCTCATTTCTTCATTTCCTATAGCGTCTTCCATATGGCGGACAATCGCACCCAGCTCCTCCAGATCCTTATCGGTCCGAAACTCAGCCGCCAGTTCGATACTTCCCACCTCCACGATTTTACGCACCTGAAGCAACTGAATCAGCTCTTGCCGATCATTGATCTTCCGCGATTGGATCGATTCCAGCGCCTGTGCCTTCACGAAGGTGCCGCCGCCTTGTTTCGTTTCGATCAGGCCCCGGGCTTTCAAATGACTGATTGCTTCTCGTACCGTAGAACGTCCTACGCGATACCGGACCGCCATATTCTCGATCGTGTCGAGCTTTTCCCCCGGCTTAACCAGACCGGATTCAATAATTCTCTGCAATTCCTCGGTTACGATATCTACATTTTTTTTACTTAAATCCATCGTTATAGTTCCTTTCCGGCTGTTCCCTATAAGTAATAAAAATTTTAAATAACTATCTATACAATCCCTTTAAATAATGGTAAAGTGAGTTCAAATTCATCAGATGACCTGTTTAATCAAGACTTATTCTATCATTATCCGGGAGGGAATGTACAGATGATCACACCGGAAATCAGAAGCAAGCTTGTCTCCATCTCAGGAGAATCGTGGGTTCGGGATACTCCGAACGAGCTATATGCCTATTCCTATGACGCCACCCCTATGTTTCAGTCCATGCCCGAGGCGGTCGTTCATCCAGCCAATACCCGTGAGGTTTCCGAAATTCTCCGGCTGGCCGACGAACATCGCATACCCGTCATTCCGCGGGGTTCCGGCACCAATCTTGCCGCAAGCACCATTCCGGTTGAAGGCGGAATCGTCCTCAATTTGAACCGTCTTAATCAAATTCATGAAATCGACGTTAAAAATATGACCGCGACCGTCGGACCTGGCGTGATCACCGCCGATTTCCATCAAGCCGTGGAAAGTCTTGGCCTGTTCTATCCGCCGGATCCCGGAAGTATGCGAATATCCACGCTTGGCGGAAATGTAGCACAATGCGCTGGGGGCATGCGCGGCCTGAAATACGGAGTGACCAAGGACTATGTCATGGGTCTCGAATATGTGCTGCCGTCCGGGGAAATTATGCGTTGCGGCGGGAAAAACGTCAAGGACGTTGCCGGCTATGATTTAACCCGGCTGCTGGTCGGCTCCGAAGGAACGCTTGCCGTCATTACTGAGATTACATTGAAGCTCATTCCTTTGCCGGAAAGTAAACGCACACTAGTGGCTTATTTTACGACTCTGGTAGACGCAGCCAAAACGGTCGAAAATGTAATCGCTTCCAGGATTATTCCGGCTACCATGGAATTCATGGACCAAGGAACGATGCAGGTCGTCGATGACTTTGCCAAGCTGGGGCTTCCGCTCCACATGAAATCCATGTTATTGATTGAACAGGACGGTCCTGAGGAGCTTGTCGGGCGCGATATTGCCAGAATCGCCGAAATTGCAGCCTTAAACGGAGCCGCAAGCGTTGAGATCGCCGCTACCCCGGAGGAGGGAGCAAAGCTGCTGACAGCAAGGCGGGCGGCTTTGTCCGCTCTGTCGCGTCTGAAACCGACGACGATTATGGAGGATGCCACCGTCCCCCGCTCCCGCCTTGCCGATATCGTCGCCGAGGTGGAACGGGTTGCGGTGAAGTACGGACTGCAAATTTGCACCTTCGGCCATGCCGGAGACGGAAATCTACATCCAACCTGCATGACCGATGAGCGAAACCCCGAGGAAATTGCCCGGGTGGAATTGGCGTTTGAAGAGATTTTCCGCGCTTCCATTTCATTTGGGGGAACGATAACCGGCGAACACGGCGTCGGACTCGCCAAAATGAAGTACCTTCATCTGAAGACCGGCGAAGCCGGAATCGAATTGATGCAACGGATCAAAGAGGCTTTTGATCCCCATCAGATTATGAACCCCGGCAAAATCTTCGCGCGCAGCGAACGCCGCAGACTGGTGGTGAAGAGATGAACACAGATCATAAAGACACCTCCGGAACCGGCCCTGTCCTTGCAAAGTTCAATATGGACGAAATCTTGAACTGCATGCACTGCGGTTTCTGTCTTCCCGCTTGTCCGACATATGCTCAAACCGGACTGGAAACGTATAGCCCCCGGGGGCGCATTGCCTTGATGAAGGGGGTAGCAAGCGGGCAACTGCCCGTTGACGCGGAGTTTGAGCACAACATGAACGCCTGTCTGGGCTGCCGGGCCTGCGAGACGGCATGTCCCGCTGGCGTCCCATATGGCGGACTGCTCGAAACAGCCCGCGAAGTCGTGCAGGACCATCATCATACTGCCGGGAAACCGTCGGCGGTTAGAAGCCTGGTGTTCCGGCATCTGTTCCCTTATCCCAAACGGGTCAAGCGGCTCGGGACTTTGCTTTGGAGCGCACAGGCCTTGGGTCTGCAAAAGCTTGCAAGCCGCACGGGGCTGATCCGGGTGTTACCCGGGCCGATGGCGGAAATGCAGCAGGCCGTTTCCCGCGTCGCTTCGCCATGGAAACGGTCCAAACGCCAAACCGTGATGCCGGCGGAAACACCAAAGACGTTGACCGTCGGCCTGTTCACAGGTTGTCTCATGGATATGTTATTTTATGAGACAAATGAAGCCACGGCGCGTCTCCTGACGAAGGCCGGCTGCGATGTCGTGTTCATAAAGGATCAAGGCTGCTGCGGGGCCATGCATGCCCATTCCGGCGAAATGGCCGGCGCCAAGGAGCTTGCTAAAGCAAACATCGAGGCCTTCGAGCGCTCCGGCATCGATTACCTCGTCAACAATGCCGGGGGCTGCGGAGCGGCCTTGAAAGAATACGGCCATTGGTTCCGGGGCGATCCGGCCTGGGAAGAACGGGCGAATCGATTTGCGTTCGCGAACCGCGACGCTTCGGAAATTTTGGCGGAGCTGCCGCCGCTGTCCTTCACCAAACCGGTCCCTGCGCGGGTTACTTACCAGGACTCCTGTCATCTTGCTCATGGCCAAGGCATACGCACCCAGCCCCGGGAGCTGCTGCGCAGCATTCCCGGTCTCGACCTGATAGAAATGAGGCAGGCCGACAGCTGCTGCGGCTCGGCCGGCACATATAATCTGACCCAATATGAGATGTCCATGCAAATATTGGACGGTAAAATGGTTCATGCCGAAGCAACGCAAGCACGCATCATCGTCACTTCCAATCCCGGCTGCCTGCTGCAAATGAAGCAAGGCATTATCCGCGCAGGCTTGGAGGATCGAATGGAAGCCGTGCATATCATGGATTTGTTGAATCGAGCCTTGTAAGACACAATCCTTGATTAGCGGCCACACCTTCAGCCACTTAATAACGAACTAAAGCCGCCTTTCCGGTACGTCCGAAAAAGACGGCTTTTTATTGAAGTTTATATTATTTATTTCAAGCTCAAGGCCATCATCGCTGCACCCCATGCCGCATCATGCCGCGGCAAATCCATGTCCAGGCGCGGATAACGCCGGGCCAGTCTTTCACGCAATGCGGACTGCACATACGTATTGTGCAGCAGCACGCTGCCGGCGAATGCGAGCCGGCCCTCCTGCAAGGATAGCCGTTCGGCCACCGGCACCACCAGCTCGGACAAAGACTCCGCGCTGGAGTGAGCGATGCCGATCGCCGCATCATCGCCAAGGGCGCAAGCTTCGTTCAGAAGCGGGGCTAACGCGGCGATGTCTCTCTTGTTTCGGTTCTTGTCATAAACGTAACCCACCAACACCCGCACAGGATCGGAATCCTCCGGAATCCGAAGCTGTCTTGTGACCATTCCTTCAAGCAAAGTCGGAGGAACCCGTCCATCATGTGCCTTGACGACGGCACTAAGTATCTCCCGGCCAATGCTGTAGCCGCTCCCCTCATCGTCAATGAGGTGGCCGAAGCCGCCGGTACGGTGAGAAATCCCCCGCTCGTTCACTCCGTAGCAGATCGAGCCGGTGCCTGCGATCAGAATCATGCCGTACGGATTCTCCAACGCGCCGTAGAGAGCCGCCTCATGATCGCCGACCAAGGTCAGTCCGGCGTGATAGCCGCTCTCTCTGACCGCATTCGTCAATCGCGCTCTCGCTTCCGGATGGCTGATGCCCGCCGCACCGATGCAAATATGCACGCAATGCTCCAAGCCACCGCAAAGTTTCGAGATGGATGACAGAATCTCGAGCAAATTTTGGCGCACCCGTTCGTGATCCTCTCCGTTGAGGTTCAAAGCGCCAGAAGTAAAGGCGTTGAGTACCTTTCCCTGATCGTCTGCGACCACTACGTTCGTTTTGGTGCCGCCTCCATCCAAACCCGCTACATATTTCACGGCATGCTCAGGTTGGGGATTTATCTTTATATCACCGTTCGATTCCATCTTCCCTTCTCCAGGGGTAGAGCCGCTGGCATCTATCCCGTCTCTCATCGCCGCTCCCCCTTCCAGAGGTTGTTCAAAAAGTCGACTTTTTGAACACACAGTTAATATAGATGATACTTCTTCTTTTCCAGGGAAAAGATCCGGCTCTCCTCACGGAATGATTCCAATAACTCCGGCAAATCCATGGTCCCTTCCCTATACAGCCAATCTCCGCACAACAGATCGATAAACGGGCGGGAATTGGCCCGGATTGGAGGCAAATAGCTAAATTCCGGATAGTTCCGCTTGATCGTATACATCAGAGTTACTCCGGTTTCTACGGCATGAAACGCCCGGAGATCCGTCACATAAAGCTGAACGCCTCCGCATAGCTCCCCTTGGAACTTGGACGTCGTCGGCGTAAAATAAACCGGGCGAAACTTTACTCCAGACAGATCCAAGCCATTCATTTCGTCCGCCAGACGCTCCGGTTCGATAAACGGAGCCCCGATCATTTCAAACGGGAACGTCGTACCCCGTCCCTCCGACAAATTAGTCCCCTCAAACAGGCAGGTGCCTCCGTACAGCAAGGCGGTTTCAAATCGTGGAATATTCAGCGATGGATGTATCCACATCCGTCCGGTCTCCGGAAAGAGCTGGCTTCGCTCCCACCCCTTGCAAGGAACGACATGTAAATCGGCATTCCAGCCCATCCTGTCATTCGCCATCCCGGCGACTTCGCCGGGCGTTAATCCGTATCGCACGCAAAGCGGGAAGTTCCCTATAAAAGATTCATAGCCCGGTTTGAGCACATTGCCTTCCACCGTGACGCCGTCCAACGGATTGATGCGGTCAAGAACAACGAACGGTTTGCCGGCTTGAGCACAATCCTCTAACGCATACAGCATCGAATAAATAAAAGTATAATAACGCACGCCCACATCCTGAATATCGTAGACTACCAGGTCTACCTCGTCCAGCATTTCCGGCGTCATCCGTTTGGAATCCTTACGGTACATGCTGTAGACCGGTACTCCGGTGAGCGGATCCCGATAGGTCTCCACCTCCGCCCCGGCGGCCAGATTCCCCCGGACTCCATGCTCCGGCGAAAACAATGCCGCCAAACGAAAGTTATCCTTGAAAATTTGAATCGTGGATACAAGGTCGGCGGTGAGTCCGGTGGGAGCGGTGATCAGACCGATCTTTTTGCCTTTGAACAACCGGGAATAGTCTACGATACGGTCAGCCCCGTTTTCAACTCTCATAATTCGGTCTTTAGGACGCGCATCGTTTCCGCCGGAATCATAAATGTTTCAGCATACGTTTTCCGCGCCTCGATCCCGCGGACTCTAGCCAGATGCTTGTAATACTCCAGATAAGGGAACGACTTGCTCCCGGTCACGAACCAGTGCCGGGACACCGCCTTCACCCACAGATCATAAGCCTCCTGGTCGAAATCGATATATACGTACGGTTTGTAATCCACCGCATCCTCCCAATTTTCCGCATAATACAGCCTGGAAGCGAAATGTGCAGGGTTTTCCCGTTCAAAAGAAGCAAGGCCGGCAAAAAAACGCGCGTCATTCACAATAAGATGCGTCGTCATATGGTCTTTGTGCATGCTGTTTTTGAAGTGAGTTATGATGACATTTGGCCGCACTTTACGGATAACATCGCAGACCCGGTATCGCATGTCCTCGTTGTTGGCCAACTCTCCGTCGGGAATGTCGAACACGATCGATTCGCCGCCGAGCATTTCCGCGAATTCCGCGGCCTCGGACACTTTCTGTTTGCGGTATTCCTTCATATCCTGCCCGGCCGGAACGCCTCTTTCCCCCGCCGTAAGCGCAAGTGTCACGATCTTGTCGCCTTTAAGCGAGTGGGAAGCCAGCACCCCGCCAGCCGTCAATTCCATATCCCCTACATGTCCTCCGATTGCCAATATCGTCAATGGTTGTTCACTCATCGTTACAACTCCCTTCTCATGACTGCAAATGATTTGACCGTCCGGAACCCGGCTTTTTCATAGATGGATTTAGCCGGATTTTCGCTGCCCGTAAACAGGGAAATGTACTCCGCACTTACCATCCGGAACGCTTCGCACATATTAAAGAAAAGTAAGGTGCCCAGACCGTGCCCTTCGTGATGCGGATGAACGCCGATACCTGCGAAGAAAGCCCGCCCGTTAGCCTGCCTGATTACCGGCCCGGCAAATCCGGCCAACATTCCGCTATTCTCCACAATAATCAGCGGAGCGCCGTCCGCGGCAAACTCAGGAATTTGCTTCCGCCAAAGCGGATTGCTTAAACTGTCCAGCATCTCTTCCATTCCTCTGTGAATCGAAGGATCGTAGACACCCACCCGATATCCTTCCGCTTCCGCCTTCTGCGCTTTTGACATGATCGTCTCGGGAATGGCGAAATCGTCCAGACGCAAATACATCCCGCATTCTATGGCCCGTTCCGCATAGCCGCTGCGCAGCAGAAATTCATGCATCCGGCTGCCGACCGGCACGCCGGGGGCATTATTATGCTCATGACCCGGCGTGTCCGGAATATACCAAGGCAGCATCATCGGATTGAAAAACAATACATCTGCCTGCGTCTTGCCTAGCAGGCGGAACCGCGTCTCCAAAGCTTCCAGCAGAAGAGTGAAGTTTTCCTCAATGGAATCTCCCTCAGCTGCTTTTCCCTCGCTAACCATGCAGGTAATATAACCCGCTTCGGCGCCCAAAGGCAGATCCGCACCCGTACATCCTATAGCGAATCCCTTCAATCGTTCATCCTCATCAAACAGCAAAAAAACACTTTCAGGATCAAAATATTTGTTTTCCAGAATAAGCTCCGAGAAGGTCTCCTCAGAAAACTCTTTATATCCGTCCTTCACGGCTTCCCTGTTCCATAACTCCAGCGTCTCCGGGATGTATCGGTGTTCCCAGATTCTTATCAAGATTTTGCACCTCTTTCCCTGTCCCCTCCAGAATTAGACAAGCTGATCTTTCCCATGACTACCGGCTTTTCCGCTCCCGTCACGCCGGGCAGATTGTTCGGCCGGTTCGCTAGCGTATAATCGGCAAGCAGGGCAAATGCCATCGCTTCCTTCGCATCACTGTTGAAACCGAGATCTTCCTGGCTCAGCACCTGGACGCCCAGCGACGCCATCTCTTGCTTCAAGCCCTCCATTAACACGGGATTATAGCTCCCTCCTCCGCCGACGATCAGCAAGTCCGCGGAATATCGGTCCCGGACAAAGCGGCGATACGCATCACCGATGGACCGGACAGTAAGCCGGGTAACCGTCGCCACCAGATCCGCATCCGACAACCCGAACTCCTGTTGATAATTCAGCAGCCTGTCGACATAAGCCGTTCCGAAGAGCTCCCTGCCCGTCGATTTAGGCAGACCCCGGCTGTAATAAGGCTCCTGCATAAGCAGACTCAACAATCCGGAATCCGGCCTCCCCCCGCGGGCGATAACACCGCCGGCGTCCATCGTTTTCGCTCCGTGTGTCAAACGGGTGACCACTCCGTCAATCAGCATGTTCCCCGGCCCGGTATCAAAAGCAAAGACATCCTCCGCCGCACAGCCGGCCGGAATTACCGTCATATTCCCGATACCGCCGATATTTTGCAGCAGCAGGGTTCGCTTCTCCTCCCCGTATAGCAAGTATTCGGTAAAGGGAACCAGCGGAGCGCCTTGTCCTCCGGCCGCCATATCGGCCACCCGGAAGTCGGATATGCATGTAATGCCTGTCCTTGCCGCAATGACCGCCCCCTCTCCGATTTGCACGGTGTAGCGCAGGTCATAGCCGTCGATATTCTCCGCTTCGGGCGAATGGTACAGCGTCTGTCCATGGGAGCCGATGAAGGCGATGTCTTCTGGCGATAGTCCTGACATAGCGATGACCGAGAGCGCCGCTTCCGCAAACAGCTCCCCAAGCCAGACGTTTAACCGGCCCACCCGGTCAATCGTCGCCTTTTCCGGATCGAACAGGGCAAGTATTTCGTCCCTGACCCGCACGGGATACGGCGAATTTTTAAACGAAACCAGCTCTACCTCTACCTTTGTACCGGGCGGTCCCGCGATTTTGACCAAAGCGGCGTCAATACCGTCCACGGACGTGCCGGACATTAGCCCGACCGCATAGCGAGACTTGGCTGCGTGCAGGATATCTGCGTCACTCACCCCTTCACCGCCCCTACGGTAACACCTTCGAGGAAGTATTTTTGCAGGCTAAAGAACAGGATGAACATCGGAAGTGCAGAAATAGTAGCCCCGGCCAACATCGGAGCAAAATACGTCGTGTTTGCAAAACGAAAGTTCTTCAACCCGACCTGGATCGTCTGCATATCCATCGTATTTGTGACCAGGAACGGCCAAAAGAACGTATTCCAGCTTTCCATAAAAGTAAGAATCGCCATGACCGCCATGACCGTTTTGGATAAAGGCACGATGACTTTGAGGAAAATCTGCAGTTGGTTACAGCCTTCGACTTTGGCGCACTCCAGGATTTCCGTAGGGATAGAGGTCATGAACTGTTTGGCCAGAAAGATGTTAAAGACGGTGACAAGGCCCGGCAAAATCAGGGCGGAATACGTATTTTCTATCTGAAAAACGTTGACGATCAATATATAAAGCGGTACCTGGGTGACCTGATACGGAATCATCATCGCGCAGAGCAGAATGAAGAACAGAATCTCCCGGCCCTTGAAGCGGATTTTCGAAAAGGCATAGCCGGCCAGCGTCGCAAAGATCACATTGGATACGGTGACGCAGCTTGCGACGATCAGCGAATTCAGCAGCCAGCGGTAAGAATGTTCACTGTAATCAAAGAAAAACTTGTAGGAATCGAATGATATTTTACTCGGCCAAAGCGAATAGCTTAGAGCTCCCGCTTCCACCGGATCGCCGAAGGAGGAAATAATCATGAAGTAAATCGGAAACAGCGTCGCCAGCGCAAAGAGCAGAAGAACGACAGTTATCGTTGTATTACGGATGTATTTGACCGGTTTGTTGCCCGTGTGTGTGCTATACAACGCCATGGATCATTCTCCTCTCCTCTAATATTCCACGTCATTGCCCAGGAATTTGAACTGAATCAGGGATATCCCGGCGATAATGACTGTCAGAATCAGGGATTGTGCCGCCGCTTCGCCAAACTCGAAGTACTTGAACGCATTGTTGAAAATAAGCAGACCGACCATCGTCGTGGCATTATCCGGTCCGCCGCCCGTCATCAGGTAAGCGTTCTGGAACACCTGAAACGAACCGATGACCCCGGTGACGAGAAGAAACAGCGTAGTCGGCTTGAGACAAGGGATTACGATGTACCATAATTTTTGAAAAAAAGAGGCACCATCCAGCTCGGCCGCTTCATAATAACTTCCATCAATACCTAGCAATGCTGCCAGATAGATGATGATGCTGGTTCCATGACTCGACAGCCAAGCCATTAGCACGAGGGAGAACATTGCCGACGCACTGGACCCGAGCCAATTCTGATTGGAAATACCGAACAGCGCGAGGAACTGGTTCAGGATTCCGGATGTCATCGGATCGAAAATCCACAGCCATACGACCGACAAGGCTACGCCGGAAGCAACCGCAGGTAAATAGTAGACTGCCTTAAACGTCGTTTGCAGTCCCTTTTTGAGCGGAAGAATCATAATGGCGACAGCAAACGAGAGAAGTAGCGATACCGGTACGGTCAACACGGTATACACGATCGTATTCTTAATCGATTTCCAAAACAGGGAATCCCGGAAGGTGCTGGTGTAATTGTCGAAGCCGATAAACACGGAGCCGAGCGGCCGGTATTCCTGAAAGCTGATAATAAAGGCGCTGATTACCGGATAGGCCGTAAACATCGCATAGACGATCAACGCAACCGCGATAAAAGCATATGCCCAGCCTCCGTCTCCCTTCCATCTCCGCCGCTTTACGGGTTTAGCTATCGGTGCTTTTGCCAACTGAGCCATATGTCTGAACCCCTTTTTCATCACATTTGCAAAAAATGGACCGGATAGCCGCAGAATGACCCGCGACTATCCGAGCAGAATAGACTAATCGTTTACGATGCCGTCTTCGCCAAAGTTCTTGATCGCTGCGGCTTTAACGGCTTCATACATTTCTTCCGGAGAAATTTCGTCCGCAAGCAAGGCCTGCAATTTTGGAATGATGACTTCGTCTTCCATTTTGATCGCCTTGGCGCCAAGCTCGACCGGAATGTCCGGGCGGGCAGGATTCGCATGCGACAGCAGGGTTTCGACCGCGGCTACGTTGTCCGGATTCCGGTCAATGGTCATGCTTTCGGCGGCTTCCCTGCCCGACTTCGAAATATGAGCTGCAAACAGGTCATTGTTCGTCGTGGCCGCTACCTGGCCGCTGGCCAAGAAGTATGCCGCTTTTACCACATTGGCTTTGTGCTCCGCCGTAGGCTCTTTTTTGCCGCGGAAAGTAACATACCCGTCAACTACGGTACTCGAGACCGGATCCTGACCGAGGAAGGTCGGGACCGGAAGGACGATGTACTCCACCGGAATGCTGCCCTGCACGGCGCTGCCGTCATTCGCCTTCAGTTTCTCATTGTTCTTGTTGGCCGAGTTTTCGAAAGTCGCCAGCCCTTTCCCGGTAATCATCGTTTGACCGGTGAGGAACATGTTCCAGCGTTTGCCCGCGTCCACCGAGCTGAGCTCCTTCGGCATCGAGCCGTCGTCGATCATGAGCCGGACCGCTTTTAACACTTCCAGGTAGTTTTTGCTGGTGTAGGCATACTTCAAATCTTTGTTGAACGAAGCAGGCATGCCCGCGTTTTTGATCAAAATGTTCAAATAGTCCTTAGCTGTAACGCCCGATGTTGCGAAGACAAAGCCGTACCGTTTCGTAGTGTCGCCTTCTTTGACAACGCCCTTTTTGATCGCTTCGCGGAATTCTTCGAACGTCCAGCCGTTCTTCTGCACGTTTTTCCAATCGATGCCTGCAGCTTCAAGATACTCCTTGTTGCCGCCGATGGCGTGCACTTCCATGTAGGCCGGGAAGCCGTAGAGGCTGTCGCCGTTCTTCATATATTCGAGCGGAGCGGGATCGTAATCCGATACCATCTCCGGGGTCGCCGTATCTTTAATGTCCATCAGCATGCCCTGCTGCACGTACTTGGATATACCGTCAGAGCCGATAAAGGCGATGTCGGGTGGGCTGCCGGCGTTGACTTGCGTATCGAGCTTCTGGGTCATGTCTTCCCAACTGGCCGGCTCGATTTTCAAAGTCAGATTCGGATATAGCGCATTAAAATCCTTTTCCATTTGCGCAAAATTGTTTTGGTAATTGCCCGAAACCGGCGGAAGCAGTGCAGTAATCGTATCTTTAGCTTCCGATTTCCCCGCGTTTCCGTTGGCTTCGCTGCCTGTAGAGCCCCCATTGCCATTTCCTGAATTTCCATTCCCTGAATTGCTGTTTTTCGAACTGCATGCCGATAATGTCGTCAAGAGCATAAAGAGAGCCAATACGGAAGCCAATACTTGCATTTTTCTTGTCATCAGAAAAATCCTCCCCCCGGGATATCTTGCTAAACTACTTTATTGGTAGTACGAATAGCCATTTTCAAATTCCCATCGTTCTCTTGGAGCGCTTGCTCCGCTTTCTTTGCATCCAGTCCCGTTTTGATCATGAGTATCGCCAGCTTGCAGTTCATTGAGGCCAGCTCCAAATATTTGGCTGCCGTCTCGTTGTCCGCGCCTGTAGCGACTTTTATGATCCGTAAAGAACGGTCGTACAGCTTCTTGTTGCTAGCCTTTAAGTCCACCATCAGATTGTTGTACGTCTTGCCGAGCTTGATCATCGTGCATGTCGTCAGCATGTTGAGCACCAGCTTCTGCGCCGTACCCGCCTTCAGTCTCGTCGAACCCGTAATGAACTCCGGCCCGACGACGGGTGCGATGCATATGTCGCAAAGAGACTCCAGTCTGGAGCCTTTGTTGTTAGCGACACCGATCGTTACCGCACCGAGTTCCGCGGCTCTTTGCAGCCCGGCGATAACGAAGCTCGCGGATCCGCTTGCCGAAATGCCGATTACGGCATCCTTTGCCGTGACGCCGACGCGATCGATTAGGGCCATCCCCTCCTCCGCACTGTCTTCGAACCCTTCCACGGCTACCCTTAAGGCCATATCCCCTCCGGCAATATGTCCTTGTACCAATGAGGGATCCACGCCGAAGGTTGGCGGACATTCGGATGCATCCAGTACGCCAAGTCTCCCTGAAGTACCCGCTCCTATATAAAACATTCTTCCACCGTTTTTTAACAATTGGTGTAGAACATCCACCGCCTTCCCGATTTGTGGAATTTCCGCAGCTACTGCAGCCGGAACCTTGGCATCCTCCTGATTGAGCAGTTGCAGCATTTGCTCGGTCGTGCACTCATCAATCATTTGCGTGTTTGGATTAATTTTTTCCGTAGTCAGTCCTGCAAAATATTGTTCCATAGCAGCAGATCCTTTCTCCTCACTGATGATGAACTCAAGGCCTCGTTTCTTGGTTTTTATATTAAATGGAAACCGCTTACATAGTCAATAGTTTTTGAAATAAAATTTTATCGTGAAATTTTATTTTGTTTTTTTAATTCTTTTTTCCTACAAAAAAAGACATCAGCCCTCGTGGGTCGATGCCTTTTTTAACGATAGGATTCAAGTCAGGATTTCCGGCTGCGGTGCTTCCCCGCTAGAATATTGTGCGTCTTGGTCAAATACTTCTTTACATTCTGGTAATCCACGCTGGCCACCCCGGCGAATAATATGTCGATAACGGTCAACATAGCGATTCTGGAGCCCATGGCCCCGCTTCGCATCGTGACTTCCGGCGTTGAGATGCCGAGCAGTATATCCGCCTTGTCCGCCAGCTCGCTCTTGTTATACCTGGTGATGGCTATCGTGGACACATTATTTTTCTTCGCGATTTCCAGGGTCTCCAGAATTTCCACGGTATCGCCCGAATTGGAAACGAAAATAGCCACATCACCTTTGCCCAGCAAGGTTGCCGCGGTAAGCTGGCTGTGTCCGTCCGTATAGGCGTGACAATGCTTGTTGATGCGGGAAAACTTCTGTTCCCCGTCCATACAAATTAAACCGGATGCTCCGATCCCGAAGAAAACGATCCTGCTGCTGGCGCGAAGCGCCTTGACCGCACGAGCCACCTCATTTCGGTCGATGACGCTCAGCGTATCCTCGATCGACTTGATATTGTTTCGCGAAATGTTGGAGGTAATGGTGAACAGATCATCCCCCGGCTGAATGTCGGTATATACGTCTTTCCGCTCCTCATCCATGGAACCCACTGCTGCGGAAATGCTCACGATAAAATTACGGTACCCGCTATAACCCATCGTCTTGCAAAACCTCAGCACGGAAGCGTCACTGGTCTTACTCTGTTTGGCAAGGCTCTTGATCGATAGATGGGGAATTTCCTCCGTATTGGCCAAAATATATTCGGCTACGAGTCTCTCTACCGGGGTCAAATTCTCTTTCATTTCCCGGATTTTGATCAAAATATTATCGTTAATCGCCATTGGCTTCCCTACTCACCCTATTAATCTTTACTGAACTTGCACTCATATCTTAAGCGGTTTTCATTTAAAAGACAAGCGAAAAAGATATAAAATCTGGAAATTGTCATTGTTTTGTTGAAATTAAATTTCAGATTTTAACTATCATAATAAATTTTATTTCTGTATTTTATTGTTAGTTTCATGAATCGTATGCTATATTGGCCGCGATGCGAATTCTGTTCTTGGCAGCGGATCAGGGATACCTGGAATGAAAATAAATGTCATGGGTATCCTATCCTCAAATAATCATTTCGAGGACTGCCATGATCTCAACAATCGTTTGTCTTATGCGACGGGTTACTTTGGCGGCTTCCGTTCTGTTTGTGCTGTTGAACGGATATTCCGTTAATTTCGTAAACCCTCAACCGGTCGCTGCCGACCCTTCGTTGCCGATTCAGAAGGAGGACGGCATTTTTGCGATCGAAATCTATCCGCTTCAGCACAAGCTGGTCGTGCTCGTACAAGGGGAGCCTTTCAAAACTTACAGGATCGCCGTAGGCAATCCCTCCACCCCAACCCCTGTAGGCGAATATCAGGTTGTTTACAAGGGTAAGAACTGGGGGCCCGCTTTTGGCCCGCGCTGGCTTGGTCTCAATGTCCCTTGGGGCATTTACGGCATACACGGAACGAACCGGCCATATTCGATCGGCCAGCATCTCAGCCATGGCTGCATTCGAATGCAAAATCGAGATGTGCTTGATCTGTATGAGTTGATACCGGTCGGGACCAAGGTTACCATCTACGGACATGTTCTCGGCTATGCCAGCCAGGAGCCGCGAAATCTGGCTGAAGGCGATGTGGGCGGAGACGTCCAGCTCATTCAATCCCGCTTGAAAAGCGCAGGTTACTTCCAGGGAGTATGCAACGGCAAGTTCCGTTCGGACACCGCCTCCGCCCTGAGAAAATTTCAGGATGACCGCCAATTGCCCGTCAACGGGGTTATCGACTTTCGGGTTTACGAAGAGCTTGGCTTAGTGGAATAACGACAGCGAGTACGACAATGCAAAAGCCGGGTTCCGCTTAAATGCGGAACCCGGCTTTTTAATGCCTTAACTACATAAAAATATCCTCTACAACAATGTCGCGTTCCACCGCCAAATCCCGAAAACGGTCTTTAACCTGGACCAGCGGTCTGAAAAAATCGCTCGGATTGTTCCAAACAATCGTTGCGGTTTCGCCATTGCTCAAGCGAGCCTGTTTCCCGATGAATTGCGGAATCAAATGGCGGGCAAGCGCCTGCACCGCCCGTTCGTTGAGTTCACCGAACCCAAGCTCGTACACTTTGCGGAGCACCGTTAGCAAACCTAAGCGGCCCTTCGCATTGTCTGGTGACGTCATTTCCACATAAGTATTGGCCACAGCGACAATTTGAGCGTACGGGTGAATCTCGTCCTTCTTCAATCCCTGAGGATAACCCGAGCCATCCTCGCGTTCATGATGCTGCAGCGCAACCAGAGCCGGAACTTCATCCGTCATGGAATCGCGGATAATTTCGTAGCCGTACCTCGTATGCCGCTTCAATTCGTCAATCTGCGCCTCATTGAATGGACCGGTATGATTGCGCAGTTCTTGGCGGAGTTTGCTTTTACCGATATCGTGCAAATACCCTGCCTTACTGATCTCGTAACATTCCGCCGGCGTGTATCCGAGCCAGGAAGCAATGTAATAGGACAAAAGACCCACTTGCAAAGAGTGCGTGTAAAGATTGGTGTCGTTTTCTCCAAAAGTGATCAACAGGGATACGACGTCTTTTTCACTGTCAATGATTTCGAGCATTGGCTGGAGCTTTTCTTCCACCATGGACTGGTTGAATTTCCCCGTCGTCAGCGCTTCGAGAAATATGGACTGGTAGCCCAGCACTGTGCGCTCGAAATTTTCTTTCAGCCGGTTCGTAAAATCCTGACGGTTCAGGCCTGAGAGAGACAGCTCGTCTTCTCTGGGCTCAATGTCCACATAGTTAATGTTTTGACGGATGAGAAGAGCAATTTCTTCTTTATGTATGCTTGTTCCTTTGGGAAGAACGTGGAGACCTGCCTGGTTAAATATGTCCGTCCGCAGCCGATCCCCTTCTTGAATTTCCATTACATGAGTTTTCAATTTAGCCCCCCTCTTATCTCGTTACTTCATTATATGATAGCGGATTCTCGCTGTTTGCCGGAATAAGGCGGATTTATGCTAGCTGCTATATCTTAAATATCGATCAAACGACATCACAAATAAATAGTTCCAAAGTCTGTATTTCCTTTCACAGAATAATTTTCCTGATTTTCGAGAATTTTATATGCATCATATGATTCACAAGGGAGGTCATCATTTTGCCAATTTGGAGACGTCCGAAGCATTCCGGGACCACCGGCGGAGACAAATCGAAGAAAACGGACGGGCAGCCGCCAAATACACTCCCTCCTTCCCGGCCATCGACTGGTAAGAGTCTCGAGAATAAGCTCGACTGGTTTCAACAACAATTTAAGAATTGCTCGGATGTGATCGTACGTCAATTTGATCTCAGTTCGGGACAATCCAGCGCTCTGATATACATTCGCGGATTGATCAACCAGACTACCGCCCAAGACTTCATCATCCGGAGCCTGCAAGAAGAAGCGGATAGCTTGGAAAAACCTGAAGATATTTATAAATTTCTGTTTGAAGACAAGGGACTGTCCGTATCCCAAAACAAGATTACTGAGGATATGAACGAAGGCTTGGACGCAATATTGGACGCAGGGGCTCTGCTGCTGATCGACGGGGACAACCGGATGATGACTTTTTCCATTTCGTCTTATCCGACCCGCTCGATTGAGGAACCTCCAAATGAATCTGTCATCCGCGGACCACGTGAGTCATTCATTGAAGATTTGGAAATCAACCTCACCCTCATGCGCAGACGGCTAAAGAACAAGGGCTTTAAAACGGAATCCCTGATCATCGGGACAAAAACAAAGACCGACATCGTGCTCACATACATCGATGGCATATGCAAGCCCGAACTGGTAGATGAAATGAAGCGGCGCCTTTCCTATATCGAAATCGACAGCGTTCTTGGCTCGTCTTATATTGAGGAATCGATCGAAGACAACCCCTATTCCCCCTTCCCTCAGGTGCAATATACGGAGAGACCGGACGTCGTCGCCGCTGCATTGCTAGAAGGACGATTGGGGCTTTTCGTAGACGGAACGCCGATGGCGCTTATTGTTCCGGTCACGCTTACTATGTTGCTGCAATCTTCGGAGGATTATTTCCAACGCTTTATCGCTGCGACATGGATACGTTGGATCCGTTTCTTTTTTTCTTTCATTTCATTGCTGTTGCCTTCTCTGTATATCGCCATTACAACGTTCCATCCGGAGATGATTCCTCCGCAATTTTTAAGAACCATCGCAGCCGCAAGGGAGATCGTTCCGTTTCCTGCCTTTTTGGAAGCGTTCATGATGGAGCTGGCGTTTGAAGCACTCCGGGAAGCTTCGGTCCGGATTCCGAAATCAATCGGCCAAGCCGTCTCCATTATCGGAGCCTTAATCATAGGCACCGCCGCCGTGGAAGCGGGTATCGTCTCCGCCGCCATGGTCATTATCGTTTCGCTGACCGGGATCGCCTCTTTTATCATCCCGCATTTTGACCTTGGATTATCGTTCAGGCTCCTGCGGTTTCCGATCATGTTTCTTGCTGCGATGTTTGGCCTTTACGGTATCGCGTGCGGATTGATCCTGATCTATATCCATCTGAACAATCTGGCGTCGTTCGGAGTTCCTTATTTGTCCCCGGTAGCTCCGCTAGTGGTTTCGGACTTGAAAGATACCGTTGTCCGGGCACCTTGGTACAAAATGCATAAACGCCCGCTTCAAACAGCTGCTGTAAACCCCACTAGGCAGAAAAAAGACTCTCGAGGTTGGGCCAAAGATAAAGGATGATGAGATATGAAGCTTCTGACAAGACCGGCCTTTCGCGGAGCTTTGGCTATTCTGTTGCTGACCGCCATTTGCGGCTGCTGGTCGGCCGAAGAACTCAATAACCGCGCCTTCGCCATGATGATGATCGTAGATGAATCGGAAGACGGACAAACGGAAGTAACGCTTGGCTTCCCCCTTCCCAATCGGATGATTCCGGGTTCCGCGGGTGGCGGTGGCGGATCCACAACCGGTGATCCTTATACCTTTACGACCAGAAAAGCGAGAACGATTAGCGAAGCCGTCGAGTTGATTCAGCTAGATACCTCCAGAACGATTTCTTTCGGTCAAACCCGGGTTATCGTAGTCGGCCGCAAGTTTGCCGAGAAGGGGATCGATCCGGTGCTGGAATTCGTTTCACGGCAACCCGCCTTTCATCTTAGCTCCAATCTGTTCTTAACCCCGAACAAGGCAACGGAAGTCATACTAGTGCCAACCATTTTCGAGCGCTTCATTGCGGATATTTTACTGAAATTTATAACACAGAAGCAGACCCTCGACACGACGGTCAAGGATTTCTTAATGGCGAGGTACAAGGGCGGAGACATTCTTCTTCCGTTGCTAAGTTTTTCATATAAACCCGAAATGGGCGCAGCGGATTCCTCTAAGATGAAACATTGGATGGGTACCGACGGAGCTGCCATTATGCGTGAAGGAAAAATGAGCAAAATCGTCCTGACTGATGAGGAATTAAGAGGCGCGCTCTGGATTAGTTCCCAGCTCGACACCTCCATCGTCACCTCTTCTTCTCCAACCGATGGAAAAGAGGTTACCGCCGTTGCGCAAGGCATTGGAACAAAAATCTTACCCGTCATAAAGAACGGCGAAATCTCCTTCAAAATCGAGAGCAGTGCGAGCGCATATATCCTCTCTTCCAGTTCCGATATCGATTTGAAAAGCCAGGAGGCGCTCAATCAGATGCAAGAAGCATTTCGAAAAAACATTGAGAAGAGACTGCGACAGGTCATCGATAAAACACGAAAAGCCAAATCCGATTCATTTTTAATGAATCAATACTTGTTCTGGAGATATCCAAAGGCTTGGAACCGGATAAAAGACGAGTGGAGAACCTATTATTCCGAGAAAATGCCGATCGATATAACCGTAAAGATCACCATTAAACGTACCGGCGGTGAAATTCGTTCGGTCAATTTACAAGAATATGAAGAAAAATAACGGAAGGCAGTGAAACAATGATCTGGATAGGTGCCATGTTTCTCGTGATCATCGTGTTCGAGTGGCTGAGTCAACGGAAGGCGAAGGTTAAACGCCGCGATAAGTGGATTGTGCTTGGGATTTCGGTCGGTCTGTTACTGCTTTCGGAAGTTTTATTTAAGCTCAAAGACAAGTGGAATGTAACCATGTTATTTGAGTTTGTCGGCAAATCCATTGATGTCTGGATATCTGGCTGAGGATCTTGAATAAGGAGGGAGTGAATCATCATGCAAAAGAGCGTTTCCAGCACCCAAATCTTTTCACTCTATAACTTGCATATTTTTACCACGGTCATTGCCTTTCTGCTCGGCATGCTGATCTCAAGCAGCCATTTTTCAGCTCCCGTTGCGACGGTGATCGGCGCATTTCTTGCTGTTGTGCTCGTCTACCCTTCCTATAAAGTGGCCTCTTCTCGTCCAAACGAATTTCTTACGGAATTCGGAGGGGAACTGGTCGGCAGAGGCCCTCACACGATATTTATCCTAATCATTGTGCTGATCAAATTGATACTATCTGCCTTAAATCTTAGACAGATGTCCGATTTCCTTCTGTCCATCTATTTGATCGATACACCGGCCTGGTCCGTCATCATGATCTTCGGAATCTGTATCGCTTACGCCGTCAGATCCGGCTTGAATACGATCTTTCGCGCGGCTCAGGGCATATTTCTGATCAGTGCCATAGCGTTTTTGCTCATTCCGTTCCTGGCCATGCAAGAGATAGAGAAGGATGCGCTTATCGCTTTGGTAAGCCATTTGCATTTCACGGACATCACCCATGGGATATTTTACAACTTAGGCATGTTCGGCGAGCTTGCTTTTCTCTTTCTTCTGTACCCTTACTTAAAAGAACCCAAGAAAGTGATGAAAACCTATTTCTTTACGACGCTTAGTTCTCTCATTATTATCTTGTCCCATCTCATTCCCGTTCTGCTTACGTTCGGGGTGGACTTGGGTTCGAACCTCGTATATCCCGACTTGGAGTTAATTCGGTTTATTCGGGCAGGTTCATTTATAGAAACGCTTGACCCGATTCTGATTCTACTCTGGTTGACCAGCATTTTCGTCAAAATCTCATTCTTGTGCTTCACGGCCGTCATCTGTATAGCACAATTGACCGGGGTGAAGGATTATAAATCATTATCCCTGCCTATCGTTGCCTTCGTAGGCGTACTGTCCATCGCGATGGCCAGATCGCAGCAGGAACTGTCTAATTTCACGGCCAAAAATCTTTCTCCATTCGTGCTTACCGCTGAATATGTCATCCCAGCTATTTACATGATCATGTACTTCATACGGCGAAAAAAGAACAAATCAAAACCCGCCGAGACCAAGTCGGCGGGTTCCTGAGGGGTTTAGCTTACGGCTGTCCGCCGGTAAGCGACTGAATATCGATAAACGGAGTAGCTCCGCCTGTCACGGACGGCAAACGTCCGTCCCATTTCTCGAGTGCCTTCTCCTGCACCTCGATCTGTTTCAACTGAACCAGCTCAGGCGTTACTTCCTGTTTCTTCAATTTCAACGATTCCGCCTCGGCCTGAGCCTGCGCTATCTTCTGTTTCGCTTCGATCTCAATCCGCTTGAGGTCATTGCTCGCTTTAAGAGCTTGCTGCTGGGCCACTTGCTTGGCTTCGATCGATTGATTGAACGCATCGGAAAATTTAAAGTTGACGATGTTGATTTCATTGACGATCAAGTCGTATTTAGCCAGCCGATTCGTCAAATGCTCGCTGATTTCCCCGGCGACAACATCGCGCTTCGCAATCAGATCCTCGGCCTGATAACGGGCCGTTACTTCCTTGACGATCTCCTGTACGGCCGGGTTAATGATGATGGCGTCGAAGTTACCGCCGATATTGTTCATCAGGTTATAGGCGGATTCCTTATTGACCGAGTAGTTGACCGCAACATGAGTCGAAACCGGCTGAAGATCCTTGGACGAGGCGCTCGTATCCGTCTCCGCCTTCGTAACTTGCGTGTTTACCTGAATCACCGACTGCACGAATGGAACCTTTAAATGGATTCCCGGTGATAATATGTTGCTGTTCAGCTTGCCGAACGTTTTATACAATCCGACATGTCCATATTCTACCTGTGCAAAGCTGCTTGCCCCTACAATGATCACTAGTAATCCGATGAGGACTGTTGCAGCCGCCCCCCGCAATTTGATTTCCTTTTTTGGCCCCTTGTTGGCTCCCGTTCCTGTCTCCATTTGCATCCCTCCGCTTTATCTATTGCTGCCGTTTCTCGGCTGTAACAGAAGATAACTTCCATTAAGGGTTAATACGTACTAAGCGGAAAAAGGTGGCAAAAACAGAACACGATAAACATTAACTATTTCCGGGACAACCAGGCACGGTTCCCGTTCCAGTCAACCTGGACCGGCATTTCGAAAAACTCGGAAAGAGATTCGGTACTGAGCACCTCCGAGGTCTTCCCCTGCGTGAATTCCCGTCCCCGCCGGAGCAGGAGGGTGTGCGCGAAGATAGGCAAAATTTCCTCCGTATGATGCGTCACATAAAGCATGTTGGGAGCGTCAGGCTGACGAGCCAGTTCGTTGATGCTGTCCAGCAGCCCTTCTTTGGATATAAAATCAAGACCGTTGGTGGCTTCATCAAGAATGAGCAGCTTCGGCGAAGCCATCAACGCCCGCGCGATCAGAAGCTTCTGTTGTTCACCCTGGGAGCAGGTTTGATAAGTCCGGTCCTTTAAGTGTCCGCACCGAAGCTGTTCCATCAAGGCCGCCGCCCGGTCAAAGTCCTCGTCCTCCGGTTTGTCATACAAGCCGAAAGAAGCGAATTTGCCGCTGACCACCAGATGCTGGGCTTTTTCCCCGCTATGGATTCGTTCCTGGAGCGAGGAGCTTACCCAGCCGATCGATTTACGGAGCTCCCGCAAATCGATCTCTCCGAACTTATGGCCAAGAACGTGAATCTCCCCTGTGGTCGGCCAAATATATCCGCAAAGCAAATTAAGCAGCGTCGTCTTCCCGGAACCGTTCAAGCCGAACAGAGCCCAATGCTCTCCTTCGCCAACCTTCCAGTCAATCCCGTCGAGGACGGTTTTTCCCTCCCGCATCCAGCTGACATTCTTCATTTCAATGCATTCGTTCATGTGCCCTATCCCCCCGAAAAAAATAACAGTAACCTCAAGCTACTCCCGCATCTCCGGTTTGTCAACCCAGGGCTGCTTCGAAAACATTGATCTACGCATATGGTTCCAATCTGCAATTCAGATTAATTCGCCCCGAACTGAGCCTGATGCAAGCGGCTGTAATGGCCGCCGGCGCCGACCAGTTCCTGATGGCGTCCCTGCTCCGATATGCCTTCTTCCGTCACGACGACGATCCGGTCGGCATTTTTGATCGTGGCAAGCCGGTGGGCGATCACCAGCGTCGTTCTTCCTTCCGACAGTTCGGCCAAGGACTTTTGGATCGCCATTTCGGTTTCGGTATCCAGCGCCGATGTCGCTTCATCGAGGATGAGGATCGGCGGGTTTTTCAGGAACATCCGCGCAATCGCCAGCCGCTGCTTCTGCCCGCCGGACAGCTTGACCCCCCGCTCGCCGATTACCGTATCCATGCCTTCGGGCTGCGCCTGAATAAAGTCCTCCAATTGGGCGCGCCGCGCCGCCGCCCAGATTTCCTCCTCGTCGGCTCCAAGCTTGCCGTAGGCGATGTTCTCGCGGATCGTGCCCGAGAATAGGTAGACGTCCTGCTGGACGATCCCGATATTGCGCCGTAATGATGACAGCGTCATGCTGCGGATGTCTTTTCCGTCAATCGTAATATTGCCGCCGGCCAGTTCGTAGAACCTCGGCAGTAGACTGCACAGCGTCGTTTTCCCGGCTCCGGAAGGGCCGACGAAGGCGATCGTCTCCCCTGCAGCAATATTGAGGCTGATGTTGCTCAGCACATGCGCGCCGTCTTCATATCCGAAGCTCACTTCGTTGAACCGGATATCCCCTCGGAGCCAGCCGGCGTCGACCGCATCCGGCGCGTCGGCCACATCAGGCTCCGTATCCATGATTTCCAGGTATCGCTTGAACCCAGCGATCCCTTTCGGATAGCTCTCGATGATTGCATTAATTTTCTCGATCGGCCGGATAAAGACGTTGGCCAACAGCAGGAATCCGATAAACTCGCCATAGGACAGCTCGCCGCGAATGACGAACCACGTCCCGCAGATCATGACAAACAACGAAACTAGCCGCATCAGCATATAGTTGACCGACAGGCTGCCGGCCATGATTTTGTAAGCCCGGAGCTTGGTGCTCCGGTAACTGCTGTTGTTCTCGTTAAATAGTTCCTTCTCATGTTCCTCGTTGGCAAATGCTTGTACGACACGAATTCCGCCGATGTTCTCTTCGACCCGGGAATTGAAGTCCGCCAGGGCCGAGAATAGCCCTCGGTACGTGCTAGTCATTTTCCCGTTAAAATAAAGCGCGGTCCACACCAGCACCGGTACGACAAGAAACGTCAGAACGGCCAGTTTCCAGTTGATCGCCAGCATCAGCAGGAACGAACCGATCAGGGTCATCCCGGCGATGAACACGTCTTCGGGACCGTGATGCGCCACTTCGCCGATGTTGTCCAGATCGTTCGAAATGCGCGACATCAAGTGGCCTGTCTTATTGTTGTCATAGAAGCGGAACGACAGCTTTTGCAAATGATCGAACATGCTTTTACGCATTTTCGTCTCGATATTAACGCCCAGCATATGGCCCCAGTAGGTGACGATATAATTCAATACCGTATTCAGAACATAAACGCCCAGCAACGCGGCGCAAGCCCATACGATCATGGACCAGTTTTTGCCCGGCAGCAGTTTGTCCACAAACTGGTTTACAGCGATCGGAAAGCCGAGCTCCAGCAGCCCCGCTACCACTGCACAGGTAAAGTCCAGAATAAACAGTTTTTTGTACGGAATGTAATATGAAAAAAATCGGCGAAGCATCGTTACTCTCTCCCATCTATATGCATCTACTGCTGTTCAGACTATCACAGAACACCGTCTATTCAAAGACCCAGGTTGGCTTTAGTTGTTTCCTGCCCTTGACGCTTGGAGAATTTCGCCGAAGGCTGGCATGGCAATAGAAAAATAAGGTACAATAACTAGCGAACCCGAGAACTCTGGAATCGTTCAATTAGAGCGGCGCAGACCGTTCTTTAGACGGAAGGAAGGATTATGAAATGTACGTAGCAAACGACTGGCAAGATTATGAAGTCATTGATACCGGAGATGGCGAAAAGCTGGAACGTTGGGGCGATGTTGTCCTCCGGCGCCCGGATCCGCAAATTATATGGCCGATCCGCGAGGAGAGCCGGCAGTGGCGCGAAGTTCATGGCCACTACCATCGCAGTTCATCCGGCGGTGGACAATGGGAAATGAAGAAGCAGCTTCCCGAGCGCTGGACGGTTTCCTATGACCGGCTTAAATTTTATATCCGGCCAACCAATTTCAAACATACCGGTTTATTCCCGGAACAAGCGGCCAACTGGCGCTGGATGATGGACAAGATTTCCGCGGCCGGCCGCCCGATCCAAGTACTTAATCTGTTTGCCTATACAGGCGGTGCCACCGTGGCAGCCGCTTCCGCCGGCGCTTCGGTCGTTCATGTCGACGCGGCCAAAGGCATGGTGCAGTGGGCGAAGGAGAATCTAGCGTTATCCGGGCTTGGCGACAGACCTGTCCGCTTCATCACGGACGATGTTTTCAAATTCGTGCAGCGGGAACAACGCCGCGGCAACAAATACGACGCGATCATTATGGACCCGCCGTCTTACGGCCGCGGACCGAACGGCGAGATGTGGAAACTCGAGACGAGCCTGTATCCGTTTGTGGAATCCTGTATGTCGATCCTATCGGATACGCCTTTGTTCTTCCTCATCAATTCCTATACCACAGGAATTTCTCCAACGGTTCTTCACAACATTCTGTCGATGACCGTGAAGCGCCAGCATGGCGGAGTCATTTCCTCAGGCGAATTAGGCCTGCCGATTACGAAGTCCGGCCTAAATCTTCCTTGCGGGATTCTGGGCCGTTGGGAGGAATAAGCATGCCAGCCGAACCGTTGCACACGTCAGGGCACCCTCGGATGGCAATCCTCTACGAGGATAACCATTTACTCGGGATCGAGAAGCCGGTGAACGTGCCGACCCAGGAGGATGCCAGCGGTGACCCGGACCTGCTCAGCTTGCTGAAGGAAGATATCAAAGAGCGGTACGACAAACCCGGCAATGTGTATCTCGGACTAGTCCACCGTTTGGACCGTCCGGTGGGAGGAGCGATGATCTTCGCCAAGACATCCAAAGCGGCCTCAAGATTGTCCGAAGCGGTGCGCAGCCGTAAATTCGACAAGTCTTATATGGCGGTGGTCCGGGGGATTCCAGGTAAACAGAGCGGTAGGTTGACCGATTTCCTTTTGAAGGATGAACGTACCAACACCGTCCGGGTCGTTCCCAAAGGTACGCCGGACAGCAAAGAAGCGATTCTGGATTACCGCGTGCTGGGCAGCTCGCCTCAGGACAACTTGTCCCTGGTGCAGATCACGCTTCTTACGGGCCGGTCGCATCAGATCCGGGTCCAGTTCAGTCACATCGGCTGCCCGCTATACGGAGATCAGAAATACGGTAGCGCGGTCAACAAACCCGGTGAGCAAATTGCATTGTGGTCACTGTATGTCGGCGTCCCTCACCCAATCACGAAGGAGCCGGTCGATCTCATTTCGATGCCGCCGCGCCAGTATCCTTGGAATCTTTGGGAAGAGACGATTTACAAGCAGACTGCGGAGAATTGTACGGCGGGTTACAACGGTAACTTTTAATAACTAAAAAGAGAGGCTGCCCCGTAGTCATTGGAATTCAATGAACTGCGGACAGCCTCTCTTTTACATCTCTTATGTATTCGTTCGCTCCGCCTTCTTACTCTTAGCTGCCAAGGATTATTTCGTCCCGGAGATTTTACCCATTAAATACACAAGAAGCTGCTGATTATGCGTCGAAATCCGATCCAGCACTTGGCTCAAATACTTATTGCGGACCTGAACGCCCCGCTCCGCTTCCCGTTTACCCTTATCGGTTATCGAGACCCAAACGATCCGGCGGTCACCCTCATCCCTGTCCCGGCGAATCAATTCGCCGCGTTCCATTCGGTCAAGCAGCATCGTGACCGCAGCCGGCGTGGTCGAGAGGAATGGGATCAATTCGGACGGTTTCAAATTCCCTTCCCGCTCCAGCACTTCAAGTACAGCCAGTTGTGAAGTTGTCAATGCAGGCGCAAGCTCTTCCTCCATATGCGTCTGATAATCCTTGACGATGATCCCCAAAAGTCTGGCAAACTCGGTAGTATGCATGATGTCCCCCCTAATCTTCTTGAAATGAATGCCGGCTTCTCTTTTGATTTACGTCATGAATAATTCGACAAGCAGACCGGAAATTCCTTCCTGTGATCGATGAAACCTAAATTCGTGCCATTTTAATGCGAAAAACCAAGGAGATTGACATACAAAAAAACAAGCCATCCGACCTCAGGCCGAATGACTTGTTTCGTTATTGATAGATTAAACAATAATGTTCCGCCAGCCGAATGGATCTTCAAGAACGCCTTTTTGAATGCCGGTAATGGAATCATACAGCTTTTTGGAGATCTCGCCCGTTTGCCCTCCGGCAACCGCAATTTGCTCTTCTCCCCATTTCATCGTGCCGATCGGTGAGATTACAGCGGCTGTTCCGGTACCGAAAGCCTCCTCCAATTTCCCCTCTCGTGCGGCTTCAAACAGCTCATCTACAGAGATCTTCCGCTCGATCACCTGAATTCCCCACGAACGCAGCAGCGTCATTACCGAATCTCTCGTCACCCCGGCTAGAATGCTGCCCGACAGCTCGGGAGTAATCACTTCTCCGCCGATCTTGAAAAATACGTTCATGCTGCCAACTTCCTCGATGTATTTCTTCTCAACGCCGTCCAGCCACAGCACTTGCGAGAACCCTTCCAGCTTCGCAATTTCCTGCGCTCTGATGCCCGAAGCGTAATTGCCGGATGTCTTGGCCATCCCGGTCCCGCCGCGAACCGCACGGACGTATTCGTCTTCCACGAAAATAGAGACCGGATGAATCCCTTCCGGATAGTACGATCCGACCGGCGACAAAATAACGAGCAGCTTGTACTGCTTCGCGGCCCGCACGCCCAGGCAAGGCTCGGTTGCGATAATAAACGGGCGGATATACAGGGACGTATCCTCGCCTTCCGGAATCCAGTCCTTATCAAGGCTAACCAGTTGAGTAATTCCGTCCAACAGCAGCTCAGGGTCCACCTGAGGAATGCTCATCCGTTCGCAAGAAATATTGAGGCGTTTCAAATTCATGTCAGGCCGGAAAAGTGAAAATTGACCTTCGGCCGTCTTATAGGCTTTCATGCCTTCAAACACTTCCTGGCCGTAATGGAACACCATGGCCGAAGGATCCAAGGCAATCGGCCCGTATGGCACAATGCTTGGGTCATGCCATCCTTTGCCTTCCGTGTAATCCATAACCAGCATGTGGTCGGTAAAATATTGGCCGAATCCGAGATGATCGCTATCGGGTTTTGCTTTCAAGTTCTCTGCTTTTACAATAGTAAATTTATTCACTGAGATACGCTTCCTCTCTTAACCGTTTCGTTTGAATTAACTATACCCTTATCCTTTGCATTGATCAATATTATGATATCAATTATTATCATAGATTACTTCTATAGGACAATACATTTCAAACAGAAATGGACAGCCTTATATCACGCTGTCCATTTTAACATATTGCATCTATAGTCGAATAACATTTTTATTGTCTGATGAGGATATAGATTTGGCTATTTTGCTTAAATTAACGGTTCCAGTTACATTTTTAGCAACCCCATTTACCATATATAATAATTCAATATTCACTGTATCATGTTCCCGAGCTTTTACATTTTGTATTAAATTTCTGGTGTTATAATTCATCTTTCCTTGGAAGGAATCCGGTAATGTAAAAGGATCGTCCGCTTGGCTTAATGACAAAATCATTGTTCCGCCAACAGATATACCGTAGGTAACACCTGAAAACTGTTTATCGTCTCCGATTTTCTCCAGATTATGTCCTGCTATATAAACAGAGTTTGCGTTTGAATAAACAACAAATTCAACATCCTTTATTCGTAAATCCTCAGTTTCAACAGTGAAGCTATATACTTTTGGAACTTCACGTAATTTAAATTGATAGTTAAAAAGGATGACAATTGTCGTGATCAGGAAAAGCCCCAATAATGCTGCCGCTCTGTGTTTTCCAAACATATCGTCTCTCCTATTAGTTAGTATTTAAAGGATTATAAGCATTAAATTAATCAGCAACCATTAAACAAATCACATATTATCACTTTGTCTAGTATTATCTGCTATAATCATAGAAATTATCTATAATGGAGATGTTTTCATGGAGCACCGGCTTCTCGATTATTTTCTGGCTGTGGCCGAGGAACTTCATTTTACGAAAGCAGCGGACAAACTCGGTATTACCCAGCCGACCTTGAGCCATCAGATTCGTTTGTTGGAGCACGAAGTCGGCACTCCGCTGTTTCACCGTTCAGGCAAAAGAATTCACCTGACCCAACCCGGCATGATTCTGATGGAACATGCGCGCCGGGTCATTCACGAACTGGAGCAGGCAAGGTTCGAGATTGGGGAGCTGGCTGGTTTGAAACGCGGCAGGCTGCGCATTGGGTGTTCCGGCAATCATCTGATTACGGAAGCGCTCATCTCCTTTCATCGCCAGCATCCCGGCATCGATCTTAACGTAATCGAGCTGGCGACCGACGAGACCCACGACGGCCTGCTTGGAAACAGGCTCGATCTCGGCGTCGTATTCTTGCCGCTGGAAGACGAGCAGCTGGTAAGCCTGCCTCTTTATGATGAAGAATTGGCTCTTATTGTCTCCAAACATCATCCTTTGGCAGGGAACGTCTCCGTCCAGTTGACAAAGCTCGCCGATCTGCCGCTTGTACTGTTTCAGTCCAAGTTTTTGGTGCGGCAAATCATCGATGCAGCCTGCGCAGCCCAAG
The DNA here is from genome assembly GCF_018101095.1 of Paenibacillus sp. Marseille-P2973. NCBI lineage: Bacteria > Bacillati > Bacillota > Bacilli > Caryophanales > Paenibacillaceae > Paenibacillus > Paenibacillus sp. Marseille-P2973. Next base: position 512,970 of record NZ_JAGQEH010000002.1, read on the forward strand.
GCCTCATCCTGAAGCCGGTTATGGAGCTGTCCACCATGGAATCCCAGGTTCAAATGGTCGGGCATAATGTCGGAGGAACGGTTTTGCCCTTGTCTTACGCCAGAACACTGCGAAATCCGGACATTGCGGTCATTCCATTCGCTGAACCGGTGCCGCGAAAAAAAGTCGGCTTAGTCTATCGAAAAAATATGTACCTGGATCATACGATCCAGGCGTTCATCACTCATCTACTGGCTGAAAACTGACATTACATCTGGAAAAAAGAAAAAAAAGCTTCACGGAATCAATCTAATTCCGTGAAGCTTATTATTATTGACCTCGAAGCAGCAAGTCCGTGATCTCGTCTTTTTTGTCGACTGGAGCCAACACCTTGCCGATCGATTTGCGATCGGATAAAGGCGCGTCCTCGGAACTGAATGAAAGCATGGCGCCTTCCTTGGTCACGGCGAGCAGCGCAAGCGGTTCTTTGCAATGGAACCCGCCGGATAAGCGGCTGCCGTTCGGCTTAACCCGTTTGCCTTCCTTGAATTCAAATGACTGAACGCCTTTGCCTCCGCGGCTTTGCAATGGATAATCGAGCAGAAGACTCCGTTTGCCGTAGCCCAGATCGGATACAACGAGCACTTCACCTTCTTCGCCTTCAACCCACAATGCGCTTACGACCTCGTCTTCTTCCTTCAAAGCGATGCCGCGAACGCCGGCCGAGACGCGTCCCATGGAGTTGACTTCATTCTCCGCAAAACGGATGGCCATCCCCTGTTTCGTCAATAACAGAATGTCTTGGCGATTCTGGCTAAGCGTCACGTTAATAATCTCGTCCCCGTCGGCCACCTTGCAGGCAGCGATGGCTCCCGACCGTTTCGTTTCGTACTCTTTGAGCTCGGTACGCTTCACCTGACCGCGCTTCGTGACGAAGACAAAGCTCGTATTAGCCGCGTCAAAGTCCTTCAGCGGAACCACGCTGACGATCCGGTCTTCCTTAGCCATCGGAATGACATTGACGATCGCGGTACCGTTATCTTTCCATTTGAACTCCGGAATCTGATGCACCGGCAACAGGAAGTATTGGCCGCGTTGGGTGAAGATCAGAAGATTCTGCAGCGTATTCACATCAAGCACATGCTTGATATAATCGCCTTCCTTCACTCCGGACCCTTCCCGCTCCCCGCCGGAACGCGTAAACGAAAGCATGCTCGTCCGTTTGATATATCCTTCGTGAGACAGTGTGATCAGCACATCTTCCTGGGCCACCATAACCTCAAGATTAACCTTGAGCTCTTCCACTTCGCCCTGGATATCCGAACGCCGATCAATACCGTACTTGTCACGGATCTCGATCAGTTCTTTCTTGATGACGGCAATGAGCTTCTTATCGCTCTCAAGAATTCCGCGAAGCGTTGTGATCTTCTTTTGAATATCGTCCAGTTCTTTCTGCAACGATGTAATTTCCAGGTTGGTCAACCGGTACAATTGCAACGTCAGGATGGAATCCGCTTGGCGTTCGGTAAATCCGAACATCCACTGCAGATTGTTCTGAGCGTCCTGGCGGTTTTTCGACGCCTTGATGGCGGCGATGACCTCGTCCAAAATATTCAGGGCCTTAACCAGACCTTCCAACACATGGGCCCGGTCTTCCAGCTTCTCAAGCTCGTATTGGGTCCGGAAAGTGACCACTTCGCGCTGGTGAGCGATATAAGCGTCCAGCATCGCCCGGAGTCCAAGCTGACGCGGCGCTTTGTTTACAATCGCCACCATGTTGAAATTATAAGTGACCTGTAAATCGGTCTTCTTAAGCAAGTACGCAAGGATGCCTTGAGCGTCTGCGTCTTTCTTCAGCTCAACGACGATGCGCAGGCCGTTCCGTCCGCTCTCATCACGTACCTCGGCGATCCCGTCGACCTTTTTCTCCAGCCGAATGTTTTCCATAGCTGTAACGAGTCTGGATTTTACGACCTGATAAGGGATCTCCGTGATGACGATCTGCTGCTTGCCGCCGCGCATCGTTTCGATCTCCGTTTTGGAGCGGAGGTAAATCCGCCCTTTCCCGTTCTCATAGGCGCTCTGGATTCCATCCTCGCCCATAATAATGCCGCCGGTCGGAAAATCCGGTCCCTTCACATACGAACGGATCTCTTCCATAGAAATCCCCGGCTTTTCCATAATCGCTACGCAGGCATCGATCACCTCGCGCAAATTATGCGGCGGAATTTCCGTCGCAAAACCGGCGGAGATCCCGCTTACCCCGTTGACCAGCAGGTTCGGAAAACGGGCAGGCAACACGACCGGCTCCATAGCCGTATTATCAAAGTTGTCCTTAAAAGGGACCGTTCTTTTCTCGATATCACGGAGCAGCTCCATCGCAATCGGCGAAAGGCGCGCCTCCGTATACCGCATAGCAGCGGCCGGGTCATCATCCTGGGAACCCCAGTTGCCATGACCGTCTACTAATACATGTCCCATCTTCCATGGCTGTGCCATCCGGACCATGCCTTCGTAAATCGAAGAGTCGCCGTGCGGGTGATAGTTACCCATAACGTCCCCGACCGTTTTGGCCGACTTACGATAAGGCTTGTCCGGAGTATTGCCCGAGTCGTACATCGCATACAGAATGCGTCGTTGCACCGGCTTTAGGCCGTCTCTGACGTCAGGAATAGCTCTATCTTGAATAATATATTTGGAATACCGGCCGAAACGGTCTCCGACGACTTCTTCGAGAAAAGCCGGTAAAAAATTCTCCAATGAACTCAAATCATGTCACCTTCTATTCCTCATACTCCGTGAAATCTACGTTCTCCACAATCCAACGCTTCCGGGGATCGACTTTGTCGCCCATCAGCGTAGATACGCGGCGCTCTGCCTTGGCAGCGTCCTCGATCTGCACCTGAAGCATCGTGCGGGTTTCCGGATTCATCGTCGTTTCCCACAGCTGTTCCGGGTTCATTTCCCCAAGCCCCTTATACCGTTGCAGCTCGAAGTTTTTGCCGAATTCCTTCAGATAGTTCTGAAGCTGCTCGTCGCTCCATGCATAACGGATCGTCTCCAGTTTACCCGACCGGCGGGTAATCTTATAGAGCGGAGGCTGAGCGATATAGACACGTCCGGCGTCGATCAGCGGCTTCATGTAACGATAAAAGAAAGTGAGCAGCAGCACCTGGATGTGCGCTCCGTCCGTATCGGCGTCGGTCATGATGATGATTTTCGAATAATTGCTGTCTTCCACGGCAAATTCCGGCCCGATGCCCGCGCCGATCGCCGAAATGATCGCCCGGTATTCATCGTTCTTCAGAATATCGGCCAATTTGGCTTTTTCCGGATTCATCGGTTTTCCTTTAAGCGGCAGAATCGCCTGGATCTTCGAATCCCGTCCCTGTTTGGCCGAGCCGCCGGCAGAATCGCCTTCGACGATAAACAGCTCGTTGCGCGTAAAATCTTTGGACTGCGCAGGAGTCAGCTTGCCGCCGAGATTGGAGCTTTCGCTCCGCTTCTTGCCCGTGCGCATTTCGTCCCGCGCTTTACGGGCCGCTTCTCTGGCACGCGAAGCCTGGATCGCTTTCTTGATCAGCGTCTGAGCTACTTGCGGGTTCTCCTCCAGGAACAAAGCCATTTTCTCGGCTACGACTGCGTCCACAGCGCTGCGCGCGGAAGCGCTACCGAGTTGGTCCTTCGTTTGACCGACAAACTCAACCTCGGACATTTTAACGCTGATAACCGCCATCATGCCTTCGCGCAAATCGTTGCCATCGAGATTTTTATCCTTTTCCTTGAGCATGGCATTCTTGCGCGCATAGTCGTTCATGACCCTGGTATAGGCAGTCTTGAAGCCTGTCTCATGGGTACCGCCGCCGCGAGTCGGAATCGAATTGACGAAAGAAACCAGCGTTTCCGTATAGCCCGCGTTATATTGCAATGCGACCTCGACTTCGATATCCTCGCGCTCAGCGTAAAAATGAATTACATCATGCAGCACGTCTTTCCCGTCGTTCAAAAATTGAACGAACTGGCTGGCTCCGCCCTCGTAAAAAAACTCGTCGGAACGATCCGACCGCTCATCCTTCAAGGTCACTTTGAGGCCCGAATTCAGAAATGCGATCTCCTGTAAACGTTCCGCGAGCGTATCGTAACTCAGTCCGATTCCATTGACAAACACGCGTTTGTCCGGCTTGAACGTAACCTTGGTGCCTGTCCGGTTCGTATTTCCCAATACCTCCAGGCCCGTCACCGGCTCACCGACATGCTCTATCCCCTTTTTGTCCACCCAATACTCGAACCGCATCCGATGGATTTTACCTTCCCGGTAAATTTCGACTTCCAGCCACTCGGAGAGCGCGTTCGTCACCGATGCGCCAACCCCGTGCAAGCCGCCGGATTTCTTATATCCCGACCCGCCGAATTTCCCCCCGGCATGCAAAATCGTATATACCACCTGCGGTGTTGGAATGCCTGTCTTGTGCATTCCGGTCGGAATGCCGCGGCCATTATCAAATATCGTAACGGAACCGTCTTTGTTCAGCGTAATGTCGATTTTGGTACAAAATTTCGCCAAATGCTCGTCGACAGCATTATCCACAATCTCCCATACCAGATGATGAAGTCCCGACGAGCTCGTACTGCCGATATACATACCTGGTCGTTTACGTACCGCGACAAGCCCTTCGAGCACCTGAATGTCGTCCGCGTCGTATCCCGAAGCCGCATGGCCAGGCTTTGCACCGGAGGCGTCTTCGAACAAATCGATTTGTTCGGCCATTCATGCTCCCCCTTTTAGCTATTATGTAGTCCATGATTTGTACTACAATGCAAACAAATGTTTTGTTATCCTTGTCCATTTTAATTCAATATATCCTGTTTCGTAAAGACAAGGAATGAAACAACCAATGAAACGGCCGCCCAAGCCGCCAGCACTACGAGTGAAAATCCAAGGTTCATTCCTTCGATCGGAGCCGGGGTTCCTGCCAAATAATTGGTTAGTCCAAGATTCACCATAAACAAATATTTGGCGCTTGTCCAGGAAGAAGCCATATTACTGAGAATATTCCCCGCGATTAGCGCCGCCATCATGATGACAATGCTAGCCGCAGTGCTCCTTACCAGCACCGACACCATAAATGCGAGGATCGCGACAACGATACCGACGAACCAGATCAGGCCTGCCTGCATAAAGAGATATTTCCACTGGGGCACCGAGTGCACCGCCGACATGTCCACGTCCGCGCCATGCAGCTGAAAGCCCGTAAATACCGGGAAATTGAATCCTTTATATCCGAAAAAGAGACCCGATATCAGATAGCAGATGATAAAGGAAGAAACCACGATCAGCGATACAAAGAGCAGCAGCGTAATCAGCTTGCTGAGCAGCACCTTCCAACGGCGGACCGGCCGGGTCAGCAGCATCTTCACCGTTCCGCCCGTCCGTTCCGAGGACACGATGTCTGAGCCTATTCCCATGATCAGCAATGGAATGAACAGGGTAGACGCATTGTCCAGAAACTCCCGCGTGAACGAGACGCCTCCCGGTTGGGCCGGGTTTACATCATGCTCCAAATAATATTTCATCTGCTGAATATAGATTTGGCGGTATTTCTTCCATTCCTCCGGCACCCGGTCGCTGCCGAGAGAATTCTGATTGTCGGTAATCGCCTGCTGCACTTCACGGCGCCAGTCCGCCCCGTAGGTTTCTCGTTTGTCCTCGGCTTGCTTCATTTGGGCATATGCAAAAATAGGAACCAAAATCAACAATACCAACACGACAACATAGAATCGTTTCTTCTTGATCATTTTGATCGTTTCGTTTTGAACAAGCGATAACATATGATTATTCAATAGTTTCACCATCCGTCATCTCCAGGAACAGTTGCTCAAGTGTAGGATTGATTTTATGCACGGCGCCTACATGAATCCCTGCGCCGACCAGACTGGCCAACAAACGAGGAATGTCCTCGGGCTGCATTTGTGCCACGACGGCGTTGTTGCCGATTCCGGCCATAATCGCATCGTCGAGCACATCGCCCGCTTTTGAGACCACCGTCACGCCCGCCGCCTTTAACAACGCTTCCCCTTGGTGGCGGGGCTCCAGCTCCCAGACCACGTAATTCGAGCTTCCCTGGATAAGTTCGTTGACTGTTCCTACGGCAAGCACGCTGCCGCGGCTAATGATCGCCACACGATCACAAAGCAATTGGATTTCACTGAGCAAGTGGCTCGACACGAATACAGCCATCCCTTCCTCCGCCAAGCCCTTGATAAATTGGCGGAGTTCCTTAATCCCCTTGGGATCCAAACCGTTGGTTGGCTCATCCAGTATCATCAGTTTAGGCCTGCCGAGCAGAGCCTGCGCGATCCCTAGGCGCTGGCGCATGCCTAGCGAATAAGTTTTCACCTTGTCATGAATTCGCTCGTCCAGTCCGACCATTGCCGCTACCTCGGCGATCCGCGCCCCATCCACACCGGTCATCATTCTAGCGAACTGCTCCAGGTTCTCCCAGCCGGTCAAGTAATTATAAACTTCCGGATTCTCCACGATCGAACCGACATAGGCTAACGCGCGTTCCGGCTCCCGGTTCACTTCGTGTCCGCATACCTTTACGCTTCCTTCCGTAGGACGAATCAGGTCAACCAGCATCCGGATCGTCGTAGTTTTACCGGCTCCGTTAGGGCCTAAAAACCCGAAGATTTCCCCTTCCCGCACCTCAAACGACACATCCCTGACAATCCAGGTACGACCGATCTTTTTCTTTAAATGTTCGACCTTCAAAACGATCTGCCGCGGCTGTTGCCCGGCTTTATTCTGCGCTGCCAAAGTTCTTCACTCCTTGTGTCACTCTTGTACGCCGATCCCCTGTACGATGCGCTCCGCGATGGCCTGATACCCCGTCCCGTTCGGATGGAAATGGTCGCCGGAGAGATACCGGCCGGCCTGTAAAGTAAACAAATCAAACGTAGGCACGACCAGGCCGCCGTCTATGGAAGACATCGTTTCCGCCGCAATGCTGTTCCATTGCGCTACTGCTTTATCCCCGGCATTTTTCAACTCTTTCATATCCGAGAAAGGGTTATACAGGCTGATGTAGACGATCCGGGCTTGTGGATTAATATCATGCAGCTTGGCCAAAATTTCGCTCAAATTTTCCGATGCGCTCTTCACCTTTGCATTCAGTTCCGCTTCCGAGGGCAGCTCCGTCCGGGTCTCCAGCGGCTCCCCTCCTTCGAACAAATCGTTGGCTCCTATTGAGAGCATGATCATGCCGGCCTGTTTAAGCGCATATTGAACCCCCGGTTCGTCCAGCATGGGCAGCAGCTTTTTAGTAGTTAGCCCGTTAATTCCCAAGTTGTTTACGAGTTTACTTTCCGTACCCTGCTTCTTCAATATCTCGACGGTTCTTTTGGCAAAACCTTTCCCCGTATCATCTCCGGTGCCTTTAGCCAAAGAATCTCCGATTGCCGTTACATCCATTGCGGACACTTGTAGCGGGACATTTAATGAATGATCCCCGGGGGATCCGACCCCGTTCGGTTCGCTTGTTACCGGATAAATAACGTCACGCACCGCATATATAAATCCGCATAATAACAGCAGTGTCGACACGGCCGAAATCAGACCCGCCGCCCGCCATATCCGGGACGTAGTGTTCATCTGCAACTCTCCTCCTGTAGAAATAGCCCCTTCTTATTCTCTCCAATTTATGTAATTACCATAAAACTTCTTGAACCAAGAATCAAATTTATCGCAGTCCATGGGATGCTGTTTGCTAATCATAAACTATATAAGATGGACTGGCGAAATGGATATGGGGCAAGTACGTAAAATGTTCCTACGATCGCTGTTGGTTCCAGATTTCTTGATTTTATAAAATCCAATTCGGTTGAAATCCGCTACCAAAGGCGAACGCTCCGCTTCTTCGGAATCATTTTACTACCTTGCCTTTATCATTTTCTTCTTTAGTCCTATATAGTATCGCAAAAAGAGCAGTGCCCATGGGCACTGCTCTACCAGCTTTTAACTCGCTCTGATTACCTTAACGTCGGCAGTTATTACCTTCTCACCTTCATAGAGCATGAAACGTCCGTTTTGCCATTCGATGCGCATTAGCGCAAAATCATCGGACTGGAACTGCCATACATACTGCTCGCCTCCCTGCATAAAGGGAGTACGGCCGGTAACGGTTACCGAGCCAACGTACTCTTCATCCAGGTAATAAGTTCTTCCGTCCAGTTCCATTTCAGACGGAACCTCGTCAGGCGTATCCAGCCGGCCGTCGATCGGGCGGTAGAGCTGATATTGCAGCGTCTCCCGTTCTTCAATCAGCAAATAGCTGATCTTGGCGCCGTCCTGCAGTGTCAGTACGACCGCATTCCGTCCACGGTTATGAACCCGTCCCGTCACTTCATAAGTAACCAAGGACACTTCGCACATATCTCCGGGGGAGAGCGTCAACATGCTCTTTTCCACCTGTGGCGGCTCCGGTTTCGCGAATAGGTTTCCGATTCTTTTCCACATACTCATGAGCTACATTGCCTCGCTTTACGTTCAATTCAAAGCGTTCTTATTTTTGATTGTTGTCGTACTGTTTCAACAAAGCAGCCAGTTCATCTTCAACCGCCTGGTCCTTGCCGAGCTTTTCGAATTCGTCATCCAGATCGGATCCTTTGGAGTTCAATTCGTTGCTTGCTTCGGCCTGCGCTTCCATCTGCATCATTTTTTCTTCCATGCGCTTCAAACCGCTGGCAGCGGAGTCCGAGCTAAAGCCGGTCATCGCCTTGTTGATCTCGTTTTGAGCTTTGGCCGCGTTATAACGGGCTACCAGCGTCTCCCGCTTGTTCTTCATCTCGGTAAGCTGTTTACGCATCTCTTCCAGCTTAGCGCGAAGGTTATCGGCGGAAGTCTTGTTTTGGTCGTAATTCGTTTTATACTCGTTCATCTTCGTTTCAGCGGCTTTCTTCTCTTCCAGCGCACGGCGGGCCAATTCTACGTTTTGGGCTTGAGCGGCCGTATGAGCCTGCTGCGTTCGCTTGGCTACCAAAGCTTCCTGCTCTTCATAAAGCGCCTTGAATTTCTTCTCAATCGCGATTTGAGCGGCGACCGCCTTCTCGGCGTCCTCCAGGTCCTCCTGCATATCACGAATATATTGATCCGTCATCTTGATCGGATCCTCCGCTTTATCAATCATCGCGTTAATATTAGACATGGTCAAATCACGTAATCTTTTAAAAATCGACATGGTTTAGTTGCCTCCCTAAAAATTTTAACTTCTTGATAAATGTTTACGTAGCGATTGTTTCAAGGTTTCATCCTTATTAAAAATATTTTTATTCAAGCAAAAAACACGCCTCATTGGCGTGTCTATTGCTTTCGCGTTTCAATCATCTCAATCTTTTGTACCGATGAATTCCTGAACCCAGTACCCGTTGTAATAACCGACGCCGATGAGATTGTAATTGGCATTTAAAATATTGGCTTTATGGCCCGGGCTGTTCATCCAGTCCTCCACTACCTCTTTGGCGGTTCTTTGCCCCATGGCGATATTCTCGCCTGCATAACGGTATGTGATGTTAAATGAATCCATCATGTCAAAGGGGGACCCGTAAGTAGGTGATGTGTGATTGAAATACTTGTTTTTAAACATGTCGATCGCTTTGGTTTTTGCCATTTTCGATAAATTAGTGTGCACGGTAAGCGGTTTTAATCCCGCTTCAGCCCGCTCCTTGTTGACCAGGGCAACTACTTCAGCAGCCCGTTCGGTCTGAATTTTCGCATAAACTGCCGCTATTTGTTTAGATGAAGCCGCATCAGCCGTACCGCTTCCTGCCGGTACCAGCATCAAAGATCCTGCCAAGACGGAGAAGACAAGGCCCGCAGAAATTCTTCTTAAGTGAGACTTCTTGTTCATCGAAGTTTCTCCTCCTTAGTCAGATGATTCCACAAAAAATGAGTTCCTTGTCACATTTTAACATGTTCCCCGTTAATACGCATGAGAAATAACTGGAAAATTGGAAATAAAAAATGAAAATTCGTTTATTTTTTGGATGCATATTTCCGCATGTCGAATGCAACAGCGGCAACGATAATCGCACCTTTAATGATTTGCTGCCAGTACGGGCCAACCCCGACAAAGGTCAGTCCATAGTTAATTACCGTGAAGATCAGCACGCCGGCCATGACGCCCGGAACCGTACCTATCCCGCCTGTCGTAGATACCCCGCCAACTACGCAGGCCGCGATCGCATCAAGCTCATACATATTCCCGTAGTTGTTGGTGGCTCCGCCCGTTCTGGCGGCCTCAAGGACGCCGGCCAACCCGTACAGCGCTCCTGCGATGGAGTAAATCAGAATCAGGTATTTGTTTACGTTGATGCCGGATACCTTCGCTGCCTGTACGTTGCCCCCGATGGCGTACATGTTTTTACCGAGCCGGGTTTTGTTGAACATGACCCAGACGATGAAACAAACGGCGATCGCAATAATGACGATATAATGCAGCGAAAATTGTCCGATGTGGATGCTTCCTGAACCAAGGTCCGTGAAATCCTTGCGCAGTCCGCCGATCGGCTGTGATTGGTTGGGATCCATATCGAAATACAAAGAGTTGATACCGTAAATCGCGACCATGGTACCGAGGGTGGCGATAAAGGGAGGAACTTTGAATTTGGACACTATGATTCCGTTAATCATGCCGAAGATTAGACCTACGACGATGGCGATGATGATCGGCAGGATCATCCATAATTGCGGGAGATCCGGGAAGAACCGCCGCCCGTATTCTTCCGTTTGAAGCATGGACGCTGATATAACCGCAGTTAAACCCACCATCCGTCCGGCTGACAAGTCGGTACCTCCGGTAATCAGGATAAAGGCTACGCCTAGCGCAATAATCACCCGGGTTGATGATTGAGCCAGTATATCCTGAAGTGTATTCAGTCCGATAAAGCTTGGTTCGTACACGGCAATCCCGATGACGAGCACCGCTAGCACGATATATATCGCATTTTGGGTTACGAAATTTTGTACTTTTCTAATTTCCATGATGTTCTCCTCCTTCTCTTTCTCTCTAATGCTGGGCAGCCAGCCGCATAATTTCCTCTTCCGAGGCCTGGTCTCCATCCAATATGCCCGTCAGTCGACCTTCGGACATAACCATCACCCGGTCGGACATGCCAAGCAGTTCGGGCATCTCAGATGAAATCATGATGATGCTTTTACCTTGCTGGGCCAACTCCGCGATAAGAGAGTAAATCTCGTATTTCGCCCCGACATCGATTCCCCGGGTCGGCTCGTCGAGCAGCAGAATCTCCGGTTCCGTAAGGAGCCAGCGCGCGAGCAGAACCTTCTGTTGATTTCCCCCGGACAAATCCATAATCAGAGTCTTTGGAGAAGGTGTTTTGGTCCGCAACTTCTCTACCATTTTGTTGGTTTCTGTCTTTTTTCTGCGGTCGTCGATCAGTAAGTAAGGCTTTACGTACCGGTCCATATTGGCGATGGCCGCATTCTCGTGTACGGATAATACCGGGAAAATCCCCGTTGTACGTCGTTCCTCAGTCAGCAGCGCCAACCCGTGACGTTTCGCATCGCCGGCGCTTTTGATTCTGACCTCTTTGCCATTGATCGAAATGCTGCCGGACTGAATGTCTCGAAGCCCGAACAAGGCTTCAACCAATTCGGTCCGCTGGGCTCCCACAAGACCGCCCACGCCGAGTATTTCTCCCTTTCGAAGCTCGAAAGACACATTCTTGAACGACTTCGGATCAGGGGAAGTCAAATGATCCACCTTCATAATTACGCCGTTTGGAACGTTATGGCGGTCAGGGAATCGCTGTGTCAAATCCCGCCCGACCATTTTGGAAATAATCAAATCGGTAGTCATTTGGTCCGCCGGCCAAGTTCCGATTTTCTTACCGTCCCGCATGATCGTCACGTCGTCGGAAATACGTAATATTTCTTCCATCTTGTGCGAAATATAAATGATAGACACGCCGCGTTTCTTCAAATCATTAATAATGCGGAACAGATGCTCCACTTCCACACTGGTCAATGACGAGGTAGGTTCGTCCATGACAATGATTTGCGAATGGAATGAAACCGCTTTCGCGATTTCGATGGATTGAATTTTGGAAACCGATAGCTTTCCTACCAGCGTATCCGGACTTATATCAATATCTAACTGTTTAAACAGCTCTTCCGTGTCCCTGAACATTTTGCTATGGTTCACAAATTTGAAGGGAAACCAGCCCCTCAGCGGGAAGCGGCCGAGCCATATGTTTTCCATGACATTGCGGAACGGCACCGGGTGCAGCTCCTGGTGAATCATCGAAACTCCAAGTCTCAGTGCGTCGCTGGAGTTGTTAATTTCGACTTTTTGTCCATTCAAATAAATTTCTCCGCCGTCGGGTTTATAGATTCCGAACAGGCATTTCATTAATGTTGATTTGCCCGCGCCATTTTCGCCCATTAGCGCATGTACGGTCCCGGGTCTAACCTGCAGAGTTACCTGATCCAGCGCTTTGACGCCGGGAAATTCCTTGGAGATATCCTTCATCTCCAATGCATATTTCTGTTCCATCATGGTTCCGCCCCCTAAATTGTTCTATTCCTAAAGAGGCACAGCAAGCGTTCCCTCCAAGACTCTATCCTTCAAGCCATCCATATAAATTGGGAGGTCCGTCCCTTTAGGTTCGAACCTCCCATGCTTAAATTGCTTATGAGAAGTCCTGCTGCGTACGCTGCGTTTTATTTAAAATTAGCTGCGTTATCTTTCGTTACTTTTTGATAAGGAATCCAGACATATTGATTGTCCGTAATCTCGAAGCCTACGCTGTCTTTGTTAATCTCGCTGCCTTTTGCCAGCAGGGAAGCCAACATCACAGCCGCTTTGCCTTGGTTTTCGGCATCGTTGAGCACCGTGCCTAGCATCGTTCCTTGTTCCAGTGCTTGAAGAGCTGGCGCAGTAGCATCCACGCCGACTACCGGCATGAATTTATCGCCTGTAAAATATCCGGCAGCTTTCAACGCTTCGATGGCACCCAATGCCATGTCGTCATTGTTCGCAAATACGGCTTCAATCTTATCTCCATTGGCAGCCAGGAACGCGGCCATCTTCTCTTGCCCTTTTACGCGGTCCCACATCGCAGTATCTTCGGCTACTTTTTCTACCTTAATGCCTGCATCTTCCACCGCTTGAATGGAATATTGCGTGCGCAGCTCGGCATCCTGGTGACCCGGCTCGCCTTTCAGCATGACGTATTGGAGAACGCCGTCGCCGTTTCTATCAGCCGATGAATTGGCTTTCCAGTAGTCGACGATAATTTGACCGGACAAGGTACCGGATTCTTCCGCTTTCGCACCGACATAGTACACTTTATCCCACTTCTTCATATCTTCCGGAAGCGGTTCGCGGTTCAGGAATACAACCGGAGTATCCTTAGCTTTGGCCTTATCGATAATGACTCCAGCTGCAGTACGGTCAACCGGGTTAATGACCAACGCATTTGTTTTCTTCGTCAGGAACAAGTCGATTTTATCGTTCTGGGTTGGCTGGGAATTTTGGCTGTCGACAATGTCTACTTTAGCGATGCCGCTTGCGTTCTTCTCAATGGAATTCCGCACGCCGGTCATGAAAGTATCGTCAAACTTGTAAATGGCCACGCCCACCTTCGGCTCGCCCGCCCCGCCGCTATCTTTGTTTCCGCCGCTGGAGCAGCCTGCCATCGTGGCCCCGAGCACTGCTGCAACTAATAATGCTGTACCGACTTTTTTCATTCTTTTGACCTCCTGAACTGATATCGTTTTCTTTTTATCCTGTTGGTTACGTTTTCATTATGCATGGAATCCTCAAGATTGCGAATCAAATATTCTGAGATGTTCTATGAAAATTCTGAGGATGTTATATTGATCATTTCATACTAAAAAAGCCCCGGGGTTATCCCGGAGCTGGCGCCATCACGCTTTAATGCCGATCATCATCCACATATTTACCTTGTTCCGGGACGGCGAGTTCATCGAAATTCTCGCTTAGCATCTTGAGCCCGGTGCGCAGTTCCTCGCCCGACATCGGCAAACCGTGGCCGGTAACCGCCGTTTCCAGGGGTAATGCAGCCAGCTTGCGCAGAGATTCTTTCGCGGACTCCCAATCCGGGGTAAAATACCTCGGCGGCCCATGTATCTCTTTATTCTGCTGCATCACCGCAAGCGCCGATTCTTGTTTGACCGTAATAAATGCATCCCCGGCGATCAAAGTGCGGTCTTGTTCCCGGTACAAAGAAACCTGCCCCGGACTGTGTCCCGGCGTGGCGATCCATTTCCAGCCTGGCGCTCCAGGGACGGTGCCATCCTCCGGAAGTGGTTGCAATCTGTCTCCTATATCTATGGGGCCGTTCGGATACAACGGGGCCACTCCGGCCATCAGCCCGCCGCCCACGGAAGGATCACCTTCCGGATAATCCCGAAGCCCTGTTAAATAAGGGAATTCCTCAACATGGGCATAGACGGGAACCTTCCAGTAATCCGATAACTCGATCACGCACCCGACATGGTCAAAATGCCCGTGCGTCAAAATGATCGCCTTGGGAGGCCTTCCGTAAATATGATCGGCTTCCTGTATTAGTGCATGCTTAAAGGGACCCAGCCCGGTATCGACAAGCACCCAGTCTCCCCGTTCCGGATGTCCCACAAATGCCGTATTTACGATCAGGGTCCGGACGCACCATAAGTCATCAAGCACCTTGGTCGTATCGACAGTTCCCGTGTGCAGCATATCCTTATCGCTCATCATGATCTCCTTCCCGATTATATAATTGCGGAAATTTCTGGTTCTCCAGTAATTTACCCCGAATATACAAAAATACTCCCCTGCCGGGCAGGGGAGTATATGATGCTGCCGCTTATTTAACAAAAGGAAACAGCAGCTTCTGATTTTCGGGCCACAGCATGTTTTCCAGATCAATGAGCTTTGTATCAGTCGGAATTCGATCCTCCAGCTTTTCTCCATGGGCAGCTTTAACCGCGGCCGCGACCGCCATATATCCGTTATTAAACGGATTTTGCACAACCATCGCCTGAACCGTTTCTTCCTGAAGCAATTCCAGCATTTCAGGCGGATTATCAAATGCGATCATATTGATTTTGCCTCCGTACCCCATTTCCTCCACGGCTCTGCCCGCTCCGATCGAGGATTCCGCGCTCAAAGATACCAGCCCGTCCAGACCTGGATAAGCTGTCAGCATATTTCGCGTTAAACGGTAGGCCAGTTCCTCGTCAGATCCGCAATACTGGATATCCACTACCCGGATTCCCGAGAATCGCGCCACGTAATCCAAAAAGCCTTCTTCCCGCTGGTCGGCATTGCGGGCTCCCTTTACGAAGTTCACGATTCCAATATCGCTTTGTTTGCCGGTGAGTTCCACCAAGCGTTCGGCCGCTTTCTGCCCCGCTTCATAATTGTTCGTTCCGACATAAGTTTTCACTTTTGTGGAAGCGACCTCGGAATCCATGGAGATCACCGGGATCTCGTAATAGGAGCTCCGGTCGGTCACTTGTCCCAGTGCCTCATAATCGCTCGCGGCCAGGATGATGGCGTCCGGCCGGCGAGCGATCGACTGTTCCATCAACTGGATTTGTTCCTTGTAGTCGTTCTCATTTTCGGGTGCGAGAAAATTCAGTTTTACGTTATATTCCTTCGCCGCCACTTCGGCTCCCATTTTGATCGTGCTCCAATAATCCCCGCGGTCCATTTTGACGATCATATCGATCACGGTCGTCTTCTCGCCTTTTTGCAGGTTGCCTGCCGGCGCACAGGAAGCCGTCAACGGCAACATGAATAACAGCAGCAGCAGACCATTCTTCAGCCAGTAACCGAGTTTCATGATTCATCCCCCTCTTTCTTCGGGGTTTCCGGTCTGACGATCGGCAGTTTAATGGTAACGGTAGTCCCTTCTTCCGGCTCGCTTTCATAGTGCAGTCCGTAATCCTTACCGTAGTAAAGGGCGATCCGCTCCTGGACATTGGTGACACCGACTCCCGAGCCGCTTTCGCTGCGCAGCCTTCCGGACAACAGCTTGTCTACGATATCCTGCGTCATTCCGATGCCGTTATCCCTGATGACCAATTCCAGTTTGTTTCCGTTTATCCGGGCGTAAACGCCGATAAAGCCCTCCTCGGCCGATTTCTCAATGCCATGGTGAATCGCGTTTTCCACCAAAGGCTGAAGAATAAGCTTTAGGGTCAAACAATCAAGCGTTTCCGGCTCCGCCTGGATTTCGTAACGGAATTTATTTTTAAACCGGATGGTCTGGATAATCAGATAGTGACGCACATGCTCCAGCTCGTCCGCTACCGGGATAATATGATTTCCTTTGCTCAAACTGATGCGGAAAAACCGCGACAGGGACGTGATCGTCGTCACCACTTCCTCATTACGGCCGAGCTCCGCCATGCGTGTAACCGAGTTCAGCGTATTGTATAGAAAATGCGGATTGATCTGGGATTGCAAGACATCGAGCTCGCTTTTGCGCTTGGCCTCCTGCTCCTGAATGATCTGATCCATCAGTTCCCGTATCCGGCGCAGCATCAGGTTAAACCGCTTCGACAGCTGCTCGACCTCATAGGCCCCGCTGACATACACGTTCGTACCGAAATCGCCCTTTTCCACCATCTGCACGGAACGTTCCAAACGGCGGATCGGCTGAGATATTCTGGCCGAGACGTACAAATTAATAATAAGGATGACGGCAATAGCGGCAAGTAAAAAACCGTACAGGAATCCGCCAAGCTCCTTTTTTGTGGTCAAAAATTCATCCGCATAAGCGACGCCGACGATCTTCCACCCCGCCGGCTTCACCGTCTGGATCGTGATGAGCCGTTGTTCTCCCTCGGAATCGTCAAGATAACTCCCGTATGCGTAATTCAGCACCGGTTCGAGATTCTCATATTTGAGACCTGCATAAATCAGCTGCTGCTGAGGATGATAAACGATATTTCCAACGCTATCGATGATGTAGACGTATCCTTTTTTGCCAAGTCCAACCCTTTGACTGAGTTCATCGATGGTACGAAAGTTAATATCCATGACAAGCACACCTTGCCTTATACGCGAATCGTCGCGGTAGGTAATGCTTTTGCTCATCGATACCACCCAGCGGTAATCCGATTTAAACAAGTTCTGGATATGTGGAGGAGTAAACTGCAGGGTCCCCGGGTTCTGAATCGCCGATTCGAACCAGAGCTGCTCGGTAAGCTTCGTATTTTGCCGCATCGGAAGCTCCGGAACTCCCCGCACCAGGTTCCCGCCTTTGGTGAACAACGCCATGGATACCAGGTCCTTGCGCGTATTCAAAATCGTCCCGAGCTGTTCTCCAAGCTGCCTGTCGTCAGGAATATCGGTAACGGCATTGATCTGCTCCTGGGCTAAATCGAAAATATCCTGCATCCCGCTGACATAGAGTTCCAGATTGGCGTTCACCTGCTCGATAATCTGTCCCAGATTGAGATATGCGTTCGCTTCCGCCGCTTTGGAGAAGCGGTTGAAGAGCAGTGCACTGACCAGCACGACGGCGAGAATGGTAATGGTAATTGAAGATAATGAGATTAACACTTGAATTTTTCTGACATGAAAATTTCTTAGAAAGCGGGAAATGGTCTGCGGTCCTTTCATGCCTTACCGGCTCCTCCCCGGTATTCTTTCGGCGAAATACCGAATTTTTTACGGAAGCAAAAGCTGAAATAGTTCGGATCGGTAAATCCGACCTTCTCCGCAATTTCAAATGCCTTTAAATCCGTAGTCCGCAGCAGTTGCTGAGCCGACTCCATACGAACACCCATCAGGTAATTTACGAATGTCATTCCGGTCTCTTTTTTAAAAATATTGCTAAAATAACCGGTGCTGATATGGAGCTGTTTGCACACCTTGTTAATCGACATATCGCTCTCACCAAAATGCAGCTGTATATATTCCTTGGCTTCCTCCACCAGCTTGTTATAGCTCGTCTGTCTCTCGCTTGCAATGGAGTGCTTCAGCTTCATACATATTCCGGCGAACCAGGCCTTCGCTTCCGCCGCATGCGACAATTTGGATAACATGCCGAGAAACACCGCCCCGTCTCCGAACAGCTTGTCCATATCCACATGGACATCCTGAGACGCTTTAATGACGGCAGTGAGCATCATCAGCAAATAAACCTGGAAATCCTGATACGAAATCCGGCTGTCGAGCAGCCCGCCAAACAGGGAATCAAGAAGATCTCCAAGCTCCTTATCGCTGCCCACCTTCAAGCATCGGATCAGTTCCTTCTCTTTCACTTCATCGAACACAAAGGGAATGATTTGACGGGATTCCACATCATTGATCCAGATCACCTTGTTGCTGCCCAGGATCAATCGATAATCCAGCGCTCGCAGCGCTTCTTGATAGGATAAGGACACATCCCCGATATCCGAAATGGCCATGCCCGCTCCGATCGTAACAGTCAGCTTCAAATAACGCTCCACGCTGATCCGAATTTCCTCCAGCAAATCCAGACTCCGGCCCACCATTTGCTCCATGTCAGCGCTGTCAAAAATGCTGAGCAGCACGACTTCGTCATGATGAATAAATACCTGGTGGTCACCCGGTATCGAGCGGACGATTTCTTTAGCTATGTTCAATACGGCAAACAGCTGGAGCTGAGTATCGTTCGTTTCTCTCAGAGAAAGTGATGAACCCCGTACACTAGACCTTGTTTCGCGGCTTTCGTCCGAAAAAGCGTCATCGATTCTCAAAACAGAGATCATATAACCGGTACCCTCGAGATCAAGATCATAGTGCCAGCTTTTTTCACGAATCTCCCGTTTCGGAAGACGCCGTGATACCAGGGAAGAGAGAAACAAGCTTTGGAGTACAGGCAGATTCTTTCGATAGTGCTCGGTCAGAAGCTGAACATTTTCCCTGGCCGCCCTCTCCTCATCCATCTGCTCCTTGACTTTTTGCAGCACAGCAGCCAGTTCACCGGCCGAGAAAGGCTTGAGCAAATATTCGTCAATGCCGAGGCGGATTGCTTTTTGGGCATATTCAAACTCTTCATAACCGGTCAAAATAATGATTTTGGTATCCGGGTAAGTTTCTCGTATCCATTCGGAGAGCTCCAGGCCGTTCATAAACGGCATTTGGATATCCGTGACCACGATATCTGGCAGGTGCTTGTCCACCAGCTCCACCGCTTCTTTTCCGTTCTCCGCGGTATCGGATACTTGGCAGCCCAGGCTGTCCCAATCGATTAACTGCAGCAGCCCTTCTCTTACATCTTCCTCATCATCAGCCAAAATTAACTTGTACATCGACAACCATCCTCTTCCTTCTCGCATTGCCCGCCTAAGTGCCTTAATTTCCCCCCGATTTTATCCTATCAACCAGCTTTTGTAAATGATTCGGAACGGAGCTTCCCAAATTAAACCACGACCTTAGTCCAGTTTTATTTCCGTCTTCGGTCCGTTTCGCTATTCCCCGAATCGCCGTACCATGATAATATCAAATGGAACATAGAAATATCTGGAATACATAACCAATAATATAATGGCGGTTGAATACTAATGACAAAGAACAAACAAATTTATATTTTACTAAGCAATCCGAATACGGTTGTAGCTAAAATGATCGGCTTATATACACGGGCGCCTTATAATCATGCATCTATCGCGTTCGATCCCGAGCTCCGGGAAGTATACAGCTTTGGCAGAAAACACCCGCTGCTTCCGATGTTCGGCGGCTTCGTCCAAGAGAATATTCATGCCCGCGTGTTCGAAAGAGCCACCTGTGCAGTCTACAGTTATACTGTCAGCGAGGAAACCTATAATGATATGCGAAATTACGTCCGGCAATTCGAAGAGAATCGCGAACTTTACAGCTATAACTTCCTGGGAATTCTAGGAATCGTCCTCAATATGGAGCTGGGCGGAGAAAATTCTTATTTTTGTTCCCAGTTCGTAAGCAGCGTTTTTCAAAATGCGGGCGTCAAGCTCCTCGACAAATCCGCCGGGCTTACAACACCCCATGATTTTTCCAGCTGCTGTCATCTTAAACTGATGTTTCGGGGGGAAATGGAAATCTATCGCCGAAATTATTGCCACCGTAGAAGTGCTGCGGCTTTGGAGCCGGTTTCCGTTTATGCGGCAAATTAACAGGATGATGTCACAAAGGACCGTTAGGCAATTTCCGATTGCCGGACGGTCTTTTTTAGATATCAGAAAGTATAAACTTCGGAGCACTAGCTGCCTGATATCGCAAGAAAAATTTCGCTAAACGCAGCTTATCCTGCATAACTTGCACTGGATTTGTCGGGAACACGTTAAATACCTCTGTTAATCTTACGTTGAAAGGGAGGAAAAACCATGGATTCGTTACTAAGCATGAACCGTGCAATGGAATATATCGAACGGCACCTGGATGGGGAAATCGATATGCGGGAGGTAGCGCGGACGGCCTGTTGCTCGGAATACCATTTCAAAAGAATGTTCTCTTTTCTCGCCGGGGTTCCACTATCTGAGTACATCCGCCGCAGACGCCTTACGCTAGCCGCATTTGATCTGAAGAATAAAGACCTGAAAATTATAGATGTGGCGCTGAAATACGGCTACAATTCTCCCGATTCTTTTGCCAGAGCCTTTCAACTCATGCATGGAATCACCCCTTCCGATGCCCGCAATCACGGTTCAATGCTCAAAGCGTATCCGCAAATGACCTTTCAGTTGACCATTCAAGGAGGGAATGAAATGAATTACAGAATCGTAGAAAAAGATGCTTTTCGTATCGTGGGAATCATGAAAAGGGTCCCTATTGTATTCCATGGAGTCAATCCGGAAATCGCTTCGATGTGGGCCAGTTTAAACGAGGAGAAGATCACCACACTGAAACAATTGTCGGATGTCGAGCCTCAAGGGCTGATCAGCGCATCGGTAAATTTCTCCGAGGAACGTATGGAGGAAAAAGGGGAGTTGGATCATTATATCGGCGCGGCAACTACGAAGGATTGTCCGGAGGGACTGACATCCCTCGAAGTTCCGGCTTCTACATGGGCCGTTTTTGAAGCAGTGGGCCCTTTTCCCGATACACTGCAAAATGTTTGGGGACGCATTTATGCCGAATGGCTCCCCTCCTCGGCTTATGAACTGATCGAAGGACCGGAAATACTGTGGAACGAGAGTAAAGAGATGTCCTCTCCTCATTTCAGAAGTGAGATATGGATCCCTGTCTCAAAGGTAAAATAACATGAAAAAAGCTATGGAAAATGGGCGGACCCCCTTTCCATAGCTTTTATTTCGGTTATGCCAATGGCTTGCTTAAACGGTAGCCTGTGCAGGTAAATCCCGAATACTCATAGAATGATTTGGACGTAATATTGTTGTCTCCGGCTACGGATACGAACATCTGCGAGCTGCCGCGCTCTTTGCCCCAGGTCTCCGCCTCAAGAAGAAGACGTTTCCCGATCCCGGTTCCTCGATGCTTCTCGTCAACTACCAATGCCGTAATGCTAGTAACAGGTTTCATCATATCATGCGTTTGATGCTGCTTTAGAAATATGGTTCCAACCACAACTCCATCCACTTCAGCGACCAAACTGCAAAGTTGTTCGTGACCTTCCAACATCGTAAGGCGTTCTTTCAGCACGCTTGGCGTAGTTGGATAGCGAAGCTGACGCATCAAAGGAAGCATATGATGTACATCATCGCTGCAACATCTGCGGATTGCCAAGGCCGGGGCACAAACCTGATTACTCAATTTGACCATACCACCTTTAATATATTTGCCGCTTGCTTGGCGCGGCTTCGGGCTGTTTCTACATCATCGGCGCTGCTAAGGGCGACAGCCATTCGTCTGCCTGGTTTACAAAGCGGTTTGCCAAAGACGCGAATTTGCGTTCTTGGCAAGCGGAGCGCTTCCTCCATTCCGCCGATCTCAAAGTCCTCCCCTTCGCGGTCGGCTTTTAATGTAGCCGAAGCTCCGGGGGTCAACAGTTCCACCGACGGAATCGAAAATCCTAGAATAGCCCTAACATGCAAGGCAAATTCCGATAAATCCTGGGTCACCATCGTTACCATACCTGTATCATGCGGTCGTGGAGACACCTCGCTGAAGACAATACCCTCCGGGGTCACGAACAGTTCCACGCCGAAAATACCATAACCGCCAAGCGCCTCGGTAATCTTTCCCGCGATGGACTGGGCCTCGAGCAGCTGCTCTTCCGTTAATGGATGCGGTTGCCAAGATTCCACGTAATCCCCGTCTTGTTGAATATGACCGATCGGCGGGCAAAAGATCGTGCCTGAAACGGATCGTACGGTAAGAAGTGTGATCTCGCTCGTAAACGGAACAAATGCTTCCACGATTACGCGCATCTTCTTGGCGCGGGCACCTTCCAAAGCCAGGGTCCAGCAAGTGGATACATCTTCCGGCTTTCGGCAAACACTCTGGCCTTTGCCCGACGAACTCATCAGCGGTTTAATCACACAAGGAACGCCGATTTCCGCCACGGCGGCTTCCAGCTCTTCGAGACTATCCGCAAAGCGGCAGGCGGCCGTCGGCAATCCAAGCTCTTCTGCCGCAAGCCGTCGGATCCCTTCGCGATCCATGGTCAGCAGGGCGGCTCTGGCTGTAGGAATAACCGTAAAGCCTTCCTGCTCCAATTCCACGAGCGCCGGAGTAGCGATGGCCTCGATTTCCGGCACGATAAGGTCCGGGTTTATCCGGACAATCAGGGATTTTAAAGTCTCCTCATCCAGCATATCGATGCAGTAGGCTTCATGGGCTACCCCCATCGCCGGTGCATGCTCATACCGGTCGACAACGATAGTCCGGAGTCCAAGGCGCTGTGACTCTATGATGACTTCCTTGCCCAGTTCCCCGCCGCCAAGCAGCATTATGCTCTTGGCGCGTTCTGTTACAGGAGCACCCCACATGAGTTTTCGGTTCCCCCTTGTTTAGACATCTATCTACATCTATTGTCATGGTTTATGCCGAATAATGCAATAGTCCAAATTTAAGGAAAGCGCTTTTTCGACAAAAAGTTACAAAATTCGAAACTATGCCAAAAATACTTGCTTACCGTTGACGACAAGATAAGAAATCTTTGCCCTCTAGCCGTTTAATCAACAAAAGTCTTAGCCAGTTGATTTAACCGTTCCATTACGGCTGTCCAGTCGCTCTCTTTGCCGGTATCCGAGTCAAGATTCGTAAGGCCCGTCTCCCATTCCGCCCATTCCGCTTCATATCGTGCGGCCAGCGCGGCAAAACGCCGCGTGGTTTCCAGACTGTAATACTCCCCAAGTCCGTGACCGGCTTCTTCCACCGCTTCTTTCAGGATATCTCCGATCGGCTTGTCGAGCGCTTCACGAAGTTTCTGCTTACCGCCGCCTTCGAAGAAAAATTTAGGAGTTTTAAAATAACCTGCATAGTCCCGTGCGCTCATTCGCTGTTCCAGCATTCCTTCTTTTAATTCTGGCGTAACCCATGAATAAGATGAGGCATCCAAGTTTCCAAAAGCAGGAACATTTCTTAATGCGGACTTCACCTGGTCAAGCCATTCCTTATTACGGACGGTCAGGATCGCGTCGCCCTTCTTCTCCAGTCTTAAGGAAGTCGCCTGGAGCTCGCGCTCCAGTTCTACCGACAATTGGCCGAGCCAACCGCGAAAAGAAGATGCGAATTTTACTTTGAGATCGCCTCCATCTTCCTGAAGCAGGGTCGGATGAAAAAATTCGTGGAACAGGTCTCCCGCAAGAAGCTGGAGCCGATTACGAACGTGGAACAACAGCTCTCCGGCCTCCTGCCGGAGCAGCGGGCCAGGGCCACTCTCCGCAAGGTTTTTCAACAGCCACGCAAATTCCTGTTTGTCCGCGCGGATCATACTCAGCCTCTGCTCACGCTCTTCCTTGCTCTGAGCCATCGCATCGTTCAACTCCTGCGCCCGTTCCATCACGGTATGCAGTTCACGTCCGGCAGCGTCGAAGGCAAGACCGGTAAGCTCTTTGCCGATAAAATCAAAGAACACTTCTTCGAACCCGGCAAATCCGGAGGCTGTAAACAAACCGGCGTCGCCTGAAGTTTTGGCTGACAATGCGGTAAGACTGGAAACAGCATGAATCTGCGGCTGTTCGATCCCGGCACCGCGCAAACCGCCCTCCACATGTTCCATGACCGAAGCCAATTCCTCTCTGGTCGATGCCAAATCCGAGGCATTCACAATAAAGAACATCTTGTCGAGCGCGAAGCTCCCCTTCACTCTTCCCAGGTGGGCCAGAAACTGGCGATCTGCCCGGGAAAAAGCGTGGTTATAGTAAGTCACGTACAATAATGCGTCACTGTTTCTAATATATTGAAATGTCACGCCGGTATGACGGGCATGAATCGAATCGGCCCCCGGCGTATCTACGATCACTATCCCTTGTTCCGTCAACGGGCATGAATAATAGAGATCCATCTGCTCCACAAAGCAAGCCTTACTCTCCTCCGCCACATAAGCGGCAAAGCCTTCAAGTCCGGCGGTTTCTCTAGTGCCCAGACGGGAAGCGTTGTCGTCCCAGCCGATGGCCGCAGCCTTTAAGAAGCTGTAATGGGCGCGCCCCGAAGGCGGGACATCCACGGCCCGAAGCTTTTGAACTTCGGCCTTCCAGCTTCGTTCCTTCCAAGCGCCCAGTTGAAGTGCTTCAAAGGAGTATGCAAGGTCCCCCCGCATCGCTTCCGGCGACTTGAAGATGACCGCCGCTTGCCCGTGCTCCATGCCATCCGCCGGAGCTAGAATCCGGTTGATCGCCGCGGTTGTCGGATGCGGAGATACCGGCAGTACCTGCGCGCCAAGCAGCGCGTTCGCGAAGGAGGATTTACCCGCGCTGAACGCCCCGAACAGCGCAACCGTAAAGCGGCCGCCCGACAGATGGGCCGCGCGGGCGCGCAGCTCCCTTACCCCCGACCCGAAGGCCGGGTAAGGGGCCAGCGCCTCCGCCGCGGCTTCCAATGCCGCGGCCGCATCCGTGAGCCGCTGCCGGCCTGCGGCGGC
This sequence comes from Paenibacillus sp. Marseille-P2973, assembly GCF_018101095.1. Lineage (NCBI taxonomy): Bacteria > Bacillati > Bacillota > Bacilli > Caryophanales > Paenibacillaceae > Paenibacillus > Paenibacillus sp. Marseille-P2973. Next base: position 537,975 of record NZ_JAGQEH010000002.1, read on the forward strand.
GGCCTGCGGCGCCAAGGCGGCGCGCGGCGTCAAGCCCGCATCAGTCGGCGCGGGCGCGTTCACGCGCGCCGCCTGCGCCGGCTGCGGTGCAACCGGCCGCCGCGCCGTGACGTCCCTCACCTCCGGCAGGAGGCCGGGAGGGAGGGACGGAGGAGGGCCGAGCAGCGCCTGAAGGCGCTCGGCCCTCTCGTTTGCGGCAGCGCGCTGCGCTTGCAGGCGCGCCGCGGCCGCGGACCGCGCGAGCAGCGTCTCGCGCTGCGCGGCATGGTCCGCCCGCGCCGCCGCCAGGCGCGGCGCGAAGGCGTCAAGCAGCCCGTCCGCGAGGACGAGGGCTGCGCGGCGGTATCGGCCGGTAATGCCGGCCGCGACATCGGCGGTATAGTGAAGCGTATACTCGCCGGACACGACCGCGCCTTCCCTGGCCGGACCGCTGATCCAAGCTTCCTCCGCCACGGGAAGAGCTTCCTCCATCCGACTTTCCCAAGCCGGGTCCCAAAGCTCAAGGCTCCGGCCAAACTTGCGCAGCAAATCCCGTACATGCCAGTCAACCTGCGCGTCGACTTGTTCCTTCAGCTTCGCCAGGAACTCATCTCTTCGACGCTCCTGTTCCCGCTGCGTTTTGCCGCGTTGGAACAACAGCCCCGTCTTGAATCCGGGCTGTCTGCTTTCCAAATACTCTCCCGCTGCTTCTCGAAGCGCCGGAGTCATCAAATACGCGCTTCCCAAAAGTGTATCAAGTTCCCCGATCCACTCACGGCGAAGCTTATCTATTTTGTCATCGCTATTTTCCAGCTCCTGATCAAGAGCTGTAAGCTTTTGTTGCCAAATCTCAACGCGTCCTTCGCCTCCTGCTTCCGATAGCAGTCGTTCTTCCGTTTCTTCTTCTGCTGCCGTGCAGCGTTTAAGAAACTCCTCGCCACCGTGACGCAGTGAGCAGGCAACGCTATACTCAAGAAGTCTTTGAGGATCCTTCAGGAGATCATGTATCGTTTGTTTCAATAATGGAAGCATATTGAGCGGGTGTTCAGGCTCTTTGAGCGAGATGTAAAATATCCCTGCGGAAACAATCCCCCACAGTTCAAACGCCTGCTCCACCGAAGCCCTGTAAGCCTCAAACTTCAATTCCTGTTCCCGATGCTTGTCGATCTGGTTCACCACAAGATAAAGCGGCTTGCCCCAGTCAGCGAGCCTCCGGGCGAAGGACAAATTGCTTTCGGACAGCACATGATTATAATCCATCACATAAAAGACGACATCAGCCAGGTGCAGCGCCGAATTTGTCGCTAACGCATGTGCGGCATCCCCGGAATCCACGCCCGGGGTATCCAGCAGCACTCCGTGGCTGCCTAGAAGCGGAATATCATCCCAAACAGACACCATTTCATAGGAAGCTCCGTCCCGGCAGAATTCGTCCAACTGATCCCGCCTTACTTCAAGCGGTTGTTTTCGTTTTCCTTCCGGATTTAACGGATCAATAGCCGGGGTTAGCATCGCTTTGGGCGGTCCGTTATATAGTGCCGCTATATTTGCCGTTGTCGGAAGCGGACCGGAAGGCAGCATGGGCTTGCCGCACAATGTATTGATCAGGCTGGATTTTCCCGCTGAGAAATGCCCGCAGAATGACAGCGTTAAATTTCCTTCCGACAATTTTTGGCGGAGATCCGAATTCTCTCGTTGTACCAAAGCGTCGCCGTGAGAGGCGTACCATTTTTCCAACCGTTCAAGTTGTTCTTGCAATGTGATGTCAGAGCGGACTGTAATCGTTTCCATCATTAGCACTCCTTCTTTCCGTCTTGATCCTAAGACAAGGCCGGAAAGTCCAATTGTCTTAATTTTTCTCTAACACTTTTTTAAACACATTCATTTTAACCTACCTTAATTCGACTTGGAAGTCTTCTGCCTTTAATCCGTCAAATTAATTCATAAATCACTTTAAAATTCTCCGACTAAATAAAAATCGGCCGCCGGAACAAAGTCCCGACGACCGAATCAACAACATCTTAATTTTTTACAAGGAAGCCGCTTCAATTTCATCCGCATCGGACGGAATCAAAATTTCGAACACTTTACCGTGCTGCAAAATCGTGATACCTTTGTTGCGGTCTTTCATAACTACCACTTCCGGTTTAACGGACATACGCTCAAGATAGTGCTTAGGCACTTCACCAGAATCGCTGACTGTCACACCTTCCAGTTCGCGCTCGTCATTTTCCTGCAAATCGATCTCAATGACTTTCTCAAATACATCGGAAAACAATTCAAAATTGTCAGTATAAACAGAAATACATTTCATGGGTTCCCATCCTCTACTATCGTTGTCTTTTTTGTCACTCTTCTATATTTTTACTGACTTGTGACCTTTTCATACGTTTCTTGCCTTCCCTGCACACGTCAAGCAACGGGCAAACCTGGCAGTTGGGGTTCTGGGCTTTGCAGTGATATCGTCCGAAAAAGATCAGCCGATGATGCGTCAATGTCCATTCTTCCCGAGGAACCCGCTTCATCAACTTCTTTTCGACTTCCAACACCGAATCTTTCCAATTCGCCAGCCCAAGCCGCTTGCTGACCCGCTCGACATGCGTATCGACCGCGATCGCAGGTACTCCGAAGGCATTTGAAACGACTACGTTTGCCGTCTTTCTTCCGACACCCGGCAATTCAACGAGCTTATCATGTTCGCTCGGCACATCACCGCCATACTGATCTATCAGAATACGGCACAGATTATGGATGTGCTTGGCTTTGCTCCGGAACAGGCCGATTCTACGGATATCCTGTTCCAGCTCTTCCAGCGGGACAGAGACATAGTCTTCGGGTGTCTTGTATTTTTGGAACAAATCCGCGGTCACTTTATTAACGGTCGCATCCGTACATTGCGCCGACAACAGCACAGCGATCGTTAATTCAAAAGCGTTGCTGTGATCGAGCTCGCAATGCGCGTCCGGAAACATAGCGGCTATGGTGTCCAGGATATGGCGCACCCCTGCAGCATTCATTCCCCCACCCCCTAGAGGTAATTTACTAATTCGTCTTTTGATCGCGAAGAATTGCTTCGAAGTAAACTCGGCATCGAATCTTGCATTCAGCCGGGCCTTCCGGTGCTCATGTAGGCTTCTCCTACACTCCGCTCCTCTGTCCCTAGCTTCTTGCAACCTTCTCGGCGCTGAAAAGCCAAATTATTAAATCTTCATCCTTCTAACAACCTTCTACCGCCCAAAAGAAGCTTTTCTGGCGATTATAGAATGGATTAGCTCTGAGTAGAACTTATACTTTCTATAATCCCCAAAAAACCGCCTTGAGCGGGAAATATCCCGCATCAAGACGGTTATTCTCACAAAAATGATTATTGTTTTTCCACTTCAACCAGCTTGTCGCCGTTGAAATATAGAACAATTTTATCATTTTCTTGGAGGGATTGCACGGATAATGTCGTGTCACCTTGGTGAATATATGTTTCCGGTGTCACAACAAAGCGATAATTGTTGTCGGTCAGAGAAGGTCTGTAGACGATAATTTCTTTGCTTACCCCGTCATAACGCTGAAATTTCCGTTCCAGCGGAGACAGAACCTGAATAATTACCGATCCGTCCGTATCCTTGCTGACTTCGACATGATCCGACGTAGTCAGGCTGGTCACGCCGGTGCTTACCGAAGTACCGCGTACAACCTTCACTCCGCTATTTAAGGAGAATGTCTCCTGAGCCCCGGCGAAGGGCTTCAGAACCAAGGAAGTTCCGTTCACGCTCAGAACCTTGCCAAGCGTCAGCTTGACGATTTGCACCGAGCTGGCGGTCCGGCCGTTAAAGACCACGTTGATCGTTTGACCGGCCTGGATGTCGGCAACTTTGATAGCTCCTCCGTTGTCCGCAAACAGTGCAGCCTGGTCTACGTAGAAGTCATCCGTAATTCCATTCGCCGTTGCGCGAATCCGGCTGTTTGCCGTGTTCACCGATACGACCTTGAATTGAACGGCTTTCTTCACGGCCAAGGTTTGCAAAGCGTCCTGGTTCGCGGACAAAATAGCGGTGACCGGGTCTCCTACTTTAATATCCGCAAGCGTAGCGCTGCCTTTGCCATACAGTTCAATGGAAGGAGCGGTTCCCTGATAAGGTACGACTACCGTCTTGCCGGATGAAGTCAACAAAGAGATTTTCTTTGCGGTCGTATCCGCCGACAAGAATGTTCCATCATATTTATAGACGACCTGCAGGGACAATACGCGATCCCCGATATGCGTCACATTGATCTTTCTGCCTTCGGACAACAAGGATTCAGCACCGGAAAGCGTAGGCGTCGTAGAGTTATATTCCACTTTAGTTTTGTCATCCAGCGTAAAGGCATGAACCTTTTTGGAGGCATCGACAACCATCAGCGCTTTATATTTGGCTTCGTACTTCACAACGGAAAGATCGCTCAACTGCTCCGATTGACGACCTGTCACCACGATTTTCGTGATTTGGTCGTTAGGATTGATCGTCAATTCAACCTTGTCTCCGCCATTCTCGTCATCGATCAAATCATCCAGCGTCGCTTCTGCGATTCCGTTAATCACAATGGCCGGCTTGTCGGCAAGCGATTTGATTTCGGCTTTACCGGAAGCGTTAGAGAAGCTAATAAACTTGTCATTGACGTCCAGCAAGGTGCCGGTGACGGTACGCTCCATGCCTTGTGTAATTTCCAGGCGGGTAATCAAGCTATTCTCAACCGTGTATTTGACGGAAGCTCCGGTCTGAATCTCACCTGCATTGTTCAAAAGCTGATTTTGGTAGATCATTACAAAATTGTCGCTATACTTAAAAGTTTCAACGTTTCCGGAAGCATCCTTGAAGCGTATGGTTTTGTCCGTTAGGTTGACCGAATCCACAGTTCCACTGCCGGATTTATTGACAATAGCCGATTTCACCTGAACAATTACCGGCTTCTTTTCAGCACTGAATGTTTCGCGTTGAACAACAACCGTGCTATTTTCCGTCAAGCTATCAATGTTAATCGAATTCCCATTTTGATCGATAAAGCTTGTGTTAGCGTCATATGTGTAAGTGACGGTGTCATTATTAATGAGCATGACTAAGCGGTTACCCGAAAGTTTTTTAAGCAAAGTCCCTTCCGTTTGTTCCAGCTGCTGCTTCGGATCGCGAACCTCTACATAAGCCGCAGACCCTACTTTATCAACCGCGAGCACTTTGGTATAGAGCTGAAGCTCGTTTTTGGTGCTCTTGACTTCGGAATCCTTTGTAAAATACACGGTACGGCTATCCAGCGTAAAGCTCTTCAATTTGCCGTTTGCAAACAAAGTCAGCTTGTTGTCCGTCAGTTCGGTAACGATGCCCTCGTAGACTGTGGAATAACCTGGAGTTACATACTCACTTCCCCGGCTGAAGAAGGTAGCAAGCTGAGCGCGCGTCACTTTACCAAGCGGGTCAAATTTGTTGCCTTCTACCCCTTTGGTCAGATCCAGCTGTACCGCTACATTGACGTAACCGCGAGCGGACGACGTGATGCTGGATTGGTCGGCAAAACCGGTAGAAGCTCCGGCAGCAGCCTTCGCTTCCGTATCTCTGCCCAGTGCGCGCACCAGAATTTTGGCGATCCATTCGCGGGACGCTTTTTTCTCGCCCCAGGATTCCTTCGCTCCGGTTGCCTGAACTTCCTCGGTTTTATCGATCAGCTTCTGCTGTACGGCAAGCTCCAGATAAGGTTTGAAATAATTGCCCACTTTCATATCCGCAGGCGCGCCTGCTCCGTCCCCAAGCTTGGATTCCAAATTCATGAAACGGATTGCCATCGTAATGGCTTCCTGCTGAGTCACACTGTCGGCAGGACGAAATTTCCCTGCATCTCCAAGAATGATCCCTTCTGCAGCAAGCTTGTAAATATGTTTTTCCGCCCAAAAGCCGTCCTTCACATCGCTAAAAATCAAAGAGGACACAGAGCTTTGCGTTGTCGCTGCCGGTGTTCCGGCCTGATCCGCAAATGCCGCCGCTCCTCCGCCAAGGCACATTGCCGTCACAAGCATGGTGGATACTGCCTTCTTGGTGCTGCGTCTAAAAGTGCGTTTATAAGATGACATTACATTCTCCCCTTTTAAAAAAAGTTCACTTTACCATGTTCGACGGCCGGCCCCCCGGTTCCTTTAAAAATCGACTAATTTCTTGTCATCGGATGTTCCAGCTCTTCATGGCCCATCAAAGTATCTCTTTGTTTGCCGTCAACGAGCAGTTCGATCGATTTCACCTCATCGAACTGAAACATGGTTTGCTTCAGGGCGTCCAGGGCCAACACCTCGCCGCCGGCTCCCAAGCGAGCTTCATCGGGCAGCGTAATATCGATCGTCAGTTGACCGTTCTCAAGCTTGGCCGAATGAAACTCAACATTTTTCCACAAAGCGAACAAATCGGTGTCGGCGCTGCCTTTTAAAGTTTGAAGCGCTGCCAGGTACTTCTCTTGCTCTTCCGTGTACTTGATTTCTACGGAAGATTTGGTCAATTCCAGCATTTCATCATCCGTATAATAGGTTTCGATCGTTTTCGTTACCGTTTGCACGGTTGGAACCTGCTCCCCGGTTCCGGCATCCGTCCCGTTTCCGCCTTCCGCTAATCCGGCGGCAGTTGTGGTGTCGGTGGTTGTAGTAGTTCCCTGAACGTTCCCCTCTGCGGAATTGTCTACCGGAGAAGAAGTACCGGGCTTTTGCCCGCATCCGGTGCTCAAAGCGAGCAGGAGAACGATCACCCCGGTGATATATAGTTTTCTGTTCATTGTCGCTTCCTCCTTTACCGAATGCTATCAGTTCAAGCCTAGGTATTCTTTGATTCCTTTAACAACACCTTCAGCAACCCGATCCTGGAAATCTTCCGTATAAAGCACGGCATTGTCGTTTTTGTTGCTGAGATAACCGCATTCCAGCAGTACGGCCGGCATTTTTGTTTCCCGCGTGACATGCAAACTCTTCGAGCGCACACCGCGATCGCTAAGTCCGGAGGACTGCACCAAATATTTATGCATGACCTTAGCCAAAGAGAGACTTTCCGATCTCGTATAATAGGTCTCAACCCCGCTTGCAGTGGCACTGCCGGCGTTAGCATGGACCGAAATGAAAATATCCGCCTTCAGGTCGTTCGCAATCTTCACCCGGTCCTGCAAAGTCGGATAGGTGTCGCTACTGCGAGTCAGCACAAAATCAATATCGGATTCTTGCTTCAACAATTCCTGGACTTTCAATACGACAGCGAGATTAAAATCCTTTTCCTTCTTTTTGGTGACGCTAATCGCACCAGGATCGCTGCCGCCATGTCCGGCGTCAATGACGACCAGCTTTTTCCCGTTTCCGCCAGGAGCGGTTCCAGGAGTGGAAGACTCCGTATTCAAGTTTACGATAATGAGTCCATCATTGTTGTTGATCAGTTCATATTTCTTGGTATAGTTCATATCCAAAACTACACGAATGGTCGATGGCTGATCATCGAACAGGGCGTAGCGGACCTTGGAAACATCCGGGTATTCCGTTACGTCAAAATATCCGTTCTGGTTTTGATCCAGCATTAGATTGTTTGAGAACGTATCCGCAAATTTGGTATTCGGCAGATCGATGACGATCCGGTCCGGTCCGGCCATTGTAAAAATGCTTGGCTTAACGTTCTTATCGACTGCTATCATCAAGCGATTGTCGCTAAAGCTGATACCGCCGACATTGGCCAGATTAGCCGTAGGATCGGGAACCGGATCAGGCGTTTGTTCTTCGTTTCCGCCTCCCGCATTTTCTCCGGAACCTGTACCGTTTCCGCTGCCGGAATTCGGGGTAATGAGATGTGCAGACTTCTTAACATTATCCCATGTAACGGTAAGACCCATTTGCTCCCCTACAAACCGAAGCGGGACAATCGTAGTGTCACTAACCAGTTTCGGTGCGGCGGCAAGCTTAACTTTAGTGCCGTTCACCAATGCCGTGCTCTGACCCACGACCAGTTTCAATTGTGTATCGGACTGCTGTATGGTTATCGTGCGCGTCTTTTTATCCCAGTCGACAACAAAACCCAGCTCCTCTACGACGACACGAATCGGAATCATCACATTTCCATTCACATTTTGGACTTCTCCGTTCTTAGGCAGTTCCAGCGCCTTACCGTCCAGATAAATGCTGGTGCTCCCTGCAGCGGCTTGTCCCCATTGCGGAAAAATAAACAAAAACATGGCAAAAAACATTAACGCGGTAAACCCAATTTTTTTCATCCGTCACCCCTACCATCCTTAGATTTTGCCTCATGATGACCGGGTGAACAGCCTAGTTCCCCAGGCACCACCAGACGACATATTAGACGCCCAAAATCCTCAAAAGTTGCGATAATATGCTATTTTTCTTACCAAAAAAAGAGAACCCCGGAAGAACGCTCCGGGGTTGTTGTGTATTATTTTTGTATCGGATGTTCCAGGTCCACATGCCCCATCAGGGAATCAAGCTTCTCTCCATCCACGGTCAATTCTAATTTCTCCACCTCTTCAAACTGGAAAAACGTCTGTTTAATTGATTCAATGGCTAACGCTTCTCCACCTGACCCCAAACGAGCCTCATCCGGAAGTGAAATGTCAATCGCGAGCTCTCCCCCGGCAAACTGCACCGAGTTCAGAATAACCTTCTCCCAGAGGGAGATCATGCCCGGCTCCGCCGTTTGAAGTGCCTTGAAGGCCTCCTTATATTTCAAAAGATCCTCCGTAAAACTAATACTCCGCTCTGTTGCATGAAGCTCCATGATATCATCGTCCGTAAAGAACACTTGGATTTTTTTCGTAATTTTCTCAGGTTCTTGCGGTTCCTGCTTGGACCCTTCGCCATTTCCGGCTCCCTGTACGGTTTGACCTCCGTTCGCGGCTTCAACCGTTTCAGCAGGATCGGTAATATTCGTCGCTGCAGACGACTGCTCTCCTACTGGAGCCGCTTGCGGCTTCTGGCCGCATCCGGCTGCAACGATTAGCATGATTAGGAGCATTCCCGAAATCCCTATTTTTTTCATACCCTAACCCCCTTTTACAGAACTTATGGTTGCGCTTTGGAGGATTAAACCCCCAAGTATTCCTTCATGCCCGCAACAATTCCTTCAGCAACACGCTGTTGAAAATCTTCCGAGTACATCAGAGCCTCGTCCGTTTTGTTCTTCAGATAACCCACTTCCAGCAAAACGGCCGGCATCACCGTTTCCCGTGTCACATGCAAACTTTTTTTACGAACTTTACGGTCCGGAAGTTTCGTGGACTCGACAAGATGACGATGCATTACATCGGCAAGAGGGATGCTCTCATCTCTTGAATAGTAAGTCTCCGAGCCGCTTGGACTAGTCTTGGCATCCACGCTGTTACCATGAATCGATACAAAGATTGTCGCATTGAGGTCGTTAGCCAGCTTTGCGCGGTCCTGCAAGGATACCGTTGCGTCTGTAGAACGGGTAAGAACATAATCAAGTCCCGTTTCTTTCTTTAGAAGCTTCTCTACCTTCAACGCAACTGCAAGAGCAAAGTCCTTTTCCTTTTTGTTCGTTATGCTGATCGCTCCAGGGGCACTTCCCCCATGGCCCGCGTCGATAACGACAAGCGGCTTGCCGCCGTTACCTGGCTGCGTAATCGGTGTTGATGAAGTGGCGGACAGGTCGATGATGACCAAGCCGTCCCCGACGTTTGTAACCTGAAATTGAGTCGCATAATTCAAATCCACCACGATCCGAATCGTGGAAGTTTTAGTGTCGAACATGGAATAACGGATTTGTGACACATCCGGGTAATCTGTAACCGCAAATTGCCCTCTTAAGGTCTGATCCAATGGATGAGCAGTTTGAAATGTGTCAGCAAATGCAGCATTAGGAATATCGACTACCAGGCGATCCGGCCCGTTCATAGTAAACACGCTAGGCTTTATCCCGCCCGTCTCGGCGATAATCAGCTTGTTCTCGCTAAAGCTGATTCCTTGAATCATGCTCAAGTCCGCTACGCCAACGCTTCCGTTCCCGATCGGAGCTTCCGGTATGTAAGCTTCTTCCTGCTCGGAACCGCTTTCTTCTGTCGCTTCGGACTGTCCGTTGCTCGAGTCGGGAGAAGAACTGCCCATTCCGGGAATGACCGCACCGGCCGCCCCGCCATCCGGGCTATACAGGTATGCGGATTTGGAATCATTGTCCCAGCTGACCTTAAGGCCCGTCTGTTCGCCGACAAACCGCAGCGGAACCATCGTGGAGCCTCCTTGAAGCATCGGAGCAGCCGACAATTTAACACTTTCGCCGTCAACCGTCGCTTTGTTGCTGCCTACAGTCAGTTGAAGGTTCTTATCTCCTTGTCGAATCGTAACGATACCGCTCTTCTGCTCCCAATTCACGTCATAACCGAGGCTTTCGATAATAACGCGTAGTGGAACCATGACGCTTCCGTTTACATTGCCCGCCTGGGCTTTGACAGGCTGTTCCAGTTCGACCCCGTCCAGGTAAATATGAGTACCCGCCGAAGCGGCCTGGCTCATACCCGGAAATGCAAGCAGAAAAAATGTCAATACCATCAAAAATCCGATTTTCTTCATCATGGAATCCTCCGCAAGATTACTAATTGCTTCCATAATATCAGAAAAAAGACGAGGCTGATAGACTTATATTTTCATAGAGAGACAATTTCGGACACGGTATCCGCCTGACTGCCGCAAACACTGCAATTAAAATAAAAAGCCGCCCCGGATTCTCTCGAATCCTGCGGACGGCTTGCGTTTTAGCAGATAATGATTTTCTTTAAGCAAACTTCTTTGCCTCGTAAGCGGAGATCAAATCTTCATGCTGAAGTGTCAGACCGATATCGTCCAGTCCTTGCAGCAGGAATTGACGGCGATGCTCGTCGAGATCGAATTGGATTTCCAGACCGAATTGATCCGAAATCTTCTTGTTCTCGAGATCGATCGTCAATTGGTAACCTTCATTCGCTGCCGTACGCTGGAACAAATCTTCCACCTGTTCTTCAGACAGCTTGATCGGCAAAATTCCGTTCTTAAAGCAGTTATTGTAGAAAATATCGGCAAAGGACGGCGCGATCACGCAGCGGAAGCCGTAATCCAGGATCGCCCAGGGAGCATGCTCTCTGGAGGAGCCGCAACCGAAGTTGACGCGTGAAATCAGGACGGATGCACCCTCGTAACGCGGTTTGTTGAGCTCAAATTCAGGGTTTACGTTGCCCTCTGTATCAAAACGCCATTCATAGAACAGAAACTGTCCGAATCCCGTACGTTCGATGCGTTTCAGAAATTGTTTCGGTATGATTGCGTCAGTGTCGACGTTTACGCGGTCCACAGGACCTACGACACCGGTCATTTTTTTAAATGCTTCCATGGTAGGTTTCTCCCCTCTTCGGCTTGGTTAGCTTACGACTTCACTCTTCACATTCCACTCGCGCACATCGACGAAACGGCCTTTGATCGCCGCTGCCGCCGCCATTGCCGGCGACACAAGATGCGTTCTGCCGCCGCGGCCTTGACGGCCTTCAAAGTTACGGTTGGAAGTGGAAGCGCAGCGCTGACCCGGCTGAAGAACGTCAGGGTTCATCGCCAGACACATACTGCAGCCGGCTTCACGCCATTCAAATCCGGCTTCGATAAACACCTTGTCGAGCCCTTCCTTCTCCGCTTGGATCTTAACGCGGCCGGAGCCCGGTACTACGATGGCCGTCACTTTGTCGGACACTTTGTAGCCCTTGGCAACTTCTGCTGCCGCGCGCAAATCCTCGATCCGGCCGTTGGTGCAGGATCCGATAAATACGTAGTCGATTTCGATATCGGTCATCGGCGTACCTGGAGTGAGACCCATATATTCAAGCGCCTTCTCGGCCGCTTTCCGTTCGTTATCGGAAGCAAAGTCCGCAGGGTTAGGAACACGGTCGCTAATGCTGGTACCCATGCCAGGGCTGGTACCCCAGGTTACTTGAGGAATCAAGGAGTCCACATCGAAGTCTACGACGCGATCATACTCGGCTCCCTCATCGGTAGTCAGTTCCTTCCACACGGCGACGGCAGCTTCGAAAGCTTCTCCTTGAGGCACATGTTCCCGGCCGCGCAGATAGTTGAAGGTCGTATCGTCCGGCGCGATCAGCCCGGCTCTCGCTCCGGCTTCGATCGACATGTTGCAGACGGTCATACGCTCTTCCATCGACAGCTCGCGGATCGCTTCCCCGGTATATTCGATAACGTAGCCGGTCGCAAAATCCGTTCCGTACTGCGCGATAACGCCGAGGATCAAGTCTTTGGCCGTTACGCCCGGTTTACGTTTACCGACGAAACGAACTTCCAGCGTTTTTGCCTTGGCTTGTTGCAGACATTGAGTTGCGAGAACATGCTCAACTTCGCTCGTACCGATCCCGAAGGCAAGTGCGCCGAACGCCCCGTGCGTAGAAGTATGGCTGTCGCCGCAAACGATCGTTTTGCCGGGATGCGTCAGCCCGAGTTCAGGACCCATGACGTGAACAACCCCTTGGTCAATCGTGTCCAAATCGTACAAAGTAACGCCGAAATCGCGGCAGTTTTGAGACAGCGTGTCGATTTGCTGCTTGGAAATCGGATCCGTAATATTAAAGCGGTCTTTCGTAGGCACGTTATGGTCCATCGTTGCAAACGTAAGTTCCGGACGGCGAACCTTACGCCCGCTAAGACGCAAGCCTTCAAAAGCCTGCGGCGAAGTTACTTCGTGGACAAGATGCAGATCGATATACAAAATGCTTGGCTTGCCCTCTTCTTGATAGATTACGTGATTATCCCAAATTTTCTCATACATTGTCTTTTTGCTGGTCATAGAATTCACCCCACACAAGAATTCGAACATGTGACATAACAGGAAACTGAAGCATAGTGGAAAAGCTATTTAATATCCTATTTGTCTGTTGAAATTAATATAACATTTCCAGTCTCATTGTTCCAAGATATAAAAACTATAATTGTAATAGGTTTAACCTATCAAAAAAAATTTACTTTATCCTGGTCGATAGACTATGTGCTGCTTTGTTCTATATATAAATGAAAAGGCGATGCCAACCCTGGGGGTTTGCACCGCCTCTTTAAAATAAGAGTTCATCTATATACTGTTCAACCTCACTGGCCGCCTAAGGCTTCCATTTATGACGGCAAGAAGTGCAGCGATTGACCCTCGGCATCATAAAGCTGAAGATCGACACTATTATAAATACGAATCCCAGAATCATGGACGGCCAATAAACGAGCAAACCGATCCACATCAGAATGCCGCCTAAAGCGAACCATAGCAGAAAGTAATACAACTTGCCCCGGGTTACCACCTTATCGGATTTGCATCTAGGACATGTTTCCCATACGTCTGACATTTCTTTCTCTCCTCTGTCGTAACCTCTGCGGAACTCCGCAATTAGAACGAATCAATACCCATGACATGATCCGTAGGCACCGGTCCGATGCTCCGGCTGTCATTGCTGTTGTTGCGGTTGTCGCCCATTACAAAGATATGGTCTGCAGGTATTTCCCAAACCTGATTCGTTCCGCTGTCCATCCGCTCCTTGATGTAAGGCTCATGCAATGCTTCACCGTTCCGGTATACCTCGCCGTCCTTGATTTCAATCGTATCTCCCGGCAAGCCGATAACTCTTTTGACATAAAAAATTTCTTCCTCTTTCGTACCTGAAAGCAGTTTGATTAACGGGTGTTCCTTAAAATCATCCATAAAAGAGCGGTCCCGTTCGACCCGGCTGTCGATAATCACGATATCCCCGTATTCCGGCAGCTTATCCAGCGCATGCCTTACCTTCCAGGCGTATATCCGCTGGTTATCGTTGAGCGTCGGCTCCATGGAATGTCCGTCTACCTTATAAGGCTGAATGATAAAGATGCCGATGAACAAGCTGAGCACAAAACCGATGACGACGGCAATGCCCCATCCTTGTATCTCTTTCCATACCTTCTTCAATTCTCCTACCTCCACAGCAATTCATTTGATTCTATTATACATAGAAAACAACGTTCATCTCAAATAGTTGGCAATAGGTTATAATAACAAAGATCGACATCGAATCAACTTCTTGTTCTGCTTCGTCGTGGAAAGATGACTTTTTGAATAACCTATAATAAATAAGAAACTTCATGAGGTGAAAGTTAATGGAACTCCGCCAGCTTCAATATACTTTGCAGATTGCCGAGGAGCGTAATTTTTCCCGGGCTGCGGACAAACTTCATATCGCTCAGCCTTCGCTAAGTCAGCAGTTGTCCAAGCTGGAGCAGGAGCTTGGCGTAAAGCTGTTTCAGCGGAATACAAGCACCGTCGAACTGACTCACGCCGGAGCGAGTTTTATTGAACATGCACGGAAGATCATGGACGCGGTACAGCAGCTGCGCCAGGAGATGGACGACATTTCACAGCTTCGCGCCGGCCGTGTTGTCATCGGCAGCATGCCGATTACGGGATCGCATCTGCTTCCCTATGTCCTGCCCGCCTTCAACGCCGCATACCCGGACATCCAGGTAACTTTGCTTGAAGATACCTCCTTAAACTTGGAAAAGCTGACCGCGGGGGGCGGAACCGATCTTAGCCTCTTATCCCTCCCGCTGCAGGAGCCAAGTCTTACGTACGAGCCCATCGGCGAAGAAATTATCGATCTGGCCGTTCCTCCCCAGCATCCATTGGCAGCTCTCGAAAGCAGCTCCGAAGGAGTCTCCCTGGAACAGTTGAAAGATGAGCCATTCATCGTGCTGAAAAAGGGTCAAGGCTTTCGAAAATTGACCATGGACCTGTGCCGGGGTGCGGGCTTTGAGCCGAACGTTGTCTTCGAGAGCAACAATATCGAAACCGTGCAATCCCTGGTAGCCGCCGGGATGGGAATTACCCTCGTTCCGAGGTTTATCGCCCGCGCCAAGCGGAGCGAACTGATTCCGGTGTACATCCCGCTGGCCTCGTCGCCAAGCCGTACGCTTGTAATTGCGTACCGCCGTGGTCGCTATTTATCCAAAGCGGCGGAGGCGTTCATCGAAACCTTTAAGACAACGTTAGCACAGCGTTACAATTCGTAAAGATGCGGCCGTCTGTCGGCAAAGACAGGGATGCGTTCCCGAACCTGGTCCACCAGGGACAGATCGATCTTACCGTTGACGATCTCTTCGTCCTCACCGCCCTCGGCCACAATCTCACCCCAAGGGTCAATAATGAGCGAATGCCCGAAGAATGAATCGTCTCCGCTCTTTCCGGTGCTGTTGCAGGCTATGACATACATCTGATTCTCGATGGCACGGGCCATCAGCAGCGTGCGCCAATGATGAAGCCGGGGATGCGGCCACTGCGCAGGTACGAATAAAGCTCGGGCCCCGTTTAGCGACAGTGTGCGGGCCAATTCCGGGAACCGGATGTCATAGCAGATCGATGCGCCGGACTTGATACCGTCAAGTTCAAACAACACCGGCGCTTCGCCGGGAGCCAGATGCTTCTCTTCCTCCATGAGCCGGAACAGATGAATTTTGGAATAGGCGCCGATTTCACGGCCATCCCTGTCAAAGATCATCATTGTGTTATAGACTCGGCCCTCCCACTTCTCCGCGATCGATCCAGCGATGATGTAAACCCCGTGACGCCGGGCAAAATCGGAAATCCAGCCTCGAGTTTCACTTCCCTCCGGGTCCGCCAGCTGTTGTATTTGCGATAGGGCGTATCCTGTATTCCACATTTCCGGCAGCATCATTAAGTCAGGTTTAACTGTAGCGGCAACGGCCTGTTCCATTTTTATTTCCAGACGTTCGCGGTTAAGCTTTGGATCTCCCGGAACAATTTCGCATTGAATCAGTGCAATCTCCCAACAGCTTGTATTCTCCACCATTTATCTATCATCCTTTCATCGAAATCATGTTTCGTTCACGGTTACATTACTTGCCCCTCATCATACTGGCCTTCCTCCAACCGCGCAAGCGTGAAAGCCAAAAGCGGTAAACATGCGTGCCGCGATACAGTACCGGAGTGAAGCGTAAAACGGATCGGCGAACTAGGATTGTTTTGATCCTCTTCATCTTTTTCTTTTGCAAAGCCTGGAATGGCATGGTATCCTAACAATAAAACGTGATGACGGGACCAGTAGGAGATGAAAGCGGCCCCCAGAGAGCAGATTCCTTGGCTGTAAGAATTTGCAACCGCACTTCTTCGAACCCTATCCCCGAACGGCCGGCGGCAAAGCCGGACAGCGCCCCTGTTACCGGGCATCGAGTCGGATGATGAATCATCAATAAAGGTGGTACCGCGGAAGTTAAACTTTCGTCCTTTGCATGCAAAGGCGGGAGTTTTTTTGTTTTATCTATAAGTGCGTGTTCAAAAAAGATGACTTTTTGAACAACCTCTATAAGATTTATTTCATAAGGAGTGATCTCCATGCTACGCCGCATTGTTGTCAAAATCGGGAGCAGTTCGCTGACTACCCCGGAAGGAGGACTGAACCGGGATTCCCTCATTTACTTCGCCTCGGAGCTCGCCGCCCTGAAGTCGGCGGATGTCCAAGTGGTGCTTGTGACCTCCGGCGCCGTCGCTGCGGGCTTCCGCGAAATCGGTTATACCGAACGGCCAAAGCTGCTGCACGAAAAGCAAGCCGCGGCCGCTGTCGGCCAAGCGCTGCTGATGCAGACCTACCGGGAGGCGCTGGCGGTCCACGGAGTGTCCGCAGCCCAAGTCCTGCTTACGCGTTCGGATTTTCAGAACCGGAAGCGGATGGGAAATGCCAGCATGGCGCTGGAAGAGCTGCTCAGCCGCGGCATTCTTCCGATCATCAACGAGAACGACACCGTCTCGGTCGATGAGCTGAAATTCGGGGACAACGATACTTTGTCGGCATTGGTCGCCAACCTGATCAAGGCCGAGCAGCTGCTCATTATTACGGATACCGACGGGCTGTACACCAAGGATCCGAGAATCGATCCTGCTGCCGTTCGCATCGGACGCGTTCAGGAAATTACCGAAGAAATTTACGCCATAGCCGGAGGCGCGGGTTCTTCCGTCGGCACCGGCGGTATGCGTTCCAAAATCGATGCGGCTAAAATCGCTTCCCGGGGCGGTGTTCCGGTCTTTGTCGGCAAAGTGGATCTCCCGGGCGAGCTGCAGCGATCCTTTGAAGGAATCGGGCGAGGCACCTACTTTGAAACCCATAGCTCCGCGCTTCCACGAAAAAAACAGTGGCTGGGCTTCTTGTCCACTCCGATCGGGACGCTGACCGTCGATGCCGGGGCCGAGGAAGCGATGCTCCGTAACGGACGCAGCCTGCTGCCGGTCGGTGTACGCAGCGCTAAAGGCCATTTTCAGACCGGCGATGTGGTAGAAGTGCAAAATTCAGACGGCGAGGTACTGGGCCGGGGAATCGTGAACTACGATGCGGACCAGCTGGGGCAAATTCTTGGCTTGCCTAGCGGTGAAGTCATGAAGCGGCTGAACGATGTTCATCGGCTGGAAGTGATTCACCGGGACGAGTGGATTTCTTTAAAATCTTAAATCATTTTAAATTATAGAGGAGGTATTTCAATGAGTGAAGTAAGACAAAAAGCGGAGTTAGCCGGTAAAGCGGCTGCAGCATTAGGCAGTTTGACCACGGATAAAAAGAACGAAGCCCTGCTCTCGGCAGCAAAAGCGCTGGTCGAGAACAGCGAGGCTATCATCGCGGCCAACCGTGAAGATTTGCAGCGCGGCCGGGAGAACGGCACGTCGGAATCCCTGCTGGACCGGCTCGCATTAAATCAGGACCGTATTGCCGGCATCGCCGAGGGTCTGCGGCAAATCGCCGAGCTCCCCGATCCTGTTGGAGACGTGCTCGAGACGATTGACCGCCCTAACGGCCTGCATATCGTCAAACAGCGTGTACCGCTTGGCGTTATCGGCATCATTTATGAAGCCCGGCCTAACGTGACGGTCGATGCCGTCGGCCTTTGCCTGAAAACCGGTAACGCAGTTGTGCTGCGCGGCGGCTCCTCCGCCCTCTCCTCCAACCGCAAAATCGTGGAGATCATTCATGAGGCGCTTGCCACGACAGCCATTCCGCAGGAAGCAGTACAGCTCATTGAGGACCCTAACCGTTCCTCCGTTGACGAAATGCTGAAATTGAACGGCCTGCTTGATGTGGTCATTCCGCGCGGCGGCAGCTCCCTGATTCAAAATGTCGTCCAGAACGCCACCGTTCCGGTTATCGAAACCGGGGCCGGCATCTGCCATACGTACCTGGATGCGACAGCGGACCCGGAAATGGCTGCTGCCATTTCGCTAAATGCCAAAGTACAACGCCCTTCCGTATGCAACGCTATGGAAACTTTGCTCGTTCATCAAGACTTTGCGGGCCAACACCTGGCGGATTTGGCGGAACGCTTTAAGGACGCCAAGGTCGAGCTCAGAGGATGCGACGCTACGAGAAATATTCTCCCTTGGGCAAAACAAGCAACCGACGAGGATTATGCAACGGAATACAATGATTACATTTTGAACATTAAGGTTGTCTCCAATCTTGATGAAGCGCTGGCCCATATCGCCTCCTTCGGCACGAAGCATTCCGAATGCATTGTGACGGCGGACGGGCAAAACGCCGCTCGCTTCCAGCAGGAAGTGGACGCCGCAGCCGTTTACCATAATGCTTCAACCCGTTTTACGGACGGATTTGAATTCGGCTTCGGCGCGGAAATCGGCATCAGCACCCAGAAGCTCCACGCTAGAGGACCGATGGGTCTGCCGGCTTTGACTTCCACCAAATACATCATTCATGGAAACGGACAAATTCGCCAATAAAAAAGTATCCTTACAAACCATAGGAGGGGCTAACGATGAATTTCAATACTTCGACATCACAGCAATCGATCTGCTTTTATGGGGCCGGCTCCATGGCCGAGGCGATCGTGCGCGGGCTTATTCACAAAAAGGTCGCCGCTCCTGAAAGGATCTCCATGCTGAACCGCAGTAGCGTGGAACGGCTGGACTACTTAAAGAAGCAATACGGCGTGATGACAGGCAACAGCGAGGAGCAAAAAAGCAAGCACCTCGGCGACGCTTCCGTCATCGTACTGGCCATGAAACCGAAGGACGCCGGCGAAGCGCTTAAAGCGCTCGGTCCGCAACTCCGAGAAGGCCAGCTCATCGTCTCTCTCATTGCCGGCCTGTCGATCTCTACGATTCAGGCGCTGCTTGGCGCCCAAGCACCCGTGGCGAGAACGATGCCTAATACGTCGAGCTCTATAGGTCTTGGTGCAACCGGAATCTCCTTTTCGTCCGAGACTACGCAGGATCAAAAGGATCAGGTGTTATCCATGTTTGAGGCCGTGGGCACCGTCAGCGTCATTCCCGAGGAAAAAATGGAGATATTAACCGGCGTGTCCGGCAGCGGACCTGCATACATTTATTACATGATGGAGGCTATGATCGCAGCAGGAACGGAAGGCGGATTATCGCCGGAACAAGCTCGTGAGCTGACCGTGCAAACCGTACTCGGCGCCGCTTCCATGATGATCGAAACCGGCGAAGACCCTGCCAAACTGCGCAAGGATATTACTTCGCCGAACGGATCGACCCAGGCGGCGCTTGAAGTGCTCAGCGCGAAGGGCTTTAGCGAAGCCGTCAAAGCCGCAGTTCACCGCTGCGCGGAGCGTTCCCGCGAGATGGGCGAAGCGGTAAAAGAATCACTGCTATAATAGCTGAGCCTGCTGAGCCTGCTGAGCCTGCTGAGCCTGCCGAGACTTGCCGGACCTAGTCAGCGACCGATTTTATCCGGCCGGGAAGGAGAACGATGGATGGAGTTTTCAGAGATTCCTTTGGAGGAAAAGCAAGCTGCCTTAAACAAGCTCCGCAACATCAAAACGGAGCTCGCCATTCGGAACTGGTTCCCGGGGAATAGCGGGAATTTGTCGCTACGGGTCGGCGGCTTCTCGCCGGATCAGTTTCATTTCGCTATCAACGCGTCCGGTACAGATAAGCCAGTCAACACCTCTGAAGAATTCCTGTTTGCCGATACCGCCGGAAATCCGTGCGAGACGACCCGGCTCAAGCCATGCAAAGAAACGCCGATTCACGCCAAAATATATCGAATGACCGGCTGCGGGGCCATATTTCACGTACATACCGTGTATAACAGCCTGCTCAGTGAATATTACGGGGATCAGGGCTATGTACCCGCCAAAGGCATCGAAATGATCAAGGACCTCGGCATCTGGGAAGTGAATACGGAAATTCAAATTCCGGTGCTTCCGAATTACGCAGAAATTCCATCGATCGCGAAGCTGATTCCCGGCACCTTCAAGCCGGAAATCCCCGGTATTCTGCTTCGTAATCACGGAATCTTCGCCTGGGGCAGAGACGCCTTCGAAGCCAAACGCCATCTGGAGGCGTTCGAGTTCATTTTCGAGGTGGTTTACCGGGGGCTGCTTCTCCCGCCGCGTCGTTAAGCATAAACAAAACCTCCCTTTAATTTGCCGATTGTCTGCCATACAGGCGTTCAATCCTTCAAATTAGAGGGAGGTTTTTTCGTTAATTCTATACCGTAACCTAAGAGACTATCAATCATTCCATATTCATAAAAAGTAAATCAATCCAATCACCGCCGCGAGCAGCAGGCGATACACCGCAAACGGAACCAGCTTGATCCGGTTGATCAGCTTCAGGAAGAAGCGAATCGACAAGAGCGCGAACACAAAGGCGCTAATGAAACCGGCAATGAAAAAAGGCAGTGCGTCCAGCGTGAAGTATTCCCAGTTTTTCAGCAGTGACAGCCCGCTGGCCCCAGCCATAATCGGCACGGCCATGATGAAGGTGAAATCCGCCGCTGCCCTGTGGCTTAAACCGAGTAAGACGCCGCCGGAAATCGTCGACCCGGATCGGGAGAAGCCCGGCCAAATCGAGACACATTGAAACAAACCTACGGCAAATGCCTGTTTGTAAGTGATCTGATCAACCGACTCGGTCTTCGGCTTCGTAGGACCAAAGCGGTCTGCCGCAATCATCAACAGCGCTCCCACAACAAGTCCGATCAGGACGGTTGCGGTGGAGAACAGATACTCGTCGATAACATCCTCCAGCAGGAAACCCAGAATCCCGGCCGGAATTAGACCGACGATGACTTGGCCCAGCTTGAGGCGGGGGCCTGCAGGCCTTTCTCCTGCCACCTCTCTCCCCTTGCGATTTAACCGCGACAAGCCCAGCAAATCGATGAAACGGTCTTTAAATACGACCAATACGGCTAGAATGGAGCCCAATTGAACGACAACCTTAAACGTGTTGGCCACATATTTCGAAGCAAACAGCTGCTCCGTCTTCAACCACATATCATCCACAATAATCATATGTCCCGTTGAGGAAACCGGAGCAAACTCGGTCAGCCCCTCCACCAGGCCGAGAACAATCGCTTTAATTATAGCTATAATATCCATGAATTGACCTCTCCATCTTTTACATTGAATCGTTTAAGCCCCTTCTATATCTCTGATCTAGGCTCTTTTTCTCTTCCGCAAAAACAGATAGATTCCCCCAAGGCCGAAGACGGCGATGGCCACATAGGCGATGTTCGAATACACATCCATAAACCCGACGATTTTCTCCCACGATCCCCCTACCGCCGCGCCTACCGAGACGAGCACGATATTCCATATCAGTGTACCGATCGTCGTATACAACAGGAACAAACCGAACTTCATTTTCGAGATGCCCGCCGGGATTGAAATTAAGCTGCGAATGAGCGGAATCATCCGGCAAAATAGCACCGTCCAGTATCCGTACTTATCAAACCAGGCGTCAGCACGGCGGATATCCTCTTTTTTCAGGCGCAAAAACCGTCCGTACCGGTCAATCCAGCCCTCCAACCGATCCACGTTGATCAAATAACCGGCTCCATACAAGATCACCGCACCGAGAACGGATCCGACCGTTGCCGCGATGACGACACCCGTTATCGTTAAGCTGGAATAAGTGGTCATAAACCCGCCAAAGGTCAAGATCACTTCCGACGGGATCGGAGGAAATACATTCTCAAGCGCGATCAGAAGCAAAATTCCGGCATAACCGAACTGTTCCATAATATTCGTAATCCAATTTTCCACGGGTTACCTCCAACATGTTCATGATTCCGTTTATTGATGTACTTTTTGTAAATTGCGCAAATAGCGGGCGCGGATAAACCAGAAATAGATAACCTGCACGAAACAAAAGCTGGCCAGGATCGCCCCTGCTTCCCAAGCGATTGATAAGTATACGTAACGCTGCAACGCAATAAAGGCAAACAAGCTGTGCACCATAGCTACGCCAACAGGGAGGAAAAACAGCAAGCCCAGCTGGCGGGACACCATCTTTTCCATCTCCTTGCGCGTCATTCCTATCTTGGTTAGGGCGAGATACTGCCTGCGATCATAATCCAGGTCGCTATATAACCGGAAATAGAGAAAGCTTCCAGCGGCGATGAAGAATACGGTGCCGACCAACAGCGCAAAAAACAATAGCGCTCCAAACGTGGTCCGCTGGACCTCGAACAAGGTTCCGCTTACCGACATGGCATAAGGTTCGTTCTTCTTGTAGTCCATTTTTCCGTTCTCTGTCAAACGGGATGCAATTCCCTCGGTCGATTCCATGGAATCCGTGTAATAAGCCGTGTACCGTTCGACTCTGGAGGAATCGTCCTCCATCCATAGCCGTTCTTTCACGGCATCGTTCACTACAAGCCCCGAAAAGAAACCTTCCCGCCCATTCCCGAGTTCCTGCGTCAGATGGTCGGCAATGGACACCCGTTCGGTTATCCCGATTTCATGCAGCAGGAGTCCCGTTTCACCCAATCGGTAACTTGCCGGTTTTCTTTCCTGAAGAAGCAATTTTTCCCGGTGCGAGTTCAGCAGCACGTAAGCCTCATCCTCTGATGGCGGCCGCTCGCCGACGGAGTACCCCGCAGCCGACAAGGCACGGCCATAGTCGGAATAAGATATCACCGGGAGCCATTCCGGTCCGGAAGCAAGTGAAGACGACAGCACGCGAACATAGACCAAGTCTATTTTTTCCGTATGGTAAGAAACTCCCCGGGCACTCAGTTCTGCCGAGATTTCCTCCAAATGTTCCTTCTCCAGGCTCCCGTCTCCCTTGGATACATAACCGATTTGAGCGGGATGGTCCAAGGCAAAATCGCCGGACAACCGGTTAATGGATGCGAATACGCCTACAGCGCAAAACGTAATCGTCGTAATTATCGTTACGAGAAAGAACATTCTCGCATTATCCTTCATCCGGTAAGACAAGTTGGATACAAGCACCAGATTGCTTTTCTTCCAATACCGGGTCAGATTTCGCTTCATCAAACCGAGCAGAGCTACACTGGCCTGGGTGAAAAACAGATACGTACCCACGATCGTCATCGCGGTTACCGGCAGCATGCGAACCTTAACGGTGGATGCCGTCGTTGTCACCGCCAGCGTATAACTGGCGAGCAGCAATATGCCCGCAAGCAGGGCCAGCAGCTTCGAAAACTTCGGTTTAACATCCCGCTTGACCCCCGATTGGAGCAGATCGATCAGCCGGGTGGAGCCTAGCAGAACCGTCGTACAGAGCGAGATGACTAGGAAGAGCAGCAGGAAGGAAAGGATCGTCAACATCAGGCTGGATAGGGAAATGTGAAAAGACAGCGTCTCGATGCCGAGCAAATTGGATCCGGCGAGCAGGAACAGCTTGGCGGTCAATAGTCCGGCAAGGATGCCGGTTCCGAGCGAGCCTGCAGCGACCAGCATATTTTCCATGAACACCATCTTGCGCAGCTGCTTCACTGTCATCCCGTTCATCAGCAGAATTCCGAATTCCCGCTTGCGGGATCGCAGAAACGACCCGACGGAATAGAGCACAAATAGAAAGCAGAACAAAAACATGATGACTTCCGCTTGTGCAAGCACCAATAATGCGGAGTTCCAGGCCACCTGGGCCTTCAAGTCCGGGTGAAACAGGAACAGGGAGCACACGAAGAAGACCATAACCGAGAAGGCGCTGCTCAAAAAATAAGCTGCATAGGTACGCTTATTGCGCAACACATGGCTAAAGGCGAATTGACGAAAGGTGATCGGTCTCTCCCCCCAGCAGCGACATCATATCGATGATTTTTTGGAAGAAAGCCTGCCGGTTCTCCCCGCGGTAAATCTCGTTATACAGCCTGCCGTCCTTAATAAAAAGCACACGATGGCAAAAGCTCGCGGCGAAAGCATCGTGCGTAACCATCAAGATCGTCGTCCGTTCTTCCCGGTTCATCATCCCAAAGGCTTCCATTACATCCTTGGACGCTTTGGAATCCAGATTCCCGGTGGGTTCGTCCGCTAACACCAGCGAAGGATGATGAATCATAGCCCGGGCGATCGCTGTCCGCTGCATTTGTCCTCCGGAGATTTCCTGGGGAAACTTATGTAAGACGGATTCGATGTCCAATCTGCGGGCCAGTTCGAGACTACTCTTCTTCATTTCCGCTACAGGTGCGCCATCCAGGGTTAAAGGAAGAACGATATTTTCTTCTACCGTCAACGTATCAAGCAGGTTGAAATGCTGGAAAATGAAGCCCAGTTCACGTCTCCGAAACAGTGCCATCTCCTCTATATCCAGTTTGTGAGGATGTTGCCCTTCAACGACAACATCACCTGATGTCGGCTCGTCGATCGTCGCGATGACGTTAAGCAAAGTCGTCTTTCCGCTCCCCGAGGGGCCCATAATCCCGACGAACTCCCCCCGTTCCAAAGCAAAACTCACATTGTCCAGCGCCCTTGTCGATATCGTACCTTCATAAATTTTGGAACATTCTCTGACCTCCAAAACAGCCATGGATGCAACTCCTTGTCGGTGATGTTTTCATTATACGGTTGGCCTAATTCAGCAACCATGGATCAATCTTACAATCACCTTACTCCTTTGTAAGGTTGCTAAATTCGGATCGGAAGATCAAACGGACCAATGTACCTTGACCGACGGCGGATTCCAGTTCCACCCGGTGTCCGAGCTGTCCGCAAATCTGTTTCACGAGATACAGACCCATCCCTGTGGACTCTCTGAAATTCCGCCCGTTCTCTCCCGTAAAATAAGCGTCAAACACACGCGGCAAATCGCTGTCCGGTATGCCCACGCCTTCGTCCCTGATTTCGAGAAACGCCTCATCTTCCTTACGGTAGCCCCGGATAGCAATGGTTCCCGGCTCATTGGCAGTATATTTGACCGCATTTGTCAGAATTTGCGTTAGCACAAACGTAAGCCATTTCTCATCCGTGGCAATGAATAACGGCTCCTTCGAAGTAAACTCCAGCTGCGGGAATACTTTGCTGCGGATAAAAAGCCGCTTTTGCGCCGACACGGCCGCGCGCACAAGACTCTCCAGGTCCAGCTTCTCCACCACGAAATCATGGGAAAAGGAATCCAGTCTGGCTGTATACAGAACAAGATCCAGACCTTTACGCAGCCGGTCCACCTCATCTCCGATTGCCGTCGATCTTGAATCGTCTCTATCCTGCACCATGAGATGAATGACGGACACCGGCGTTTTCATTTGGTGGACCCATTGTGTAATGAACTGTAAATGATGATTGATTTTATGCTGCTGGCGGTTCAGTTCGGAGACATAATGCCGGTATTGCTTCTTTAATAACCGGTGCAAGTATTCGGATAGCGGCGTCTGAGGCGACACTTCCTTAAAAGCATCCAGCCCTTCCCCCTGCTCCAGACAGCGGTAAAACGAACGGTTACTCATGTAGCGGAACACCAAATACACGGCCAGCAAGCATCCGCTAAGCAGGGCGGCATAAAGCACCATAGCGATGTTGCGGTAGCCGTCCAGCCAGTATACTCCGGACACGGTCAAAAGCTGGAGAATATAAAACGAAAATAAAGGCCGCTGATCCTTCAAAAATAGCTTCACTGTTTCTCCTCCCAGCGGGGAACGAGCCGGTAGCCCTGACCGCGCACGGTCTGAAGCGCATCCTCGATGCCTAGCGCAGACAGCTTTTTACGCACCCGTGTAACATACACATTCAGCGTATTGTCGTCGACAAAGGTCTGATCGTCCCATATTTTTTCGAGCAATCGGTCGCGGCTGACGATTTCTTCCCCCCGCTGCATCAGTTCCTCCAGCATTTTTACTTCCGTCAGACTGAGCTCCACTCTTTCATCGTTCAGACTTAAATAAAGGCGATCTTTATCCAACCTTAAACCGTCAAAATTCACGCTCCGCTCCCCGCCTCCTCCGGCATATGTCCCGTACGCTCTTCGCAAATGGCTCATGATCTTCGCGATGACGATATCATAATCGAACGGCTTCGTAATATAATCGTCCCCGCCGTTTTCCAGGGCCATGACCTGATCCATCTTCCCCTCGCGTGCCGAAATAAACAAAATGGGACAAGTGGAGAGGTTACGGATTTGACGGCACCAATAATACCCGTCGTATTTCGGCAAGTTCACATCAAGCAAAACCAGATGCGGGGCTGCCGCTTCGAACTCCTGCTTCACCCGGTCAAAATCTTGAACGATATGCGTACTATAGCCGAACCTTTGCAAATATTCCTGCAACAGCACGGCCAGTCGTTGATCATCTTCGACGATAAATATTTTGAACATATGATAATCTCCTTTACTTGCCCCTAACATCTAATTCGATAGATCATCTTATATAGAACCTTCACCCTGACTGCATTGTAACAAAAATAGGCCCTTGAAAGGAAATAGAGAGGCCCTGCAGCCGGCGCAGTCCTCTCTATCTTTCCTTTTGTTCAAGTTCAAAACTGCCTATTCCACCCATTCAACCACTTCTTGCGCGCATCGGCGGGTCTTATCGGACGGAGCATGCAATCGATAGCCAAACGCCGCCATAACCGATATCCCGAAATGTTCAGAATCCATAATTCCTTCCGCAGCTAACAGTTCATTAATCTTTGCTCTGTTGAATCCTTCAATGGGGCAGGAATCAATGCCGATCAAGGCTGCAGCGGTCAACATATTACCTAATGCAATATAAGTTTGTCGGCAAGCCCATTCGAACATCACTCTGGGATCGTCCTCGATGGCTATGCTTGTTTTCAAAAAATGATCATAGTTTTCCCTCTTGGCCTGTGCAATTTCGTGAGGGAGCTTTTGGACATCGTCCAACATGCGCTTAATATAATCGGAACCGGCAACCATATCCTTCGGCAATCTCGTCAATATAATCATAAAATGACTGGCCGACTGTAGCTGCCTTCTCGCTCCAGTTGCATACTCCGCAAGTTTGGAACGAAGTTCCTTATTTTGCACAACAACAAACTTCCAGGGTTCAAAGCCATAGGAGCTAGGCGACAATCTCCCGGTCTCCAATATGTAATCGAAATCAGCAGCACTTATCTTCTTGTCAGGATCGAAATCTTTCGTTGCGTGTCTGAATTGAAAAGCTGATAGGACTTCGGTTTTCTTGGTTTCTTTATCTATCATTAATTAAACTCCTTAGTTGTAATATTCGTCTTTGCATTCATCAGTCGCCCAGCTTGGTTTCATATTCCTCAAGCTTCTCCATGACACCATTCACCCATTCCTGGTCATCCCACAATTCAGGATTATCAAGTCTTCTTTCCGCAGGGTGACCCGTTGCCATCGTATCGACGCCATCTTTGTTTCCAAAATACAGATCTACGATTTTTAATGACTTGTTTACAGATTGAATTAATAGCTTGCAGCTCATCCCAGAACCCTCATTTAAAAAGGATAAATCGAGACGATAAAGATTGTTGTCCAGCCTCATAAACTGTACTTCTTGAAACTCATTACTCAGGCCGAAGGTCACACTAAATCCACCTTTTAATACCTGCCGCTGTTCTAGCTCCAGCATTTTATTAGTGAATTGAAGGAGCTTGTCCTTAGAGATATAGTTATTAAACGATACTCTTTCCTGATTGGCAACAGCCCCGGTATAAAGATTTACGAAGGATTTTCCAAAGTCCTCCATTGTATCGTAATCATCTTCACCAAGCTGATCTGCTTTCAGCGTAACCTCTTGATTAGCCAATTCACTTAGTAGTTCTGCTTCCGATTTCTCAGGCGATTCAACTGGAGCTTCTATATTTGATATAGATTCTTTTGTTGAATGATTCTCCTTTTGAGAACAACCTGTAAGGACTACTAAAATCAATACCGCAATAACTAACGTAGATTTCTTCATAGTACCACCCTCCATCGGTAAGGCGAGCTTCAAGACAAATCATCCAGTCTCTTTGCGCATTCTCTTCTAGTCTTCCTATTATCAGCATACACTAGATTTCTCAACCACAGGGTAAAAATAAAAATAGGCTTGTTATCGCATTTGGCAATAACAAGTCTATTTTCTGACTATACTCTCTAGTTGACTACCTAGTTAAGTTTCTACGTCTAACAATTTTGACTTTAAATCTCCTCGTCATCCCACTTCAAACTTTGTACCCGATTGCGGCTCGAGAGCAGTTTGATACCCCCGCCGATCAAAATTACAGCCACAAGAACCGGGCGCAAGTATTCGCGAATCATATATCTAAGCTCAAGATAAGGGAACCAGCGGTCCAGCGCCGGGACGATAAACTCCATGCCCACATAGTAGACACCGAGCAGGAGCAAGGCAACCCCCAGCCAATGCTGTCCGTTTCCTCTACCCTTAATCAAAGGAATATCCTCCATGGGAAGAATGCCATACCTGCTAGTCTGCTGCAACCCGTCAAAGAAGCTGTAAAACCAGATCACAGGCACTAAGAATAAAAAGAGGGACAGCCTCAATACATCGATGATATAAAAGCTTCCGAGAAACAGCACCATCATCTGCAGGCCGCGTTTTTGCATGCCCAGGTACATTTGTCCGGCTCCAGGAAAAGCCGAGAGCAGTGTGGCGAGCACTTTGCTGCGCCGACCCTCGATGCGTCCGGATTCCCATTCATCCAGCAGGGAGCGATCCTCCACAATTTCCCCGGCTTGCTTGCGATGAATGAGCTGAACGGCATCGAACATGCAATACAGCCAAATGATCGGCAGCAGTGCCAGGAAGAGTAGGAACACGGTTTCGTGCGTAATGCCGGTGACGAAGAACATCATGGTGATCAGGCCAAAGAACATGATCAGGAAGGATAATCCCCGCTGCATGAGACCCATTTGAAAATGGCCCAGACCCGGAATAAAGGACAGTAATATCGTAAAGAAACGTTCGGTTTCAGCATCCCCCCGTCTGCCGCCCCCTCGTGGGTCATAAGGCGATCTTTCCTGAGCCGCAGGCTCGCGAAGCATGAGGATAAGCAGGTCAAGCATGGATATGACCCAAAGAATCAATTCCATGATAAGGACGGCCAGAAAAAACTCTCCTTCATTGGTAGCCATGGCGATAAGAAATCCACCGAGCAGGCCGCCAAAAAAGAAAATCGGATAGAGTATCCCCCTTGCTTTGCGCCCCCAATAGAAATGGCCCAGACCCGGGATAAAATTCAATAGAAATGCCAGCATTCGGCTTCGATAATAAGTCAATTTCGTTCATCCTTTCTTTCAATCACTTTTAAGGAGTGTCGGACGGCTTAATCTTTTCCATCCAGTTCGTTGCCCGTTGCATAAGCTGGTCGCTCAGCGGAGTATCTCCCGCTTGCCGCTGGACAGCCGCATTAGCACCAGCCGACAGCAAATCGAACACGCCTCCGCCAAGCAATAACAGTGTTATGGATGCGGCGATCACATAGTGGACCAAAGGATTTTGCCAACGTTTGCGGTGTTCCTTGTTGGCATGGCTCCGGGCTTGAGCGGGAAGCGCGGAAAGCACGTCATTAGCGAAACGTTCTTCATCAAGGAGACTCGGAAGCTCGTCTTGGTTGGCCATGAGTTCCGTCATATAAACCTGAAACATTGCATCATCGTCCTGCAGCAACTGATCCAGCTTTTCAGCCCTTTCCGGGCTCAGTTCGCCGCGGATATATGCTTTCCACATTTCTTCAGGTGTGTTGCCCGTATCTTTCATCGCCATTCCTCCTCCTTCCAATGCTCGCGAATCCAGGCTCTGGCCCGGTAAAGCTTCGATTCTACGGTTTTTACGGTCTGTTCCAGATCACTCGCAATTTGTTCATAGCTTTTGCCATCCAAATAAAAGGCCGTTACCACTTGCCGGTGTCCCGGTGGAAGCTCGGATATTTTCGTATGGAGCTCGCTTCTTCGTTCGTCAATCATCATTTCCTTAAGCAGATCGTCCTCCACCGCGGGTAGCTTTTCAGCCACATCGGCGGGATCCCACTGTTCTTCGCGCCGCCGGTCTCTGCGCCGTTTGAAATCAATCGCTTTGTTGATTGCAATTCGTGTTACCCACGATTTAATTCCTTGAGAACGGTAAGCGGGGAGAGATTTATAAACTTGAAGGAACGTTTCCTGCGCGGCATCTTCCGCCTCTTTCTCGTCATGCAAAACGGAATACGCAGCACGAAAAACGAAATTTCCGTATTGTTTAACGAATTCGCGAAAAGCGGCTCGGTCGCCCTGCCTCATTTTTTCTATCAAAGACTCCTCGCCAATAACTCTCCCCTCCTTCCAATAAAATAGACGACACCAATTGGGCTTACCCCTGCAAAATTTCAAAAAAATATTTCAACTCAATCGCAGATTATTAACTCGCGTTATATTTCCTAACACATAAATCCTCAATTTCTATTCATGTTTATTTAATAAATAGAGATATACCTCGATTTCATTAGCATTAATAAGATTTAAACGCTTTCTTTCACACATGTTAGATTTGTTAATAAACTTAACATCAATATACAATTCAAACACAGTTAGCTTATTTCGTGTTAGTTATTATTACATAAAGCTGACTAATACACACATTGTGGAGGTTGAACCAATGAACAAATGGAAATCACAAAGCTTCAAAATGCTTCTTGCCGCAGGACTGGCATTTTCTGCGGTACTACCGAGTATCCCATTGTCCAAGGCTTTCGCAGCCGAAGTTTCTATCAGAGGCGAAATAACAAAAGCCGAAAAAAAGATGCCAAAGGTCCAAGTCATCGCCACAGGCGGGACGCTGGCCGGCAAATCAACGGACGAAACCAGCTTTACTACTTATAAGGCCGGCACGTTGTTGATTGAAGATATGGTTAAGTCATTGCCTAATAAAGATAAAATAGCGGAAGTAAGTACGTATCAGTTCGGAAATTCCGGTTCCAGCGCTTATACCATTCAACAGTTATACGAGTTGTCACTAAAAGTCGATGAAGCATTGAAAACGCAAGATGGCGTCGTAGTTACCAGCGGCACCGATACCATGGAGGAGATCGCTTATTTTCTGGATCTGACGGTAAGAAGTCCTAAACCTGTTGTGGTCACCGGCTCCATGCGCCCATGGACCGTTATCGGGACCGATGCCCCGGCAAACCTGTACAACGCCATTAAACTTGCAGCTAGCGGTAAAACCAAATACTTCGGCACCGTCTTGATGTTAAACGATGAATTTCATGCAGCTCGCGAAGTCACCAAGAATAATTCATACCGTACCGACACCTTCGTTACCCCGGAAGTCGGAGCACTCGGTTATATCGACGAAAATAATATCAGGGTTTACCGCGCTCCCTTCCGGGCTTTAAAACCTGCCAGCGAATGGTCCACCCCATTTGATCTCAGCAAAATCACCAAAAATGATCTAGCCAAGGTGGAGATCGCTTATTCCTATCAGGATGCCGGTCCAGGTGCCATCAGCGGTTTTGTAGCCAATGGCGCTAAAGGTATCGTAACCGCTGGAACCGGGGCGGGCGGGATTTCGAAAGCCATGAGTGAAGAACGTGCCAAAGCGATAGAGCAAGGTGTTATTTTTGTAATGACCACGCGCACGGGTTCGGGCAGCAACTATTCCAGCGGGAAAGGCATCATCGCCGGAGACAATCTGAATGCCGCCCATGCGAGAATCATGCTGCTGCTAAGCTTGTCCTTCTCCAAAGACTTCGCCACGATCCAGGATTGGTTTGCGACTTACGGGTATGGACAAATTGAAATACCCGAGAAATAAGCCCCTCCGTACAGACTCGACTAGCAGGAGAAGCCCCTCTCCATGTATAGAACGAAGCAAAAGCAAATAAAGACTGCAATTCCCGCACACAACAAAACCATTCCCAAAAGAAACTATTCTTTCCCGGGAATGGTTTTTCTTTTTCATACTAGAAACGATTCAATCTCACTCTTAGAAAATTGTAAATCTCCTCGGAGATATTCACATTGCAGCAGGACTCGATTCCTTCGAATCCCGGCGAAGAGTTAGCCTCGCATATTTTATAATGGTCTCCGTCAAACAGTAAGTCGATCCCTGCAATGTCCAAGTTCAGTAGACGGGAAGTCTCAAGGGCCAGCCATTCCATTTCCGGATTAATTTCATAAGGCTCCACCGTGCCTCCGCGGGAATAGTTCGCTTTGAAGCTATCGCTGCCGGAATTTCGCTTCATGGCGGCGACCGCACGTCCACCGATCGTAATAACGCGTAAATCCGTTCCCCGGCTGGACTCTACGAATTCCTGCAAGATCATCGTGGCATTTTCCTTATAAGCGTTGATCATCTCCAGAAGATCGATAAAGTTCGATTTGTTCTCCGCCAGAAACACTCCGCTGCCTTGGGAACCGGAAATGGTCTTTACCACCACCGGAAATCCGAGGTGCTTTTCTACCAGATTGACATCCACCTTGGAGCGGATCAGCATCGTTTTGGGAACCGGCAGATTATGCTCCGCCAAAATTTGCTGGGTATACAGCTTGTCCTTAACCGTATCGATACTTTGGGAAGAGTTGAAGGTTCGTACACCAAGTCGTTCCAGATGCCGGATCAGGGCTAGTCCAAAATAATTCGTGCCCGCTCCCATTCTCGGCAGTACGAAGTCGGGAAGCTGCAACACCTCTCCGTCGACCATCACGCTTTTGCGGTCATCCCGTGTAACGATCAGTTCAAATTGCTCAGGCGCAAGTACGCGGATATCGATCTCCTGCCGCACCGCCTCTTCAACCAGACGTTTGATTTCAAACGTCTCGGGTTTTACATCCTGGGGTAAATGCTTGTAAATAATCCAACCTTTCAACGGTCAAGCCCCCTTAATAGAATGCTAACTTTGCACATTTTTAACATATCATATCCGTGATTGATTTATATGATATTATTGTAACTTTCATGTAAAAAGTATATTTCATTCCTTAGGGACTTCGGTCCCCTCCCGCTTGCCTCCATACCTTCGATGGATAATTTCCAACAAGCTCTCCCTAATGACAGGGGGTTCGGATGATATATTGGATAATTTCCAATGAAATCGGCGTTGTGCATCAAATTCCCTCTATAATCTCAGCATTGGTTGGATTAAATCCAATCAAGCTTGGGCTTCTCTGTCTTTTGGCGGTTGTTCATTGGATTTTGTCCAATGAAACATGGATAAATGTTTAAAAAACACAACAAAGACCTCCGAATCCTGCTTCGGAGGTCTTTGCATATAAACTATTTACTGATTCAACATCATTGCGGAATTTTCACGCTGCCGCTAACGACAGACTTACCGACCGCCGTTACGGAACTTTTGCGTATAGGCCCTCGCATCTTCCGCGGTCTTAACGCGGTTGCGGCTCCACTCCAGCAAAATGCGGTCAATGTAGCGAAAATGAACTTTGCCGGCAAAGACCGCTTCCTTTAGCGCCAACAAAATCAATTCCTCCAGATAACCGTCCTGGTCCACCCAGCCGGATATCGTTTCGCACTCCATCGGAGATAACGGACGGGCGAACTCTTTCTCGAAAATAACGAACAGGTTCCGTTCCTGCTCGCCGCGTTGCGACCCTGATAATTCCTTCTCTAATTTCTGCTCATTAATCGCTGCGGAACGCTCCTCAGCCAGATGCTGCCCAAGCTTGACGTACATGCCCGACAAATTGTAAAACTCCGAATGAACTCCGGACGACTCTTCTCTGGCTTCGTCGATACTGAGCCAGCCCTCCTTCATCAACCGGCGGATGACCGGGGCAAGCTCGCCTGGACTCGTGCCCATCCGCCGTTCCAGTTGATCCATGGTCGGAAAGTCATTGCGTTCAACCTGCTGGAACGCAAGCAATTGCAGGAGCAGCATGGCCTCCATATCGGTTAATCGGAGATTCCGGTAATGAGCCAGCAGCGCAAAGGGAACATTCACTATGCCCGATTCCAGGCCGAACGAGATCCCTTTGCCCCATACTTTCCAGCTATCGGTCATACCTATGCATTCTCACCTTTCTTATGGATACAGGCGGTACAATGTACGAGGGAACGGTATAGTTTCCCGTACATGGTCCAGTCCGCAAATCCACGCTACCGTACGTTCCAATCCCAGTCCGAAGCCGGAGTGCGGTACGGAACCGTATTTTCTCAGGTCCATATACCATTGATAGGTTTCCATGGACAGGTTATGTTCCTTGAAACGGGTCTCCATCAGCTCAGGATCATCGATCCGCTGCGAGCCGCCGATAATTTCGCCGTAGCCTTCCGGTGCAATCATATCCGCACACAGCACAACTTCAGGACGATTCGGGTCCGGTTTCATATAGAATGCCTTGATGCCGGCAGGATAATGGGTGATGAACACCGGCTTGTCATAGCGCTCGGCAATCGCCGTTTCGTGAGGAGCCCCGAAGTCTTCACCCCAAGGGATGTCAAAGTCCTGCGTATGCAGATATTCAATCGCTTCATCATACGTGATACGCGGGAACGGCGCTTTAATGTTTTCCAGTTTGGAAACATCGCGGCCCACCGCTTCCAGCTCCGTCCGGCAATTGGCCAGAACCGATTGCACGACATGAGAAATAAATTGCTCCTGTACCTTCAGGCTTTCCTCATGATCCGTAAACGCCATTTCCGGTTCGATCATCCAGAACTCGATCAAGTGGCGACGCGTTTTCGATTTTTCCGCACGGAATGTCGGGCCGAAAGAGTACACCTTCCCGAGCGCCATCGCCGCAGCTTCCATATACAACTGACCGCTTTGGGTCAAATAGGCGTCTTCTTCGAAATATTTAGTATGGAACAGGTTTGTTGTACCCTCTGCGGAAGTCGGGGTCAGAATCGGCGGATCCACCAGGGTAAAGCCGTTCTTGTCAAAGAAATCCTGAACCGCACGGATAATTTCCGAACGAATCACCATGATCGCCCGTTGCTTGGACGAGCGAAGCCATAAATGACGATGGTCCATCAGGAAATCGACGCCATGCTCCTTCGGAGTAATCGGATAATTTTCAGTCAAGTGGATGATTTCCAAATCGGTTACGGTCATTTCATATCCCGATTGGCTGCGCGGTTCTTCACGAATCACGCCCGTTACGTACATCGATGATTCCTGGGTCAGGCTCTTGGCATTATTCCAAGTGTCCTCGGACACCTCGCTCTTAACGACAACCGCCTGGATATACCCGGTTCCGTCCCGCAGCTGAAGAAACTGGATTTTGCCGCTGGAACGCTTGTTGTTCAACCAACTTCCGATAACGACGGTTTGCCCGACGTGCTCGTTCACCTGACGGATCACAGTTTTGATCGCCATGCTTCTATCTCTCCTCTAAGGTCCCTAATATTAAATCTGCTTGCCTGCTTACAGATTACTTCATTTCCTGAACGATGCGCAACGTATCGCGGGCGATCACGAGCTCTTCGTTCGTCGGAACAACCAGCACTTCCACCTTGGAATTCGGTGTGGAAATTCTGCGCGGGTCTCCCGAGCGGATTTTGTTCAATTCTTTATCGATTTCGACGCCGAGATAAGTCAGGTTTTCGCAAACCTTTTCCCGTACGATCGCCGAGTTTTCGCCTACGCCGGCCGTAAATACAATGACGTCAACGCCATTCATTGCCGCTGCATAAGAGCCGATGTATTTGCGAAGGCGGTATTCATACATTTCAAACGCCAGCGTCGCATTCGGTTCGCCCTCAGCCATACCGTCGGTAATATCCCGCATATCACTGCTGGATCCCGAAATCGCCAAGAGTCCGCTGTGCTTGTTCAGCATGGAGTTTACTTCGTTAATCGTAAGCTCTTCCTTATTCATAACAAAAGGAACAATCGCCGGATCCAGATCACCGCTTCTCGTACCCATGATCAACCCTTCCAGCGGGGTCATCCCCATGGAGGTGTCCACGGATACGCCGTCCATGACAGCGGTCAGGCTGGCACCATTACCGATATGACAAGTAATGATTTTCAAATCCTCAATCTTACGCTCTAAAAATTCCGCGGCTGTCTTGCTTACGTATTCATGCGAAGTGCCATGGAAACCATAACGGCGGACTTTATGTTTTTTGTACAGCACTTTCGGGATAGCATACAAATAAGCCTTCTCAGGCATCGTTTGATGAAACGCTGTATCGAATACGACGGTTTGCGGTACGTTCGGCAGGTTCGCTTCAGCCGCTTGAATCCCCATCATACAAGCCGGGTTATGAAGCGGAGCCAGGTCGAACAAACGGCGGATTTCGGATTTCGCTTCGCCGGTAATCAGCGCAGAACCTTTAAACGCTTCGCCGCCGTGAACAACGCGGTGTCCGACAGCATCGATTTCGTCGATCGAGGCAAGCACGCCGTGCTCTTTGTCGACCAGCTTCTCAAGCACCTTACGGATCGCCGTCGTATGCTCCAGAATGTCGCTAACTTCCGTAACCTCTTCCTTCCCTGTCGGCTTATGCGTCAGGATGGAGGAGTCCATGCCGATCCGCTCCACCAGGCCTTTGGCCAATACGGATTCGTCGGTCATATCATAAAGCTGATATTTAAGGGAAGAGCTTCCCGCGTTAATTACTAGAACTTTCATATCCGGTCACCATCCTTGTCGTATTTGAAAAATCCTTCGCCCGTCTTAACCCCGAGGGAGCCCGCGCGAACCATTTTCTTCAACACATAAGAAGGACGGTACTTCAGTTCCCCGAATTCGCGGAACATGCGTTCCAGAGCTGCCAGAACGGAATCCAGACCGAAACGGTCGGCCATCTCAAGAGGTCCGTATTGGAACTGGTACCCGATCCGCATAGCGTCGTCAATATCCTCGGCAGTAGCAACGCCCTCGCCCAGAACATGCAACGCTTCGTTGATCATCAGACAAATAATCCGGGACGTTACGAAGCCCGGCGATTCATATACCATGATTCCGTGTTTATCGACAACTTCATCCACAAATCGTTTCGTTTCTTCAAATGTGGATTCGGATGTTTTGAGCCCGCGGATAATTTCAACCAGATTAATTTTAGCAACGGGATAAATAAAGTGCATGCCGATCACGCGCTCCGGATACATTGTCGAACCGGCGATTTCGGTCAAACTAAGCGTCGATGTGTTGCTCGCCAGAATAATGTTGCTCGGGCAAACTTGGTCCAGCTGTTTGAATACCTCTTTCTTGGCATTCAAATCCTCCGAAATGGTCTCGATCACCATATCGCAGGTTCCGAGTTCGGCAAAATGAGTAACTTTATGAATTTTGTTCAAGATCAGCTTTTTCTCGGCCTTGGTAATCGCCCATTTCTCAAGCTGCTTGTCCAGACTCGTTTCTATCATGCTATACGCATGGTTTAATTTTTCGGTCGTTTCTTCAACGAGTAGCACATCGAGTCCTTTGGCTGCCAGCATTTCGCTGATCCCTTGGCCCATCGTGCCGCCACCAATGACACCTATTTTTTTGAAGTTCATGGTCCTCTCGCTCCATCCTTTCATGGTCTCTCCATAATATTGTACCCCTGATGTCGAATAATACATCATTTTATACCCAACATATAATAATATCTTAGCACGGCCGAAAAGTAAAAAAAAATAACCGGCATAAAGAATTATGCCGGTAAAGTTAAGCTGTCACGAAATTGACAACGGAATTGGTCTCCGGAGAGCCGTTCTTCTCTTAGAAGGATTTCCAAAGACTGATCGAACACAGCTGAATTGTCGACCAAAAGCTGTTTTGTCCGTGCTGCGAGGTCGTCCAGAATTTTGGAATTCTCGTTCATCAGCACTTCCTTGGTGACCATATCCATATGGATGATCCCGAGTGAAGTAAGGCCGGAAGTCATCATCGTCTGCACCAGGTTCAGCGCCTGCTCGAAATCATTGCTCGAGCCGGTGCTCCGGCCGCCGTAATAGATTTCTTCTGCCGCCGCTCCAGCGAGGGCGATCATGATCTGACCTTCAAGATACTGCTTCGTATACAGGTATTTCTCTTCCTGCGGATTATGTCTTACATAACCGAGTGCTCTGCCGCGAGGGCTAAGCGCTA
The DNA here is from genome assembly GCF_018101095.1 of Paenibacillus sp. Marseille-P2973. Lineage (NCBI taxonomy): Bacteria > Bacillati > Bacillota > Bacilli > Caryophanales > Paenibacillaceae > Paenibacillus > Paenibacillus sp. Marseille-P2973. The sequence goes on from NZ_JAGQEH010000002.1 coordinate 576,170, forward strand.
CCTGGTTCACGCTGCCCGGCGCCACGACTTCGGCCGCTACGGCATGTCCCAGTTCGTGAACCGCAACCCGGCGTTTTTCTTCTTCCGTCGATTGACGGTCCGTCTTCTCACCCATCATGACCTTATCGATCGCCATCGAAAGATGACGCTGGTCAATCACGCTACTCTCATCACGCATAGCGTAAATCGCCGCTTCATTCATGACGCTCTCGAGCTGGGCGCCGGAGAATCCGTACGATTCCTCGGCAACCTTCTCCAGATTGACGTCGGACGCAATTGGTTTGTTCTTAGCATGCAGCTCAAGGATGTGACGGCGTCCCTTCTTGTCGGGCAGATCGACCTGAATATGGCGGTCGAACCGGCCTGGACGCAGCAGAGCGCTGTCCAGCATCTCTTTACGGTTGGTTGCCGCAATCAGCAGGATACGCGGTGTTTCGGACGTATAAATACCGTCCATCTCGGTCAACAGCTGATTCAGCGTTTGATCATACTCGCGCTGTTGGCCGCCTTCCCGCTTGCCGCCGATCACATCGATTTCGTCGATAAAAATGACGGCGTTCTCTTTATTTTCCTTAGCCGCGCGAGTGCGCGCATCTTTGAACAAGTCTCGGATCCGGCTGGCGCCGACCCCTACATACATCTCTACGAATTCACTACCCGATGCCGCAACGAACACGGCATTTGTATACTGAGCCGCAGCCTTGGCCATCAAGGTTTTACCGGTTCCCGGAGGCCCCGTCAGCAAAATCCCTTTGATCGGCCGAATGCCGAATTTTTTGATTTCTTCATGCCGAACCATAAAATCAAGCGCTTCACGCAATTCCTGCTTGGCGCTGTCTTGCCCGCCGATTTCGTCGAAAGTCAAATTGGACGAGCCGATTTTTTTGCGTTTACGTTCCTGGGAAGCCGTGGCAACGATGCCGCCGCGCATCTTGACCGCCGCGAACAATGCCCCCAGCATAACTATGCCGACAAGCAGCGGAATGACATTATATCCGATAAAAGCGAGGAAAATGAACAGGACGGGTACAAACCCGGCCGCCAGCTCCAGCATCCACTTACGCATTCGGCCACACCCCCATATTCTGCGATACGCGAGGTAAAATAATAAATTTGCTCGCTTGTCCATCACTCAACGTAATATAGACGTTCCGATCGTCCATTTCAGCCTTGGCTGACAAGTTGCTGTCTTTTTCCCGCAATTTATCCAGAGTGTCGGTAATACCGGTATACTCTTTATTTTCCATCGCCTGCGCGATCGGGAACAACGCCTCTTCCCACAAATCGTTAAGCTCCTGAGATGCGTTATCTTGCACTTCCAGCTTCAACTCCCGATTTCCGATCCACTTGCGGCCGTCATTCTGAATTTGCTTCACCAGACTGCCAAAATCGGTTCCCGGTTCTAAATTAAGTTTCACCAGGGCCTGTTTCTGGGTAATATCTGTTTGAACGCTCTTCACACCCTCGTATTGATTCAATTTATTTTCAAACGGGCTCTCGACAGCCCATTGCTTATAGGCAAACCATCCTCCGAATAATAGAGTCGCGGAAACAGCCACGCTCGCGATAATTGGTCCAACGCGCAATTTCACGGCATAATCCCCCTTGATGTAATATTAAATTCATATATCAAATAATACATTCAAACCACATTAGTATATATATCAAACTTACAAATATGAGTATATCACATCGTATATACATTTTCGAATAAAGTTGTGAATATATTTAAAATTTTTATAAAAGTGCATGTTCAAAAAGTCAGGTTTGCAGGACCGAGGCGTATGCTTTCGAAGTGCGTTTTTGCAAAACGCTTTAGGTTGGATGAAGTTAGGGACTGAGTAGCGGAGCTAAACGTTTTCGTAGAAAACGACTTCGTAAGCATTTGCTCATGGGGTACGTGAGCAACGGAAGGCCCGGCTGAATTCAAGATTCGACGTCGAATCCGCTTCATGATCCCCTTCGTCTTGGAAAGATGACTTTTTGAACAACCTCTAAAAACAGCCTTGCACTGAAGCACGGACCGCTTGACAGGTCCATGAATTCAGCGCAAGGCTGTTATTATTTCTTATGCAACATTTACCGGTTCGGCAATGTAAATACCTCTTCCAATGCCTGGCCGTCGCTAAACCGGAAAAAACGGTAATAATGATGCGCCTTTTCCTTATAAAATAGCTGCCACACCAATTCATTGTTGTAGATACCCGGCATAAGCCGCACGACTTCAATACCGGGATATTGATCATGTATGATTGTACGGACTTGGCTTTCCGATACGCCCTCGGACAGCGGCTTTACTTCAGCCTGCCCGCCCTCCGGCAGCCAGACCATGATCTCTTGTCCGTCTGCATCCTTGCCTTCCACTACCCAGCATACTTTGTCCCAGACCGATTTCCACACTTTTTCGGCTTCGGTCAGTCCGGTTTCCTGTCTGGCCCGTTGAACGGCTTCATTCTCTCCTTGCCATATATCCTCGTGGACATACAGATAAAAGCGGTGAAGGCCAATGAGCACCAGCACCAAAATCACAATGGAGAGCAGGATCCATTTGGTTCTGTTCTTCAACCTACTCTTCCTTTCCCCGATGCCGGCTTATTCCGGTTTCTCTTTCATACCCTGCGGCATGTTATCGGCCTAACAGGCCCTCAAAGGCAGCCTGGGCTTCAAACCGGACCTTCTCCTCGTCAAGTGTCAGACAAGCTCCGTGCTTAACTACCTGCTTACCGTTCACCCAAACATGCTCGACATCCTTCGAACCCGCCGAGTAAACGGCATGGGAAATATAATCCGTCCGTGGCAAGAAATGGGCTTGCTCTGTATTCAGCGCGATGAAGTCCGCCTTCATGCCCGCGGCCAGCCTGCCCGTGTCTTGAAGGAAGAGCGATTTCGCACCGTATTCCGTACCCATTCTGAGCGCTTCCGCGGCCGGAACCGCGGTCGGGTCGCCCGAGACTCCTTTGTGAATAAGAGCTGCCAGGCGGATTTCCTCGAACATATCTAGGTTATTATTGCTTGCTGGTCCGTCTGTGCCCAATGATACGGTTACGCCCGCTTTAAGCAGGTCCGGTACGCGGGCAACTCCACTTGCCAGTTTGAGATTGCTGCCCGGGTTATGGGAAACGGCCACATTGTGCGCCGCCAAAATTTCGATCTCCTCATCCGTCAAATGCACAGCATGTGCCAAAAGTGCCGGACGGCTGAACAATCCCAGGTTTAACAAATGCTGAACCGGACGCAATCCGTAATCCGCTACGTTCTGCTCGACCTCGGCCCGTGTTTCCGACATATGCGTATGCAGCGGCAGATTCAGGTCATGTGCCGCCTGAACGATCTTCTCGATATAATCCGGCGGACAGGTATAAGGCGAGTGCGGCGACATCATCGTCGTAATCCGCCCGTCCGCTTTACCATGCCAATTACGGGCAAAAGCCACCGCCTCATCCAGCTTATGCTGCTGAACGTCAGGCGGGCATAGCCCGATGACTCCGCGCGTCAGTACCGCCCGGATCCCCGATTGCTCGACAACGGAAGCCACTTGGTCCATGTGATCGTACATATCCAGGAAGGTCGTTGTTCCGCCTTTCAGCATTTCCAGAACGGACAATGCTGTGCCGCGGTAGACATCCTCCCCGGTAAATTTAGCTTCCATCGGCCACATTTTTTCCTGCAGCCAGGTTTGAAGCACCATGTCATCCCCATAACCGCGAAGCAAAGACATGGCGGCATGACCATGGGTATTGACGAGTCCCGGCAAGAAGAGCAGGCCTTTACCGTCGAAGGTTTCGGCGCCCTCCACGCCTTCTTCCGGGCGCTGTTCGCCTATATAAGTAATCGTGCTGCCTTCTACCAGCATATATCCGCGAATGACCGGCTTCTCCCGGTCCGGCACGGCGAAGGTTCCGTCTTTAATCAACCATTTCCGATTCATGTTCCGAATGTTCCTTTCCTCCGTTCAAATAATAAGCAAGACTCATCAAGTCGGTTGTGAAATCGGCCGCATGCACCCGCACCTCAGAAGGCACCTTAAGGATCGTGGGCGCAAAATTCAAGATAGCCCCAATTCCAGCGGCCACAAGCTGGTCGGCTACTCGCTGGGCTTCCGGTGCGGGAACCGTAATAATTCCGATCCGGATCTGATTGCCTCTTACCGTATCCACCAGATCTTCGATCGGTTGAATCGTGATATTGTTGATCTGGGTACCGATTTTACCAGGGGATGCGTCGAATACGGCGACGATTTTCATATTGTCCTTCAAATAAGCGTTGTAATTCGACAATGCTTGTCCGAGATTACCGGCTCCGATCAAAGCCACGTTGATCTGCTGGTCCAAGTTCAGAATCTGGCGGATTTTCTCGATCAGATAGGAGACGTCATATCCGATCCCCTTCCGGCCAAAGTCGCCGAAATAAGCTAGGTCCTTACGGATTTGCGCCGGATTGAGATCCAGCTTTTGTCCAAGCTCCTGAGAAGAAACCGTCGGGACCTCCCGGCGGCTCAGTTCATTAAGAAAACGTAAATACACCGGCAATCTGCGTACTACGGCGTCAGAAATTTTTTCCGATTTCATTTGGTTATCCCCCTAATAGGCGCGATTTGAAGAACGTTTATTGTTCCTCTGCGTTCAGCCATTCCGAAATTCGCGGAACCATCTGCCCGAGCGGCATATGCTCCATTTTCGGTCCGGGCAAAGAATATAAAAAGTATTTCCCGTAGTAAGATTCCAAGATGCGTGTATCGTAAACAACCACGATCCCGCGGTCCTGCGAAGACCGGACCAGACGTCCGAAGCCCTGCTTGAACCGAATGACGGCTTGCGGAACGGACAGCTTCATGAACGGGTTCTTCTTCTGCTGCTGCAGCCGTTCGCTCTTTGCCTCCACAAGCGGGTGGTTGGGCGGCTGAAAAGGCAGACGGACGATAGCGAGACTCGTCAAAGCTTCCCCCGGAATGTCCACGCCTTCCCAGAAGCTGCTCGTTCCGAGCAGCACCGAAGCATGTTGTCCCTGGAAGCGACGGGTCAGCTTGGTCCGGCTTCCGCTATCCATTCCCTGCCCGATCACGGTAATTCCTTGTCCGGCCAGCTGCTCCTTCAAAGGATCATATACCTGCCTCAGCATCCGGTACGATGTAAACAGGACCATCATACGGCCCTTCGTTACCACCGCTGTGTCGGCAAGGGACTGAACCAGAGTAGCCACGAAATGATCGTCGCCTACACTTCCCTTTACGCTTGGAAAGTCCCGCGGAATGACCAGCAGCGCCTGTTCCCGGTAATTGAACGGGGAAGGCAGCATCGAAGTAATCAGTCTGTCCTCCGCCGCGGCTTCGGTTAATCCAAGCTGATCTATCATATACTGGAACGATTTGTCGACCGACAACGTAGCCGAGGTCATGACTACACTTTTCTTTTTGTCGAAGAAATAACCCTTCAATTGCGCGCTCACGTCGATCGGAACCGCGAAAATTTGCAGGGACCGGCTACGGTAATTACCGTTTCCTTCTATCCAGTATACCGTATTCTCGTCCTCCAGCTTAATAAAAAATCGCAGCGCGTCGCGTTCGGTTCCGAGATCCTTCAAGAGTCCGCTAATATCGGTGATCAGGCTCTCATAGCCGTAATCATGGTCGTCTTCCTTAAGCTCGTTGATCATCCGCTCGCCTTTGCGGAGAACGTCGCCCATAGCCACAAAAATTTGATTCTCCAGCGCGGTAAGCGTATCCCACGCCTTCGGTTTCTTTTGCGGCAGCAAGCGCAGCACAAACTGTCCAGGATCCCCTGGCGCTGCATCGCTGCGTTCAGGCATCAGCGTAAACATCAGCTCGGCCAGCCGATCCCAGTTCTCCTTCACATCCACAAGGGTCGGGTACAATCCGTCAATAACCGAACACCATTCCGCAGATTTCTCACTTCCCGATTGCTGCAGCATACTGCGCAGATTCGGGAATTGTCCGGTTTTACTATCCTTAAACAGCCGGGTGAGCGTATGGACAACGGTAAAATACTTCATTTGAAGTCCCAAATGCTTGCCTGCCACTTCTTCCAAATGATGCGCTTCGTCAATTACCAGACGTTCGTATCCAGGCAGCAGCTGGTGGCCGGCTTGAATATCGGTGAACAGCTTGGAATGGTTCGTAATGACCACATCGGCAACACCCGCTTCATGCTTGGCCTTGTGATAGTAACATTTGCGGAACCACGGGCAAGAGCGGCCAAGGCACGAGTCCGATTCACTCGCCACCGTTTCCCAAAAATCTCCACCGCGGTTTCCAAGGTTCAGCTCCTCGTCGTCGCCCGTCTCCGTATGGGCCAGCCATACGATCATCTGGGCGGCCGTCATCACCTCTTCTTTAGGTGTCGCAAAGTCTCTTCTATTAATTTTATGTTCAAATTTGCGCAAACACAAATAATGCTGTCTTCCCTTGAATACAGCTGCGCTGAACGGAAAAGGCACGACCTCCGTCAACAGGGGCACATCCCTTTCCCTCAGCTGCTCCTGGAGGTTGATCGTATGCGTGCTGACCATTACCTTCTCATCATTCTTCACGCTGTGGTAAATAGCCGGAAGCAAATATCCGAGCGATTTACCCGTTCCGGTCCCCGCCTCGATCAGCAAGTGCTTATCTTCGTCAAAAGCCTGGGTCACCTCGTTCAGCATCAGGTTCTGTGCTTCGCGCTCCTCATAATCGGGCAGCTTGGCGCGCAGCTTCTCCCGGACCTGCTCCATGAATTGCTCAAAGGAAACATCGCGAAGCGGATTGCCAAGCATGGAGTTTCTGGCAGGCTCGATGTCCATCCAGTCCTCCACCTGCAGCGCAAACTGCCGGTAATACGTATAACCGTCAGGGCTCTGATCGGCCTCCCGTTCTTTTTCCTGAAGCATGGCATCAAAAAACCAGCCCAGATCGCTGTCTTCTCCGGCAAAAAGGTCTGACAACCTTTGCAAGACAATCAGCGGCAAATCGGCCAGTTCCTCGAGACATTTCAAGAAAATGAGCGCGGTCGCCAAAGCATCGCTATCCGCCTGGTGGGGCCGGTCATGCTCAACCCCGAACTCGGATGCGACCATTCCCAACTGATAAGTGGTCAACGAAGGGAAAAATATTTTCAAAAAATCCATCGTATCGAGAATGCGTCCCGTAAAAGGCAGATACCCGGTTTTATCGAGCGCACTCTGCAAATAATTAAAGTCGAAGGCGACGTTATGTCCCACAAGAACGGCGTCGTCAAGTAGCGGCACCATTTCCATCATGACTTCGTCCAGATCCGGCGCATCCTTGACATCGTCTTCCGAAATTCCCGTAAGTCCCGTAATAAAGGGAGGTATGGGTATTCCCGGCTTCACATAGGAACTATAGACCCGGGATACTTTCAAATCTTCATCTATAATGGCAAGCCCTGCTTGAATAATTTCATCAGAGGACTGGTTCCCCGTCGTTTCAAAATCGAGTACGGCATATTTCATGAGTTCCAAAGTCCCTTTCGTTCCAGTCTCTTTTACAGCATAACAGAAGTAAGCCGTTTTGAAAATTCCGGTGTAGACGGTATCCCCGGCAATGCGGACACAATAAAGAGCGATGCTCCCCCATTGAAAGGGGACATGCACCGCTCTTCTGAATCATGGCTTTTGTAACTCAGGTGACCGGATTACATTACAGCAGCGACGTCAATTCGTTTCCGTACTGGAGCTTCCCGGAGCTCTTCATACAGGCTTCCAGATTGGCCAAAGGCTCGGGCAGCGAAGGATCATGATAATGGGCCAAAGTAAAATATTCCTTCGCTTTCGTGCGCACGCCTTGCCGGGCTTCAATGCAGCCGAGCGCGTTATAAATAATCGAACGAAGTCGTTTACTTCCGGAACCATCCAGCACTTTCCAGAAATGAGCAACCGCTTCTCCAAACTGTTCCAGATGCATATGGCACATCGCCAAATAGGTTCGAACCACCGTGCTTTCTGGATAGGTTTCCAAAGAAATCTCAAACTGAGGCAATGCCTGGGAAAACATTAAAAGTTTATAATACCCTTGTCCTTTAATAAAAGCAGCGCAATTCATTTCGGGAAGCTGGGCGCTTTTTCCGCTGTCCGGACTTGCCCAGCTCTGGCGGAAATCGCCCATTTTCTCTTCAAAATTAAGCCATTCCTCAATAATGCCGTCACTCATATGCTTGAGCAAATGCCATTTCTTAGCCAGTTCTTGCTTCTGGTCGCCTTGGGCAACAGGATATAAGGTCACGATTTCATCCAACATGTCATTCATTTCCGCAAATACATGCTGAAACATCATTCGCATCCCACCTTTAACGAAAATGAAAGCAGCTTGAGCCTTACGTTCATTTTTTGTCTTTGGCGGGCTTTTCATTCCCGGAGGCATTAATTGCATACGAAGGGATTAGCGTACCGTCGCGTGCAGCTCCTGGCTTGCGGTTTCGACCGGAAAGTTATTCTCGTCCACGAACACGACCGTAGGCATGTGGCTTCTCAGCTCTTCCGGCGACATTTGTGCATAGGAGATAATAATGACCTGATCGCCGGGTTGCACCAGCCGTGCAGCGGCTCCGTTCAGGCAAATGACCCCGCTTCCGCGCGGTCCCGGAATAACATAGGTTTCCAGCCGGGCACCATTGTTGTTGTTGACGATTTGCACCTTTTCGTTTTCAAGCAGATCGGCCGATTCCATCAAGCTCTCGTCGATCGTAATGCTGCCGATATAATTTAAATTCGCCTCCGTTACGGTAGCGCGGTGAATTTTCGATTTCATCATCGTTCTATACATGCAGCGCCTCTCCCTTCTTCATCAAAATTACGTTATCGATTAAGCGCGTCGTTCCGAATTTTACGGCTAGCGCAACGAGGACCGGTTCTTTCGCATCCTTCAGAATTGCCGACTCCTCAACAGGATTCAAGCGCGGATAATGGACAATCTCCACATAATCGATTACCGCCTGTGGCTCGGCCTGAATCGCCTCCGTCAATGCCTTGAGTGCTTCCCCCGCAGTAATGCTCTCACCGGCTTCCACGCCGGACTGCAGCTTCTGCAGGCTTCTGGATAACACCTTGGCTGCTTCCCGCTGCTCAGCGCTCAAATACACGTTACGCGAGCTTAACGCGACGCCGTCGCTCTCGCGGATAATTGGACAAGGTATGATCTCAACATCGAAATTGAGATCCTGAACCATTTGCGCGATCACCGCCGCCTGTTGTGCGTCCTTTTGTCCGAAATATGCGTTAGTAGGCTGAACAATATGAAGCAGTTTGCCCACGACAGTCGTCACTCCGTCAAAATGTCCCGGGCGTGAAGCTCCACACAACCGCTCCGTCAATCCCTCCACCTTGATCTTTGTCGCCGTAGGATGAGGATACATTTCTTCCACGCTTGGCAGGAACACGGCGTCCACGCCTTCGCGTTCAGCCAGCGCCAGATCCTTGTCTTCATCGCGGGGATAGCGGTCGAAATCCTCATTCGGTCCGAACTGGATCGGATTCACAAAAATGCTAAGAACGACGATTTCGTTATCCTGACGTGCCCGCTGCAGCAAGCTCGCATGGCCCTCATGCAGAAATCCCATCGTAGGAACAAGTCCCGTTTTGGGAAATTTTCTATCTTTAGCGGCTTTAATCCGCTCGATCTTTAAGTATTCCTTTAGTTCCCTGATCTCTCTAAACACTTTCATGACCGGGACTCCACCTTCCCTTTGCCGTATAATTGCTCGATCACACCGTCTTCGGCGGCAAACCCGTGTTTTTCTTCCGGAAACGCTTTGCCCTTCACTTCACTTACATATTGTGATATGCCAGTGCGAATCTCGGCACCGATATCGGCGTAAGTTTTGACGAACCGCTTCTCCCGGTAATCCGAGCCGTATTTCAGTACATCATGGAATACCAGCACTTGACCGTCAACCTTCCGGCCGGCACCGATGCCGATCGTCGGAACGGAAATCTTCTCCGTAATTGCTGCGGCTACTTCTTCTGTCACCAGTTCCAGCACGATGCCGAACACTCCGGCGCTCTCCAACGCCTTCGCTTCCTCCAGCAATCGCCGGGCATCGCGCTCATCCTTACCCTGTATGCGATAACCCCCGATCTGGTTGACGGACTGAGGCGTCAACCCGATATGGCCTAGTACAGGGACACCGGCCTCAACAATTCTTCGAACCGCAGGGGCAATTTCGGGGCCGCCCTCCATCTTCACGGCATGGGCGCCGCCCTCCTGCATGATCCGCCGCACGGTCTTCAGAGTTTCATCAATACTTCCGTGATATGTCATAAAAGGCAGGTCGGCTACGATAAAGGTATGCTGCGCTCCGCGGGCAACCGCCCGGGTATGGTATACGATATCGTCGGTCGTTACCGGTATGGTGGAATCATATCCGAGCACCACGTTCCCGAGCGAATCGCCGACCAGCAACACATCGATGCCCGCCTCTTCCGCCAGCTTGGCGGAAGGATAGTCATAGGCGGTAATCATCGTAATCGGATTGCCTTCCTGCTTCATTTTTTTCATCTTTACAATGTTCAGTGGATGTTTAACAGCCATTGTTTCTCCATCTCCTCCGGCTTTCCGGTCGTGAGCGTTTCGTTCGCGGACACGCCAAAAAAACCTTTTAGTTTAGGCACTAAAAAGGTCCGAAATCCAAAGAAGAGTCACTGTCGCTCGTTCTTTCTGTCTCGGTCCTCTTCGGCTCAGAGCAGAATCCAACGTCACCGTGGAAATCTCATCAACTCAAAATAAGCTATATTGTGCCCTCAAGAGTGCAATTCGAATACCGATATCGCCTCTTGAGGACAGTATAACAAAATGTTTTGCATTTTTCATCATGCAAGTTGTACATCTCCTGAGAAAATCGTGATGTGATTGCCTGTATCGTCCAGCAGAACCAGCGCCCCGGACTCGTCTAAAGCCTCGGCCGTCCCCTCCGTCTCGCCGCGTGGGGTCTTCACGGTCACGCGCTTGCCTAACGTCACCGATAAGGCTTCCCATAAATGGCCAATGGGTGCGAAGCCTTCCTCTTCATAGAGATTGTAGAGCTGCTCCAACTCATTCATTACGGCCGAAATCAAGGTTGCGCGGCTTTGAGTTTGGCCGCTCTCAATTTTTAAAGAAGTAGCGACCTTATGGAGCTCCAGAGGCAGTTCTTCCAACTCTACATTCACATCGATTCCGATACCGGCTATACAATATTTGATCCGCTCATCTTCGCCGACGGATTCGATCAAGATCCCGCATATTTTTTTGCCTTGAACCAGCAAATCGTTCGGCCATTTGATTCCCGCATCCACCCCGGTAACTTTTCTAATCGCCCGGCACACCGCCACAGCGGTCAACAGAGTGAGCTGCGGCGCAAATGACAAGGGCCGCTGCGGTCGCAGGAGCAAGCTCATCCATATCCCTTTACGGGCTGGAGAATACCATCTCTTTCCTTGGCGGCCGCGGCCCCCGGTTTGCTCTTCGGCGATGACCAAAGTCCCTTCAGGTGCGCCCTCTTCTGCAAGCAACCTTGCTGCCTCCTGCGTCGACGACGTTACTTCCATCAGGTTCAAATCCCTGCCGAAAGATTTTGTTTGGAGTTCTTTCAGCACGTCGCCTTCCTCCAGCTTGTCCGGTGCAAAAACAAGACGGTACCCTTTACGGGACACCGCTTCGAATTCATAGCCTTCCTCACGAAGCTTATTGATCTGCTTCCATACTGCCGTTCGGCTGATCGACAGGCGCCGGCTGATCTCCTCGCCCGATATATACGATCCGCGGTGTTCGCGCAGAATGTCCAGCAATCTAAGATGTTCCATTATCATTCACCACAACTTTCGCATGTTCCAGCAGAGTTTCCCGTTCGTTTACGCAGTCCCCGGCAGCGACCTCGAGCAGCAAGCGGTTCATTAATTCCCCTAACCACGGACCGCCTCGCTTGCCGAGATACTGAATCACATCCCCGCCATTCACGGACAGCTCCTGCAGCGTATGGATAACAACTTCCTCATGCCACTTTCCTTCTTCTTGCTCCAGTAGGCTGAGTCTCTCATGGGTGGCAGGCTCCGAATGACGGGTTCTCAGCAGGGTCTCCTGTCGAAGCAGCCAATTGGCGGCAACCGCTTTTCCGAATGCCAGCTGCAGCTTTATCCAGTTTTTCCGCTTGAGCCGCTCTTCCATCCCGGACAATTTCACGGTACTCCAGAGCTCGTCAAACCGGACGAGTGAGGCAGCCATTTGCGCCGCTGCATTGGAGAATGTCCATTCTTTCATCAGGCTTGCAGACTCATCCCCAGTTACACCAAGTGCTTGCAGCAGTAGAGACCATCGTATTTCAGCACGGTCCGGCGAACATCGTTCCAAGGCAGCAATCCATAACGAGCGCTCCTCCGTCTTCGCAAAGGGAGCCAGGGCTCCTTGGGGTACCGGTGCCTTCACATGTTCCAACAATCCGCTGCGCTGAAGCATGGCCAGGCCCCGCACCGGATACGGGCCCAGCACGATCTTTTCCAGTTCGGTTCGAATTCGTTCCATGGCGATGAAGGCGATTTTCGATCTGCCGGCGCGCATCGCCGACCAGAGGCTTTTCACCGGACGGAACGCGAATACGGATGCGAAGCGGACGGCCCGCATCATGCGCAGCGCATCCTCGTCAAACCTCTCCGAGGCATCGCCCACGCAGCGGATCAGGCCGGCCTCAATATCTTCGCGCCCGCCGAAAGGATCGGTAAGCCTGCCTTCCCCGTCTCCGGCGATCGCGTTCATCGTAAAGTCGCGCCGCTGCAAATCCTCGGTGAGCCTCTCTACGAATTCCACGCTAGAGGGATGACGATGATCTTCATACTCCGCCTCTTTACGAAACGTGGTTACCTCAAAGGCATGATCGCCCGATACTACGGTAACCGTCCCATGCTGGAGTCCCGTCGGAATGGTGCGATCGAACAGCCTTATCACATCTTCAGGCTTGGCCGAAGTTGCTATATCCATATCATGGACGGGCCGACCCATAATTTCATCGCGGACACAGCCGCCGACGAAATAGGCCTGGTATCCGTTTTCCAGCAGGCGCGCAAGCACCTTTTCCCCCTGATGTCGCATCAGGGGGTCTGCCATTTTCCAAAGGCTCATGTTCCATAAACCTCCAACTTGCCGTTTAACCGCAGGCCGGCTTAATTTGCGGCAGCTTACGGTCCAACACGCGGTAATAAATCGATTCATAGGCGGCTGTAATAATATCGCTGCTGAACTCGGACTTCGCCCGCTTCAAACACGCTTCACGAACTCTTGCTGCCAGCTCCGGCTGACTTAACAAGGAAATGCAATAGTCGGCCATTTGGCGAACATCCCCGATCGGCGCCAAAAATCCGGTCTCCCCGTGAGCCACAAGCTCCGGAATCCCGCCTGCTATCGATCCGACGGTCGGCACGCCGCAGGCCATCGCCTCCAAAGCCACGAGACCAAAGCTTTCCTTTTCCGAAGGAAGCAGAAGCACATCGGCCATCGAGATCACTTGGGCGATGTCGTCCTGCTTGCCAAGGAAATGGACTTTGTCGCTGAGTCCCATCTCTTTGATTTTCCACTGTACTTTAGGCAAATCCGGGCCTTCTCCGACAAACAGCAACCGGGATGGAATTTGTTGATTGACCAAATTAAAGACGTCAACGACGTCGCTTACGCGTTTCACCGGTCTGAAGTTGGAAATATGCATCAGCACTTTCTCTTCCGGATCGGCAAAATCACGGCGGCATTCGCAAGCGCTCCGCGGATAGTATTCTCTTCCGTCCACAAAGTTGTAAGTCAAATCGATATCCCGCGTAATATCCAGTACTTCACGAGTTTCCCGCATCAAATCCAGGGAGACCGAAGTCACGGCATCACTTTCGTTAATCGCAAGACGTATCAGATCCTTAAGCGACTCGTCTTGAGCCAAGACCGTGATATCCGTCCCGTGCAGCGTCGTGACAACCTTCAGTTTGTCCCCGACCATCTGTTTCGCCAAGAAGGCGCACACCGCATGAGGAACGGCATAATGGACATGCAGCACATCCAGCTCCTGCTCTTTCGCCACCTGCGCCATTTTGGTCGCCAGGGATAAATCGTAAGGAGGATACCGGAACACGTAATAATCGCTGACCTCGACCTCATGATATTTAATGTTTTTGTGAAAGCTGCCGAGCCGGAAAGGAACGCTGTGGGAAATAAAATGGACCTCATGTCCCTTTTCCGCCAGCTGTTTACCCAGTTCGGTCGCTACTACCCCCGAGCCGCCAAGCGACGGATAGCAGGTAATTCCTATTTTCAAAAATGGGTCCATATGGTGGGGGCCTCCTTATTTGTTCTGATCCTGTATAGTTTATGAGCGGCCGGACCCGAATAGATTAACCAGATACGGTGTTTTAACAGCAAAACCTTCCGCATACGGAATCAGCTTGCGCTGTCCTAGCAGGGAGTCTCTGGCTTGAACCCGCTCCACGTAACCTTGATTCAGCGGAGTAAGCGCCACATCCTCTCCTGCGGAAGCCTGTCCGAATTGCGAACGGTAGCAGCCGAGGGCCTCTATCTTGCTGGGGTAACAATCCGTTACATCCACCAGTAAATCCGGGGTTTTCCAGTCGTTGATGAAATAATAATACAGCTCCGGAGCCGGTACCGCCGGCTTGTCCGGCATATAGCGGCGGAGCTTGGCGTTGAACGCGGCTTCTTCCACGAGTTTGCTGCAAGCCACATGATCGGGATGACGATCCTCCCAATACGGTGCAAAAATTACCGAAGGTTCATACTTGCGAATTACTTCGGTCACCTTCGCGATTTGTTCGGGTGTTCCCGACAATCCACGGTCCGGCAATCCCAGGTTTATGCGGAGCGAAGCTCCGAGCACCTCGGCCGCCGCCAACGCTTCCTGCTTACGAAGCTCCACGGTACCGTTGGATGACATCTCCGCCTGGGTCAAATCGCATAAGCCCACCTTATATCCTGCGGCTACCTGCTTGGCGATCGTACCTGCCATTCCGATCTCCGCATCGTCGGCATGAGCGCCGAAAATAAGAATATCCAGTTTCTCGCTCATTGTCCCAGCCCCGGCTTATTATTCTCGACCAGCTCCCGCCATGCGAAATCCCCGCGATCGAGCGCTCTTACGAGAATCTCCGCCGTCGCCAGGTTCGTTGCTACCGGGATACCATGAACATCGCAAAGACGCAGTAATGCCGTAATATCCGGCTCATGCGGCTGCGCCATCAACGGATCACGGAAGAAAATCACGAGATCCATTTCGTTCTGAGCGATCAAAGATCCGATTTGCTGATCGCCGCCGAGCGGACCGGACAGAAATCGATGAATTTTCAACTCCGTCGCTTCCATGATCCGCAGACCCGTTGTCCCGGTGGAGTACAGCTTCTTATCCTTAAAGACATGCTCGTACGCAATTACAAAATTAACGATATCTTCTTTTTTACGGTCATGGGCAATAAAAGCAATATTCAACATGTTTAACTCTCCCTCTGTCAATCCACAAAATGGTCGAATCCGTAGATCATGCCTTGATATTCCAGCACCTTTTTAACCGCCAGATTCACGCCGGGCATATAACCCGCGCGATCATAGGAATCATGCCGGATCTTCAGCGTCTGTCCGAAGCCGCCGAAGATCACCTCCTGCTGCGCGAATACGCCGGGCAGGCGGACGCTGTGAATACGGAATCCGTTGTAGTAACCGCCCCGCGAGCCTTCGATCGTTTCTTCTTCCTTCGGATTTCCTTGACGAAGCTCCTCACGGTTCATTGCGATCAACTCCGCGGTTTTGACCGCGGTACCGGAAGGGGCATCCAGCTTCTGATCCCCATGATACTCGATGATCTCCAGATGAGGGAAGTATTTCGCGGCCTGCGCCGCAAACTTCATCATAAGAATGGCGCCGATCGAGAAATTCGGAGCTATCAATCCGCCGATGCCTTTATCTTTGCACTGCTTGTCCAGAAGCTCGATTTGCTCCGGAGTAAATCCGGTCGTTCCGACCACCGGAGCTACCCCGTGCTTGACCGCTAATGCAGTGTTGTCATAAGCGGACGCCGGGGTAGTAAAATCGACCAATACCTGAGGTTTACTCTCAACTAAAGCAAGCTCCAGATCCGTAGTCATCCGGACGCCGCATGCCGGAAGCCCGACGATAGAGGCTGCGTCAACTCCTTCATCACTTTGGCCGATAGCAGCGACCAATAGAAGTTCCGGATCTTCCAGAACCATCTTTATTACTTCTTTACCCATTCTGCCTGCCGCTCCTGCAACAGCTACTCTAATCTGTTCACCCACCCGAGATCCCCCGCATTCTCTAGAAATTATTTTACTCCATATATTCCCTGATTCTTTGTTCCAATTCTTGCAGTTGTTTGGCAATCCCGTCATCCTGCGGCAAAGAGGCCGCTTCTTGGGCGGCGTTTAAAGCCGATTCGTATTGCTCTAATTCCGTATACGCGATCGCCAGCCAGATTTGGGCGTCCACAGACAACGGATCCAGCTCCACCGCCCGTTCCAGCAGTCTTGATGCAGGCTCTGCGGCTCCCGCTTTATTCACCGAGCTTCCTCCGGATTCTCCCTCCAGCAATCTCTTAGCCATAAGGGTCAGTTCCTTGGACTGCAAACGGTCAAAGTGCAGCATATATTCCTCCTGCAAAGGAGCCAAAGCCGCCGCCAATCGGGCATGGACCAGCGCTTTCTCCAAGCGGTTGCTTCTAGCGCAGGTTATCGAACATCTATAGTGGATATCCCCATTGTCCGGCTCGAGGGCAAGCGCCTGCTCAAACCATTGGATCGCCTGTTCAAAGTCGTTCTCGTAGATGCTCCGGTAAGCTTTTTTCAAGTATTCCTCTGACTTCATCTGCCGTCCCCCTGTCGATGGGCTGATATTACTACAGCATATGAAGATTGGTCCTAATCGGTGTTCTTTTTGGTCCAACGTGTAGCATCGCGGGTATTAAATTTATGCATCACTTTATCGTGTGCAGACGTTAAATCAATACCGAGCGAATTGGCGAAACACATCGTGATGAACAAGATATCGCCTAATTCCAGCTCGATCGAATTATCGGCTTCGTCCGCCTTTTTCGGCTTCTCACCATAAGTATGGTTCACTTCGCGGGCCAATTCGCCGACTTCTTCGCTCATCCGGGCCAGCATCGCGAGCGGACTGAAATAACCTTCTTTAAATTGGGATATGTATTGGTCCACTTCACGCTGCAGCTCGGCGAGAGACTTCTCTTTCAAGGGCCATCCCTCCGTTTAAGGTCTGATATCATAACTATGTTATCGTAAAGAAGATTTGAAAACAAATCATTTTTTAATCGTACCGTAAAAAGGTATACTAAGGTGTACTGCTTAAAAATCATCATACAAACGATAGGTGAGGGATTAATTGAATGAACACTGGTAAACTCTCAGGTTACATGAAGACGATACTTCCAATTCTTTTGGGGACGGCCGTCTATGCCTTCGGGCTTCTTTATTTCATTATACCCAATCAATTGATGGAGGGCGGCGTAACGGGCATAACCATCCTGCTCAAATACGCTTTCGGGATTTCCCCCTCGCTTTCCAACCTGGTTATTAACATCCCGCTGTTCTTTCTGGGTTGGAAAATCCTCGGCGGCCGCCAAATTATATATACGGGAATCGGAATCGGGTCGCTTTCGTTCTTTCTATGGATTTTCGAAAAAATGATTGATTCCGGATGGATCGAGACGTTTGAAACGGATTATATCCTGGCATCTTTGTATGCCGGGGTCACTCTCGGAGCCGGGCTCGGCATTGTTTTCCGCTTTGGCGGGACAACCGGGGGATCGGACATTATTGCCCGGATTTTGGGGCGGAAATACGGATTCAGCATGGGGCAGGTCATCCTGACGATCGATATCATCATTATCGGCTTGTCTCTATTCTATGTAGCCAAAGAAAATATACTGTACACCCTCGTCGCCGTATTTATCGCCTCCAAAGTCATCGACTTCATTCAGGAGGGGGCTTACGCAGCCAAAGCGCTTACGATCATCAGCGACCATGCTCCGCAAATCGCGGACATTGTTACACGGGACATGGACCGCGGAGTTACGCTGATTCCGGCGATCGGCGCTTATTCTAAGCAAGCCAAGCACATGGCTTACTGCGTCGTATCCCGGCAGGAGATCAGACGCCTCACTGCGATCGCCAAATCGGTCGATCCGCGGGCGTTTATCATCATCAGCGATGTGCATGACGTGCATGGAGAAGGCTTCAAGGAGGAATAGAAGATCCTACAAGGGTTCCGTTCATGGTTATATGAAATCATGTCAGGAACAAAGAAAAGACGCCTTAAACGGCGTCTTTTTTATAATAAAGCACTTTGAAACTTTCTTTAAAACCGGTAGCTGTCCGCCCTGTCTTTTTTGGCATGAACCGACATTACGGTCTGGTCGGCTCGGTATTTCCGGAGTCCGGTATAAGCCAGCGCCAGCACAATCCACCCGCCGATCAGCACGCTCCAGTACCAGGGGCTTCCGAATCCGGTAATCGGCAAAAATACGGGTTCCCCCGTTTTTCGTCCAAACAGCTCCTTGAGCAGTCTTTCGCCTTGGCTCACCGCCTTGCCTGCGGATGGCTCATCCCAAGCTTTATCATTGCTGAGCCGCTCGACATAGGACATCCAGGAATCGAAGCGGTTGATTTCGGAAGCGTCCTTGCGAATCACCGCAGCGGGCCGGATCATAGCATAATGCGACTGCAAAGCCAGAAAAGCCTCACGAAACAAAGCGGGACTCCCCTTGGTTCTGCCTCTGTGCATCTTCTCCATATCATCAGCCATCACTTTGTAGTATTGAAGCCAAAGCGCATTATCCTGATGTGCTAGGCTGTTTACCGCCAATCTGAGCCTTGCGGACGATGAAGCCCATTCTTCGGGAGAGACCTCTGCCCTAGCTAGCGTCTCACGGACATCTATGATGCTCTCCGCCAGGGCATGTATTCCCTCAACCGAGGTCAGCCCTTTAAAAGAGAGTCCCTCCAGAG
The DNA here is from genome assembly GCF_018101095.1 of Paenibacillus sp. Marseille-P2973. Taxonomy (NCBI): domain Bacteria; kingdom Bacillati; phylum Bacillota; class Bacilli; order Caryophanales; family Paenibacillaceae; genus Paenibacillus; species Paenibacillus sp. Marseille-P2973. Next base: position 595,169 of record NZ_JAGQEH010000002.1, read on the forward strand.
AGTCGGTCAAACGCTCCATTTGCTGATGAGCCCCTTGCGTATTCCCCTCTTGCATATCCCGATACAGTTCTTCGGCCGCTTGCTCGAATAGGGCCAGCTTCTCCTTATCCCCCTGTACCAAGCCTTTGGTAGTTTCCTTTGGCGAATCAGAGGCGGCTGCGACCGATCCGGCGCCATATGGCAGCAATCCGCCGAGCATAAATGAAATACCCAGTAACGAATACAATATAATTTTCCTAATTGCATTATTCACGGACAATCCCCTCCCTACCACCATGGTATGGCGGGCTGTCCAACCTTAGAACTTGGGTCCAATTAAGATGATCTATTGAACTCGGCTGATCCTATTTCTTTTAGCGCCTCTGAGGGCCAGCCAGCCGGCTCCCACACTGGCCAAGGTCAGGCAAATGGTAAAGACCATGACAGCCGGAACGTCATCCCACAGCGGCTGCGGCAGCCAGGGATATACTTCAAACATATAGTCTACCGCATCGTTAAGCAGCGTCCAGGCACCCGCGCACAGCAGCATGCTTGTCCCAAATTTGAACAATCGGACATACAATAGGGCTTCGACGGCCATAGCCAAATGGGAAGCGACCAGCATCCAGTCCTGCCAGACCAACTCCCCGCCTTGAGCATATCCGCCAAAAATCATACTGACTGCCCATACTCCATATTTCACGCTGGTCACTACAGCCAATCCTTCAATTAGAGTGCGGAGAAAATGATATTTTCCCAGTTGGGCAGGAAACAGAAGGAACAACAGAGCCAATGTAAAGAAAAGACTTGCCGTCGGGCTGTCCGGAACGAAAACAAGCTGCCATTTCGGATGATTTACCCAGGTGTCCCGCAATTGGCTTTCATACCATATGTATCCGTAGATCGTACCAAGTAGATTACAAATAAACAAAGGCCACAACAGCAGCCGCGAAGATAAGAATGAACGGCTCCAGAAGAGTGATAATTTCAAACCTCTACCCCTTTTCCCTATGTAAAATCTAAAAAAAACCTGACCGCCAAAACGATCAGGTTTTCGTTTACTACTATTTTACTGTTCCGTTTTTTGTTTCGCAAGCCACTCGGCCAAATGGTCGATGTCCTGGTCGGTCAGACCGTTGCTGATCGCCGTGTCGTACATCGGTGGCATCTTGCCGTTGTAGCCTTCCTTAATGATGGCAAGGATAGCATCCTTATCATGCTTGTCGCCAACTCCGCGAAGCGAAGGACCGCCCGCGCCTTTTAGGTCGGCTGCGTGACAAGAAATACACGTTGCAGTCTTATAGGCTTCCATCGCCGGATCGTCCTTATCCACGATCGCGACTTCTTCCTGCTTCGTTCCGCTTGAGGTCGGCAGACCTTTCTCCCGGTTCTCCCTCGCTTTTTCTTCACGCTGGATATGTTCCGGCTCAGTTCCCGAAGCTTCAAGTTCATGCTTGTAATGCGTCCATGCAAAGTTCGTCAAGTACACCAGGGAAATCAGCGACAGAAACATGAGTGCCGATGCAATCGGACGTTTGTAAAAGCGCCGTTCTTTGCCGCGGTCCAGGAACGGAGCCAGCAGCAGTCCCCCGAAAGCGACGGTAGGAATACCAAGGGTACCCAATACGACAAAATCACCGGAAGCATAAGGGTATTTCAGATATTGATACAGGAACAGGAAGTACCAGTCCGGCATCGGAATAACCGAAGCGCTGGGATTGGCCGGAAAACCGAGCGGTGCCGGTTCCGAAATCGTCAGTACTAGAAACCCGACAAGAACGACAACCCCAACCATCCATTCTTTGAGCAGAAAGTTTGGAATGAAGGCCTCCGATTTACCCGGATAGGCCGTATAGTCGGGAGGAGTAATGAACCCTTTTCCTCTGCGGACCCGTGAATCGCCGACAAATACGACTTTTTCCTGTTTCGATTTGTCTCCATGAGCCATGTAAATGCCTCCCTTCTCAATTTGTTGAAATGATCACAGTTTACCTTCTAGCGCTCTATTACATCTTACAGAGGACCGGAAATCCCCTGTCTGCGGATCATAATAAAGTGTCCAACCAGAAGGATCAACAGCACGGCAGGAAGGAAGAACACATGGATGGCGAAGAAACGGGTAAGCGTTTCGGCGCCGACAATTGTACCGCCCTGCAGCAGTTCCTTAAGTATCGGTCCCAATACGGGAATCGAATTCGCAATTTCCAGTGTAACCTTGGTCGCAAAGTAAGCCTTATTGTCCCAAGGAAGCAAGTATCCCGTCAAACCGAGTCCGATCATAACGAAAAAGATGAGCATGCCCACTACCCAGTTCATTTCGCGCGGCGCTTTGTAAGAGCCGGTGAAGAACACGCGCAGCGTATGCAGGAACATCATCACGATGACCAAGCTCGCTCCCCAGTGGTGCATCCCGCGGACGATTTGTCCGAACGCGACCTGGGTCTGCAGATACTCGACACTGTTGTAAGCATTAATGATATCGGGAACATAGTACATCGTCAGGAACATCCCCGAAAGAATCTGGATTACCGTAATAAAAAACGTCAAGCCGCCAAAGCAATATACGAACGCCGAGAAATGATGCGCCGGATTGACATGTTCCGGTACTTCATGATCGGCAACATCTCTCCAGATCGGCGTGATATCAAGACGTTCGTCAATCCAGTTGTACACATTTTTAAACATCTGAATCTACGCCTCCTTATTTCACAATGGTATTCGGGATAATCTCGCCCAAATAGACCCAGTCGTCCTTCAGCATTACCTTGTACTCGTCGAGCGGTTTCGACGCAACGGCAAGCTGTTTGCCTTCCTTCGTATAATGCGCTCCATGGCACGGACAGTGGTATTCGTCCGGGAAATTCTTGTCGTTGTTCCAGCCGATTGTGCAGCCCAAATGCTTACAGATCGGTGAAAGCGCATAAATTTTCCCGCTCTCGTCCTTCCGGATCCAGGCCGTGAGATTCGCCGTACTTAAGTACCATCCGTCCTGCTGTTTCAGTTCGAATGTAAATTCCTGCGGTTCGCTCGTAATTTTGCTGATTTCGACCACTTTTACAAAAGCGCCTTCGCCTTTCTTCTGCAGAATAGGGTCCACGGCAAAACGAACCATCGGAAGCGTCACACCGGCTGCCATAAAAGCGGTAGCGCCTCCCAGAGTATATGTAAGAAACTGCCGACGGGACATTTCCTTACGTACGGGCGGTTTATGCGATGATTCATGCTCTTCGTGCTGATTGCTCATACTGTCTTCAACCCCCTTTGCCAGCCAATTCTTTCTCCATTTCAATGACATTAATCACACTTATGTGTAAGACATATTAATAATATATTAGCCTTCTAAGAGCGTCAAGAATTTGACACATCTTTTCCACCTTCCGGGAGCTAACCCTTCTGAAAATGTCGATAATTTGTCACAATCATTACTTGCGGCCAGTTTGCCACATTTGTTGAATTTGACCTTTGACCTCCAGAGTCGCCGCACGGTTGTCATTAGGTGAATAACGGCCCGGAGTAATGATCAGATCGGCGTCCGGCAGCACATCCGATGTAAATTCCACATTTTCAGAGATCACGATAGCGAAAGCAAAACCGGAACTCTTGACTTTACGGCAAACCGAATTGATCTGTTCGGCAATCTCTTCCCGTCCGTATTGAAAAGAAGGATATGTGACAACTCTCCCCTGGAAAGGGAGCTCCACCCAATCCATGATATCTCTTAGCCTTTCCAAAGCCCCCGTCACTTCATACGGTTTTTCTTCTCCGGTAAGGCCGGTAACAGGAATCAAGCATGTATCCAGGTATGGGCTCAGTTCTTCCCATGTCTCGGGTTCCACTTCGCTGAATTTCATAAAAAAATCCCCCTCCTATTATCTTTACTTTATAATATATAGAAAAAAGCGCTTATGGAGGAGTCCCTTTTATGGAAATTGAAACACAAAGCCAGCCCCGGGCAACCGGAAGGATAAAATTTATAGACCAGTTTGCCGCGCCTTTCCGGCAATCCCGACCATTCCCCTTCCTTTGGCTTGGGCAGCTGATTTCTTTCCTAGGCAGCTCCGTTACGATGATTATTCTTCCGGTAGTCGTTTATACCATTACCGGATCGACGACCATTATGGGCTTTATTATGGCCACGTACATGCTCCCCAACATTTTGATGCTCCCCGTGTCCGGATGGATCGTGGACCGTTATAACCGGACCGGCATCATGCTCTTCACCGATGCGGCGCGCTTCGTCTTGATGATGGCTATCGCCATTCTTTTGTTTACCGACAGCTTGTCCATCGGCATTCTGTTTGTGCTCGTTGCCTTATACGGGATGATGGACGGCCTTTTTCAGCCGGCATATGCCGCTGTGCGGGCCAGTGTGTTTACACCCGATATTCGCAATTCCGCCAATGCATTGACCCAGATCAGCAACCAGGCCGTCCGGCTGATCGGCCCTTCCCTTGGCGGACTGCTGGTGACCTTTCTGTCCGCGGGCTGGGGAATCGGGCTCGACGCTTTGACCTACGCCGCTTCTTTCGGATGTCTCTTATTCCTGCGCAGGCTGATTCCAGCCCATAAAAAGGAGATCAAGCAGAGCTCCGATATTAAGGGAGATTTTGCGGAAGGCATAAACGTCCTCAAAAGCAATCCATGGCTTTGGGTTACGATTCTGGCATTTTCCTTCATTAATATTTGTTACGGCGGATTGGTGATCGTCCTCATTCCGTGGTTATTTAAAGTCCACCTTGAAATGACCCCTTACATATATGGCATCGCCGTAACTTGTTCGGGTGCCGGTGCGATCCTCGCCGGACTACTGTTCGGTACGCGCAGCCAATGGCGCCGTCGTGGCCTCTTAGCCTACGGCGGAGCCTTCCTAAGCGGTTTGGCCCTGTTTCTGATGGCCTTTACCACGTCGGCGATCGGTCTTTGCGCCCTCTTTGCTCTGGAGGGATTCGGCATTATGATGTTCGGACTGATCTGGGAGACGAGCCTCCAGGAACTCGTACCGGAGCAGGCCTTCGGCCGCGTAGCCAGCCTCGATATGCTGGGATCGTTCGCCCTGCTCCCGCTAGGCTATATCGCCATCGGGTGGTTGGCCGATCATATCGGCGGAACGGAGACCATGACTCTTTTCTCCGGGATGGGTATCCTGACTGTTCTGTTGGTCCTGTCGCTGCCATCCATTCGCAGATTCGATTAAACCTTAAAAAAATAGCTGCCGAGACTTTCCCGGCAGCCCAAGAAATGCCTTCGGGCATTTCTTTTTATTTTTCCAATGTCTTCAGTTCATCCGTAAGAAGCCGGAAGGCCAGCTCATCGCCTTTTGCCAGAGCGTTGTCGATCTCGCTGTAAATTTGCTCCGACCGATGTTTGCGTAACGCCTCGTCCCATACCATCTCCGCCGCCAAACTGAGCATTGCTTCATAAGTAACCTTCATCTGATCCATAGGATGCACCTCCAACCCATTGTTAAGAGATCCTATATTCTTTTCCTTTCACCACATAGCTCTCCGCCGTTAATTTCATTCGCAGCAGATCCTCCTCGGTCAGCTCGCGAACGACTCTGGCCGGTGAACCCAAGGAAAGAGTATAGGGTGGAATAATCTTGTTTTCCGTAACTAGAGAACCTGCTCCTACTAAAGCATATTCACCGATCTCGGCGCCGTTTAAGACGATCGCCCCCATACCGATTAATGTGCCTTGGCCTATCGTGCAGCCATGGATGATTGCCCCGTGGCCTACCGAGACATCATCCATAACGATCAACGGTTGATTGGTATTAACATGACCGATTGCCCCGTCTTGAATATTGCTGCGCTTCCCGATGGAAATACCGGCCAAGTCGCCTCGGAGCACGGCATTGTACCAAATCGTAGATTCTGCGCCTATTTTGACGTCGCCAATTATCTTAGCTCCGTCCGCTACAAATACCGAATTATCGAGCAAAGGCTTTTTCCCTTGATATCCCAGCAACATGCCGACCACTCTCCCCTGGTTATGAACTGCTACCTTAATTGGGAGTGATTTTAACAATACCCACGACAGTTGTCAACGGCGTTAAGGTAAACGTGTTAGCCTTTGAGCAGCTTATGTACTGCGGACTTTCCGAATGGAGTCGTCTGCACGTACCTTACCCCCTGGCCGTCTTCTCCGAGCCTTACCATCCCCAAATGAAGCATCATTCTCAAAATGCGTTCCTCGAAAATGGATTCCGGCGAATCATAGAAGAAAGGCTTGATCAGGGACGACATCCTGTCATACAGCGAGGATGCGGTTACCCACTCTCTGGAGCAGCGTTCAATCCAATATGCCAAAGAGAGCAAGTTAGGGATAGGCCCTTTATAAAGTCTTAACCAAAAGTAGACGAACTGCATCATCGGCTCGCGTCTTTCCTCCGCCAAAAATGTCTCTCCCGCCGTCGTCAGGATTAAACGGTCCGTATTTTCCCGGATCCATCCGCAATGACTGGCGTAGTCGTACAATAAGGAAAGCCGGTTCGGGTAATCCTTAAAACGGCGGCCGTATCCGAAACGCCATCCTTTACCGACAAGTGCTTCTGAAATATGGAGCTTTTCCAGAATCTGCAGTTGATTCCGGCGATACATCACCCCTTCGTTGTTAAGAGGAATCTCATGCTCCTGCACATAGCGCAAAAACAGGATCAAATCCTCGGAGAGCAGTTCGGGCTCTTCCCGGTACATCGCCGGCTCTCCGTTTGCGGTCATGAGTTCGGATCTGAACCGGTTCTCCAGGGCTTCACGGAAACGCCGCTTCAAATCTTCGGGTACCTCGAACAAATAACGTGTGTTGTGGGTCATCCCCTGGAATAACCATCCCCGCTGCCTGAATCTGGCGATGACATCTCTCGGGCTTTCCCGTTCTCTGGCATCTTCCGTAAAACGTGACTGCTGGGCACAGGCGATCAATTCTTCCAAACTGAATTGGCGGCGTCCGTCAAAGATCAACCCATTCAGGAACCGCAAATCTTCCAAACTCATTCCCTCTACATGGTGTTCTATAAATTCCCTTCGCCCGATCGTCTGTAGAATGGATTGAATCAATTCGTGCTTGGAATTCCCGTTGCATTCGCATTGGTAATGGTTTGCTATTCTGCTGAGCTGTCCGATGTCGGCAAATGTAAGCATATCCGCCAGATTCATATCCTAACCGCCTCGCCGTTTTACTACCATTATGGGAATTTTTTCGGCATTTATTCGGCAGCATAAAAAAAAGCAACCCGGACGATTGCCGGATTGCTTGAATATTTCACTTCGATTCTTCTATGATCTCTTCCAAATGACGGGTGCAGTTGTATAATCGCAGCGCCCATTCCATCTCTGATTTCTCCAGGACGGTAAGCGATAGATTGCCAATCCGCTGGGTACACTGATCTTGATATAATGCCGTAAACAACTGGGCAAGTAGTCCTCCATGGGTCACGACCAATACATTACTGTCCCCGTATTTCCCTTCCAGATCCTGAAGGAAAGCAAGCGCCCGGGCCCGGATTCCTTCTTCTTTTTCCTGTCCGAGCTCAAGCAGGTTCCAATCCTTACCCCACTTCGCCTCTCTCTCCAGAGCCGTCAAGCCTTCAACCTGACCAAAAGCTCTTTCTTTAATCCGTGAATCGGGTTCAAGGAGAGGGATGTCCAGTTTATCGGCAATAATTTTTCCTGTCTCTTCCGCGCGCATCAAACCGCTCGTAATGACATAATTCCAATGGTACTCCTTTTCATCAAGCAGACGTGAAGCCAAAAGCCGTGCTTGTCTGCGGCCTTCTTCATTTAGCGGAATGTCGCTTTGGCCTTGAATTCTTCCGGCCGCATTCCAATCGGTCAACCCATGACGTACCAATCCCACCAACATGATTTCCCCTCCTAATCCTGATGAAGAATTCTCGTGAAGTTCATTATAACATGTAATAAAACAAAAAACGCTTCTCACCGCGGCGTTGCGGAGGAAGCGTTCACTGCTAGTTACGGAAGCCATTATCTTCTCGAACGGCGAATCCCATTCCAGGAAACGAAAGCCAAGGCCATCCCTGCCGCCGATAAAAGCATCCAGTATTGCGGATATGCAGGCCCCAATTGAACGACGAACGGCTCCACGATTCCACGCGATACACTCGGTAACGCAAACAAGAAATCATTCGAAATCTCGGTATCGGCAGCAGCCACCGCGGCGGGTACGATTCCGGTCGTCGGCTTGCTGGCTTCATTACTGCCCTTTAGAGAACCCCCAATAGCGAACAACAGCGTACTGCAAAGGAAAACGGCCAGGAAAACACCCGCCCATATCGAGACACGCCGGCGCAGACGTTTGGAATGACCCTTGTCCCGAATATCCGGGGCAAGCCACGGGGATTCCGCATAAATGCGATCCATTACTTTGCGATTCACGGCTTCGGCCTGCTCTTCGCTGATTTCAATCGGCAAAGCTTGAACAGCTTCCAGGCTTTCCATCCAGATGTGATATTCAGCCGCGCAGGATTCGCAGCCCAAAAGATGCCATTCCAGCATTTTGCGCTGTGGATGACGATCCGGAAGATCCGGCATCAATCCGAACAGTTCTTGGGCCTCTCTACAATTCATCTGCTTTTCATCCCCTCGTAATGCTCGTAAATCGGTTCATAAAAGTAGGGTTCAAGCTGACTTTTAACGCTACTCCGCGCACGGAACAACAGAGATTTCACTGCGCTGACGCTTTGTCCTAAAATGCTGGCGATTTCCTGATAATCCAACTGGTCGTATTCGCGTAAAATAAGAGCCGACCTTTGTTTTTCAGGCAGATTGTTAATCGCTTCCCGTACTTTGCCAACCTTTTCGCTCCGCAAAACGGCTTGCTCAGGAATGGCCTCGCCGGGTGCTACCGGAACGAAACCGCTCTCTTCCAACGGTACATTGGCACTGCGCTGCTTACGCAGCTCACTGAGTACGGTATTTCTTGCGATGGTGTACAGCCAGGTGGAGAAAGAAGCGTCTACTTCGCGAAATGAATCCAAACTGCGGAATGCTTTATAGAACGTTTCCGAGCATATATCTTCTGCGAGCAACTCCAGATGAGCGCTCTTCAACATGTGATATACAAAGGCCAATATCTTGCGCTGGTACCTTCGCATCAGCTCCGAGTACAGCTCCGTATTGCCTTCCTTGATCTCACGAATCATTTGGGAATCCGTCATCTGAGTGCGATCCTCCTCGCCCATCCATGCGCTTCTTCCCGTTCGATTCTTCTTTCATTATTACCGAACAGGATTCAAAAAGTTGCGGTTGATATGTAACAAAATTTAATTATTAGTTTAAAAAGGTTAAAATATGACTATAACAGCAGGTTTCCAACAATCAATCCATATTATAGCATGAAACTAGGGATTAAAAAAATAAAAGGGCTCTCTTTTTTAAAATTAAGGAAAAAAAACTAAAGGGAATGATGAATGATGGAAATCAGAATAGTCAGGGAAAATGAACTAAACGAGGCTGCGGCTTTAGCGAATAAAGTATTCCGCAGCGGGATGCAAGGGGATATGGGGGCTTTCTTCCCCACCCTGTTTCGGACGGGGGTAAGCCATTCGTACGGAGCTTTTGACCCGGCTGGAAACCTGGTATCCTTTATGGGCTTGGTTCCGGTTCAAATTAAGTCGGGGACGGGCCGGATCCTTGCATTCTCGGTGGGGGCCGTTTGCACGGACCCCCAATCCCGAGGCTTGGGACTTGCCAGTGAACTGCTGAATCAATGCCGGGAGCACGCTGAGCGCTCAGGCGCTTCGCTGCTGTTCATTTCGGGAGAGCGCTCGCTTTATACCCGAGCAGGCAGCTTGGCCTTCGGTAGAGCCAGCAAGTTTGTGATCAAATCAAATTCAGACAAGCCGCTCGAGGTTGCGGGAGAAACAGGATCAGGATCAGCGACAGCGACCGTCCGCGACATGATACCGGAAGATATATTTAATGTACATAATCTGCTACAGCAGCGGCCTGCAACGATTGAATGGAGTCTCCAGAAATTACAGCAATTTATAGGCTCAGCCCCGTACGCAGGTGTTAGCGGACTCCGGCAGCACATCCGGGTCGTAGAGTCCCTGACCGGTCAGATCATAGCTATGGGGGTATTTGCGGTTCCGATGGATCCGGAAGTTCCGGAGGTTGAAATTCCTGTTACCGGGGCACCTCCGACAGCCGATGCGGACGTCCTTCGCAACGGCCATCTGCTGGAGTGGGCCGGTAACCCGGAGGCCATGCCATTGCTGATCTCCGATGCGGTTTCCCGTTTCCGGTTGGATGAGCTTACGGCCATTTTACCCTGGCATGATGCAGTTTTGTCGGAAGTGCTTCAACAAGCATTCCAGGTTCGTCCCGACAATCAGAACAACGCTGGAACCGTGATGATCGTCGATGCAGCCGCTTTGATCACCCAGGCTGGATTCTCGGAAGACGGCCAGCCGGACAAGCCGGTCATTTCCGTCCTGACGGACAGCCAATTCGAACTCCGTATAGGGGATCACACTATCCCGATCAACGGGAACTCCGAGTTATGCTCGGTGCTGTTCGACCCGGAAAGTCCGGTTCTTAAGCCAACAGGTCTGAGCGAAAATCCAACTACCGTTCAGCTCCCTTATATGTATGGACTATATTTTATATAGTCCAGGTGTCACATTTCAGTGATGACCTGCCGATTAGGTGCGCTTCAATGCCTGGAGTCCCAGAACAAGCGCACCTTTCAGGCCGGCGTCATTTCCCAGCCCCGGCGGAACAATGTACCGGTCAATGTCGGCGCCCAGCTCAGCAGCGCTGACATAACCTTGCAGGTTCTTTTGCACCTCCAAGCGAATCAGCGGGAAAAGGTGACTCTGTCCCATCACTCCTCCTCCCAAAATCACCTTTTTAGGAGATAAGGTTAGAATGGTGGTCGTAACGGCCTGGCCAATATAATAGGCTTCAAGCGACCACGCAGGGTGTGAATCCGGAAGCTCACTGCCTGGTTTTCCCCATCTCAGCTCCAGCGTTGGTCCTGCGGCCATACCTTCCAGACAATCACCGTGATAAGGGCAGCCGCCTTGAAACGTATCCTCGGGATGATGTTTTACCGGAATATGTCCGCCTTCCGGGTGTACCAATCCGTGAATTCCTCGGCCTTCCGCCACGATGCCCAAACCGATCCCGGTTCCGATCGTGTAATATACGCAGCTGTCCAAACCTTTTGCCGCGCCCCATGTCGCTTCACCCAGCGCTGCCGCGTTTACGTCCGTATCCCAGCCATAAGGCACCGGGAATTTGTCTTTCATAGTCCCTAAGAAATCGAAATTTCCCCACCCCGGCTTCGGCGTCGTCGTAATATGTCCGTATTGAGGGCTGTTAGGATCTATATTGATGGGACCAAAACTGCCGATCCCGATCGCGCTAACCGGTTTATCCGAAAAATAGCCGATGATATGCGCCAAAGTTTCTTCGGGCTGAGTGGTCGGAAAGCTGACCCGGTCCAGAATCTCCCCCTGTTCGTTCCCGATACCACATACCATTTTTGTACCGCCTGCTTCAATGGCGCCAATATTCATAACTGTTCCTCCAGCCTTATAGATGTACTGTTCCGTTAAGATGCTCCGCTGATTTACTTATATTGCTTATAATACTGTGGATTTCCCGCCATCAATATTGACCGAAGTCCCTGTAATATAAGATGCCGCTCCCGAAGACAGGAAAACGATGACATTCGCAGCCTCCTGCGCTTCACCGATCCGGCCTAACGGGATATCATGGCGCGGATCCCGGGCAAACTCTTCCCATTCCAGTTCTGGTGCGGCCGATTTCCATTTTCGTTCGATTTGATCGCTGCGAATTAAGCCGATGCACACCGCGTTGACCCGTATGCCGTCCCCTGCAAGATCCTTGCTCATCGCCTTGGTCAAAGCCAGGCCGGCCGCCCGGCTTACTGATGTAGGCATGGACGAGGCCCCAGGAGTTTTGCCTCCGATCGCTGTGACATTCACGATAGCTCCTCCATTTTCCGCCTTTCGCAAAAACGGTAAAGCCGCACGCGAGAAATGAATCGCGCCAAACAGCTTTAAATCCAGATCCGCTGTCCAGGCATCATGCTCCACCTCCGGAAACGGTCGGGCTGCCGACGTTCCTGCATTATTAATAAGAATATCAAGGCCGCCAAGCCGCTGCGCCGCTTCTTGAACAGCCCGTTCCGCTTCTTCACGGACGGACACGTCTGCGGAAATCCATATTGGGGCGTTGCCCGTCTTTTCCTGAATCAACTTCGCGGCTTCCCTCAGATTGTCTTCATTACGTGCCACGATAGCCACTTGCGCCCCCTCGGATGCCAGCGTAGTCGCCGTCGCTAGTCCGATTCCCTTGCTGCCTCCGGTAATAATCGCCTTTTTATGCTGCAGTCCCAAATCCATAGTATCAACCTCCAGCTCAAAAATTCGTCTTCCGTCTATTGTAAATCATTCTACACTGACATTCTAATTTCACAGCAATAGATATAGATTCGCCTTCTGATTAGATTTTTCCGATAGAAATGATCCGTAACGCCTCGCTCCATCGGTTTGTTTGGATTTGTTCCAATGAAAGTGACCCTATCGCTTCCATCTGGCGTTTTGATTGGATATTTCCAATGAATATGACCCTATTCGCTTCGATCTGGCGTTTTGATTGGATATTTCCAATGAACCATCAAGCAACAGCTCCTATACAGCCCTTTTGATCTATTCATATTGGAAATTTCCAATTAAACTCCAAACATCCGTACAAAACCGGCTAGGCCCCTTAAATCCGGAGTCTTACCCACCAAAAATGGCTCGTTCGCATAATAGCTCACTATTTCAAACAATTACATCGCTTTATGAAATTCAGACGTATCCTCCTGCGTTTTAACCCAAACAGAAAATACCGCAGGAGGCATTCTTTTTAAACTGCCATGCATTTTTCTGTTGTTGTAAAAGTCCATGTAACCATCTAAAGCCTCGTAAGCTTCCTCAAAAGTCATGAAGTCTCTTAGACTGAATAAATGTCGCTCAAGTACACTGTGGAAGGATTCAATGTAAGCATTCATGTTTGGTGTGCGTGGCGGTATTCTTTCATGAATGAGTTCCAGACTCTCGCACATATCCCCAAATAATTTACTTACAAATTGCGGCCCGTTATCTGTGCGAATTACAGGCATGGGTTCTCCTGGCTGTATGCGCTTCTGCAATGCATGACAAAGCGTCTGCACGGCATGTTTTGCCTCACACACAGGACCCCTATATTGACCAACCACGACACGATCAAATACATCAATAATGCTAAGTACAAAAAAGAACCGTTCGCGTCCGATTACATAACCATACTTAATATCCATTTGCCACAATTGATTCGATCCTGTGACCACCCGATTTTTCGGTAATCTCCGTGGATGGGCCGGCTTACGTTGGCGTGCTTTTTGTAGGATCCCTAGTTCCTTGCATAAGCGATGGGATTTCTTTTTATTCAGCCTTACGTTATATCGGTCACGGATGCAATGTCCAAGAAATTTGTAGCCATAAACATGCTCCTCACCCTCAATAAGCTCAAGAAGCCAACTGTTAATTTGGTCGTCACTTACTTGTTCTCCGTTAAAAGTATATGAGTATCCGGGCGCTGGACGTCCACTATGTCTTGCTCTGGAACGTCTTTCCGGGTCACTCATCCGCTTTTTACGATCGTAATAGGTGGATTCCGAGAGTCCCATGATCCGCAGAACGACTGCTGCTGCTTCTCCCCGCTTAATAAATTGCTCTGCTATTTCGAATTTTTCGGATAAGCGGGGTTCTGCTTTTTTAATAATTCACGAAGTATCTCTATTTCGAGTTCCTTCTCCCCGAGCACTTTAACCGCCTTTTCATAGCGTTGCTCAACATCTTGCAGTCGCCGTAGTTCTTGCAAATGCTCATCTGTTGCAGGGATTTCTTCTGTTGGAATTGAATCACGATACTCTTTAACCCACAAACGAATGGTTTCAGGATGCAAATCATACATGCGGGCCAACACCCCCACCTTAATTCCAGACAATGCTTCTTTAACGATTTGAATTTTGATTTCTTCTTTCCGCTTTTTCCCCATACTGGATCCTCTCCCTTACTTCTAGTATAAATTTTTTGGGTAGGAGGACTCCAGTTTTATTAGGGGGCCTAAGAGATACCTCTTATCTCATTGGATATATCCAATAAGTTGTTCAACAGTCGCATTACAAATAGCTTCAGAAGACAAAAAAAAACCGCTTCGCAAGAAGCGGTCTTTGCTCAGTACCGAGCAAAAGATATTGGATAGGAGTGGAGAGAAACCATACTGTACTTTTATTATATGTATACGTTTTCATTCTGTCAACACTTTTTTATAAGCGTTTACATTTTGCGAAATACAGGGCTTTTACAGCCCTGCACAACTATACATATACGGAATATCCTAAGGAATCCAAATGCTCTTTAGCCCGCTCCATATCAGCTTCCTGACGGAACGAAAGACGCATTACACCGGGAACGTCCTCCCGGCTTTCAATGATTTGCATATTGCTCAAGTTGATGTGGCGAACGCCAAGCTCTGTGGCGATCTGTCCGATGATCCCCGGCGTATCCGGTACATCGATATACAGATCGAACAAGGAAGTGATCGCACCCTTTCTCCGTTCAGGCAGCTCGCCGCGGAACAGGTTGGCTTTTTCAAACGCTTGCCTGATTCCCTCGCCGTCTTGTCCCTCCAGAAGTCCGATAAAACTGCCGATCTCATCATTCCAATCCCTAAGCAGAGACAATAGCACGTCTCTATTGCTGAGCAGGATATCCCTCCAGATCAGCGGGTCGCTTGATGCGATACGCGTAATGTCGCGGAATCCGCCTGCAGCCAGCGTACGATACAAACCGTTGGTACCGTTGTAATCGCACACCTGGTTGACCAGCGCCACCGCAATGATATGCGGCAAATGGCTGATTGCACCGACGATTTGGTCGTGCATCACCGGATCGACCCGGACGATTTGGGCTCTCGTGTACGCGAGCAGTTGCTCCAAACGCGAATAAGCCTCTTCCGGTACGTCGGGTGACGGTGTCAGCACATAATAGGCGTTCTCAAACAGCAATGTGGATGCCGCATCCACGCCCGAACGCTCCGACCCCGCCATCGGGTGGCCCCCGATGAAATGAATATCCGGTTTGGATAGTCTGCGGGCGCATTCCGCGACCGAAGCTTTCGTGCTGCCAACATCCGTGATTATGCAGCCCGGTTTTAGCGGAAGCGAGTAAAGCTTCTCCAGATATTCTTCCAGATTCCCGACCGGCACGCACAAAAAAATAAAGTCGGCGTCCGCCGCTGCCTCTTCCATGGAAAGAGTGGCGGCATCCACGACCCCGCGCTCAATCATCCGGTTCAAGGAGCCCGGACGGTGGCTATGCCCGATCACCGTGATCCCCGGCTTGCCTTTAAGGCAAAGCGCCAGGGATCCGCCGATCAGGCCTACTCCGAAAACAGCTACTTTAATTGTCATATTGTTCACTCGATTTCTGTTTAGTAAAATGGCAAATTAGACGCGTGCCCCTTGCCCGGACAGCACTTGCTCCAGAGCAGCGATAAACTTGGCGTTTTGTTCCGCAGAACCCACCGTAACACGGATATGATTCGGATACTTTCCGAATCCCGACCGAACGATGATGCCCAGCTTGAGCAGGGACTGGAACATCTCTACGGCCGGAGATTTGACATCGACCATAATGAAATTGCCGTGTGCCGGAAAATAGGACAGCTGCATCCGATCAAATTGTTTATACAAATATTCGATGCCCTCACGGTTTTTCTCCCGGCATTCGGATACAAATGCATGATCGGTTACCGACGCCTTGGCGGCAACCTGGCCGATCCGCGACGTATTGAACGGCTCGCGCACCTGATTGATCAGCTTGATAACGTTCGGTTGACCAACCCCGTATCCGATCCGTAAGGAAGCCAAACCGTAAATTTTCGAAAAAGTCCGCAGAACAATCAGATTAGGGTATTGGGACAGCAGCTTGATGCCGTTCGAATAATCCGGATCCGTAACATACTCCGCGTAAGCTTCATCCAGAACGACCAGCACATTGGCCGGCACCTGATCCAGAAAAGAAATCAATTCGGCATTCGAAACAATCGTTCCCGTAGGGTTGTTCGGATTGCAGATCCAGACCGCCTTTGTCTTCTCCCCGATCTCTCCCAGCATCGCCTGGAGATCATGAGTTCCATTCTGAAGCGGCACCTCGATGCTGACAGCACCTTCGATATCGGCATTGCTTTTGTATACCGAGAATGTCGAATCCGCCATGATGGTTTCATCCCCCGGCAAAAAGAACGCACGAGTAATCAACGCGATAATTTCATCGGAGCCGCAGCCGAAAATAATCTGATCCCGGTTCACGCCATGATGACCCGCCAATACTTCGGTCAATTCAGCGGCGCTGCCGTCCGGATAAAGGCTGAGATTGCTGAGTTCAGTTTCTATCGCCGCACGGGCTTTAGGAGAGCAGCCGTAAGGGTTCTCGTTGGAGGCTAACTTAATAACTTCTTCGAGTCCAAGCTCGCGCTTGACCTCTTCGATCGGTTTCCCCGGCTGATAGACCGGCAAATTGACGATTTGGGGTTTGGGCAACATGTGTATTTCCTCCCTCATTCCAAGTAACCGGGCAAATAGCCCGGTTTGGTTAATTTTTTATCTTTAATTGTGCCACAAAGTCACGAATTTGCAACAACCCTTGTTCCTTCGTTGCTTCGTTTTCCAGCAATGGCAGGCTTTCTTCGATCTTGCGTACAATCGCGCTGCCGACGACAACACCGTCGCAAATTTTCGCGAACCGTTCCGCCTGCTCTCTATTCGAGATTCCGAAACCGACGGCCACAGGCAATTTAGTCTGCGCTCTCACCGATTGAATAAACTCATCCACATTCTGGTGAAAAGCGCTCCGCTCCCCGGTTACCCCCAAGGAGGAGACGCAATAGACAAATCCTCTGGCACGGGAAAGGATCATCGAAATTCTGCTGCTTGACGTAGGCGCTACCAGCGGAACGAGCAGGATATTAGCCTGGTCGGCCAGTCTCAGAACCTCTTCCGACTCTTCGAACGGAAGATCCGGGATAATGAGACCGCTGATGCCCGCTTCCTGCAGCAGACCGAAGAACCGGTCCAATCCGGTTTGCAATACCGGATTGTAGTAAGTGAACAATACGAACGGCATGTTCACGCCGCGTTCTCTGGCTTTTCGAGCCGTATCGATGCACGACTCAATGGTAATCTGGCGTACCAGCGCCCGCTCCGAGGCCCGCTGGATGACCGGGCCATCAGCTAAAGGATCAGAGTAAGGAACGCCGAGTTCCAGAACATCCGCTCCGGCGCGCTCCAGCTCTACGATAATATCGACGGTTGTTTCCGGATCAGGATCTCCGACAGAAATAAACGGGATCAGGGCGGTTTCACCCTTAGCCTTCAGGTCGGAAAATGTCTTCTCCATCAAGTTCACAGCAGCTCCGTTCATAGCTCAGCGCCTCCTTCGGTATAAGCCATAATCGACTCCACGTCTTTATCGCCGCGTCCGGACAAGCAAATGACGATCAGTTTATCCCTTCCCATCTCCGGTGCGAGCTTGACGGCCTGAGCAACGGCATGCGCAGATTCCAGCGCAGGTATAATGCCTTCCTGACGGCTGAGCAGCTGCAAAGCATCCAGCGCCTCCCGGTCTGTAATCGGATAATACCGGGCCCGCTCTATGTCTTTCAAATAAGAGTGCTCCGGTCCGATTCCGGGGTAGTCCAGACCCGCCGAAATCGAATGAGCCGGCTGAACCTGCCCGTGGGCATCCTGAAGCAAATAGCTCATGGAGCCTTGGAATACGCCTTTGGTTCCCTTGGTCATCGTCGCGGCGTGATATTCCGTTTCCACACCTCTACCGGCGGCTTCCACACCGACCAAACGAACGTCGGTATCCTCCACGAACGGATAAAACATGCCGATCGCGTTGCTGCCTCCCCCGACCGCGGCAATCAGCATATCCGGCAGACGACCTTCCGCCTCCAGGATTTGCCGGCGCGTCTCGTCGCCGATAATCCGCTGGAAATTGCGGACCATCATCGGATAAGGATGGGGTCCGGTCGCCGAGCCAAGAATGTAGAACGTGTCGTGCACATTGCTCACCCAGTAGCGAAGCGCCTCGTTACAAGCATCCTTTAACGTACGGGTTCCCGATAGCACAGGAACGACCTCGGCGCCCAGCAGCTTCATACGGAATACGTTGAGTTGCTGGCGTTTCGTATCCTCTTCGCCCATGAACACTTTGCATTCCAGTCCGAGCAAAGCCGCCACAGTCGCCGTAGCCACGCCATGCTGGCCAGCTCCCGTCTCGGCAATCACCTTGCGTTTGCCCATCCGCTTGGCTAGAATCCCTTGACCGATCGCATTATTGATTTTATGAGCCCCGGTGTGATTCAAATCTTCGCGTTTGAGATATATTTTCGCGCCGCCCAGATGTTCAGTCAGACGCTCCGCGTAATACAACGGGGTCTCACGTCCGGAATATTGCTTCAGCAAATAATCGATTTCCGCCTGAAATTCGGGATCATCTTGAAATTTACGGTACGATTCCTCAAGCTCGATCAAAGCGTTCATTAGCGTTTCCGGCACATAACGTCCTCCGAAAGGTCCAAAACGGCCATGTTCGTCGGGTACCTGTTTATTCAGCGTCATGTTCCCCTTCACCCTCTCCACAAATGCTGTTATCTTAGTCAGATCTTTGATTCCGTCAGTTTCTACGCCGCTGGACACGTCTACGCCGTCAGGAGACATGACCTCAAGCAGTTCACCCACATTGCCCGGATGCAGTCCGCCTGCGGCCAAAAAAGGGATTCCCCGCTCTTTGGCCCACAATCGGTAAGGCTCGGCCTGTTCCCAGGCAAAAGCTACTCCCGAACCTCCTCCGTAATGAGGATCATATGTGTCGAGCAGCAGCCCGTCGATGACGTCTTCATAGTCTTCAACGGGCTGTCCCCCATGCAGCGTTCCGTCCGGCTTCACCGAGAGAACCTTGAATGCTTTAACTCCGAGTTGTTCCCTGACTTCCCGGCAAAACTCCGGACTTTCCGTGCCGTGCAGCTGTACGATGTCCAGTGGTGTCAAAGACAGAATCGCCTCAAGCTCTTCCATGGAAGGATTCACGAACACGCCGACGCTTTCCGGGATTTTGCCGCTTTGCCAAGTCCCCAGCACGGCAGCCAGTTCGGCAGCCTGATTCCCGCTGACCTGGCGCTTGCTTCTGGCAAAAACGAATCCGATGTAATCAATCGGCAAGTTTATCATAGATTTTAGCACTTCAACGCTTTGAAGTCCACAAATTTTTACGCTTGGTTTACCCATTCCGAGACAAACTCCCTTCGGGACCCCGAGTCCCTGAACCGTTCGTTATCGGCCCCAGCAACTCGTAAATCCCCTCTTCCACCCGCTCTTTACGCATAAACGTTTCTCCGATAAGTACGCCTTTCGCTTTTGCTTGTATCAGATATTCAATATCTTCCCTGGATTGTATCCCGCTCTCACTGATCAGAGTTACGTCAGACGGAACCAGTTCCGCAAGAGAAGATGTTGTCTCGAGCGAAGTCTCGAACGTCCGCAGATTCCGATTGTTAATCCCGATCAACTTGGCAGTGCCAAGACCGAGCGCACGCTCCAACTCCTCGCGGTCATGGACTTCCAAGAGAACATCCAGCCCGATCGCCATTGCGGTCTGTATATAACTTTGCAACTGGGCATCGGATAAAATTGCCGCAATAAGCAGCACCGCATCCGCACCCATCATCCGCGCCTCATATACTTGTCGCTCGTCAATGATGAAGTCTTTGCGGAGCAATGGGACATCGACGGCTTCGCGAATCGCGGACAAATACGCCGGACTTCCCTGGAAGTAGAGTTCATCCGTCAGCACCGAGATGCAATCCGTGCCGGCCTCGGCATAGCTTTCGGCAATCCGAACCGGATGAAAATCCGGTCGGATCAGACCTTTGGAAGGCGAGGCTTTCTTCACCTCGGCAATCAAGCCTAACTCGCGCTTGCGTCCTTCCGTCAACGCGCGGTAAAATCCGCGCGTCGGCTCCATGGCTGATATTTTCCGCTCCACCTCGGCGAGATTGAAGCTCGAACCCAGGCGTGCGACCTCTTGTTTTTTCGTCTCTACAATCCGATCAAGATACATAGCTCAGTTCCCCCGTTGTTTGAATAAGCTGTTCCAATTTACTGTACGCCTTGCCGGAATCAATCGATTCCGCAGCGATAACGACCCCTTCACGGATGCTGTCCGCAAGCCCCGATACATAAATGCAGGCACCCGCATTAGCAAGCACTACATCGCGGTAAGCCCCCTGCTCTCCCTGAAGCACCCGCCGGATAATGTCGGCATTCGTCCCCGGGTCTCCGCCCATCATCTCCGTTAGGTGATACGTTCTGAGTCCCAGCTGTTCCGGCGTCAGCTCATAGGTCACAACTTCCCCGTTCTTCAGCTCCGACACCCGGGTGGACGACGAGATGCTGATCTCATCAAGTCCTTCCGCACTTGTGACGACTAACGCCCGTTTGGAGCCCAGCTCGCGCAATACTCTAGCGATCGTTTCCGTCTTGTTCCGATCGTAAATGCCCAGCACTTGACGATCCGCTCCGGCCGGGTTCGTAAGCGGCCCCAGCATGTTGAACACCGTTCTTACTCCGAGTTCTTTGCGGGGGGCAGCCGCATGACGCATCGAGGGATGATAAAGCTGAGCAAACAGGAAACAGATACCGATGTCATCCAGACAACGTTTAGCCTGCTCGGCACTCAACTGGATGTTCACGCCCAGCGATTCAAGCACATCGGCGCTACCCGCGCGTCCGGATGCCGATCGGTTCCCGTGCTTTGCCACCCGAACGGAAACCGAGGCGGCCACGATGGCCGAGGTCGTCGATATATTGAACTTGTGAATGCCAGAGCCTCCCGTTCCGCAAGTATCCAGAAGCTGCCGGGTTTCCGTGTTCAAGCGGCTGGCATGCATCCGCATGGCCTCCGCGAAACCTGTAATTTCCTCCACGGTTTCCCCCTTGATCCGCAGCGCGGTCAGTAATCCGCCGATCTGCGCGGGCGTCGATTCCCCGCTCATGATCGCTTCCATAATACCGCGCGCCTCCTGCCGGTTCAAACTTTGCCCTTCAATCAGCCGACCCAACCCGTTTTGTACCGTTTCCTGTCCGTTCATCGTCCTTCTCCTCTCTTTTATCCTCTCGGGGTATATTCGTAAAGATAGTCTTGATTAATTATGGCGTCGGCTTTCGGCTGCGGCGGAAACATCATCTCCGCCGTACGGATTGCGGTAAGCAGCGCCTTCGCCTTGTTGACCGATTCCTGGTATTCGTTCTCGGGTACAGAGTCCCACACAATGCCGCCCCCCGCCTGGACATAGGCTTTACCATTCTTAAAGACGATGGTACGGATCGTAATGCAGGAGTCCATGTTGCCGGAAAATCCGAGATAACCGATGGCCCCGGCGTAAGTACCGCGGGCTTCGTTTTCGAGCTCGGCGATGATTTCCATCGCCCGCAGCTTCGGAGCTCCCGACACGGTTCCCGCCGGTAGACAGGACAGGAAAGCGTCGAAGAAATCCTTGTCGTCCGCAAGTTTGCCGGATACTTTTGAAACCATATGCATGACATGCGAGTAACGCTCGATTTCCATGTAAGACTCGCATTTTACCGATCCGAATTCCGAAACCCGCCCTAGGTCGTTCCGGCCCAGGTCCACTAGCATGAGGTGCTCGGCACGCTCTTTTTCATCCTTCAGCAGCTCGGCTTCCAGTGCCGCATCCTCCAGCTCTGTCGCTCCCCGCGGCCGAGTTCCCGCGATCGGACGGGTCTCCACCCGATCTCCTTCCACCTTGACAAGCGCTTCGGGCGACGTGCCGACTATGATTTCATCGTCCATTTTGAGGTAGTACATATACGGTGACGGGTTCATCGTCCGCAGTACCCGATAGACGTGCAGCGGGTCTACCTCGGTCTCGATATGAAAGCGCTGGGATAGTACAACTTGAAAAATATCTCCGGCGCGAATGTATTCTTTGCCTTTTTCCACGTTGGCGATAAACTGTTCTTTCGTCAGGTTCGACCGGACATCCCCGAGCCCAACCTCCGTCGGCAGCGGCCGCCGGTTAAAGCTCTCACCCGGCCCTTCCTGCTGCAGCAGATTTGCCGCTTCATCCAGCTTCAGCTCTGCTTCCGCATAAGCTCTGCGGATATCTTCATCCCGGTCGCCATCCTTGATATGAACATTTGAAACCAACAGGATCCGCTGCTTGACGTGGTCGAATACGATGACTTGATCGCAGAACATAAATTGCATATCCTGCATCCCCAGATCGTCGACCCGATGGGCTGGCAGCTTCTCGTAATACTGCAGCAAATCATATCCGAAAAAGCCGATTGCACCTCCCGTAAACGGCGGCATTTCCGGAAGCTCAGGACTGCGGTAGCCTCTCAGGATCGCCTTTAAATCGTCTACAGGCCGGGCAGAGACGAATGCCTCTTTCACGCCCTTGCGCTCCATGACAACCTCGCCCTTCTTCGCCGTCATCATCAGGAACGGATCCGTGCCGATAAAGGAGTAACGTGCCCATTGCACGCCACCTTCCACGCTCTCCAGCAAAAATGCCCGGTCCCGCTGGGCAATTCTGCGGAAGATGCGGATCGGAGTTTCCATATCGGCGAGCAGCGTCCGGACGATCGGAATCAGGTTATAGTCCTTGGCCATCGCAATGACCTGTTCTACTTGCGGGGTTGTCATAATAGCTCACTTCCTTTTCGTTGGTTATATATAACAAAAAAACCTCTACCGAAGTAGAGGTTGGCTTATTTTGCAGTAAGTTATATTAGCGATATCCCCGTGCAGTGAAATGCAGCAACATAGCATTACAATCCAGGAACGGATAAACCTGCTCCCCCATCATAATACAGTGCCGACTTCCAAAAAACTGCCGGAACATCTCTCGTCTCAACTCTGCTCAACTCAGCTATACTCTACTCAGCTCTATACTCACTCAGCGATAAATTCCGACCGGCACTCCTGCAGGTCCAAAATCAATCGCTACAAAATCTTAAAATTACTATACATGATGACCGCCGCTTTGGCAACTCCAGAATTGGAAAAGTTGCCAACGACCCCGATCAGATCAAGAAACGGTCAAGTCAGGGCGCAAGCTTTGCGCCTCATTCAAATAAACATGCTTCATTTCTCTCTGCCCTTTGTTCGTGTTCACTTGGATTAGCAGGCGAATACATTTAGGAAGCCCGCCTTTCACCGGAATTTCCGTGGAGCACATCAGAGGAACCATGTCCCATCCGCTCAGGACGCGGATCGCTCTGGCCGGAAATGTCGCATCCAGGTCAGGTGTCACCGTAATCCAGACACTGCAGATGTCCTCAGGTTCAATCTGATTCCGCTCGACGACTTCTTTGAGCAATGAGGCGGTAGCCTCCAAAATCTCAGCTTCTTCGTTGCGGGTTACCGTTGTGGCACCGCGAATTCCCCGGTTATACATGATGCCCCTCCTCTTTCAATTCCGAAATGACCCGGCGGACTTCTTCCACCTTCACATCCGAGACAATTTCAACCTTCCCTATTTCGGTCGGCAGCACAAAAACGAGCTGTTGCTCTTTAAACTTCTTATCATGCATCATAGCTCCAATGATTTGGTCTTCTTCCAGATGGCCCGGCATGACTGTAGGAAGCCCAAAACCGCGGAGAATGGACGTAGTCGTATCGAATAAGGACCGATCTCTTCCCCGGTTTACGGAGATACGGGCCGCTGCCGCCATCCCGATTGAGATCGCTTCGCCGTGCAGAAACTCTCCGTAGCCGCCGATCGCTTCCAACGCATGGCCCAGTGTATGACCCAGGTTGAGGATCGCCCGTAAACCCATTTCCTTCTCATCTTCGGAAACAACCTGCGCTTTGATCGAGCATCCCTTAGTGAGACCATATCCCAAAGCATCAGGGTCCAATGACAACAGATCTGCGGTATGCTCCCTGCACCACTCGGCAAACTCGGCATCCCAGATCAGCCCGTGCTTGATCATTTCGGACAAGCCGGCCCGCACTTCCCGTTCTGGAAGACTCTGCAAAGTGTCTACATCATACAGAACCATTTCCGGCTGGTGAAAAGCACCGATCATGTTCTTCGCCAGCCGGTGGTTGACGGCAACCTTGCCGCCGACGCTGCTGTCATGAGCCAGTATTGTTGTCGGCATCTGCACGAAGGCAACGCCGCGCATATAGGATGCCGCAACAAATCCGGCCAGATCGCCGACCACGCCTCCGCCAAGAGCCACCACCACGGACCGGCGGTCAAGACCGCCCTCGATCGCCGCCGTCATGACTTCTTCGAATACTTCGAGCGATTTCGATTTCTCCCCCGACTTAACGACCTTGCTTACCGTAGTAAACCCGCTATTCCCGAGAGATTCTTCCACTCGTTTAAGGTAAAGCGGAGCGACATGATCATCCGTAACGATAAGCACCGGACTCTTCTTGCTCAGTTGGTGCCGTTCAAAATAATCTCCGGCTTCGTTCAACAGTCCGCCGCCGATGTATATCGGATAGGACCGTTCACCCAAATCCACCTGCAGCGTCCGCATTAGTAGTTCTCCAGTTGAGCGAGGTAGCTTTTCACATTGCGCTCGACTTCTTCCATAGAGTCACCGCCGAATTTCTCGAGAAACGCCTTGGCGACTTCCCAAGCCACAACATGCTCAAGCACGACGCTGGCCGCAGGTACTGCGCAGGCATCGGAACGTTCCACTTGGGCCGTAAACGGTTCTTTCGTATCGATATCCACGCTTTGCAGCGGCTTATATAACGTAGGAATCGGCTTCATCACGCCGCGGACTACGATCGGCATCCCGTTCGTCATCCCGCCTTCAAATCCGCCCAAGCGATTGCTGGCCCGGTGGTATCCACGTTCTTCGCTGTATAGAATCTCGTCATGCACTTTGGAGCCCGGCAATTTCCCGGCTTCAAAACCGATTCCGATTTCCACGCCCTTGAATGCGTTGATCGACATCACGGCCTGGGCGATGCGGCCATCCAGTTTGCGGTCGTATTGAACATGACTGCCGAGTCCGACAGGCACGCCTTCTACGATGCATTCCACGATTCCACCGATGGAATCGCCTTCTTCCTTAATCCGGTCTATGTAAGCTTCCATCTTCTTCTCGGTTTCAGGATCGACTACCCGGACGGAGGACTGTTCAGTCACCTTGGCCATTTCATCCAGCGGCAAATTATGCGGAGGAGCTTCGATTTCACCGATTCGAATAACTTGTCCCGCTATTTTGATTCCGAATTTCTCCAAAAACTGTTTGGCCACGGCGCCTACCGCTACCCGGATCGCCGTTTCACGTGCGCTGGAACGCTCCAGCACATTGCGTAGATCCTTTAAGTTGTACTTAAGTCCGCCGTTCAAATCGGCGTGGCCAGGGCGCGGACGGTGCACACGACGCTTCTCTTCGTCCGTTCCTTCGATCGGTTCAATATTCATAATGTTGCGCCAGTGCGTCCAGTCATTGTTGGCTACAATCAGAGCCACCGGAGCGCCGGTTGTGTATCCGTGCCGCACACCGCCGGCAATCTGCGCCGTATCCTTCTCGATCTGCATCCGCCGGCCTCTCCCATATCCCTTCTGGCGACGGGCCAGTTCAAAATTAAGCGCCTCAAAATCCAGATTCAAATTGCTTGGCAAACCTTCAATAATAGCTGTAAGCTGGGGTCCATGTGTTTCCCCCGCGGTCAAATAACGTAATGTCATGATGCGTTCCCCCTTTAAACTGTTAAACTGTAAAGAGCTAAAATCCGATAATTCTTTTGCTCATTATAGTATAGGACCAATCTTTTGACAAGAAAGGCATTCTACACAGAACAGTCCTAACGTTTCTTCCAACAGTCTGCCCTAAGCAAAAAAAACGCGCCGCCCCTCCTGTCATTCCACAGAAGAAACCGCGCGTCAAATTTCGGATATAAAATTTACAGAATAAGCCCCGCATTAGTTGCCGGTAGCTTGCTGATTGTCCAGCAGCGGGCCCCGCTGATTCTCGTTCGGAGTATGGTCCAGCAAATCTATAATATGCGTCTTTTCCACGCCGAGAACCTGAGCGCATTCCTGCAGCGTAAGGAATCCCCGACGGTAAGCGTCGATGACCTTTCTCTTGTCCATGGGCTGAGCTGACCTCCCTAACTCTCTTGTCAGTCATTATTGGAAAACAAAGGGAGGAATATACAGCGGCTACGCTTTTTTACGATAAAAGAACGTTTCGGCTGGCTCCAGCTCATATTGGGACGGGGAGAAAATTTGTTCTGTACTGCCGACGAAAAGAATACCTCCGGGACGCAAAGCCTTCGCAAATTTGTGATAGAGCGCGTGTTTGGCCTCTTCCGTAAAATAAATCATCACGTTTCGGCAGACGATCAGATCAAAGCCGTCTTCAAAAGGATCCAGAAGCAGGTTTTGTTTCTTGAAGGTGACCGCCTTTTTCAATTTCGCGTCAAACCGGAATTGAACGCCTTCCGGGGTAAAATAACGCTTAACCACGTCAGCCGGGACGTCCTTCAGCGAACGATCCAGGTACAATCCTTCGGCAGCCTTGGCCAAAGCGCCTTCATCGATATCGCTGGCAAGCAAATATGTATGCTGCAGCAATCCTTGATCTGCGAGGATCATGGACAGCGTATACGGCTCTTCACCGGTAGAGCAAGCCGCGCTCCATACCCGAAGGCGTGACCTGCCTGCGGACAGGCCCGGAAGCACCGTATCTCTGAGCACTTCCCAGCGGTTCGGGTTACGCCAGAATTCGGATACGTTAATCGTCATCTTATCCAGAAATTCATAGAACAGCGGTTTATTAACCATCATTGCATTATAAAAAGCATCGAAAGTTGGGTATCCGTTTTTGTTGCGGAGCGTCGTCAACCGGCGCTTCATTTGAGCTTCCTTGTACTGAGCCAAATCAATTCCCGTGCTTTTCTTGATGCTTTGGATAAATCCCGCATAATCCGGATCCGCAGCCTCGTTTCCCCTGCTCCGGGAAGACTCGTCTAATTTGATCATATCCATGGCGCTATGCTCTTCGAATAAGCAACCAGTTCATGGTCTTCAAAGAAGTTTGCAATTTCCCGTTCCGCACTTTCAGGTCCGTCCGAGCCGTGAATCAGATTGAACGGCGTGTGGGCGGCAAAGTCGCCGCGGATGGTACCTGGCAACGCTTCCGTCACTTTGGTCTTGCCGATGACGATCCGCGATAATGTAACGATATCGTCTCCTTCCCAGACCATGGCAAACACGGGTCCAGAGGTAATAAAGCTGACCAAACTGTCAAAGAAGGGTTTACCTTCGTGCTCCGCATAATGTCTCATGGCCTGTTCCTTCGACACCTGTACGAGCTTTCCGGCCACAAGATTAAATCCTTTGTCTTCAAAACGGCTGATAATTCTGCCGATTAATCCCCGTTGGACTCCGTCCGGTTTAACCATTAAAAAGGTACGTTCCATGGTTCTCCTCCTGATTTAGACAACATTGATAATAGATAATATGGAAAGGCTGCAATAACCGTATTCTACCAAAAAAACCGTCGTCTGATAAGCTTCATTTAGAGACTTGATCCGTAATCAATAGGAACGTTTGTTGACAAATAGTGCAATTTCTTTCAAATGAGTTCTCGTTTTGCTCTCAGGCAGCTCATCAAGCGCATCCATCGCCTTGCCGATAAACCGGTCGGCGAGCTGCTCCGCTCGTGAAATGCCCTGACTCGACAAGATCATTTGTATTGCCTTGGAGGCATCGGCATCAGCACCCTGTTCCCGGATTGTCGATATTTCCCGCAGTAGCGGTACTTTAAGCCCCTCCTCCTGCAGCGCATAAATGACAGGCAGCGTAATATTCCCCTGCCGCATATCACTGCCGGGCGGCTTGCCGATACTCTTCTCCGTTCCGCACAAGTCCAGCAGATCGTCACGGATCTGGAATGCCATCCCCACATTATATCCATAGCGGTACAGTAAAGAATGCACCTTGGCTGTCGCATCCGATGCCAAAGCTCCGAGCTGACAGCTGATCGCGATCAACAGCGCCGTCTTGCGGCGGATACGCAGCAGATAGTGGCGGACCGATTGATCCGTATTAAAGAAATCGCGGATCTGCTCCATCTCACCCACCGACATCTGCACCATCGCTTTAGCCAATATCCGGTGAAGCTGGGGATTTTCAAGCTGGGTCGCCAGCATCAGCGCCTTGGCATAAATATAATCGCCGGTGTACATGGCGATTTTGTTGTCCCACTTTGCTTTAACCGTAGGTTTCCCGCGACGCGTGCCGGCATCGTCGATCACATCGTCATGAACGAGCGAAGCGGAGTGGATGAGCTCGAGCGGAACCGCCACGTGCTGCAATTTTTCCAGATCGTAATTACCGAACTTCCCGCCTAGCAGCACAAAAATCGGGCGCAGCCGTTTCCCCCCGGCTTTCAGAAGATGCAGAGACGTCTCGCTCAGCAGCTCGTCATCGCCTTCGATGCTCCGGTACAGCTGCCGTTCAATAAAGTCCATATCCCTTTTCAGCGTGCCGAAAATATCCATTAATTTCATTCTTTCACCCGTGTCAGCGTATTGTCACTCCAAATGTTCATATCTACCTTGTTTGGCAGAAGCCCCATCTCATAAGCGTACGAAAAGTATAAGGCCAAACCGCTCTGCCGCTGTTCACTAAAATCATAACATAAGTTATTAAAATAATGATGCCAATAATCCGTCGTCCCGCCGATCTCGCGGCAGGCTTTATCCACAAGCGGGTTCAAATCCGCCAAGCTGCGGCGTTTGCTCTCCTCGAATGCCTCGCTAACCTTGGAGAGAAAACGGGGAT
Source organism: Paenibacillus sp. Marseille-P2973 (assembly GCF_018101095.1). Lineage (NCBI taxonomy): Bacteria > Bacillati > Bacillota > Bacilli > Caryophanales > Paenibacillaceae > Paenibacillus > Paenibacillus sp. Marseille-P2973. Next base: position 624,085 of record NZ_JAGQEH010000002.1, read on the forward strand.
GACTCTCGGCAAAAGACCGCTGAACCGCCCAAACGGCAAAGGTCATGCCGTAACCGGTCCATTGTTTCCAGACTTCCCCCAAATCAGTGACGATATAACCGTGATCTCTCCAGGAAGCCTGAATGGCATGATCACCGATCAATAGCGCTGCATCGCTTTGTTCCATCATCGTGTCAAGCACCGGCTCGCTGTCCCAGTAGGTCGGTTGTCCGCCATAAGCTTTTTCCATAATGATTTTCAACAGGTTTACCGACGTTGCCGAAGTGTTCGTCAGCGCGATGACGCCGTTCTTGATTTCCTCTGGAGGCTTGCGCGAGAACAGAAGAATCGAGTTTACAGGTCCGTCGGAGCTGACCGATAAATCGGGCAGAAGGATGAAGCGATCCGAGCCGTAACCGAAAGCGAAGGAGGAGACGGGCGATAAATCCAGTTCCCCTTTCAGCATTTTCCGGTTAAGCAATGAAGGAACCTCCGTTACCAGGCTCGCCGGCTGCGGCAAATCGATAGTTTTGAAATGATGAAAAACAGGCCATACGTTAGTGTACTTAATTTTTCCGATGAGGATGTCGTCATTCTCCCGGTTGTTCACTGTGATCCCCCCATCTAGTAAAGAGAGCGTGTTCTATTTTCAAGTTGTCCAGTACTTTACCCACTAAGAATGCAACCAAATCATCAATACTTTGCGGGCCGAAGTAAAACGCAGGCATGGCCGGGATCATACGGACTCCAAGCCTGGCCAGTTTGGTCATATTTTCCAAATGAATCGCGTGAAGCGGCGTCTCGCGAGGAACAAGCACAAGCGGTCGGCCTTCCTTAAGCATCACGTCCGCCGCGCGGGTCATCAGGTTGTCCGAGGAACCGTTGGCGATCGAGGAGAGGGTTCCCATAGAGCAAGGCATAATGACCATACCCTCTACCAAAAAGGAACCGCTGGCGATCGATGCCCCGATATCCCCTACGGGATGGTAAGTATAGCTGCCAGAAAATCCGTCAAAATGAGATCGCAGCACAGCTTCCCGGTCCGTCGTTTCCCAGCCCAGTTCTTCCTTCATCACCCGCCAGCCGGCATTCGAAATCACCAGGTGAACGTTGATGCCGAGACCCAGCAGCGTTTTGACCAGCTTCACGCCGTATACCGCCCCGCTCGCTCCCGTAATTCCGACCACCATCGCCCTGTTCTTGTTTTCGCTCATCAGGATTGCCGCACCACCAAATCGATTAGCGTGAACGAAAACACGACGATACTGAGCACGCCATTCATTGTAAAGAAGGCTGTCTGCAGCCGGCTGAGGTCGCTGGGAGAGACGATATAATGCTCATAAAACAAGATCAGGCACGCGATCAGCATGCCGGCGATATACCACCAGCCGAGATCCGCCATGAGCAGCAACGCAATATATCCGAGTGCGGAAATGATATGAAATACCTGGGCAATGCGGAGTGAGTTCGCGACACCGAACCGGACCGGTATGGAGTATAGTCCCTCTTTTGTGTCAAACTCGACATCCTGACAGGAATAGATCACATCAAAGCCAGCCACCCATAAAGCGATGGTGATGTACAGCACCATGGCCGTTGCGTCCACTTTGCCGGTTACGGCTGCCCAGCCGCCCAGTGGGGCCAAGGCGATCGTCAAGCCGAGTACAACGTGACAAAGCCATGTGAAGCGTTTCGTATAAGAGTAAACCACAAGCATAACCACCGCGATTGGAAGCAGCTTCATCGCCAACGGATTAAGCTCGGCAGCCGCCCAGAACAACAGTGCAAATGAAATAAGGATAAAGAGGACAACTTCGCCGATCTTCAGAAGTCCGGCAGGAATGGCCCGTCCGGCCGTACGGGGGTTCTTAGCGTCGCTAACCCGGTCGATCAGCCGGTTTAGTCCCATCGCCGCGCTTCGGGCTCCGAACATCGCCAGCAACACCCAACCGATTTGGGCCCAGGAAGGAAGTTCATGGTTAATCGCCACGGATCCAAGCAGCGCGCCCATGAAGGCGAACGGCAATGCAAACACCGTATGTTCAAATTTAATCATCTGTAAAAAAACTGCTGCTTTCCTAAACATTTTGCGTCTCCTTCGTTCCGATATGTAAAGCGGCTACTCCGCCGGTTAAAGGATACGCTTCGACTTCGGTAAGTCCGGTTTCCCGAAAAATCTGAGCAAGCTCCTCACGGCCGGGAAACTGTATGAGGGATTCCGGTAGCCATTTGTATTGCTCGTATCGCTTGGCAATCAGCTTTCCAAGCAAAGGCAACAAATGTTTGAAATAAAAGTAGTATAGCCCCTTGAACGGCTGCCACGTCGGCTTGGACACTTCCAGGCAGACCACCATGCCCCCAGGTTTGACGACCCTCTGCATTTCTTTGAGGACCTGGCGAAGATCCGGCACGTTTCTCAGACCGAATCCGATCGTCGCGTATTGAAACGTATTATCCTCAAAAGGCAAAGCCATCGCATTCCCCTGAACAAGAACAATCGAAGAGTCCAGACCTTGCTCGGCGATTTTACGGCGACCGACCTCGAGCATATTTTCACTAAAATCTAGCCCGGTAATGCTGCCTCCGCTTGTCTGTGCCATGCTGATCGTCCAATCACAAGTCCCGCAGCAGAGATCAATCGCCGTATCGCCCTGCGACATATTCATTTTCTTCATCGTAAATTTTCGCCATGCTTTATGGCGGCCAAAGCTAATAATATCGTTCATTTTATCGTAATTGGGAGCAATACTCTCAAATACGGAGTGTACGAACTTCTCCTTTGGTTTAGAGGACAGACTACTCATTTCAACTCTTCACCTTACCCTTCTTGAATTGCACGTCGCTGCGATGACAATACGGACAGCATCGGTTCCACAATCCCGCCAATCTCGGAGCGGATCTTGTCGCTCTGGCATTCCGGAACCAGACCTTGCACCCGTTCCACCGATTGCCGCAGCATCGACGCAAGCTGCTCTCTGATTTTGTATTTCGTGAGCAACAAGCTCCAATCCCGTTCCCCGATCTTCCGGGCGGATATCATTTCTTTGTCCTCAGCGGTTCCCGTCTCCCAAATATGCAGGAACGCGAAGCCTTTGTGTTCCTCCGGCGAAAGAGAATAATGCTTCATTTCATCCAGCATGACTTCGCAGCGGCTGATCTCTGTCAGCAGCAATTTCCAAATATTTTGTACGGACCTGTCCAACTGCTGCGTAAATGAATGGAACAGCACCGTTTTGAGCTGAACGCGCTCCTTCAAGTATTCTTCTGCAGGGAGCAGCATTTTTCTGAGCCCGGTATAGAGTCTCACCTTGAGCCGGTTCACTTCGCAAATCGCTGCACTCATTTTTGATACCGTTCCGATTTCCGCTTTCTGCGCTAGCAGTTCATAGAACACGCTGCTGAAATAGTCGCCCGCCAATACCTTCAATTGCCGGGATCGCATCTCCTGCTCTTCCTTGCAGCTGTCGTCCACGTCGATCTTGTCGTGGGTATCCAAGCCAAGCTGCACAAGAAAAGCGGCAAGCGCGCATGTTTCCGCCGAACGGGCCGTTTCACGCCCGCCGTCGTTTAAAAACGTATAAAGCAAACGAACACGGGGAACCGGGAATTCCGGTAGCTCCGTGTGAGTTGAAATCATGTCGTATTCGACATACTTTTGTGCCAATTCTGTTATGCGATCAGGTCTCATCCTCTGCCTCCGAGCCGCTATTCCTGACATCTGCAATTCTTCAAAAATGCTTAAAGATGTCACAATCTTGTCTATTATAGCATATGTTTTTGGGGAGCGCACGAAGCGTAAGCTAATTGACGCCCCGCTTCCAGAGATGGGTTTCCGTCATTCTGAAAAGCGTACGAAGCTCCTTCGGAAGCTCATGGTCACCGGCATTCCGCAGTTCATTCATCGCCGAATCCGACCATTCCCCCCGGCGCACATCGGCGGCCAGCAGCAGATATCTCGTTCCGAGCCACCGGTCCTCCGCAACGAGACGCAGCAGTAACTGATCGATATTGGACGTCCGCTCGAAGGAAAAAGAAATCAGCTCGGCAATACCGCGATATAATTCACCTTTATCGAAACGCTCCTCAGTCACTTTTAGATCCACGGACAGCACCGAACCGTTCAAATCCACCTTAGCGATCGGGACGGGCAACTCAATCGCGGACAAGCCGTCGACCAGATTGCCGTCGTTCAACTCCGCCGGTTTGCCCGGCTCGAATACAGCCGCTGATACCGGCCGGCTATGTTCAAATACCGGACCTCCGGCTCTAGTAATTACCGAGAGCAACAGTACGGTTCCAAGTGTAACCAACAGGCTTTGAAGAATCCATTTCACTTTCACGGGACTCCCCCTCTTCCATCGTCTTCCGTTATTACCGGACAGACATTAGAGTCTATATCCCATTGTACAAAAGAAAAAAGCAGGCTATGCCTGCAATTTCAAAATCATTCTTCCGTATCGATGACACCGAGCTTCGTATAGACAACGGCTTTGCCTCTTACTTTTACAGCCGATGTATGATCGGTAAACTGTGCGATCAGTACTTCGCCTTTGTCCAGCTTTTCCGTGTGGTGAAACCGAGTGTCTTTGCCCCGGGTAAGCCCGATTACCGTGACGCCCTGCTCCTTCGCCTTGACGACAAAGTAGTCTCCGTTGCTGACGCCCCGTTCGGCTCCTCCCGCTTGATCAGCATGCTGTTGATCCATGAAGGCATTCCTCCCAACATAATATAGCGTAAAACCTTCCCGGTGCTGAAAAGTCGACTTTTTTGAACACGTACTAAAAGAAAAAGCCGTGAACAAAATGCCCACGGACTTTATTAACACGGAAGATATGTAGAAATCTTTATTTAATTCCGTCTTTGAGCGCTTTGCCTGGTTTGAATGCCGGGATTTTGCTCGCAGGGATTTCGATTTCCTCTCCGGTTTGCGGGTTGCGGCCTTTACGGGCGGAACGCTCGCGGACTTCGAAATTGCCGAAACCTACCAGTTGTACTTTATCTCCGCTTTGAAGAGCTTCGGAAATTGCTTCGAAAACGGCGTCAACGGCTTTAGTTGCGTCTTTCTTGGACAATTCCGCACTTTCAGATACTTGAGAAATCAAGTCGGATTTATTCATCAGGGTTCACCTCCCTACCAAATGGATTATATCATTCTGATATTCTGTGTTTCCGTTTTGCCGTAGAATATACGTTGAACCGCGCATATTACGTGCAAATCCCCAGTAAAACCGCAGTTTTGACCACGATTCGGGGGCGCGGAACAAACTTATAGTAATACAGCCCATCGATATTTTCAAGTTTTTTAGGCGGAATAGGTCAAAAGTACATAACTTCTTCTATGCTCGGACGGCAAAAAACAGGGCAGGCTGAATGAACCAGCCTGCCCTGTTTTTTATTTAAAGGATGATGGCGATGAGTCCGCCGGAACCTTCGTTGATGATTCTTCCGAGTGTTTCCTGCAGCTTGTAACGGGCATTGTCAGGCATCATGGCGATTTTGCCCTGGATTCCCTCTCTCACGATGGAATGCAGCGAACGGCCAAAAATATCGGACTCCCAAATTTTGATCGGATCGTTCTCGAAATCTTGCATCAGGTACCGGACGAGCTCTTCGCTTTGCTTTTCAGTCCCGATAATCGGTGCGAACTCGGACTCTACGTCGACGCGAATCATATGAATTGAAGGCGCCGTCGCTTTCAGTCTTACCCCGAACCGGGAGCCTTGCCGTATCAGTTCCGGCTCGTCGAGCGCCATTTCGGCAAGCGACGGCGCGGCGATGCCGTAGCCGGTAGTCTTGACCATTTCAAGCGCTTCCGCAAACCGGTCGTATTCCTTCTTGGCATGCGTGAAATCCTGCATCAGTTGAAGCAGATGATCTTTGCCGCGGATCTCTACTCCGACCACTTCCATGAGGATATGGTCATAGAGATCATCCGGAGCATATAGATCGATCTCCGCCACGCCCTGACCCATGTTCAGGCCGCTAAGCCCGGCGCGATCGATGAAATCGTATTCCATGAAATTGCTGACGACACGATCGACATCCCGGAGTCTGCGAATATCTTTTACGGTGTCGCGAACGGAATTCTCATAATTACTCCGAAGCCAGTGGTTCTCATTCAGCACCATGACCCAGCTCGGAAGGTTGACGTTGACTTCATGAACCGGGAATTCGTAAAGAACCTCTCTCAGTACACCGGTCACGTCTTCTTCGGTCATTGTAGCGGCGCTTAAAGTAATGACCGGAATATCGTATTTGGCGGCCAGTTCGCCGCGCAGTTGTTGGGCTTCGTCGCTGCTCGGACGCGTCGAGTTAATGACAAGCACAAACGGTTTGCCGACTTCCTTCAGCTCGGCAATTACCCGCTCCTCCGATTCCACATAGGAATAGCGCGGAATGTCGGCGATCGTGCCGTCCGTCGTTACGACGACGCCCAAAGTGGAATGCTCCTGAATGACTTTACGGGTTCCGATTTCGGCCGCTTCCTGAAACGGAATCGGTTCCTCGAACCAAGGCGTGGATATCATCCGCGGACCATTTTCATCCTCGTATCCTTTGGCGCCTTCTACCGCGTATCCGACGCAATCCACGAGCCTAACGTTGACCTCAAGCCCTTCGGCGACCTTGATTTGCACCGCATTGTTCGGAACGAACTTCGGCTCGGTCGTCATGATCGTCTTGCCGGCTGCGCTTTGCGGAAGTTCATCCACCGCCCTTACCCGGTCCGCCTCGCTGGAAATGTTCGGGAGCACCACCGTTTCCATGAATCGTTTGATAAACGTTGATTTGCCGGTGCGGACAGCTCCGACGACACCCAGATAAATATCCCCTCCGGTACGTTCGGCAATGTCCTTAAAAATGTCCACTTTCTCCAATACCAATGATATCCCCTCCTCAAAATTCGCCGAAGGAAAAATGCTTTGAGAGCATCCGCTTCGTTATTCACCAACATTTTGAAATCTTAGCTACAGCAGGAGCGGCAGCTCCCCGTACCCGTGTCCGCCGCCGCAAATCCCGGTGGAGAGAACAAAAACGAAGCGGCGTAACTCGTACATGCATTTGGACTAGTATCATCATATGTACCAGATGCGGATTTATGACGGAATACACCGTCCGAGTCTACTTTTTTTTAACCGGCGCTTCGTCACGAGCAAGGCGGCTCAATTTCCGCCATATTAAATGAGTATGAGTCTATCGATTCCAATATGACAACGGAGCCGCTTTATCTCCCTTTTGCCTCCAGCCGCTTGGCCAGCTCCGTCAAATCCTGCCCTTTCAGCGCGCCTTCCACGAGTTCCGGGAGCAAAGCCGGCGTGCAGGCAAAGCTGGGGGTACCGTTCTTCGAAAAAGTGTTGGCCAATCGTTCGTCATAGAACGGTTTTCCTTCATCGGACAGCGCAAGCAGGCAGAGCGTCTTGACCCCCGACTCATTCATTTCACGCATCCGGCGAATCAACCTGGACTGATTCCCTCCCTCGTAGAGATCGGAAATTAATATAAATAACGTCTTACCGGGCTCTTGAATAAACTGCTCGCAATAGGCCACCGACTTATCGATATTCGTCCCTCCTCCAAGCTGAATCCCGAACAGCATATCTACCGGGTCATTGGCGCATTGCTCCGTAAGATCGACCACTTCGGTATCAAAGACGACGACCCGGGTGTCGAGCGCGGGGATACTTGCAAATATCGAACCGATCACGGATGCCCAGATAACGGATTCCGCCATAGAGCCGCTCTGGTCGATATCGACGATCACCGTCCATTCCTTGTTGCTTTTCACCCTGTCAAAATAATAGAATCGTTCCGGTATAATCACCCGCCGGTCGGTATCGTAATTTTTCAAGTTCCGTTGGATCGTACGCTTCCAATCGATACCGCTTAACGAAGAGATCGGCGTGTGCTGCCTGCGGTTCAAGGCACCGGTCACAGCCCTTCTAAGCTCATTCTCCATACGCTTGATCAATTCGTCCACCACGGCCTGTACGAGCATGCGGGCCGTATCCTTCGTCCGCTCCGGAATTTTGCCCTTCAGCGACAGCAAGGTGCCTACCAGCTGAATATCCGGCTTCACGCTGGTCAAAACTTCCGGCTCAAACAGCAGTTGTTTCCAACCCTTGCGTTCCATTGCATCATGCTGAATTACCGAGACGACATCTTCCGGAAAAAAAGTCCTGACATCCCCGAGCCACTCGGCAAGCCGGGGAGCGGATTTGCCTCTCCCCGCCCCGCGTCCATGAGAGCCGGTGCCTGAATTCGCTCCGTTTCCCGATCCATCCGTTTGATCATAGATGGCAGCCAGCGCACGGTCCATGATCTGCTCCTCCGCGGTCAAACTCAACGGATCGGCTCCCGAGTGCCTGTTCAGCTCTTCTTCAGCGGCTGCGCCTAATATCAGCCTCCAACGCGATAAGGTTTGATGTTCCACTGCATATTCCATCTTAAAAATCCTCAAAATCAAAATCATTCAATTCATCCAGCATTCGGGCTTCATCCTCCTTTAAATCGTCCGTCAACATCTCCGCCACTTGTTCAATGTCTCTGCCCCAAAGCTCTCCAAGCAGCTCTGCGACCATCGTCTTTTCCTTCGAACTGAACGCACTGAAGGCCCGCCGCAAAAAGACCAGCGCCCGCATAAATTCTTCATCTTCAAGCTTGCCAATGTATTCGTTCAGCTGTTCCCACAAACTCATTCGGGATATAAGAGCGTAGCGGTTGCGCATCGCCAAGCCCTCGAACCAGCCGGCTCCAAGGTCCGCCGGAATTCCCGGGGATAAACGACGGGAAACTTCGGCCGAGCATTGCTCCGCGGTCATTTGACCCCGCTCCAGCAAGATCGCGCAAGCCAAGCCCGAGAGCCGGGCATGTGCATCATCGCGGTCGGACAATTCCGTTAGCACCTGAATCCACAGTTCTTCATCCACTTCATCGCCATGCTCGGCCGCAACAAAATTCAATTCATTCATCGAGGCCGCCATGGCTTGCGCCACCTCGTCATTGCACCGGCTTGCTTCGTTCAAAAACAGGCAGGCCTTCATGAACATTTGCCGAAGCAGAGGGGTTAGCGGCGCAGTGTCTATTTTCCGTATCCCGCCGAATCGAATCAACCTGGACAGCCTTCCGGCCGCTGCGGCAATTTGGACGACGTCTTGACTTTCTACCGCCAGTTTTTGCAGCGTCTGACGCCCCGCCTCCATCTGATGAATCATGCCGCACTCATAAGCGACCGTAATGAGGCTGGAAGCCTCCTCTATAGTTTCGCAACTTTCCAGACGCTGCTGAAATACAAACCCGGCTGCAACGTCAACCGTTTCGCCGAGCAGCGTGGATTCAACAACCTCAATCTCCACTTCCGGGGACCACTGCAGAATCCAATGCTCCGCCCACTCGGCCTGGCCTTGGGCCCTGCTTCGTTCCTTGACGAAATGAATGCCGAGCAGCTTCAGACGATGAAACCATAACGAGCGGTTCAGGTCCAAAAAAGCGGCTTCCTCCGAGGAAACCCTGCGATTTTCCCGCAGATCGAGCACCAAGTCGTTCGCCACTGCGGTTTTGTACTTATCCAGCTTGAGCCGTTTCAACTGGCGGTTCATATCTTCCTGAATGGGTGTCTGACTGACGCCCTCCGCCAATTCTCCTATGGCTGTGCCAACTTCGATACGTGCCAGGGACTCTGCTATCACCGAAAGTTCCCCCCGCCCGAGTAGCGTCTTTGCCGCATCCCGCAAATCTCGCAGGGACGGCTGGCATCCGTCATGCAGAGCGGCCAGGGATTCAGCAAGTCTCACCCCTTCGATCACTTCCGCTGTTGAACGATTCGTACCCACATTTCTTAAATCCCCCGCAATGGAGGTCAAATAATGATAAGGCAAATCCCCAAGTCTTCCGCGAATCATCTGCTTCCACATCATTTCAAAATAGAACGGCGCAATATTGCCGGCTCCGTAACCGGTAAGCGAGGACAGCTTCAAATACGAATAAGGCATCAGCGTCAGTTTAGTCCGCCGGGAAGGCAGCCGCTTCAGTTCCTCATCGCTCATGGCGCCCTCTAAATTGGACAGCGCCAAAGCGTGATAAGCCCCGCAAATGACAACAATCTCCTCGGGCTTATGTCCCTCCGCGATCGTCTCGGCAATCCGCCTGCACATATAAGCTTCACGTACCGCATTGTAGGCGTATGCCAGCGTTTCGTTAGTTCGCTCCTGCTCCTCCGTCAACTCCCTCATTTGCCTTGAATAAGCCAATATCGCCTGGCGATAGGCATCCGGGCTCAGATTATGCTCAAAGTTCCGTTCCCAAAAGGCGTCATAATCGACTTCTCCGGAAATTTCCGCAATCCGCTGATATAGATCAAGGGGTTCGTCTCCGGACCCTTGACTTTCTTGAGTTTCTCGATGAGATCCCTCGTCATCCGATCGGTCAGGACGCACTCTCTCCCGCCGTGCCTCCTCCAGGCAGATGACTGAAGCTGATGGCAAATCGATGAATGCGCAGGCTGCGCCCTTCTTACGAGCCCAACGCATCGCCTGGAATTCTGGTGAATAATCGGCAAACGGCCATAGAACGGTACGCACGGGCAATTGCTCGGTAAAAGCAAGGATCGCCACCGGAGGCTTGGTGGAGCTACTCGTCAGATGAACAATTTCAGAGGTGGCGTCCGACGGACCTTCAATCAAAACCGCCGTAGGCTGTACATGCTCCAAATAGTCCAGGACATGAAACGCACCGGCTGGCGACAGGTGCCGGACGCCAAAAATATGAACTCCGGCGCCGCGTCCCCCTTTCATGGATTGATCTCCTTGCATGCGTTATAAAGCCCTCGCCAGCCCGCCCCGCGTTTTTTCATCACATGGTCCAGGTACTCCTTCCAGACGAGCCGGTCTTTATCGTCATCCTTGACGATGGCCCCCTGGAGGCCGGCCGCCAAATCCTCGTCCGTCATCTCTCCATCGCCGAAGCTGGCGGCAAGCGCCATACTGTTCGTGAGCAGCGAAATCGCTTCAGCGGTCGAGATGACGCCGGCAGGGGATTTGACCTTTTCCTTTTTATCCAGCGTCATCCCGCTTCTCAGTTCCCTGAATATCGTGACCACCTTGTGAAGCGCTTCGTCTGCCGGAACCGCCGCCTGCAGATCATAAGAAGACGCAATTTCGGCAACACGTTTCTTGACGATCTCGACTTCGGTCTCCAAATCCGCCGGCGCAGGCAGTACGATCATATTGAACCGGCGCTTCAAAGCCGTCGACATTTCATTGACTCCGCGGTCACGGGTGTTGGCGGTAGCGATGATGCTGAAACCTTTCCGTGCATGCGCTTCCTTGCCGAGCTCCGGAACGGAAATCGTCTTTTCCGATAAGATTGAAATTAACGCATCCTGAACTTCCGAGGCACAACGTGAAATTTCCTCAAACCGGGCAATTCCCCCTGCCTCCATCGCTCTCATGATCGGACTTTGCACAAGCGCCTCCGGTGTAGGGCCTTGGGCCAGAAGCATGGCGTAATTCCAGGAATAACGCACCTGTTCTTCGGTAGTCCCTGCGGTTCCTTGAACGACCAAGCCCGAATTTCCGTATATAGCCGCAGCTAAATTTTCGGACAGCCAGGATTTGGCCGTTCCGGGCTCGCCGATCAGCAGCAGGGCCCGGTCCGTCACCAACGTAGCGATCGCCATTTCGACAATCCGCGTGTTCCCGATATATTTGGGAGTGATCTTTTGCTTGCCGGCCACGCCCCCGACGATAAACTTCAATACGGCTTGAGGAGACATCTGCCATCCAGTCGGGATTGTCCCTCGATCTTCCGCTATCAGCGCCTTAAGCTCATCCTGAAACAGCAATTCAGCCGGCAGGCGCATCACATCTTGCATACTATCCACGTTGCTCATATCCGACACTCCTTGTGAATTAGTTTTGTGAGTTCAAAATAGAAGTCAATTGTTCTTCGGCACGGCCTTTAAATTTCGGAAGCACCGCGCGAATTCGTTCCGCATAACGCGCCGGCAAACAGCAAAGCTGCCCGAACAGAAACAACTCGATTTCGTGACATTCCGTATTCCGCTCATCCTCCATAGCGGAAACCAGAGCTTCATGAAGGTCGTGTTCCGGGATGCCCGCCCTTACAAGCCCGATCACCACCAAATTGGCAAAACGGTTGCGGAATTCCGGTGAATTCTTCAACCGGTCCAGCAAAAATGATATCGCACCCTCATGACCGGGCCGGGCAAATGCACTTACCAGTGCCAAATGATCTAGTAGGATAAAATGATCCAGCCATCTTGAATCCCAGCTTGCCGCAATGGATTCTGGCGATGGCATTTCCACATCATAGACATAGACTTCTTCGCCACGGGCCCAATCCTGAGCTAAGCGCTTATAGGTTCGTGAAACTACGAGCCCCTCTATGGTCCCCAGCAGTCGCTTGCAATTTTTCTTGCTCCCGCTTAATGCGGACGCCCCGGTTCCCTGTTCCAGTACATTTGCATATACCTCGTACAGCCTTTGCGGAGAAAGGATCGGCTGTGCTTTAACAAAGATTTCGCATGTAAAATGAACGGTATTGGCAGATCGGGCAAAATCCAACTCCAAAGCTTCCTCCACTAATCGGCGCCCCTCCGCGGTGCCCGTCCTGCTCACGTATCGAATGGCTTCATTGGCCAAATATGACCAATCCAGTTTAAACATGTACCATTCATACCGGCGCAGCACTTCCAGATAGAGCGCTTCGAGCTCGGGGCTTTCTTTGAGATGGAGCGACCAGAGATAACGCTTGATTTGGGCCGCATTGTCCGTTGTTTTTTGCTTATCTGAAAGGGGAGGTATCTCTTGCTGTGACTTTAACAGCTTTGCGAAATCCTGAGCGAGCATTCGTGTTAGTAATGGAGATTGGCAGCGGGACAAGGAAGGATTTACGAGTTCGCTGTCTTTTCTTTGGGATGCTTCATAGAGCCTTTCTACCGCACTCTCCCACCCGCTCTCCGCCAAAGCCGCATAGGCTGCCTCGCGAATGCCCTTCTTCTTGTCGCGGCTCCAGTCCAGCAGGGCTTCCTCGTATTCCTTATGCCCGGCGAGCAAATGGATCGCTGTAGTTCTTACCTCGTCCGAACCAGAGACGGCAGCTTCATATACTGCAGTTAGTACTTCTTTTCCGCCGCACTTCGCCACGACGGTCAGCTTGCGAGCTTCAAGCCTCCCTCCTTCAGCGTGAAAGCTATCCAGCAAATGCGGTACGATGGCGGGTCCGTAAGCGGGCAGGATCCGGTCCATGGCCAGATCGGCAATTTCCGTATAAGGATCACTTAGCGCTTGTATCGCCAAGGGAACCAGTCTGAGGTCCTGAAAATAACCGGACTGATAAGCATCGTAAATGATCTCGTAACGACCTCCTCCCCGGGTCGTCAAGGCGGTCCGGACTGCAGAAAGTTTGCGATAGGATAAAAAAGTACGCAACGGCATCGGGTTGGTGACAAGCGGTGCCGTCTTTCCTTCCGCCGCTCCCTTCCCCTGGGTACGTAATATCGACTGCAACAGCAGGTTGACATCCTGCAGGCGTTTGGCCGAGTCGGTCTCCGGATTATTGGCCGCCGGCTCGATCAGCTCCGCGACCCCTTCCGACAGTTTCATAAAAACCGGTGCCCGCTGGCCCATCTGCTGCAAAACGGGCAGAAGCCGTTTAAGTCTGTAGTCTCGGGCAGCCAAATCGCTTCCGGCTATATACAAGCGCCTGAATTCTTCGTTTAACTCCATCAACGGCGTGTTGCTCATTTGCCCCGGTCCCTCCATATGCTTTTATTTAGTAAATGAAACGAATGATTTCCTTCCCGTTAAGCAGGCTTAACGGCTGAACACGCAATCTGCCGCTCAGAGTATGATGATCGAATAAGACAAGCATTACCGCATCCTTCAGTTGGTCTTGGGGTATAACCTTAAGCAAGGGCACGGTGGAAATCTCAAACAAATCAAGTAGTTCCAGACTTTCTCCGCGGGAATCGGAGATGAACAACCTGCCTTTTTCATCTACTCTCACCTCTTCAGAGTGAAGCAGCATTACAGGATTGGAATCGGCCAAGGGGTTTTTCAGCTGATTTTTCACCTTTTTCGTGGCTTCGGCGTATGAGTTCACGGCAAATTTCAGGACTCCGGACAGATCCGTATCCTCGATTTTTCTTGTTGTAAAGCTTTCATAACGCACTCGTCGGTTCATATCTCCGGGATACCTGTAAAGCTGGGGAATACGGGCTACATCAAAAAAACTGTCTTCTTCCCGCATCAGCTTGGCTGCTTTATAAGGACGATATTGAACCGTGCTGTGGATCTCCCCGCTGTCCAGCTGAATCCAGTAACCAAGGTCGACAAACTCTTGCCGGCTCGGGTCATCATAGCTAATAAACGATAGCTGAATCATTTCAACTTCATGTGTGGTCAAATTAGCTGCTCTTAATTCCGCAATCTGCCAGGCATGGCCAAGCCATTCTTCTATCGTCGATTCATGATCCAGGGCAAGCTCCGGATCTTCCAGCTTCTGAAGTAAATGCGCCCGTCCTTTTTTAATAAAAGCATGGATCACCGCAAGCTGCTCCGCAGCATGGGCATATGCTTTTTCTTTATCCTCTGAGGATAAAATCAATTGCAATTTTCGAAGCTGGATTTGCGCCCCGTTTAAATAGTGGCTTCCCATTTGCTTCACATGCTCTTGAATCATCTTGAGTTCCTTACTGTCCAAGGAGCCAAAGCCTCTGCGGACCATGGTATGCGTCAGCCTCTCCAGTACGTCCAAGCCTTCCAGCTGTGCAGCAATCTTTTTCTTGAGCGCCGATTTATTTACTTTCTTTGGTTTCGATTCTGCCTCTCCGGCCAGTTCTTTGGCTTTCTTTTCTTCCCGTTTCCCCGCCTTTTCGCGCTTCGCGGCAAGCTCCTCCGGCACCCCGGCTTGAGTAAAGGACTTGCCCTCCACATAGGCATATAACAGCCCAAGTCCATGCTTGCACGGAAATTGCCTGCTTGGACAAGTGCAGCGCATTACCGGATTGCCGGGTGTCATAAAATCGGCCGAAGGGATATAAGGGGTCTTTCCGCTGCCTGTACAGATCCCAAACAAAACTTGCCGGTCCTCGGTTTGATGAAATGCAGTAAACTTTCCTTTTTTTACGAGCTCATGTCCGTTTTTAATGGCCGCACTATTGGGAGCCAGTGAATCTACCCAGCTCTCTGTGATTTCTAGCAAAGGAATTCCCTCCTAAACTGGCTATGTATGTAATAAATCAATAATATTACTCTATCTATAAATGTATTCTTATGCGCCCGGGCGAATGTGAACAGGAAACGCAAAAAAGGCCTGCAACAAAGTTGCTAGGCCCGAGGGATGCTTGTAAACCGTTAAAACTGTCTACAGCTTCCGTTTCTTTATGTTTGTCATTCCGGCTGAGGTACCGGTACTCCATCGATCATACGGTACGGAAGCGATTTGACCGGCACAAAAAAAGATTGTTCGGTCAGATATTCCCGCAAATCCTTATCCGCCTGCGGAGAGGATTCCGACTTGTCCACCGCTTGCATAATGTCAAAAGCATAGTCCGCGTAAACCCGTCCGTCTTTGTCTACCAGATAGTCCTGGGACTGACCGGAATACACGCTCTTCAGACTGTAATCCTGTGCCCCGGCCAGCTTCAGATCGACCGTGAATAGCCCGGGGTAGGTTTCTTCCTCTGATGTTACCGGGAGTTTGCCATTTTGCGAGTTACGGTATTTGTCCACCAACCGCTGGACGTCGTTAATCTTCTGGGTCGTCAGCAAGTCCAGTACTTTTACTGCCGGATCGGATTCTTCATTGATAATCAAAAAATAAGCGCTGCCGCCTTTTTCAAAAGCGGTCGTCGGAATCTCATCGATATACCCCTGTTTGTTCAGCAGATCCAGGTCGATCCGGAACTTCTCATAACGCGGGGTTTCCTGCCCTGCGGTGATAATCGGCAAAATACCCTGATCGGCTTGGAACTGGTCCACAGCCCGTTGAATTCTGTCAACGCTTTCAAGGTAGGAGACCCTTCTCTCCTGCCGCTCTTCGCCGGGGTAGAGACAGCCGGCAAGCATTCCAACAAAAACGGCAAGCATGACTGCTGTGCATAGGGGACGAGCCCATACGAGGTACCGTCGTTTTCTTCCACGCCATTCCAAAGTGCCTTCATCCTTTGCTATATGTTATTGTTATTGTTCACCATAGATCATCATCGTTTTGCCGCTCCAGCTGTTTTCGGATCGCCGCCTTAAGCGGATCTTCGGGCAGCTCGACTACGGCGGAGCCGATGATGTTAGCCTGGCAAGCCAGACGGATCCCCTGGTTCAGCAGCGGACCCAGCTTCCGTCGTTCAGCTTCCGTCGGCGGCGTCAGTGCGTCCGCTTGATCCGGAGCCACCTTCACCTTGCACATCAGGCAGCCGGCATTGCCGCCGCACCGGGTCGCAATATGAACCCGAGCCTCGCGCGAGGCCCGGAGAACAGTTGAGCCGGGTCGGACTTTCAACGTCTTTTTCTGCGGTAAAAATGTGATTTGCGTCTCCACCGGACCCTCCTTATGCTTCATGGCTACCCAGTTCGCCCCACCGGCTCGAAAGCAGCGGCTGATCCAGCAATTCCGCCATTCTGGCAATCGTTTCGAATGTCCAGTAATTCCGTTCTAACAGGAGGAACAACAACGGTAAATGCTGTTTCGGATTCTTTCGGATCTCTCCGGCTATTGGCAAATAACGGTCAGGCCGCGCCCTTAGCACGTTAAAAATAAACTCATGCGCTAATGGCATCAGCATTACGACCTCAGATTCCAATGAAACCGTTCCGGCCGCAGGTGCAAGAATATCGGCAACTTCCGTCCGATACAGAGCACCCTCTGTCTTCACCTGAAATCCGCCGACCAATTCGAGCGTCAAATTGCCAAGCTTGTAATGACTTAAACGGGATTTATACAATCCGCTCTCATCCAGCTCAGGCTCGTCCAACGCGAAAGCTTCCAATAAACTGTGCAGTGTGCCGGCATGCTGTGTATCGGCGTAAATATCAATATCTCTGGGTGCGGCAGAGAGCGGCACGCCTTGCAGCCATAGGGCGCAACTTCCTCCCAGCAGCCAGCTTCCCTCGGCATCCTTACAGACCTGAGACAGCTTTTGAATCGCCTGATTGACCTTCGGGTACATTTCCCCCGGGCTTTCGATCTCCATCATCATATTCCTATCCTCTTCTCTTTCTGTCCGGGCCTTAAGTTATGGAAACGATACCTGCCAAAAAGCCGGTCAGCATAATTACAAATGCGATCAGCGACAGTACTCCCCGAAGAACCCCTTTCGTTTTTGTCCGCGCAAACGTAATCAAAAAGACAGACAAGCCCATTACAAGAATCGCTGCCAAGGATAACCACATTTTTGTCATTGCGTCCATGAACATTACACTCCCAATCTTTTTTTCACGGCATTCATATGATGAATATTATAGCATCTACATCTTAAACAGGCTACGCGTTCAAATTGACAGAATACTTGCATGCATTCTTTTACTATAATATGAGTTCAAAAAGTCGGCTTTTCAGCACCGAGAAGGTTGGATGAAGGGGGGACTGAGGAGCGGAGCGTAGGCAAAACCTACGTGAGCACCGGAAGGCCCGCCTGAATTCAAGATTCGATGTCGGGTATGCTACCTGATACACTTCGTGATCAAAAGATGACTTATTGAACAACCAATCCTGAAAAAGCAGAAGGACTGCCTTGGGCCTATGATGGCTTTCGGGAAGTCCTTTAAAAGCAATCTTATTTTTTTATCATCATTTTCATCAGTGCTTCCATATTGGAAGGGTTCATGCCGCTCTTTTTAACGGCCCCGACGATTTCATTAATCGTATCTTCCGAAACAGGCACTTTGGCCATGGCGGAAACTTGCTTGATCAGCTTTCTCAGCTCAGCCTCACTTTGCATCGTTGAGGGCTTCACCGTGCTGGCCAGCTTTTTGACCGCGCCTTCTGATATGTTTTTCCCGGTTTTTTTATTGATCGCATTCAAAGCGTCCTTGGATACTCTGCCCATATATTCGCCTCCTCCATTGTCCTCTCCATCAGTTTATGAGGCGGAGACGAAAAAGGTCCTAGGCCCTTGCGGATTACGATTCCCGCGGAGCCTAGGACTTCGATCAGTCAAACTAAGTATGCCACTGCTCCCAGGTTTCCAGAGACATTACTTCCATCTCGGTCTTGCGGTCCCGACCCATAAGTGCCTCCACGGCGGTTCTTGGATCCAGTCCCTCGAAAAGCACGTGATAGAGCTGTTTGGCAATCGGCATCTGAACCTGGTACTTCTCTGAAATCGTATGGGCTGCCTTCGTAGTCCGAATACCTTCGACCACCATGCCCATGGAGCCGAGCACTTCTTCCACCGATTTGCCTTCCCCGAGCATAAACCCTGCGCGCCAGTTCCGGCTGTGTCGGCTTGTCGCCGTCACTACAAGGTCACCGATGCCGGCAAGTCCTGCAAAAGTAAGAGGATTAGCTCCCATTTCAACGCCGATTCTGGTGATTTCCGCCAATCCGCGGGTGAGCAGTGCAGCCTTGGCATTGTCGCCGTAACCGAGCCCGTCGGACATACCGGCACCAAGAGCGATGATATTCTTCAAAGCTCCGGCCAACTCCACGCCGACCATATCCCTGTTCGTGTATACGCGGAAATAGGAATTCATGAACAAGTCCTGTGCGGCCTTGGCATGAGTTTCGTCCATAGAAGCAACCACGACCGTGGTCGGACAACGTTTGACGACTTCCTCCGCATGGCTTGGTCCGGACAATACGACAATCCGGTCCTCGCTGCATTCAAGCTCTTCCGCAATCACGTTGGAAATCCGTTTCAGGCTCTCCGTTTCAAACCCCTTCGTCGCATGAACCACCAGCATATCTTCATGCCAGAATGGTTTTAACGAGCGGGTTACCTCCCGTACAGCGGATGACGGGGCCACGATCACTACCGCTTTAGCTCCGGCAACCGCTTCCTCCATCTCTGTAGTCGCATGCAAATTGGGCGGCAACTCTACCCCCGGCAAAAAGCGCTCGTTCCGGTGCAGACCGTTAATTTCATCTCTCTGCGCTTCATTCCGGGTCCATACGGCCACATCCATGTTCTTGTCAGCAAGAACGCTGGCAAGCGCCGTTCCCCAACTGCCTGCCACTAGCACAGCAGCTTTTTCAGACAACGCGTTTTCCTCCTTTGGAGCCCAGTTTGTTCTCTTTACCCTGGGCGATTTTCACGATATTGGTGCGGTGTCTCCAAAAGGCGAATATGCAAATGATCAGACTAGTCCAAAAATAGGGTCCGAATTCACCTGTCACCGCAAGAAAGACCGGCGTCAAAAACACGAAAATCAATGAACCCAGCGAAACATATCTGGTAAACACAATGGATAGGATCGCAATAATTCCCGCAAATAATGCGGGTAAAAAGACCAGGGTCGCCATGACCCCGATAGTCGTGGCGATGCCTTTACCTCCGCGAAAGCGGAAATAGAGCGGCCAGTTATGCCCCATAATGGCGGCGATGCCGCACAGCGCGGCCGCCCATTCCGACCCGCCGCCGAGCCAACGGCCAAGCCAAACGGCCGCGATCCCTTTCAACACGTCAAGTGCCAGCACGAGGATCGCCGGTCCTTTGCCCAGCACGCGCAGCGTATTGGTCGCGCCCGCATTACCGCTCCCGTGCTGACGTATGTCGATTCCTTTTAAAGCCTTCGCCAGGACGACGCTAAAACTGACCGAGCCCAGCAAATAGCTTGCAATGATTCCAATGATGGGTAAAATCACTTGATTTCTACTCCCCTAACCTTCATCAGACTTACGCCGCGTAAACAACCGGATCGGCGTTCCTTCAAAATCAAAAGCTGCTCTGATTTTGTTCTCCAGGTACCGTTCGTACGAAAAATGCATGAGCTCCGGATCATTGACAAACACCACGATCGTCGGAGGCTTCACGGTAACCTGGGTGACGTAATTGATCCGCAGTCTCCGCCCTTTGTCGGTAGGTGGAGGGTTAATTGCAATCGCATCGGATACGACATCGTTCAACAGATGCGTCTGCACCCGCTTGTTATGCTGATCGGCAACATGCTGTACTACCGGAAGCAGCTTGTGGAGCCGTTGCTTCGTCTTCGCGGATAGAAACACGACCGGAGCATAGGTCATGAACAGGAAGTGATCGCGAATTTTTTGTTCAAACTGGTGCATCGTCTTATCGTCCTTCTCGACGACATCCCATTTATTGACTACAAACAGCGATGCTTTACCCGCTTCATAAGCATATCCGGCAATGTGCTTGTCTTGCTCGATGATGCCTTCTTCGCCGTTAATCAGGACCAACACCACGTCCGCCCGCTCAATCGCCTTCATCGCCCGCATCACGCTGTATTTCTCGGTCGTTTCATATACCTTGCCGCGTTTGCGCATCCCAGCCGTATCGATAAGGACGTATTTCTGGCCATCCTTCTCAAACGGCGTATCGATCGCATCACGCGTCGTTCCGGCAATATCGCTAACGATAACGCGTTCCTCGCCGAGGATCGCATTCACCAGAGAGGATTTGCCGACATTCGGACGACCGATCAAGGCGACGCGGATAACATCGTCTTCATATTCATCATCCGGCAATTCCGGCAATTTATCGGTGATGGCATCGAGCAAATCGCCGATTCCCGTACCATGGCTCCCGGATACCCCGATCGGGTCCCCGAAACCTAAATTATAAAATTCATAAATATTGTCCATCCGGCCGATGTTATCCACTTTGTTTACCGCAACGACAATCGGTTTACCCGAACGGTATAGCATCCCGGCGACTTCTTCGTCGGATCCGGTAACCCCGGCTTTGGCATCACACATAAAGACGATGACGTCCGCTTCCTCAATAGCCAATTCCGCTTGCATGCGGATCGATTTCAGAATCGGTTCCTCATCGTCCAGCTCTATGCCTCCGGTATCAATGATACTGAAAGGCTTGCCGTTCCATTCCGACGCGCCATAAATTCTGTCGCGCGTAATCCCCGGCTTGTCTTCCACAATGGCCAAGCGGTCGCCGATGATCCGGTTGAATATCGTGGATTTCCCGACATTCGGCCGGCCTACAATGGCCACAACAGGTCTTGCCATGCACATACCTCCTACAAAATGTATTTATATTTTAATCTTTCATGACGATTTCAGGTTATACCTAGATCATCATAGCAAAAAAAAGATCAATTGGCTAACGGTGCCATGAATAAAACAAAGCTAACGAAAAATCGGCGAACCCGCTTCAAAGGGTCCGCCGATCCGTAGCCTGCCTATGTCAAGACTATTTCAATTTGCTCAGCTTGTCGCCGAAACGTTCGCCCAGCGTGATGCTCAGACCTTGGTTGCTCAACGAAACATTCGGGTTGTCTCCCAAATCTTCTTTTCTTACGCTGCTGCCCTTGGAAGGCTTTTCGCTTCTTGGAGTCGGAGCAGGAGCTTCCTCGGTTTCCTTGATGCTGAGGCTTACCCGTTTCTCGCCCGGATTCACATCCAGAACTTTCACTTGAACGGATTGACCTTCTTTCAGCACTTCATGCGGTGTGCCGATATGTTTATGCGAAATTTGAGAGATATGAACGAGTCCTTCTACGCCCGGTGCGATTTCAACGAATGCACCGAAATTGACGAGACGCTTCACTTCGCCGCTCACGATGTCGCCGGTGTGGAATTGCTCGGCAGCCGTTTCCCAAGGACCTGGAGTAGCCGCTTTGATGCTAAGGCTGATTTTGCCTTTCTCAGGATCCACTTTCAACACTTTTACTTTCACTTTGTCGCCTTCGGAAAGAACGTCAGCAGGCTTATCGACATGATTCCACGCGATTTCGGACACGTGAACCAAACCGTCTACTCCGCCTACGTCTACGAATGCGCCAAATTGAGTCAGGCGTTGAACAGTACCTTCGAGAACTTCGCCTTCTTTCAATTGTCCCATTACTTGAAGCTTGTTAGCTTCAAACTCTTCGTCAAGTACATCCTTTTGGGAAAGGATGACCTTGTTGTTCTCACGGTCGATTTCCTTCACTTTAACGCGAAGAGTCCGGCCTTTGTAGTCGCTGAAATCTTCAACGAAGTGGCGTTCAACCATCGAAGCAGGAATAAATCCGCGTACGCCTACATCCGCTACGATTCCGCCTTTAACTACGTCGGCTACCGTTACTTCGAAAGTTTCTTGGCTGTCGAAGCGTTTTTGCAGCTCATCCCAAGCGTTCTCGCTGTCGATCGCACGTTTGGACAGAACAAGGCGTTCTTTCTCGTCGTCGATGCTGACAACCTTGGTTTCCACTTCTTGACCAACCTCAACGGCATCAGCTGCGCTGTCCAGGTGGACAGAGGACAACTCGCGAATAGGAATAACGCCGTCGTATTTATATCCAATGCTTACATAAGCCTGGTTATCTTCGATTTTGACGATCGTTCCTTTAACGGTGTCCCCTTTTTTCAAGGATACGATTTGTTCCAATTCTTCCTGGCTTGCCACCTCAGCGGCTTCCAATTCATTCTTTGTTTCTTCCGACATGTGAATACCCTCCTCAATTCAGAAAAACCCATTTATTTAAACCCGCTGATAGCGAAGTTCAAAACTATTCAATCCTAGCTTTCCAAATGCCCCCTGCCTTCATGCATGAGACATCCTTATCCTCGTGATTTAAGCTCCGCAATCCGGGACATGATCGCCGCGGTTGCCAATTCAGCTGAATCCGGGCCCTTTTCTTCCTTAAAAACCGTCAGATCGACAGGAGCTCCGTAAACCACTCTCATTTTTCTAAAAAGCTTATAATTTCCAATGATAGCTACCGGAATAACGGCCGCATCGCTTCGGAGCGCAAAAGTTGCCGCACCCCTCTTGCCGACCCCTTCGTCTTCACCCTTGTTCCGGGTGCCTTCCGGGAAAATTCCCATTACATGTCCTTCGCGGAGCAGCAACAGGGAGGTTTTAATCGATTCCTTGCTTACGCCGCCACGTTTGACGGGAAATGCTCCCAGCTGCTTGATAAGCCAGCCGAATCCGAAAATATCGAACAGTTCCTTTTTCGCCATAAAATGGACCTTGCGCTTCAGCAATATGCCTATAGTAGGCGGGTCCAATAAGCTGATATGGTTGGAACAGAGCAGAACGCCCCCTTCTGCGGGGATATGTTCCAAACCGCTTGCCTCCAAACGGAACAGCAGTTTGTAGATGAGGCGAAGCGCGCCTCTGCAAAAACCGTAGATCATCCCAGTTCTCTCTCTCTCACAAAAGTTCTGCACATGGAAACGATGGATTCGACAACTTCTTCCAGCGTCATGTTCGTGGTATCCAGCAATACGGCATCCTCTGCCTGGCGCAGCGGGGAAATTTCCCTTTCCTGATCCAGCCGGTCCCGTTCGGACATATCCGCAATGAGTTGCTCCATTGTAATCTGATTCTGTTCCTTCATTTCCTTGTAGCGCCGCCGCGCCCGTTCTTCGACGCTGGCTGTCATGAATATCTTGACTTCAGCATCCGGAAGAACCGTAGTGCCGATATCGCGTCCATCCATCACGACGCCTTTACGCAAAGCCATTTGCCGCTGAAGAGAGACAAGCCTGTTGCGCAGCCCCTCGATTTGCGCATATCGGGATACTTTGGCATTGACCGCCAAGGAACGAATTTCTTCCGTCGCTTCTTGACCATTGACCCGTACCCGCTGTCCATTCTCTCCTGGTATTAATTCAATAACCAGATTGGGTAAAGTTTGAAGCACTTTTTCTTCATCTTCAGGTTCAATCCCCAATTGATTAAAATACCAGGTCGCCGCACGGTACATCGCACCGGTGTCGACGTATACATAAGACAGCAAGCCGGCAACCCGGCGGGCTATGGTGCTTTTGCCTGCCCCGGCAGGCCCGTCAATCGCGATGTTGATCTTGCCATAAGATGATGACGCTCCGCTTGCCAAAAGGGCATTCCTCCTCAAAACACGGTCTCAAGAAAAAAGCAGGCATTGCCTGCGACGTGAAAATTATACCACACATAGCAAATGGATGCAAAAGCCTTGAGTACATTGGAATTGTTTACTAGTGACGATCAAGCCGCTGAACAGGCACTCCTTCAAACTTCTCAGCCGAAGAAAGCAAATGCCGAAAACCCGGTATCGTCAACGCCGCCTGGAATAGACATAGGGCTATAATGAGACAGATCAGCAATCGCATCATCCATAATTCGGCTTGTTGCGAGAAGCTTATAAACAGCGCCGTATAGTCTTGTTCCTCTTCGCCTTTATGCATGAAAGCCCTCCTTCTTTCGATCGCTACAGTCTGCATTCATAGCATATCCAAATGAAGGAAATACGCTTCCTTTCTTAAATAAAAAAATTACCGATTCCGGAAGTCGAATTGGCGTTCGAAGCAATAGCGGATAATT
This sequence comes from Paenibacillus sp. Marseille-P2973, assembly GCF_018101095.1. NCBI lineage: Bacteria > Bacillati > Bacillota > Bacilli > Caryophanales > Paenibacillaceae > Paenibacillus > Paenibacillus sp. Marseille-P2973. Next base: position 648,506 of record NZ_JAGQEH010000002.1, read on the forward strand.
TTCTGCCGCTCCATATCCGAAATGCTGGCGAATTTCAACATAACCAACATTCGTCCGGTCTCCAGCATTTTAGTCCTGACCACTTCCGCTTCAAAGGGCGCATGCTCGATTGAACCGTTCTTATATTGTATCAACAGCCAGCAAAACAACTGATCCCCTTGAGTCAATTTATATTTGCCGTCACACAAAAAAGAAACCCCGCCACCGCCGACATCGTCGGTATGCGCCACAAAACGGGTGTTGTCCTTCAACTTTACGGCAATTTCCAATTCAGCGACGACACGCAAAAAATTCCGGCGCTGGATCTTGGTAATCGATTCCGGCTCCGGCTTGCGGATCCGGATCAGTTGCACGACATCGTCAACGGACCCAAGCACATATGTATTGAAATAATTTTTTACACCGGCATCAGTCAAGAAATAAACAGAGAGCTCGTCCCCGACAAACAGTCGCTTGATTCGCCCGCTTCCGATTTCGATCGGCATCTCGATCAGAAAAAACTCTTCCTCGACATCGGCAATTCTGGACTTGCATTCTTTATCCGTTTCCTTATTATCCGCAGAGGCGACTTGGATATAGACCAGATCGTTTACTTTAGGCAACAACTTTCCCACCCACCCCTTAATGAAATCTTGCTGCATATTGAACAATTATATCATGAGGGCGAGACTTTGGAGCGAGATTTTTAATCGGGGTCGAAAAATACAAAAAGGAGAGCATCCGACAGCGGATGTTCCCCTTCTTGGCTTATGATCGTGCAGGCGCAGCCTGACGGGCATTGCGAATTTCTTCAATCGTCTCTTCGCCGCCGGTCTCGGCATTGATGAAAATTTTGTAATCCGAGCCGTTGATCGACCCTCCGAATTCGTAAGTCGTCACTTTCTCCGACATATCGTTTTCGATTTGCGCAAGACGGTGGTATTTCTCTTTGTAATCCGAGTTCAAAAACTTACGTGCCTGTTCCAGCGTCAATTTCGGTTTTGCCGGAGTCTCCCGATTCTCGCGCTCGTAAACGTAGTCGCTGGCTTGCATGCCTGCTACCTGGCCGTTATCTAACGCTACCCGGACGGTAATCTTCTCGGGATAGATCAGGATATCACCCTGTTTACTTACAAAGGTAAAGGTCCCGATATTGTCATACTCGTCATACGTAACCGGCGTCATATCCTGGAAGCCTTTATCTTTCAGGAATTTCTCCGCTTGTCCTCTCGCTGCTGCGACGTTCACGGATTTCGGCCCGATCGTCCGGCTGTCGGAGTAAGAGATCAAATGACCTCCGTTCTTTGTGAAATCGAGAGTCTTAACATCCCCCTGATTTCCATGAACTTGAGCCGTAAATGAAGCCCATTCCGTTCCACGGCCGTTTTCCACCACTTTAATGGCTCCATGATCGTTATGACCCGTAAAACGTGCAGCATCAGCTTTGACTTTATCCACGGTGACCGGAGTTCCGCCCAGCTTTTTCACCGAGCGTTTGTTGTACATGCTGGAAACCGACGGTCCCCAGTCCAGTTCCGGATATTCGCTCACTTTTTTGTCCACGGTTTTAAAACCGTCGATGATCGTATTGTCCCGCGGCTCTTTTTCGCTCGCCAGTGCGGTCTCTACGTCCATCCACCGCAAGCGGTTATTGATAACCTTGTTCTGAACGGCCTGAAGATCCTTTGAAATTTGGGCGGAGCTTTTGTACAGTTCTTTCAGATTTTTAACCTCTCCATCCGAAAGCGGCTCTTTCGTCAAATCACGAACCCCAGTCTGGTAAGAAAACTTGGAGATTCTCGATAAGAATTCCTCGGTCTTGTTGAAAGGCAGCAATGTCAGCGGCAGCTGGTTAATTTCATTTTGAGCTTCGCTCGTAATTCTCCAAACGTTGACGAGTCCCTTGCGATGGGCCCCTGTAGAAGCGGAATGGACGGCAAGTGTATTGCCGAGTTCGCTATGAAGCCTGTCCACGTGGTACGACAGATCATGGAACGCCCGTTGGTATTGGTTCTCCGCTTTAATCAAAATCGCGTTTTTCTCCTGGTTCTCCTGATAACCCCAGACCAGCGAACCGATCAATAGAATCGCGGCGATCGGAAATAAAATAGCACTCAATCGTTTATACATCCTTAAACGCACTCCCTTCTTCAACTGTCTGAGGATAGTTTGACAAGAAGATAGAAGGTTTATGCATTCAGAGCGTGCAGTTAATAAACAAGAAGAGGAGGTCGCCGTTTATTACAGCGCCTCCTCCTCAATATCAAACCGATGACGATTATCGCAGATGCACTGCTTAAAGCCCGTATCGACCTGCCCCTTTTCTTTTTTGCCCCGGAGAATAAAACGTTCCCCGCAATTTTTACAGATGATTTTCACTTTTACCCGCACCAAAAAGGCACCCCTTCCAGAACAGCGGCCAGTAGCCTTGCTTCTAAAATAAGGATGCCCTCTTTAATTCAACTTTAATCTTGCCCTCTCGCCTCTGTAATCCGGAAAGGCGAACGATTGTTAGCCCTGTACATCTTGCCGATACCTCCATACCATAAAAAGGCCATCAGCGGAATGATATACCAGATCCAGTACAGCGATACGTTCTCAAGAATCCAGTCGTATACCCCATGCCAAAACAAGGGGAGCAACAGTGAGTACAGCAAAAACTTTCGGCTCTTCCTGCCCGTTGAAAACTTGGCACGGCCCAGGTAGTAGCCCATCATGACACCGAACATCGCATGCCCCGAAACCGGAAGCAAGGCGCGTACGAGCATCGTCCCGATCGAAGCATGACTCGCCAGGGCGAAAATCACATTCTCAACGGTTGCAAAACCTAGCGAAATCGCTGCAGCGTAGACGATTCCGTCGTATGGCTCGTCGAACTCCGTATGATTATAAATCATATGGAACAATACGAACCATTTTAACGACTCCTCGACACCGGCTGAAATACCGAAAGCCGATATCAATGGACCATCACCGAGCCAAAGGGCTAATCCACGCTGCACGATCATAACTGGCAATACAATCAAGAAACCAAGCAAAAAAACTTTAATGACCATAGAGAGCGGCTCGGCATCATACTTGTCCTTCAAATAAAAGTAGGTCAAAAGCGCGATACCGGGAGCAACCGCTGCCGTGGCAATCGAGAAAAAGAGCAACGGTTATCCCCCCTTACAGTCATCCGACCGTCCCTTATCTCCCATGTTGTATGCCATCCCTATTTTCATGGAATGACATTAATCCTGACGTTTAAAATGGCTGCAGATGACGTCGATCGCATTCTCGGCCATGATTACCTCTCCGTATTCGTCCAGCATAGCCGGGGTAAGCGAGGTTGCCTCGCCGAATTCGGCCAAAACGGCAATCAAAGCCGGGATCTTCCCTTCGTCAAGCTCGTCAGGTTCCAGCCTCAGAACCCATTTCCCGTTATATTTATACAGTCTGCCGGCTTCATCATGCATATGCCGCAGAACGTGAGCCGCTTCGATCAATACTTCAAAATCATCGAAAGAGTAGAGAATAGTATCGCTCTGCTCCAGCGTCACTTCCATTTCATATACTTCTTCGGGCAGTTCATCCTCATATGGCGATCCGACCCCAAAATGATGGTGATCGTATTTGCCTCGTGTAACGATGACGACCATTCCCTGGGCAGGAAGGGCGAACACTTCCACTGCAAGAGGTCCAGTTGCATCAAAGCCCACTTCGTTATATGCCTGGTCCATCATCTCGGTGAACAGGTCGTGGACTTTCGGAATTTCCTGCCACATATCCTCTTTTTGAATACCGCGTTCGCTTAGATCGTCAAACGTGAGGAAAATCCGTATTTTATCCTGGCCAAGTCTCTCAATCCTCATACAGGATCCTCCTCTCCATACCTTGTTATAACAGATTATGAAACCTGCTCTAATGTGTGCTGGAAATGGTTCTTTGTAAGTATGTTATCATTTATTTTCGGTAAATGCACGTAATAAAATAGTCAAAAAAAGAATCACTTCCGGTTCCCCTAAAGAGAAACCGAAAATGATTCATGCAGGGCAAGGATTACAAACCGGGGATTGTGGAATGAGTTTCCTTCAATATTGCGTCGACCTCGCGGCGGACATCCGGATTGCCTTTAATAAAATCAGTAATCTGCTTCAGATTGTATTCCTTCGAATGATTCTCATGGGTCGAAGAAACCGGACTGGGATGCACCTGGGCCGTTGCAGCGGCACCGATCTTATCCTGGCCTGTGGCGGCCTGCGACGATTTGGGTTGCGATGAATTCGAGTTCGTCTCGTGCGTCTTCAGAACGGACCCCGCTCCGTTCATCATGGACATCAGACCACCTTTGCGGCGCGATGCCCAGACGGCGGCTACGGCACCAAACAATACACCGCATAAAAATGAGGAAGATTTCACCTAAACAACCTCCTTGGATATGTTAGAATCAATTGTAGTGTTCGCGCAATGAAACAAACTCATGCGGAATAAATACAGGAAAGCGAGATGATAAAGTTGATCAGCAAAAAAGTTCTGCTGTTTGCAGCCGTATGCCTGCTCCTAAGTGCATGCGGCCAAAAACAGGAAACACCGGAACCGACTCCCTCCGCAACTGAATCCAATGCTGCCGCTCCTTCCGGAGGCACCTCGGCAACGTCAACGGACTCGGAAACCGGTCAAAATCAGGAGAATGGAACCGATCCAGCAGGACCCAACGATCAAAACAACAATGACAAACAAAATGGGCAAGAGCAGCCGGTAAACCTTTACTATATCGACCATACCAACAATGTAGTTCCCCTTGAAGAGGGCGCCGAAAAGAAAGTGGTGCTTTTGACGTTTGACGACGGTCCAAAGGAAAAAGAAATGATCGACGACCTTATCGATACCTTGGACAAGCACAACGCCAAAGCTATATTTTTTGTCAATGGCTACCGGGTCAAAGAGAAGCCCGAACTCTTGAAGCTGATCCATGACCGCGGTCAAATCATCGGGAATCATAGCTGGGACCACATCGATCTAAATATAGAAACGGAAGACAGCGTCCGTAAGCAGATCGAGGACGTACAGAACATCGTCGAAGATACGATCGGTGAAAAACCCCGGTTTTTCCGTCCGCCATTCGGCTCGGTGAACGACACGCTGCAACAAATCGTCGGAGAGAACGACATGATCTACACGACCTGGTCCAACGACTCGCTTGATTGGGATCCCAAGAATAACAAGCCGGAAGCTGTGATCCAGAACATCATGGATCAGATGCATCCCGGCAGTAATATCCTTATGCACGAACTCCCTTGGACCGTGGAGGGACTTGATGAGCTCCTGACCAAACTGGAAGCTGAAGGCTACAGTTTCGTGGATCCGCGTACCATTTCTGATAATCCCGGAACGGGCAATTAACTTATCCATCCCTGGGGAACAATTCTCTCTTCCGACTCACAAATTACTAGTATCTCCACTTTATTCGCACTTTAAAACAAACTCATACTGCATAAATACAGGAAAGCGAGATGATCCACTTGATCAGCAAAAAATTGGTGTTGTTTGCAGCCGCATGCCTGCTGCTAAGCGCCTGCGGCCAAAAACAGGAAACCCCGGAACCGACTCCCTCTGCAACCGAATCCAACGCTGCCCTTCCGTCCGGAGGCACTTCGACAACGTCACCTGAATCGGAAACCGGACAAAATCTGGAGGCTGAGCAAGAACCTGAGAATGGCACCGATCCGGCAGGAACCGACGGGCAAAACAAGGATGACGAGCAAAATGGGCAAGAACAGCCGGCAAACCTCTACCATATCAACAAAGCCTACAATGTGGTTCCCAATGAAGAGGGCACCGAGAAGAAAGTGGTGCTGCTGACCTTTGACGACGGACCAAAAGAACAAGAAATGATCGACGGTCTTATCGATACCTTGGATAAGCACAACGCCAAAGCGATCTTCTTCGTCAACGGCTACCGCGTCAAATCGAAGCCCGAACTATTGCAGCTGATCCATGACCGCGGTCAAATCATCGGGAATCACAGCTGGGATCACATCGATCTAAAAAAGGAAACGGAAACCAGCGCCCGGAAGCAAGTCGAAGACGTTCAAAACATTGTCGAGGAAACGATCGGCGAGAAACCCCGTTTTTTCCGTCCGCCATTCGGCTCGGGGAATGACAAGCTGCATCAAATCGTCGAAGAGAATGACATGATCTACATGACCTGGTCCAACGGCTCTCTTGATTGGGATTCCAAGAATAAAAACAAGCCGGATGCAGTGATCCAGAACGTCATGGATCAATTGCATGCCGGCAGCAATATTCTTATGCACGAGCTTCCTTGGACCGTTGAGGCACTCGATGAGCTCCTGACCAAGCTGGAAGCCAAAGGCTACAGTTTTGTGGACCCGCGCACCATTTCTGAAAAACCGGAAACGGCTGAATAATGAAAGGCCATGTTCTTCAAATAACTGGATTTTCTACAGTTAATTTCACGTAATTTATTCAAAATTCAAAAATAGATGTAAAACCTCCAGTTAATTAACCGCTATCCCTGTTACATCGGGAAATGGGGCTGAATAGCTGGAGGTTTTACAGTTAATTCACTCAATTTGCCTTTCTATCGGATAATAACTGTAAGTTTTACAGTTATTTGCATCCAGCACGAATCCTGAAATTGTTGTACTTCAGTTCCGTGTTGATCCATCCAAGCGCTGCGCTTGAGGTCCCCTGGGTTTGAATCTCTTTAAGAAGTCAGTCGTTCCTTGCTTCAACAAGACCGGGAACCAACAACTCTCTTCCGCCCAAATAATTACGAAGCGCCTCCGGGATATAGATCGACCCATCCTCTTGCTGATGATTCTCCAGCAGCGGAATCAGGATGCGCGGCGACGCTACCGCCGTATTGTTGAGGGTATGGCAGAATACAAGCCGTCCATCGGTATCACGACAGCGGATATTGGACCTACGCGCCTGGAAGCTGTGCAGGTTCGAAGACGAGTGAGTCTCCCCGAAATCGCCCCGGCTGGGCATCCAGGTTTCAATATCATACTGTTTGAACGTCTTAGGCGACATGTCGCCGGCACAGACAGCCATCACCCGATAAGGCAGCTCAAGCAGCGAGAGTAGCCGCTCCGCATGGCCGGTAATTTCGCGATGCAGCGAATCCGAGACGGCATCGTTCGGCTCACAAATCACTACCATTTCTACTTTAGAAAACTGATGAACCCGGTATAATCCCCGAACATCCCGTCCCGCCGAACCGACTTCATTACGGAAGCAGGTCGACACAGCTGCCAATCTGATCGGCTCCTTCACATCTAGAATTTCGTCCCCGTAATACGAAACAAGCGGCACCTCCGCTGTTCCAGCCAACCATGCTCCTTCATTATCTACCGAGTAGGCCTGGTCCCTCCCCGATGGAAAATACCCCGTATTAATCATTTGCTCCTCTTTCATGAGCAAAGGCACCTCAAGCGGGGTGAAACCCGCATCAAGCAGCAGATCAAGTGCAAGCTGCTGTACGGCCCGATGAAGGAGCAAGCCCGGTCCTTTCAAATAGTAGCTGCGGCTGCCAGCCACCTTTACCCCTCGGGGAATATCAATCATTCCGTGCAGCGCGCCAAGCTCCACATGATCTTTAGGCGCAAAATTCCAGACCGGCAGATCCCCCTCTCTCCTGATCTCCACATTGTCGGCATCGCTTGCCCCAGCCGGAGTATCGGCCGAGGGTACATTCGGAACAAGCAGCATCAACCGGTTGAATTCCAATTCCGCGGTTTGTAATTCCTTATCCACTTCTTCCAATTGCCCGTTCAATTCCTTCAGCGATACTTTCATGCTCTCCATCTTGGACAATTCGCCAGCTTGGGCCGCTATAGCTACCTCCTTCGACCCTTCATTTCTCCGTCTTCGTAACTCCTCCGATTCCTGCAACAGCTGACGCCGACGTTCATCCCACGTTAAAAGTTCCTCCACCGACAGGTTCAACCTTTTTGCATCGGCCGCTTCCTGTACTTGTGTCGCGTTTTCGCGAATCCACCGAATATCAAGCATTACCACCGCTCCTTTTCTTAAAAAAACACAAAGAGCGCCCTCATCCTTGGGACGAGGAGCGCTCTGCTCGCGGTGCCACCCAACTTATTGCAGCGCATACGGCTGCAATCACTTTGGATCCGCGATAACGGGCGGGCCGGTAAACTTAGAAAATTCGGTTTGATTTTCTTGGCGAAAACGCCTCCGAGTTGGATGCTCATCATCGGCATTTTAAGAATTTTAAATTTTTCACAGTATATCCGATTTGCAAATCAAGCGCAACCCCGGATTAGAGACCATGGCTTTCTCCCCAAGGAGAGTCACTGATCCCCCACCACAGCAAATAAATCATGATCGCGATGAATATGTACAATAACGAATTGTAAAACCATCTGGTAATTTTGATACGCTGGGAAGGGAACATCTCTTTTCTCGTCGGCAGTTCGCTCACGTCAGATTCATTGCCTTCCGTGAAATATTCGGTATCACTGATAATTGGTGTGGTTTCTGAAGACACCGCCATTTCAACATAGGATGTCCCCGATGCTTTACGCTCAAGCGTTTCGGACGCCTCGATTCGGCGCGTCCTTTTACGCGTCCCATTAGCGGAGCTGCGGTTTCGTGCATGCCGCTCCGATCTGCTCAGCCTTTCGTTCATGTTTCCCTCCGATATTTGATAGCTAGTCCTGAGATGAGGTCGATGAGAAAATGACAGACGATCGGGGCCCACAGCGTCCCTGTCTGTACGTAGATAAATCCAAGGCCATAACTGCTGGCAAACACCCAGCCCGTCGGGATCCAGTGCTTCAGATAACGGATATGGATCACGGCAAACAGGATGCTGGTCCAGTAAGGTCCCAGACCGTGCTGAATCGCTCCGCGAAACAAAAGTTCTTCACAAATCGACACAACGAAAGCGATCAAAACGATATGCCACACGGGGCGGGCTTGGAACAGCTTGGTATTGATTCCCCCATCATCCAAAGCTTCCTCAAGGACGATTTTTGAAAGCAGCAAGTCAATGACCAGCATGCACCCCGCAAGGCCTACTCCCCAATAAAGGAATTCCGGGGTCTGCGGAAATTTCAGCACGGTAAGCGGATTTCTTTTTTGAAAAAAGAGAATAATCAGTCCAATAAACAAAGCTAAACCTTGAGTAAAATAAAGATTGATCAATAGCAAACGGTCATCAATCTGAGCGGGATCCACTCTCTGGATCTTCACTTTGCCGAATTTGAATTTTTTCATAATTTTGTCAAACCCTGTCTATTGTAATAGAAATACAAGTCAATAAGTCAATCAGTTAGCCAAAGGCAAAAAAATACCCGGCTCGTCCGGAAATGAGCAAATTCGACATTAATAAAATCATACCCAAAAAACCGGTCGGATTCAAGGCCGCTCCCTGCGCCCGAAACCGATCGGACGAAATAGTATTGACACCTCTGACGCCGCATGATACATTATGAAAAATTAGATTTCGCAAAAAACTGTGAAGGAAACAAAGTCGTCCGGAAGCTCCCAGAGAGCCGGTGGTGCTGGAAACCGGCAGTGGAACGACAACTTTAGCGATCCTGAGTCACTGCGTTGAACCTCTTATCAGATTGTAGGCGCAGTCGGAATAATTCCGTTATCATTCCGTCATTATGACATTGAGGCTGTGACCTGCAAAGGTCCAGTGAATTAGGGTGGTACCACGAACAACTCTCGTCCCTTACTACGGCAGTAGTATGCGGATTGGGAGTTTTTTTAGTACCTTTCGCCCAATCGCGCCAAATTCTTTGTTTGCGGTGCTCATCTATCTCTATCCTTTGGCACAGTGTAACGGTAATGGAGAAAAGCAAGTGCGTATGGTAATGCTTCCAGGGGTATGCAGGCTGCTGCGGGCAGTCCGCAATCCCGAAGAAGCAATCCTATAAACAAAAGACAAATTAGGAGGCTAGAAATCATGTTTAAAGTATTAGTTTCGGATCCAATCAGCGACATGGGAATTCAGCAGCTCATGGACGCAAGCGACGTCGTCGTGGAGAAAAAGACAGGACTTAGCGAGGATGAGCTTGTTGCTATCATCGCCGAATACGACGGCCTGCTCGTCCGCAGCCAGACCAAAGTAACCGAGAAGATTATGGAAGCCGGAAAAAACCTCAAAGTTATCGGCCGCGCAGGCGTCGGCGTTGACAACATCAACCTCGAAGCGGCTACCAAGCGCGGGATTGTCGTCATCAATGCTCCCGATGGCAACACGATCACAACTTGCGAGCATGCTTTCGCTATGATGATGGCGCTGGCCCGTCACATTCCGCAAGCGTACGCCAAGACGATCCAAGGCACATGGGACCGCAAGTTCCTGGGCGTGGAATTGCGCAACAAGACGCTCGGCGTTCTCGGCATGGGCCGGATCGGCAGCGAAGTCGCAAAGCGTGCAAAAGCGTTCGGCATGGATATTCTCGGCTACGATCCGTTCCTGACGGAAGAGCGTGCTGAGAAGCTCGGAATTACGCTGGCTTCGGTGGACGATATCGTCCGGAACGCTGACTTCATCACCGTTCACACGCCGTTGACACCGGAAACGAAGCATATGATTTCGCGTCCTCAATTTGAAGTTATGAAAAAAGGCATGCGCATTATCAACTGTGCCCGCGGCGGTGTAGTTGACGAAATGGCGCTTGTTGAAGCGATCGATCAAGGGATCGTAGCCGGAGCGGCGTTTGACGTATTCGAGAAGGAACCGCCGGAAGCGGATCACCCGTTCCTGAACAATCCGAAAGTCATCGTTACTCCTCACCTCGGCGCATCCACAATTGAGGCCCAGGAAAATGTGGCTATCGACGTATCGGAGCAAGTTCTGCACATTTTGCGCAACGAACCGTTCAAGAACGCCGTGAATATGCCTCCGGTAGCTCCTAGCGTAATGAACAAGCTTCAGCCTTACTTTGAGCTCGGTGAAAAGATCGGCGCATTCTTGGCTCAACTCAACGATGTGGCGGTTCAGGAAATTCATGTCGATTACGCTGGCGACTTGGCGGAAGTCGACACTCAGCCACTGACTCGTTATATCATTAAAGGTGTGCTGTCGCGCCATTTCGGAAATGACGTCAACATCGTCAACTCGATGCACCTCGCCAAAGCCCGCGACGTGAACGTTGTCGTATCCCAGGCTTCGGCTACCAAAGGCTTCACCAACCTGATCAGCGTATCGCTTAAAACCCAGGACGGTGCAGAACGCCGCATCGCGGGTACGCTGTTGAACGGGTACGGCGCACGGATCGTTCAAATCGATAAGTTCCCGGTTGACATCGCTCCGGAAGGACATCTGATCTTCATCTCGCACAACGACAAGCCGGGTATTATCGGCAGCGTAGGCACGTTGCTCGGCAAAAACGATGTCAACATCGCTTCGATGCAGGTTGGCCGGAAAATCGTTGGAGGCGAAGCGATCATGGTGCTCACCGTTGATAAAGAAACGCCTAAGGAAGTCCTTGCTGAGCTGACCAAGCTGGCTGAAGTCAACAAAGCTCAACAAATCGCTTTTGAATAATAAGTCTCTGAACTAAGATTCAATCCAATATGTTCCACGTTGAACAAGATTAATCTCTTCGGTTCAACAAAAAAACACCCTTTTTACAAAGGGTGTTTTTACATTTTTACGATAATTGCGGCTTTTCGACAGGCAGCAGCATATGAAATGCGGTTCCCTTCCCCACTTCACTCTCGGCATATATCGAGCCGCCATGGGAATCGACAATGTTCTTCACAATGGACAAGCCTAACCCCGTTCCTCCGGTTTCACCGCGGACGCGTGCTTTATCGGCTTTATAGAATCTGTCGAAGACGAACGGCAAATCGTCCGCCGGAATCCCGACTCCACTGTCTCTAACGGACAAGTGCAGCTCGGATCCATGTCCCCCTTCAGCCATTCCCGCTTCAATAGAGATCGTGCCGCCTTCAGGAGTATGACGGAAAGCATTGTCCAGCAGATTCGTCAGCACCTGCTCCAGACGATCCTCGTTCGCCTCCTGGAGTTCCAGGGCACCGTCCTTAAGCTCCAGCCGCAAAGCGATGTCATTCTCCTTCGAGCGTACGAGAAATTTGCGGTATACGCGTTCGGCGAGCTCCCGAATATCCACAGATTGCATAGTCATATCGGTATGACCAGCCTCCATACGGGCCAAGTCCAATAAATCCCGGACAAGCCGCCCCATTCGAAGCGATTCATCATGAATAACCTGGACCAGCTCTGCGCTCTCCTCCGGAGATGTCGCCATTCCGTCAAGCAACGCTTCGCTGTATCCCTGCATCATCGAAAGCGGTGTCCGGATTTCATGCGAAACATTAGCTACGAAATCCCGGCGCATTTTTTCCAGCTTCACTTCTTCGGTAACATCGCGCAGAACAGCTACCGCCCCGCGAATGCCTCCATCCGAAGCAAGGGGGGCCATATGCACGGACCAGACGCCTTTTTTTACATGGATGTTCATGCTCTGGTCGCCTTCCTGATCCAGCACTTTACGAAACATCTGCTGAAGCGGACGCGGAATCTTTTGCAATGAGCCCTGAACGGTTTCCGCCGCTTCGCTTTCCTCATCCGGCAAATCGCCCCACATCTGCAGAATGCGTTCACCCGGGGGATTGGTCAATATGACATAGCCGCTCCCGTCCAAGGTAATAACCGCATCATTCATGCTGCGAAGCACGCTGGATAGGTGCTCTTTTTCATGGTTCAGACTTCGGATCGTCTTCTCCAATTCCTCGGCCATATGGTTGAACGTATTAGACAACACGCCGATCTCGTCGCTGGTTTTCAGCGAAAGCCGGGTGTCGTAATTCCCTTTGCGAATCGAATCCGTGGCTTGAATAAGCCGCTGCATCGGCTGCGTAATTTTGGTGATCAAAAATAACGCAAAGAACGTTGTCAGCGAGAAGCCGATCATCGAAACGAGGACGAACAGTTTTTTGATGGCTCCCGGATTCGTAAAATTCGTATCGATATAGGGAAGAAAAAACAATCCCACGGAAAGGAGGACAAATGCCACCAGACAAATGATCGTAATCCACAGCTTACCGACAAGCGTTCTTAAGAAATTCACTTATTTCGCTACCTCCAGCTTGTAACCTACGCCCCATACCGTCGTGATCATGGCTGCGGATTCCGGAGATACTTTGTTCAACTTCTCGCGAAGGCGTTTCACATGCGTATCGACCGTACGCAGGTCGCCGAAAAATTCGTAGTTCCATACATCCTTCAAGAGCTCTTCCCGGGAGAACACTTTATCCGGGGAGACTGCCAGATAATGCAGCAGTTCATATTCCTTCGGCGTCAAGCTGACTTCCTGCCCGCTGGCCGTAACCCGGTGAGCGTCATGCTCAATAACGAGATGAGGGAACACGATATTGTTGCTAGTACCGTTTTCCTTGGTCAAGTAGGCTGTCGCCGAAGCGCGGCGCATAATCGCTTTGACCCGGTAAATCACCTCGCGGGGACTGAACGGCTTGACGACGTAATCATCGGCACCGACTTCAAATCCCTGCACCCGGTTGATCTCTTCCCCTTTGGCCGTCAACATTAACACCGGCGTCGACTTCACTTGTCTAAGACGGTTACATACCTCTACCCCGTCGATTCCCGGCAGCATCACATCGAGGAGAATCAAGCCGTAATCGTTGGCGGTCGCTTTTTTCAGAGCGATTTCTCCATCCTCGGCTTCATCGATTTCATATCCTTCTTTTTCCAGATACATTTTAAGCAATCGGCGGATGCGTTCTTCATCGTCGACTACCAGAATACGGTTTTCTTGATCTGACATGGACAACAACCCCTTCATCTTCTTACGCTTGAGCACTGAATGTAGTTCATTATTGGTTAGATTATTATATCATTAGTCTGTGCCCGCATAGGAATGCAAACCCGCAATGATGAGATTGACCCCTACGAGGGTAAACATAACGACTAAGAAGCCGAGCACGGCGAGCCAGGAAGCCTTGCGCCCCTGAAAACCGCGCGATAAACGAAGATGCAGATATGCACTATAGAAAAGCCAGGTAATGAGAGCCCATACTTCTTTCGGGTCCCAGCCCCAGAATCGTCCCCATGCCTGCTGCGCCCAAATCATCGCAAAGATGAGAGCTCCCAGCGTAAAGATCGGGAACCCGATTGCAATCGCGCGATAGCTGATCTCGTCCAGATCATCCGGATCTATACTCTTCACCGTCGGTGCCAGCAATTCGCTGAGCGAACGGCGGAGAATCAAACGAAGCAGGACGTAAATGATTACGCCGGAAATCAGCGCCCACAACACCGTGTTAAGCTTGCGGCCCGAGTTATCGCCTTTCATCCACGCCGGCGCTTCAAACAACGGTTTATCCAGGCCGAGGAACGGTTGAATGGATTCTACACTGCTGTCATGCGGAGCCACAATCGGAGGCATAGAGTACATCTTCTTGTCTATTGTACTATCTTGCTCTACTTGGCTGTCAATCTTTGTCGCATTTTGCGTAAAAACAGCTTCATAACCGGAAGCGCGGAATGCGAATACGGAGACAATGAAGCCCACTACTATAATAATAGAAAAAAGCGTAAATTCAACCCACCATTTTTGCCGGCGGGATATTTTGTCTTTTGCGCTGAAGTCGATTGTCCGTAGCAAATACATTAAACCGGCGGCAAAACCGACCGCAAAGAACGATTCTCCCAAAGCCGCCAAAGTAACGTGTATGTACAACCAGATGGATCTAAGCGACGGAATCAAAGGCTGAACATCCTGCGGAAATACCGCTGCATAAGCCATAATAATTATGGCGATCGGTAAAGCAAACATACCAAGCAAAATTTTACGGTAAATCAAGAAGACGACCGTAAAGGCTACCATAACCATCATGGACAAGAAGGTCATGAATTCGTACATATTACTCACCGGAACATGCCCGCTGTACGCCCAACGCGTACCGCAATAGACCAGATGGGCTAGCAGTCCAAGGGAAGAGGTCGCAAACGAGATAATCCCCCATTTGCGTTCATGCTGCTTCGGATCGCGATTTCTCCAGGTTTTCCCCGTTACGGCCACTACATAAAAAATAAAAGATAAACAATATAAATAAAACGCAATTACAAAAGCCTGTCTACTGACCTCTAAAAAACTCATGACCGATTCCCCCCGTTATCCAATTGCTTCTCATCCACTTCCACATTCATCATTTTGAGAAATGAAGCCACTTCGCGGCGCAAGCCGAACCAGTTCTTCGAAGTGTGGCCCCCCACGGTCAATACGCCGTCATCGATGCGAAGCCAGATCCGCCGGTGCTGCCAGTAAAATCCCATAACCAGCCCGAGCATTACGATTCCAAGACCCGTCCAGACATAAGGCATCGCCCGGTCGATACGGATATTTAAGTAGCTGGAGGACTCGATAAAGTCGACATCTTCCATTCCGATTACATCCAGCTGCAGTTTGTTCTGCAGACCGCCGAGCTTTTCGTTAATGGCATCCTGCTGAAACCGTTCTTTATCGATCTGTTTGGGAAAATAAATGTACTGGCTGCCCTTTTCCGGTAAATCCGGTCCCTTGACCAAAAACAAAAATGCTGGAGCATTCGGATCTTTGGATTTGGAAATCGGCTGACCTTGATCATTTAAGGCAAAATCCATGAACTTGTTTTTCAGCTCCAGCGTGTAAGGGCCAAGAGTGAAATTCTGCTGCGGGTTCGTCATATCAAGCTTGAACTTTCCGTATTGCTCGCCTGTCTCAACATTAACAAGCACGGGTTGTACCGACCGCAGCTTCGGCGTCAAGTCAAAGTCGAACTGATACGCCTTAAAGCCTTTATAGTTCAAAGGGTCATTGACCCGGATCGCATGCTGTTGAACCTCTTTCAGCTTCGGCTCCTTAGAAGGATCGCCGCAATCCGCCGTGCATTCATACAGGATCGCCTTTGTCTCAAACAGCTTCGGAACGATCTTGCCGGTACCACGGAAATCATCGGACATTTCTTCTTCGGTGTAGTATTCGACCGTGAATTTGTCGTTCTTCAAGTAAAGATTCGTGTCGGGAATTTTGGTGATCTCCCCTTCAGGGAACCAGTAATGCTTGTCGAGATGCAGACCCGGCAAACCCCGGAATAGCACGGCCAGCAAAAACACGATCAGGCCGATATGAATCACGTAAGGGCCCCAACGGCTGAACCGCTGCTTCTCGGCCAGGAGGGCGGAACCGTCCGTATGCACGCGGTATCCCTTTTTCTTAAGCGGCTTCACGGCCTGTTGAACCCATTCCTCGCCGTTTCCCTCGACCGGCCCTTGGTAAACCACCTTTTGCCGGGTAAGAAATTGCATGTGCTTGCGAATCTTCTGTTTTGAAAGCGCTTTGTAAAGCGGAAGCACCCGGTCCAGACTGCAGATGACAAGAGAGGCTCCGATCATCACGAGCAGCAAGACGAACCACCAGGACTCGTAAGTGTGGGACAAGCCCAGCTTGTAATAAATATCGCCGATCGTTCCATACTTGTCCTTGTAAAAGGTTGACGGATCAAAACTCACGAAATTGCTTTCCTGTTCAAAAATCGTACCGAAAATCGCACCGATCAAAGTGAATATGATTAGATAAATAGCCACCTTGACCGAGGAAAAGAAGTTCCAAATCTTATCGATAAAGTTCGGGTTTGCGCGTTGCGAACGCCGGGCTACGCCGTCGTAACGCATCTCCAGCAATTCCTTGGAATCCGCATGTTCGTCGAGCGGCTTGCCGCAGGCTTCGCAAAGCACCGTGCCGACCCGATTCTGGTGCCCGCATTCGCACTTCGTATTTTTAATCAAAAGAAAGTCCCCCTATCTCCATCAAGGATTCACCAGCCGCTTGATTTGATCGTCCAAGGTCGCCAAATTCAGCTCGCCTTCATGGATAGAGGCAATTTTGCCTTTCTTATCGACAAAGAAAGTCGTCGGCATCGGCACAACGCCGTAATCCTGAACCGCTTCATTGTTCGTATCGTAAAGCACCGGAAAATCGATGCCGAGCTGCTGCGTAAAATTCCGCACCGTCATCTCGTCTTCGCCAGTGTTGATGCCTAGCACCACCACGCCCTGATCGCTCCACTTCTTCCACTGCGCCTGAAGCGCGGGCATTTCATTAACGCAATACGTACACCAGGTAGCCCAGAAATTAACGACCACCGCTTTACCTTTGTACTCTTCCAGGGTATGTACCTTGCCATCCATCCCAAGCAATTTGATCGCGGGAGGTTTGTCACCCATCTTAGGTTTACCGCTTCCGCCGCCGGATACAGCCGATCCGATGGCATAGACGCCAAGGATGACGATAAAGATTAAAATGACGATTTGTACCGGACGTCTCGCCTTCCCCATAACCAACTCTCCTTCTATGACAAATATCATAATCAATGGACAAAAAGTGAATATCCTATGAACATTATAACGAAAATTGCCATAGTTTCAGCCGGGGGAAATTTGAATATTATGTGTCCTTATCATTATATAATAAATTCATTTTTCTGCAATTTACGAGGCTGGAGTGCAAAAAAACCACCTTTTCCTAAGCGGTAATCTTCGATCCGAGCCAAGCGCAAAAAAACAGGGCACAGAATCTTTACGGATTCCATGCCCTGCATTTCTATTTCGATCTGTCCGCTTGTCCTTTTGCGGACTTATTGCCTGCTATTCTGGCCTGTTTGAGCAGTCCCTCAATCTCTTCCTTGGTCAGATGACGATAAAGGCCTCTCTTCAGGTTGCCGAGGTAAAGATCGCCGAAAGAAATCCGTTTCAATTTGGTAACAGGATGCTTAATCGCATCGAACATTCTCCGCACCTGCCGGTTTCTGCCTTCGTAAATCGTAATGGAAATGGTTGAGTGTTTCTGTTCGGGATCAATATCCTGATATTCCACTTCCGCCGGAGCCGTCATGCCATCCTCCAGCATTACACCCTTCTTCAGCTTGTCCAGTTCAGTTCCATGAGGAACGCCTTTTACGGTTGCATGGTACGTTTTCGGAACATGATGCTTCGGATGGGTCAGCAAATGGGCGAAATCTCCGTCATTCGTCAAGAGCAGCAGACCTTCGGTATCATAATCCAAACGGCCAACCGGATAAAGCCGTTCGGTAATGCCCTTTAAATAATCGGTGACGATTTTGCGGCCTTGGGGATCCGATGCGCTCGTAATAACGCCTTTCGGTTTGTTAAATACGATGTAAATCTTCTTTTCCGCGCCGATCGTTTTCCCGCCGACGGTAATTACATCTACAGCCGGATCAGCCTTGGTGCCAAGTGTAGTCACGGTTTCTCCGTTGACCTGCACCTTCCCGCCGAGAATCAATTCCTCACATTTACGGCGTGATGCTACTCCGGCTCCCGCCAATATTTTTTGCAATCTTTCCATGTCTATAAGTCACCTCATACACATGATACCCATAGGAACCGAAAATCACAATAGCAGCCGTCAAGCTGATCAGTCCGCCGGGGGAGCCGGAGGAGTCTGGGGCGGCTGACCTTGCCCGGAATTTGGTGCTGCAGGTGCATAGGGATCTTGATTTCCCGGCGCTGTTCCGCCAACTGGGGGATCTTGCGTCAGATTACTTTGGAGTTCCTGTTTCTTTTTCTTCTTACCGGTAATAAATCTCCATACCACGCCCAACGCGGCAATAATAACTACCCAGAACTTCCGGATAATCAGGACCAGGGCGCCGATCAGTCCGACCTTCTTCGCCACGGCCAGGCCGGCGCCGCCTACGATCAAAGCGGTGAGGCCATACTCCGCTTTTTTATCCACTTTGGGATCAAAATCCTCATACCGCTGCCCATCCTTCAGAGTAAACGCCGTCAGAATCTGATCCTCCATAATCTGCTTCGACTGAGCAAGCTCTGCCGGATCGGAGATCAACACAGCGGATACATTGCCTTCGCGCGTCAAAATACGAACGTTATAGTTAATAATCTGTTCATCATAGGCATCGTGACCGATGAGCGACCAAGTCAGGCTCCGCAGCTTCTCATCATATTTTGGCGGCGTTTCCCAGCCGTCCACGAACATATGATTCGCTTCATCACGATTCTTATTGCTCTCTTCCGTTCCTTTTATATAACTTTCAAGCAGCGCATCCGCATCGATATCATTCTTTTTCTTTATCGGATATATGTCCGGAGTCTTCATATTCAAACATGACCGCCCAATTCTGAGCATCATCCATCGGAAATACCATCCCGATCTCCATCCCGCTTGGAACTCCGCCGGATTCCTGTTGGAAAGTTTGAGTGTCGGCTCCGTTAAGAAACACGAAAGCCTCGCTCAGCTTCAGTTCAGCCAGATCATCCCCGAGCGTAACACTTTGTCCCGTTCCTTCAATCCAGTTCAATTCCGTTTCGGCATAGGCGCCGTTAGACGTAAAAATGGTTGCGAGCATCATGACAGTAATGGAGGCCGCTCCAAGCCTTCCTATGAATCTTTTCTTCTTCCACATGCTGTGAATTCCCTCTCTTTTCCTTATGTATTTTGAAAAATGCAGACCCGTTCTATATACCCACCACCTTCCTGATTAAATCGAATTTTATGAAAATCTTTAATATTTGAGACTTTAGTCACACAAGAGAGCACAAAAAAACACCGAACCGGGAGTCTCCCCGGAACGGCGTTCAACTTGATGCAAAAGTTATGAAAGTTATGTATGATGCCCTATCCGAACAAAAGCAAGCAAACCGCGATCGCGGCAATAAAGCCGACCACATCGGAAAAGAGCCCCACCTTCAAGGCATATCTTCCGTTTCTGATTCCAACCGCTCCAAAATATACGGTGAGCACATAAAGCGTAGTATCCGTGCTGCCCTGTATGGTAGAAGCAATGCGGCCAATCATCGAATCGGGACCATAGGTTTTGATCAGATCGGTCGTAAAAGCCAAAGAGCCTGTACCCGTCAAAGGCCTCAGAAAACCGAGAGGCAGAATTTCAGCCGGTACCTGGAGCTTCTCAAGAAACGGAGTCATCCACCCTACAAAAAACTCAAGTGCTCCCGATGCGCGAAACACACTGATCGCCACCATCATACCGACCAGGTGGGGGATAATGCCGATCGCGGTAGAAAATCCGTCCTTAGCCCCGTCGACGAAGGACTCGTATACCGGAACCTTTTTCAATTGAGCATATAAAGGAATAAATGCTATCATGACAGGCACGGCCCAGGCGGACAACATATTAATCCAGTTCAGCAAACGGGTCTCACCTCTTTAACGATAGTGTAGACGCAGGCGGAGGAATCACCGGAGGCTGCTTCCAGGCATGCCGCTTTCGGTACCATCGATCCGCCGCGATCGCCGCGATAGTGGCGATGCCTGTAGCGAGCAGAGTCGATCCGACGATTTCAGCAGGATTCGCCGAGTTGAAATTCATTCGGATGGCAATCAGCGTAGTCGGAATCAACGTAATGCTTGCCGTGTTAAGCGCCAGCAGCGTACACATGGCTGGAGAAGCCGTTTCCTTATCCGGATTTAGCTCCTGAAGCTCCTGCATGGCCCGGATTCCCATCGGCGTGGCCGCATTGCCGAGCCCCAGCAAATTGGCGCTCATATTGGAAAGAATGTAGCCCATGGCGGGATGATTTTTCGGCACATCAGGAAACAGATAGGAAACGACCGGACCAAGAATCTTGGAGATGCCCTTTACGAGTCCGGCTTCCTCAGCCAGCTTCATGATGCCCATCCAGAACACTAGGACGCTGATCAAGCCTAGGCAGACTGTAACACCTGTCGCGGCTCCCTCAAACGCGGCCTGGGTCACGACATTGATATCTCCCTTCACCGCAGCGAACACAAAACCGATCAAGATTAGGGCCAGCCAAATCTTATTGATCATTATTCTCCCCCCTCTCCACAATTGCTTGGCGTTGCTCTTCAGACTCTGTGCCACTGAAGATTATCCTGCAAGCAGCATTGTTTTCAGGACCATTTCAAACGAATCCGACCATCCGCCCGGAACAACCTTGGCCCCTGTCCCGGTCGGCATGGCAACCGGATTCCCGAATCCCGCCTTTGCGGACGGACTCGATGTCCCCTGCCCCACTTCATATACGGGGACCGATCCGACTTCGCTATTCCCGATAGAAATCGCAATCTTTCCACGGTAACCGAATGAATCCGACTTTCCGCTCTTTAATATCAGCCTAAGCTCCACTTCATCCTTCTCCTCCTCGGAGAGCGGATAACGGAAGCTTGTGCCTGCTCTTAATCCGTCTTTAACGGCTTGCCCTTCTTCCACCAACGATTTGAGCGGGTAATGGGCAAACGCATAATCCAGCAGCTTACGATGATCACTCCAATCGTCGCCGTCGTTGATCGTAACGGCCACAACTTGCTGTCCGTTCCTCGTTGCCGAGCTGACTAGGCAGCGTCTGGCAATTTTGGTATAGCCCGTTTTAACGCCGTCTGCGCCTTCATAGAACCGCAGCATTTTGTTTTTGTTGTCCCAGCGATAATCCCACGGATCATTCGGGTTTGGCGCTTTTCTGGAAGGAGTGCGCACGATCTCTTTGAACAGCGGATTATGAAGCGCATAGGCTGTCAGCTTGGCCAAATCATTGGCAGACGAATAATGCCCTTTCGCATCCAGGCCATGCGGATTCTGAAACTGTGTATGCTCAAGTCCGAGCATCTTTACTTTTTCATTCATGAGATGAACGAAACCTTCTTCGGAGCCCCCGACATGCTCGGCGATCGCTGTCGCTGCGTCATTACCGGATCGAAGCATTAAACCGTACAGCATATTCTCAAGGCTCATTTCTTCGCCGAGACGCAGATAAATGGAGGAGCCTTCCTTGCCGAAGGCATTTCGGCTGACTTTCACATTCTCCTTGGTTTGTCCGTGTTCGATAGCGACGATGGCGGTCATGATTTTGGTCAAACTTGCAATCGGAAGCTCGTCATCTCCGTGGGAGCTGTACAAAATTCTTCCGGAAGTGACATCAATCAGTGCAGCCGCTTGCGCATGGGTGGACGGTGCAGCAGGTGCCTTCTCCTTAGCCCCGGCGGCCGGTGGAATGGCCAGCAGCAGGCCGAGCGTCAGCAATCCGGCTAATTTTATCTTGGATGAAATTCTCATCGTCATCTTCCTCCGACTCTCGCTTGCGCGAACTAGTAATTACTATATGCAGCAGGCTCCTGGAGTATGTCCAAGCCAGGTAACCGTAATAAAGCCGCAATTTATTAATTTATTCCAATCATTTTCTTCAAAAAAAGTCCCCTCCGGGGTTCCGGAAGGGAACGGCTCTTTAGGCAAAAGGATGGATAGCCGCTTCCGCGGCACTTGCAACATCCGGCTTGCCTGTGGTTACCGAACTTGTCACGGTTTGGACCGAGCCATTCGGAAACATGGTCTGGATTTTATCGATCAGCATGGGAACCGCCTCGATCACCTTCTCCATCAAGTGGGTTTGATTATCAAGCGGAACGATGTGAACCCCCTGTTTACCGACCACGAGAAATGCGATCGGATTGATCGACACGCCGCCGCCGCTGCCGCCGCCAAACGGCCGGGCTTTGCCACCTTCAGAGGTCGTCCCGCTCTTTTCGGGTTTCTCGTCAATGTTGAAATCACTGCCCCCGGCTGCAAAGCCGAAACCGACCCGGCTGATCGGAAGAATGACGCTGCCGTCCGGCGTTTCGACCGGCTCCCCGACAATCGTATTCACGTCAACCATATCCTTGATGTTTTCCATCGCGGTTTTCATTAGCCCTTGTATCGGATGCTCAACCATAAAAATTCCTCCTCAGTGCGATATAGATAAGTACTTACCATCGCTTTTTCGTATTGTGGGCACTTTGAAGGAGGAGTATGCACCATCCCTTTTTATTCCTAAATCGTAACGGGACTTACTCTCCTGATTGATTGCCCTTCGAAAGGAGGCTTCTCCACTTCTTCACTCCGCCCTTAACTTTCAATACGCGGACCACCAGAACCATTCCGGCATAAACAGCATTCCCGAGACGTATTTCAGCCGTACAGTTGAGCTCGGTGGAAAATAACGGGGAACCGCCGAATACGGGAACGACAAACAACTTCGGACGTTGCCGCAAGGAAATATGGTAGGAAAGCCATCCGATCAGCGTAGTTTTCAAAGCCCATAACGCGCCGGTAAGGGTTGCCGTATGGGCAGCATCGGTAAGCGCCACATTTGTAGACCATTCCATGCTGACCAAAGTGACCCGGCGAAGTGTCGTATTCAGCCACTTTTTCAATCCTCTGGTTGCCCGGATCATATCGCGAAATTGATCCGCCCAGAGGTTTACTTTTTCCTTATCGATTTCCTGCTCCCCGGCCGAAGTATGCGTTTTGAAGAAATTATCGCTACTATTGTTCTCGACCCACAGGCCGTCCTGAAGCTTATTCAGCCCAAGGGCCGGAATCCGATAATGATATGTAAGCAGCCCGAACAATAGCGTTACATCAATCAGAATCGTCTCATCCTTGTTTTCCTTCTTGAGCTTGATATGAAACGTTATTTTGGATAACAAAATCAGCGTCAGGACCAGCAGCAACAGGACCAGGATGCTTCCGAGCCAAATCCACACGGGAGTGCCCTCCAAGCCATAATCAGATAACAAGCTCCGAATAGTATGGCACGGTTATCATTAAAAAATTCCAAGTTTGGCATTTTGGCGTAGTATGCAACACAAAAAAGCCGCCCGTAAGGGCGGCTTGAGCAGACTATTCATTTGAGCTGATACGGGTACACGATCATTCCCCATCAACTCTCTTGTTCTTGTTCTTGTTCCTCTTGCTGCTGTTCCTGTTCCGGATTAGCTTCCTGCCCCGTCTTGTCTACATCGTCAAAAGTGAGCTGCTGCTCCTCAAGCTTCTGAAATAACAGCTGAGTCTCTTCCTCTAATTGCTCCGCACTTTCGAAATCGGCCAGATCCGGCAGATCCTTCAAACTGGCCAGACCGAAATAATCGAGGAAAGCTTTGGTCGTTCCGTATAAAATAGGACGTCCGATCGCCTCCGCCCGGCCGACCTCTTCAATAAGATCTTTGTTTACCAGGGTGTGGATGGCTCGTTCCGACTTTACGCCCCGAATTTCCTCCACCTCAATCCGGGTAATCGGCTGACGGTATGCGATAATGGAGAGCGTCTCCAATGCCGCCTGGGACAGAGAGGAACGTGAGGGTGAATAGGCAAGCTTCTCGAAATAAGGCGCGTGCTGCGGCAACGTAGCGAGCTGATAATTACCGGCGATCTGGACGATTTGCAAGCCCCGACCTGCCCGCTCGAAGGAATTCTTCATATCTTGAAGCGCATCCGTGACTAAATCCTGCCTTTGCTCAGTCACCTCCGCAAGCTGCTTCAAACTGATTCCTTCCTCACCTGCTAAGAATAGCAACCCCTCAATAATCGATTTCAATTCCTGATAATTCATCTGCCTTTACTACCCCTCTCCACTCCATGACAATATCATCGAACAACTTGTTTTGATAACATACGATTTGTTTCATTTTCATCAGTTCTAAAATCGCCAGAAAAGTAACTACAATTTCATGCCGGTACATTTCCTGATGCAGCAGCTTGGAGAACAGGAGCCTGCCTCCCTTTCCTACACTTTCCAGCGCGGAAACGACTTCCCGGATCCGGTCCTTGACCGAAATTTCATCCCGGTGAATACGAGCTACCGTGTTGCGCTTGACCGCTTTCCGGATCGCCTTCTGGAAAACCGCAATCAGGTCCGCGGCATGCAGGCCTTTGACGGGATTCTCTTCGATTTCGGGTAAATACGGTGTCAGATCCTCCGGCTCCTTGGAAAATATCAAACTGCGCTCCCACTCGCGCTCGTGAAGATGCTCGGCAATCCCTTTATATTTGCGGTATTCGATCAGTTGGCGGATGAGTTCATCCCGGGGATCCTCTTCGTCCTCCATCAAATAATCGAAATCATCGTCAAATTCGATCACTGGCGGCTTGGGCAGCAGCTGCTTGCTCTTGATCGACAGCAACGTCGCCGCCATGACAAGAAATTCACTGGTCACTTCCAGTTCCAGCTCCTGCATATTGTGTAAATATTCGAGGTACTGGTCCGTAATTTCACTGATCGAAATTTGGTGAATATCTATCTCCGCTTTATCGATCAAATGCAATAGAAGGTCCAGCGGCCCTTCGAATGATTCCAGCTTGTATAATACTGTCGTCAATGAACTTCCCCCACCCATGACATGCAAAATAGCTTATAAAAGAAAAATGCAGTACCCCGAAAAAGAAGGGTACTACATTAAATAAGCACTATTTTAGCTGATTCGTCAAGTTCGCCATTTCAATGGCTGCCATTGCGGCATCCCATCCCTTGTTCCCGGCCTTTGTGCCGGCACGTTCGATCGCCTGTTCGATGTTTTCGGTAGTCACGACGCCGAAGATGGTAGGAACTCCCGTTTTTAGTCCGACCGCGGCAACGCCTTTTGCCGCTTCGTTGCAAACATAGTCATAATGCGAAGTTGAACCGCGAATGACGGTGCCCAGCGTGATCACTGCATCATACTTTCCGCTTTCCGCCAGCTTCTGTGCCGCAAACGGAATTTCGAATGCACCTGGCACCCAAGCTACGCTGACCTCTTCGTCCTTAACGCCATGGCGCTTCAGCGCATCCAGCGCTCCGCCCAGCAGCTTGCTGGTAATGAATTCGTTGAACCGTCCAACTACAATCGCGTATTTCAAGCCGTTTGATACTAGATTTCCTTCATATACATTCATCATTTTGAATACCATCCTTCCACTATTAGGAAATTATTATTTTATATTTCAGAAGACTCGTTTTGCTCCAGGTCATCGAATTTCAACAAATGCCCCAACTTCGATTGCTTAGTATGAAGGTAACCGGAATTATCTTCATTTTCCTCCATTTGAATCGGTACGCGCTCCACCACTTCCAGGCCATAACCCTCCAGCCCTTTGATCTTGCGCGGGTTGTTGGTAAGCAGACGGATTTGGCGAACGCCAAGATCCTTTAATATCTGGGCACCGATGCCGTAATCGCGCAGGTCGGCCGGAAAACCAAGCTTGAGGTTGGCGTCCACGGTATCCAAGCCTTGCTCCTGGAGTTTGTAGGCCTTCAGTTTGTTAATAAGACCGATACCGCGTCCCTCTTGCCTCATATAGAGCAATACCCCTCTGCCTTCCTGTTCGATCTGTTTCAGCGCCGCTTCGAACTGCGGCCCGCAGTCACAGCGATGCGAATGGAATACGTCTCCCGTCAGGCATTCCGAATGCACCCGCACCAGCACCGGTTCGTCTCCGCCGATTTCCCCTTTTACCAGGGCGACATGCTCTTTGGTATCGACGTCGTTCGTGTAGGCAATAGCCCGGAACTCCCCATAATCCGTTGGCATACGCACCTCGACTTCCCGGTTGACCAGCTTTTCCTTTTCATTACGGTAATGAATCAGGTCTTTGACACTGATCAGCTTGAGATCAAAGGTTTTGGCGATCTCCATAAGGTCGGGGAGCCGAGCCATGGTTCCGTCCTCCTTGATCACCTCGCAGATGACTCCTGCGGGATATGCTCCGCACATCCGCGCCAGATCCACCGCGGCTTCCGTATGGCCGGCCCGCCGCAGAACGCCGCCCTTCTTGGCGATCAGCGGAAACATGTGACCCGGACGGCGAAAATGGGCCGGTTTGGCCTCGGGGTCCATAATCCC
Source organism: Paenibacillus sp. Marseille-P2973 (assembly GCF_018101095.1). Classification (NCBI taxonomy): domain Bacteria; kingdom Bacillati; phylum Bacillota; class Bacilli; order Caryophanales; family Paenibacillaceae; genus Paenibacillus; species Paenibacillus sp. Marseille-P2973. The sequence continues at coordinate 675,154 of NZ_JAGQEH010000002.1, forward strand.
GCGTACTGTCAGTGAACGTTCGTACGCGGAAATCCCCGTCGTAGTGTCTTTATGGTCAATGGAAACCGTAAAGGCTGTCCCATGATAATCGGTGTTTTGCGCTACCATCGGTTGTAATTCAAGCTCATCGGCACGCTCTTGCGTAATCGGCAGACAGACCAGCCCGCGCCCCTGAGTAATCATAAAATTGATGACTTCGGGCGTAGCCTTCTCGGCTAACGCAACGAAATCCCCTTCATTTTCACGATCTTCATCGTCGACCACTATAATCACTTTTCCGCGCATCAATTCATAAATCGCTTCCTCAACGCGGTCCAACTGGATATCACTATCACTCATCTAAATCCCCTCCACTCTCAACTTTCTTCACGCAAATCCATGCTCCGAGAGGAACGCAAGATTGATGCCGCCTCTACTATCTTCCGGTTCGTCGTCCTGAGCAGTTCCGTTTTGGGCCCTTCCGAATTTGAGCAAGTGCTCCACATATTTGCCCAGGACGTCGCATTCCATATTTACCGTATCGCCGGGACGTTTGTAGGCAAGCCCCGTTTCAGCGAGAGTATGAGGAATTATGGATACCGAGAACCGCCCGCCCGAGGTCTGCACTACCGTAAGACTTATTCCGTCAACCGTAATCGATCCCTGGGGAATTATATATTTAAACATGGACGTTTCTACCGGTTCAATCTCATATACGACCGCATTTTGATCTTTGCGGACCCGGATAATTGTCCCTATTCCGTCCACATGCCCCTGAACAAGATGGCCGCCGAATCTTCCTCCTGCCGCCATGGCCCGTTCCAGATTGATCCGGCTTCCCGGCTTCAAATCCTTGAGGTTCGTGTGGCGGTAGGTTTGCGGCATCACATCGACAGCAAAAGAAGAAGAGTCAAAGGAGGTGGCCGTCAGGCAAACTCCGTTGACGGCGATGCTGTCTCCCAGCTTCAAGCCTTCCGTTACCACGCTGGCCGAGATGCCAAGGACCATCGCTTCTCCTTTGCGGCTAACCGATTTTATTGTCCCGATCTCCTCTACTAGTCCGGTGAACATAAGCTCCCCTCCTTACTCCTAAATTTTGAGTCCTTCCTTAGTAGCGCCTGACCAGACAGGTGTTCCTTTGATGCACACATTATCCCCCATTTGCTCCACTTCCAAATCGGTTAAATAAACGGCGTCTTTCATCAGGCTGTAACCGTCAAACATAAAATTCCCGGGAGACTCGAGCCCTCCTATCAGCTTAGGGGCAAAAAACATGACAACTTGATCGGCCAATTGCTCTTGAATCAAAGAGCCGTTCAATCTCCCCCCGCCCTCTACGAGAATGGATGAAATCTCCTGCTCGCCAAGATTTTCCATAGCCAATTTCAAATCAACCTTCGGTCCCTCGCCGCACGGAATGACCTTAATTCCCCGCTCACGCAAAGCAAGCACCTTGTCCGGGTCAGCTTTATCCGTCGTTAGAAGGACTGTCGGAGCTGCGCCGTCGTTAAGCATTCTGGAGCTTTCCGGGATCCGCAGCTGCGAGTCGACGATAATACGAACCGGTGACAGCCCCGGCACCGGAAGCCGGGTTGTCAACTGCGGATCATCGGCCAGGACGGTTCCAACGCCGACCATGATGGCCTGATGCCGGTGCCGCATCGTATGGACCATCTCCCTTGCTGCTTCGTTCGAAATCCACTTGCTGTCTCCGGTTCTCGAAGCTATTTTGCCGTCCAGCGTGCTTGCGGTTTTGATCGTGACGTAAGGAAGCCCTGTCGTAATAAATTTGATAAATGCCTTGTTGAGCCTAATTGCTTCTTCGCGGAGAACGCCGACATCCACCTGGATCCCATTTTCCCGCAAGCTCCGTATTCCCCGTCCCGCCACTTGCGGATTGGGATCTTCACTGGCAACGACGACCCGTGCCACTTTTTCCCGAATCAAGCGTTCGGAACAAGGCGGTGTCAACCCATGGTGACTGCATGGCTCAAGAGTTACATAAACCGTGCTGCCTTCGGCCATTTCGCCGGCCATATTAAGAGCGTGTACTTCTGCATGCGGCGTACCGCGCCTGAGATGCGTACCCAAGCCAACGACCGCGCCTTCCTTTACCACAACCGCCCCGACGACCGGATTGATGCCCGTCTGGCCTTGGGATCGTTCCGCCATTTGAATCGCCAGTCCCATATAATACTCGTCGTTGATATTGTTCAATTGCATGTCCTCCTTCCTTGCGAAAATGTAAAAAACCCCGCCGGAGCATTCCGGCAGGGTAAATTGAGAGAAATGTATGTACGCGAATAAAGCAAGCAAACGCAAATAGAAGATGTCAAAGCTGATGCATGACAAATCAAACGTCTGCCGTCCTTTTAAAGCAATATTTTCCCAACGCAAATATGACATTGTGAAAACAATTACTTTAAGAACTGCTTCCTGTATTTGAACACATGGCGTGTCTAAACATTCATTAAACCCCATGCGTTCCGCGTCTCCTTCTCCCATCCAGACTATACTGTCGGTCCCGGAATCACACCGGCTCAGCCATATGCTGCTGGTTAAGCTCGCATACGGGTCACGGACTCGTGCTTGCTCCGATTCAAATCACATCCAGTCAAAGGATGCCTCGATCATCGAAGCCAGCCATCACCGTCGGTAGGGAATTTCACCCTGCCCCGAAGGAATGCTATTCAGTTAATTATTTGTTGCAACCCGAATGTTATCACTAACCCCTAAAAAAATCAAGGACATTGCTCCCGCCGCCGTCCGGGAATAAAAACTCCGCCTCTGAGCGAAAATAACTCCGACACCCGTTAATTCAATAAAAATTTCATCTACATTAGGAGGAATTCATTCGTGGCAAAACCTGATGATCGCTCTGATAATGTTGAAAAACTACAGTCCAGCATTCAAAATACGATTCAAAATTTCCGGGAAGGCCAGGATTATTTAAGTGAGCATGCCGACGAAATTTCCGGCGAAGAAAAACACCAAATAGAGGAAAAGAACGCCCGGCGCCTCGACAGCATTCGCGGGTTCCGCGAAGAGGTTAAGGACGAAGCGGCAGACCACTAACAGTTAAAATATGCCGAAATTGTGCAAATACGAAACCCCTCTGAGGAGTAATCCTTCAGAGGGGTTATTGTTGTTGATTCTATTCTATTTCAATTACGCTTCGTCCCAAACCGTAACTTCTTTCATTTTGTCGCCAGGGCGAACCTGATCGACAAGCTCCATGCCGGAAGTTACTTTGCCGAATACCGTATGGACGCCATTCAAATGCGGCTGCGGCTCGTACACGATAAAGAACTGGCTGCCGCCGGTGTCTTTGCCTGCATGAGCCATGGACAATACGCCGCGCTCGTGCTTGGTCGTGTTGGTCGACGTTTCACATTTGATGGTGTAGCCAGGGCCACCCGTACCGTTTCCGACCGGGCATCCGCCTTGAGCAACAAAGCCCGGAATAACGCGGTGGAAAGTCAAGCCGTTATAATATCCGGAATTCGCCAGCTTTTCGAAGTTGGCTACCGTTCCTGGCGCTTCTTCGGGCAGAAATTGAATTTCAACCTCTCCGCCTTTTTCCAAAACAATTTTCCCTTTTTTCATATGGGTCACTTCCTTCTTCGAATTATCATTGTATTAACTTCAGACAAACCTCTTCAAGTGTACTATGAAATGACGTCCGTAGCAAAATATGGCGCAAAAAAAATGCAACAGCATCATCCAATCCGGCCTCCCGGCCAGTCGTATGATGCTGTTACACCTGTATTTCACAGTTCAGTTCCGTTTACTTGAACGACGGCTGCTTTGCAATCCGCTCGGGGATCACGTCGCAGGAAGTAATATCCTGTAAGCTTTCACGCTTTACGACAAGATCGCTTTGCCCGTTTTGAACGAATACGACCGCCGGACGACGGATCCGGTTGTAGTTGCTGGCCATAGCATAGTTGTACGCGCCCGTGCATGCAACGGCGAGCAAATCGCCCGAATTCACTTTAGGCAGCTCCAAATCCCAAATCAGCATATCCCCGCTTTCGCAGCATTTGCCTGCAATGGATACCGTTTCTTCGGCAGCATCCAAGCTGCGGTTCGCCAACATAGCTTCATACTTGGAGTCGTACAATGCAGGACGCGGATTATCCGTCATTCCGCCATCGACGGACACGTATTTACGAACACCCGGAATATCCTTGCTCGTTCCTACGGTATACAACGTCGTACCGGCATCTCCGACAATGCTCCGGCCCGGTTCCACCCAAATTTCAGGGAGCTGCGGATATGCGCTTGCAAATGACGATTTTACGGCATCGGTAATCGCTTTTACATAATCCGAAACCTGAAGAGGCGTGTCTTCTTCCGTATAGCGGATTCCGAATCCTCCGCCCAGGTTGATCACTTTGAATACGACATCCAGTTTTTCTTTAACTTGAAGAGCGAACTCGGCCACACGTTCTACCGCCAGTTGAAAGCCTTCCACCTCGAAAATTTGCGAACCGATGTGGGAATGCAAACCGAGCAGACGAAGATTCGAACTGCGTGAAGCCAGCTCTACCGCTTCAAATGCAGATCCGTTACCGATATCGAAACCGAATTTCGAATCCGTCTGGCCCGTAGAAATATACTCATGCGTATGAGCTTCCACTCCAGGGGTTACGCGCAGGAGAATATTAACCGAGAGTCCTTTGTCTGCGGCCAACGCCTGCAGCATATGGATTTCAGTAAAATTATCAACGACAAAACAACCAATATTGGCCTGAATCGCCATTTCAAGCTCTTCAGGAGTCTTGTTGTTCCCGTGAAAATGGATTCTTTGCGCAGGGAAGCCAGCCTCGAGGGCGGTGTACAATTCTCCCTCTGAAACGACATCGAGGGACAGTCCTTCTTCCTCGACCAGACGGCACATCGCCATCACGCAAAATGCTTTGCTGGCATAGGCCACCTGAAACGACAATCCCGAAGCACGGAACGCTTCCATATATTCACGGCATCTTTGCCGGATGAGCGCTTCATCCATGATATACAGCGGGGTGCCGTAAGTTTCTTTCAACTCGACCGTGTCGACGCCGCCGATCTCCAGATGTCCTTTAGGATTGATTTTGCTGGTACCATGTAAATACATCTATGCAGTCCTCCACTTTCAATTTTCACCAGTATATCAAACAACCCGCGAACTGAAAAATGGATTTTTTCGATTATCATTTGTGTTTTTTTCTGGACACGCCCAATTCATCTCTCACTGCGCGGCATACGGGTATTATCTCGCGTCTTGGTGAAGGACGGTCTTTGCTTCGAGGTAAGCACCGGAACCCGGATCAGAATTCCAGCCATCGCCTTTGCATTAAACGGAATAAACGGCCACAAATAAGAGGAGTTAAACGAACGTTGGGTACTGAGGAAAATAATGAACGCCGTGACTCCTCCTACAAGGCCAGGTACGCCGAATATGGCAACCAGTACCAGCATGATCAGCCTGACAACCCTATTGGCAAGTCCGAGCTCGTAGCTCGGCGTCGCAAACATCCCGATGGCGGCCACAGCCATATATAGCACGACTTCGTTCACGAACAGGCCGGTCTTAACGGCGATATCGCCTATGAGGATCGCCGCGATCAGACCCATGGCTGAGGCGAGCGGAGTCGGCGTATGTACGGCTGCCATCCGCATCAAGTCGACCCCGAATTCCACCAGTAAAAACTGGGCGATAATCGGGATTTTGGCCATTTTTTGCGGGCCGATGAAATCCAGCATCGCCGGCTTCAGCTCCGGATGGATTACCATAAGCATCCATATCGGAAGCAGAAATAAGGAGGCAAAGATTCCGAAGAAACGCACCCAGCGCAAATAGGTGCCCATGAACGGGGTTTGCCGGTTTTCCTCCGCATGCTGACATAAATCGAAGAACGTTGTCGGCAAAATCATGACGCTTGGCGAGGTGTCGACGAAGATGACGACCCGACCCTCCATCAGATGGGAAGCGACCACATCCGGACGTTCGGAGTAACGGACCAGCGGGTAGGGATTCCACCCTTTTTTCACGATCGCTTCTTCAAGCTGCTTGTCGGCCAAGGGAATACCGTCCATTTCAACGCCCTTGAGTTTCTCTCTCACCGCATCTACGAGTACCTTATCCGCAATGTCGTCAATATATGCGATACAAACATCGGTTTGACTTCGCCGTCCCACCTTCATCGCTTCGAATTTGATACCGGGATCGCGGAGCCTTCTCCGTACAAGCGTTACATTCGTCAGCAGCGTCTCGGTAAAACCGTCACGAGCGCCACGAACAACTCTTTCCAGCGACGGTTCCTCCGGGCTGCGGACCGGGTAAGAACGAGTATCCATGACAATGGCCGATTGTTCGCCTTCAATAAACAGAACACTCATGCCGATCAGCACATTGTTAACCGCCGAGCTGAGATGCTCCGTTTTTTCCACTTGTATATGCGGGATGTAAAGATCGAAGAAGGATCGAAGCGCACCTGTCGTCAGATTTTCCGGTGTCAAGTAGGTCAATCGCTTGATGATTTCCTGCATTATCGTATCTTTGGCAAATCCATTGATAAAAAAGAGACCCGTTCGTTTACCGCCAAAAGTCATTTCCCGGAAAACGACATCAAAACCTTGACCGAGGCCGACGACTTCCTCCAGCGTTTTCTTAGTCGTGGTCAAACTGCGGCTGATCTTGTCGTTCTTCTGCCAATATTGGATCGACTCCTTTACAGAATCCGATCGTTCGGCCTCCACCTTATGCCTCCGGTCCTCTTTCGCCTGATCTTCATCCTCCGGCCAGGCAAACTCTCCGGTTCCGGGCATGAATTCCGGAATATCCTGGGATTGCCCCTCCTGCCCTGTTCCACCCCGTTCGTGATCCATCATCGCTGACATACCTCCTTAACTGTATTAACGCCTGTACACGAACCATTCAAATAAAGATCCTGCTACCTTTCCGAACACCATCGCCATCAGGAGCCCGAGCAAATACTTTTGCATATGCAGTCTTTTGGCCAATATCGGCAGCACATTGAGCACTTCAGTAAGCGCGGCTGCCAGCATCCCGACGAAAATGCCATTGAACAGGCCGACCACACCGGTTCCTATCCAGGGACCGTGAATGTTCCAGTTCCAAAAATCCGCGATCGTACCGAGGAATGAGCCGCATACCATCGCTCCCTCGTACCAGTGAACCTTGTCATAGGATCTGGTGATTTGGGCCAGACGCGGAATCATGTCCAGCACGATATAAAGGGCAATCACCCCGCCTCCGACCGCAATGCCTCCCGCCAGTCCGAAGAATATAGAAAAGATCAGGGAGAGCGTTGGAGTCAATGCCTTTTCTCCTCTCCAGGCGCTTCGGACCGGCGCATTTTTTCGTATTCCTCGGCAATCACGTACTGATTCAAATTTTCCTGATAGAGATACATTTCAACTTCCAGAGGGGTAGGTTCCTCATTCCATTTTTTCTTGAACAAATGGTTAAAGAAGATGATCATCCCAAGCCCGAGTCCGACAGAATATGCCACTTGAAATAAATAAGGATGCTCGTCCCTTTCCCCGGTAATCATTTCTACGATCCGGACCTGGACCTCGGGCATGCTGACATCGGCGTGGAAATTCATAATCGTCAGACCGGCACCAAAAAAAAGCAGCAGCCAGACGAGAATAAACAGAGAGATGGAAGGCTTTTTCTCCCGGGTTATCATTTCAACGAGAACATGCGGTTCCCCCAACACTTCAACCTTCAGCGAAGGGAACTTTCGACGGATGCAAGCTATGACCTGAAGCATGTCGATGACGATCAAGTTACCGTCGCTATACTCCGGCCTGTCCATGATGAGCCCAAGGAGCTCCTTTTCATAACGGGGATCGGCCAGTATGCGCGCAATATCCCCCAACCGGACAGGTGCGCCAATCGGAAGCTTTACCTGCTTGCGCAGGCGCAGATAAACGGGAGAGATCGTCCCTTTCTCCATAATGGACACCCCTTTACTGCCGTATTGTCCATAGTATGCCAAGCCCGCCTGCGATTTACTCTTCGAGGGGCTCCGCTATATAAGCTGAACAATGGAAAAGAAGAGCACTGCCGATACCTTCGGCAGTCCTCTTTGCTATTCAGAGCTATTCAATCGACAACAACTTAACTGTAAAACCTGCAGTTATATTTGTGAAATGAGCTCATTCGAGCTAAATAACTGGAAAATGTACAGTTAATTCAGTGGTTTCAGCTCGGAATGGCCTAAATCCTCTGAAATAACTGTAGCTTTTACAGTTAAATTAGCCTAGGTAGCATTTGGAGTAAAAATAGATGTAGGAATGCTCTTCTGTCAATAAAGTGGACACTCTTAAGCCGCAACTTGGTAGTACAGCTGTTCAAAGCGCACCGGTGACATGTAACCAATTGTGCTATTTGAGCGCTTGCGGTTGTAAAAGAACTCAATGTAACGATACAGCTTCTGTTGCGCCTCTTCCTTGGTCCTGAACTTTGGCCTGCTGTAGATGAATTCGCGTTTTAAGATGCTGTGAAACGCCTCGATGCAGGCATTGTCATAGCAGTTACCTTTACGACTCATGCTTGGCT
>NZ_JAGQEH010000030.1:0-1787 GCF_018101095.1 Paenibacillus sp. Marseille-P2973
AAAGGGGCTGTCCCAAAAGCAGATAAATCTACTAGCGGGATAGCCTTCTTTTATGAAAGGATGTTATTTTTGAAAAAAGAACCAGCCAAGAGGAGTTATGCTTGGCTGGTTCTTTCTCTCTGCTGGCTTAATGCCGCCTGCTTTAAGAGGTTATGGGCAAGGCAAAGCCACCCGACCTCCAGGCTTACTTTGGATAAGCCGCGGAGCAGGAAGCGACGAAAGCCTCGGTTATTTTTTATCTGGCCAAATACGCTTTCTGGCTCGTGCATGCGACGTACCGACAGGTTGTAGCCTTCCTCACTGGCCAGCTTTTCCCGGATTTGCTTTTTGTAACGTAAATAGGCCAGGCTCACTTGGATTTCTCGATTGCCGATCGCCTTGGTACAAGAAGACTTAAGAGGGCAGTCCTCGCAATGTGTACTGCGGTAATGCCGCTTATGGATCTCAAATCTACTTTCTGTCTTCTCCAAGCTTTCCCGAAAAAAGGTCAATTCCTGTCCAGCAGCACATGTCCAAGTATCTGTTTTTTCATCGTACTCCCAGTTGTCCACTTTGCTGATATCCATTTGCCAGGCTTTTGATTTCTCTTTGTGATAAGTACCGTATTTGACAACCGCTTCTACCTGCTCATCTTCCAGGTAGGCGTAGTTTTCTTCGCTTCCATATCCGGCATCTGCGATGACGGTGCCAGGCAATCGGCCCAGTTGTGCCTTTACCTTCTCTAGATGTGGCTTGAGTGTGCGCGTATCCGTTGGTCGTTGATGTAAGCTGTAGCCGACGATGAATTGGTTCTCTGTCCCGATTTGCACATTGTATCCGGGCTTGAGCTGTCCGTTTTGCATATGGTCTTCTTTCATCCGCATGAAGGTAGCATCCGAATCGGTTTTACTGTAGCTGTTGCGTTCGCCGAGGATCTCTTGTTGCTGTTCGTATTTTTGCAAACGAGGGAGCAGATCTTTACGTAGAGCGCGTACTGTTTTTTTGAGCGGTTTATCCTTAGGTGTTTCCTGTAGTTTGGCTTCCAGTTGCCGAGTGATCTGCTCCAGCTTTTGACTGGTCAGGCTACTGACCTCTCCCAACTCTGGCAGGTCTCTTCCTTGCTGTTTTTGTTCTTCCTGTTGCTCACCCATTTCGATGGTCTCAAACAGCGTATGTACTTTTTCCTGGAGTTTCGCCTTGTGCTTGACAACTGCCTTACCCCAAACGAAGGTATACCGATTGGCGTTTGCTTCGATCTTGGTCCCGTCCAGGAAGTAATGATCCAGTTGCACATAGTTGGCATCTGCAAGCATCTGAAGCACTCCAGTGAACACCAGTTCCAATACGTCTTTCATGCGTTCTGAGCGAAAACGGTTGATGGTGCGGAAGTCTGGACGTTGTCGGCCAGCGAGCCACATGAACATGATGTTTTCACGGATCGCTTTGGCAATCTGACGAGAGGAGTAGATGCGCTGCGTGTAGGCGTAAATGATGACTTTGGTGAGCATTTTAGGGTGGTAGCTGTCTCGTCCGCCGCCGGGGTAAGCTGTTGCAAAGATTTTGTCATCCAAGCGATTGACAGCCGCATTGACAACTCGAACGAGGTGATTTTCTGGAATATCTTCTTCTAAGTCCATTGGCAAGCAAAGTTGGTCCATGGTATATTGAATGTACAAAAGAAACCTCTCCTTTTCGAATGGTTGCTCGACACTTCCATTTTACCAAGGATTGGTTTCTTTTTGTTTGATTTGAATGAAAAAAAAGGGGCGTCCCTCAGTCATCTAGGATGACTTTTGGGACAGCCCCTT
>NZ_JAGQEH010000031.1:0-1670 GCF_018101095.1 Paenibacillus sp. Marseille-P2973
CGAAGTCGGTGAGGTAACCGCAAGGAGCCAGCCGCCGAAGGTGGGGTAGATGATTGGGGTGAAGTCGTAACAAGGTAGCCGTATCGGAAGGTGCGGCTGGATCACCTCCTTTCTATGGAGAATCGTTCTCTGCAACGAGAACATTCAAATAGCTAACTCAGGTTAGCAAACTTACTCACTCGTTGGTCAGTTTTGAGAGTTCAACTCTCGCGCGTTTGGTGGCGATGGCGGAGGGGTTCCACGCGTACCCATCCCGAACACGACCGTTAAGCCCTCCAGCGCCGATGGTACTTGGACCGAAGGGTCCTGGGAGAGTAGGACGTTGCCAAGCGCATCCCTTAAATGGGTTGTAAATAGAATATTCCGATTATGGGCCCTTAGCTCAGTTGGTTAGAGCGCACCCCTGATAAGGGTGAGGTCGGTGGTTCGAGTCCACTAGGGCCCACCATTCACTCCATAATCGTTTTTTCTGATCCTGGAGTTTGTTATGGGGCCATAGCTCAGCTGGGAGAGCGCCTGCCTTGCAAGCAGGAGGTCAGCGGTTCGATCCCGCTTGGCTCCACCATATAATTTCATTAATACCTTGCAGAATTTTGAGCGTCACCGAAGGTGATCGTTACAAAAATCAGCACTTGATCCTTGAAAACTGGATAACGAAACGAAGAATTTGCGAATTAGAACATTCCTTTTAGCTGAACTTGTGTCAAAACAAGTTTCAATAAGGTAGTTGATACGAGCGAACGTTTTGGGATAGGAGATCCTTTGGAAGTGCGCGCCTGATGACGAAAGTCAAAGGGGAAGCGACGGACAACAGATCACATAGCCCAAAATGAGAGCGAGTTGGTTAAGCTACTAAGAGCACACGGAGGATGCCTAGGCACTAGGAGCCGAAGAAGGACGTGGCGAACAACGAAACTGCCTCGGGGAGCTGTAAGCAAGCTTTGATCCGGGGGTGTCCGAATGGGGAAACCCGGCTGGAGTAATACCCAGTCACTCATGCCTGAATACATAGGGTGTGAAGAGGCATACCAGGGGAACTGAAACATCTAAGTACCCTGAGGAAGAGAAAACAATAGTGATTCCGTTAGTAGCGGCGAGCGAATGCGGAACAGCCTAAACCAGAGAGCTTGCTCTCTGGGGTTGTGGGACGTCTCACATGGAGTTACAAAGGAACAGGGTAGACGAAGAGGTCTGGAAAGGCCCGCCAAAGAAGGTAAAAGCCCTGTAATCGAAATTCTGTTCCCTCCGAGACGGATCCCGAGTAGTGCGGGGCACGTGAAACCCCGTATGAATCTGCCAGGACCATCTGGTAAGGCTAAATACTCCCTAGTGACCGATAGTGAAGCAGTACCGTGAGGGAAAGGTGAAAAGCACCCCGGAAGGGGAGTGAAAAAGAACCTGAAACCGTGTGCTTACAAGAAGTCAGAGCCCGATCTATGGGTGATGGCGTGCCTTTTGTAGAATGAACCGGCGAGTTACGTTTGCAAGCAAGGTTAAGCCGAGAAGGTGGAGCCGCAGCGAAAGCGAGTCTGAATAGGGCGATTAAGTTTGTAGGCGTAGACCCGAAACCGTGTGATCTACCCCTGTCCAGGGTGAAGGTGCGGTAACACGCACTGGAGGCCCGAACCCACGTATGTTGAAAAATGCGGGGATGAGGTGGGGGTAGCGGA
>NZ_JAGQEH010000032.1:0-1383 GCF_018101095.1 Paenibacillus sp. Marseille-P2973
TAAACTGGTACCCTTGTCAAGGACACTTAAAAAAGAGAAGGCTTAGGCAACAGACAATAGATGATTCCTGTACTGAACAGGGGTCATCTTTTTTAATCCCCATTGATACCTGTGATGGTTGTAATATTGAATATAGCGGTCAATTTCGTCTTGCAACTCTTCAAAAGTGATGCAACCTCGACTATCTACATGGTCTTTCATGTGGCCAAAAAATGACTCCTGCGGGGCGTTGTCCCAACAGTTTCCTCGTCTGGACATGGACTGACCTAAACCTTTCTGCTTCAATAGCTTTTGGTACGTGGGGCTTGTATAATGGCTTCCCTGATCTGAGTGGATGAAAGCCTCTTTATGTAATTTAACACGTCTTTGTTTCATGAGTTTATCTATAGTTTGAGTGGCAATGGATAAATCAATTCGCTTTGAAAGATGATGTGCCAGTAGTTCCCCCGTAGAAGCATCCAATATAGTCGACAAATAGCCTACCTCCGTACGGTTGTAGGGAAGATACGTAATGTCGGTAAGCAAGACGAACCCCGGAATACCCTTCTTGAAATTCCTCTGTAACTGGTTAGGAAGGGTTCGATGCTCCAGGGTAGCTTTGGCCATACGTTTGTAGGGGTTCGGCTTTCTATGCGGACACACCAGGTTTAGTTTTTTCATTAACCGGCGGATTCTCTTTAGGTTGTAGGTGATACCAAATTCATTCTGAAGAACCATCTTTATGGAGCGAGACCCCTTTTTGAACCCTCTCCAATAGAATGCTTTCTTAATCCAGCCACCTGCCACGACGTCGAGTCTTGCACGTTCTAAGCGGGCGTCTGCAGCCTTTACATAGCTGTAATACCCCGAACGAGATACGTTAAGGAGTTTACAAAGATAGCGAGTCATACGCCCAAGGCCTTGGTCTACGGCCTCTGCAATTAACTCAAATAATTTAGTTTTGCTCAGATTCATTCCTTTTGCTACCAACAACCTTTCGTTCGAGTCTAGCTTTTTTAGTAGTTCAAGTTGGGACTCCAGGAGTTTGATCCGAGCATCTTGCTTGGCAATGACCTCCTCTTGCGTCAGTTCTCGCTGCAAGGGACGCCCCGAGCTGCCTTTACGAGAATCCGTTAAGCCAACGATTCCATCGCGTTTATACGCTCTCCGCCAACGATCAGCACACTGTTTTATACGACTCATCCCTATGACATTTACATCAAATCCATTGGCCTCAAAAATCTCCCTAGGCGTTTTTTGTAACATATTTTGATCGATGAAAAGCTGCTTAAATTCATCTGAATAAGTTATGGCCTTCGCACTTACATTCACCACGTACTTGTTTTGTGATAGGACCTCACGGTCCTCTTCGGTAAATCTCTTCTTGCTCATGCAATCCCCCCC
>NZ_JAGQEH010000034.1:0-942 GCF_018101095.1 Paenibacillus sp. Marseille-P2973
TAGGCTCCCACCTATCCTGTACAAATCGTATCAAAGTCCAATATCAAGCTGCAGTAAAGCTCCATGGGGTCTTTCCGTCTTGTCGCGGGTAACCTGCATCTTCACAGGTATTAAAATTTCACCGGATCTCTCGTTGAGACAGCGCCCAAGTCGTTACGCCATTCGTGCGGGTCAGAATTTACCTGACAAGGAATTTCGCTACCTTAGGACCGTTATAGTTACGGCCGCCGTTTACTGGGGCTTCAGTTCATAGCTTCGGGTTACCCCTAACCACTCCCCTTAACCTTCCAGCACCGGGCAGGCGTCAGCCCGTATACTTCGCCTTGCGGCTTCGCACAGACCTGTGTTTTTGCTAAACAGTCGCTTGGGCCTTTTCACTGCGGCCCCCTCGTGCTATTCACACTACCGGGGCACCCCTTCTCCCGAAGTTACGGGGTCATTTTGCCGAGTTCCTTAACGAGAGTTCTTCCGCGCGCCTTAGAATTCTCTTCTCGCCTACCTGTGTCGGTTTGCGGTACGGGCACCTTCACCTGGCTAGAGGCTTTTCTTGGCAGTGTGAGATCATGACCTTCGGTACTGTAAATTTTCCCTCCCCATCACAGCCCAGCCTTACGATGTGCGGATTTGCCTACACATCAGCCTCACTGCTTGGACGAGCATCCATCAGCTCGCGTCACTACCCTACTGCGTCACCCCATTGCTCATAACGGTTTACGGTGGTACAGGAATTTCAACCTGTTGTCCTTCGACTACGCCTTTCGGCCTCGCCTTAGGTCCCGACTTACCCTGAGCGGACGAACCTTCCTCAGGAACCCTTAGGCTTTCGGCGGATCAGATTCTCACTGATCTTTTCGTTACTCATACCGGCATTCTCACTTGTATGCTGTCCAGCGCTCCTTACGGTACACCTTCAACCTACATACAACGCTCCCCTACCCCTGA
>NZ_JAGQEH010000035.1:0-856 GCF_018101095.1 Paenibacillus sp. Marseille-P2973
CTCATTGAAGACCAAAAACGTGAGATCGCGGACCTGAAAGAAGAGATCGAAATTTTAAAAAAGGCCGTGCACATCTTCGGGAAAGAAAAGAACTAAGGTTCCAGTTCATCGAAGATCATCGCTCCGAGTTTCGATTGGAGAAGATGTGCAAAGTGCTGCAAGTTTCCCGGAGTGGATACTACAAGTGGCAGGCATCCGAAGCCTCCGAAACAGAGAAGCGTCGTGAGAAACTCGTAGCACGTATTAAATGGCATTTTTACGATTCCGATGAAATCTACGGCAGCCCAAGGATACACAATGAATTAGTAAAAGAAGGATGGACGGTATCGGAACGAACCGTCGGCCTCATCATGCGCGAAAATGGGTGGCGCTCGTGCATGGCTCGAAAATTCAGAGTCACCACCACAGACTCCAATCACGATATGCCCATCGCACCGAATGTACTGGATCAGGATTTCTCTGCCACCAGGCCTAATGAAAAATGGGTAGCTGACATTACCTACATCCCTTGCTACCAGGGAAAGCTGTACCTTGCCAGCATTTTGGATCTATATACAAAACAGATCGTTGGATGGAGGCTCAGCGATAAAATGACGACGGACCTCGTCCTTGAAGCACTAAATCAAGCGTACGAGGCTAAGAAGCCAAGGGGTGTAATTCACCATTCCGATCGCGGCTCCCAGTATGCCTCCAAGGAGTACCGTGAACAACTGGCACGTTTAGGCATACAGCCAAGCATGAGTCGTAAAGGTAACTGCTATGACAATGCCTGCATCGAGGCGTTTCACAGCATCTTAAAACGCGAATTCATCTACAGCAGGCCAAAGTTCAGGACCAAGGAAGAGGCGCAACAGAA
>NZ_JAGQEH010000003.1:0-34964 GCF_018101095.1 Paenibacillus sp. Marseille-P2973
AGCCAAGCATGAGTCGTAAAGGTAACTGCTATGACAATGCCTGCATCGAGGCGTTTCACAGCATCTTAAAACGCGAATTCATCTACAGCAGGCCAAAGTTCAGGACCAAGGAAGAGGCGCAACAGAAACTGTATCGTTACATTGAGTTCTTTTACAACCGCAAGCGCTCAAATAGCACAATTGGTTACATGTCACCGGTGCGCTTTGAACAGATGTACTACCAATTTACAGCTTAAGGGTGTCCACTTTGTTGACAGAAGAGCAGTTTTACAGTTATTTCGTAGTAAGAGCAACTTTGTCCTGAAATACCTGTAGGTTTTACAGCTATTTAAAATCGCATGGTAAGATTCGCAGGGGGAGACTCGTAAAAGGGATATCTACAAAATTAGATTCGCAAAATAAGCTCCACAAAGGAAAATCCGCGACTCCCCTCGCCTCTCCAACCGCAAGCTACCATCACACGTGCAAAACACTGCTGCTCCGGGAGTTTTCGCTCACGGAATGTCCGTTTTTATTTAATTCCAAAACGTGTATAATGAATACAGAATAGTACAGATTTAGATGGGGGGTATAACAGTTGCAGGGACATGAGGAGAGCGTCACAAAACACGAGCAGCTGCTGCAACACATCGAGAGTCTCAAGATCGGAACGAAAATATCGGTGCGCAAATTGGCCAAAAGCTTAGGTGTCAGCGAAGGGACGGCGTATCGTGCCGTCAAGGAAGCGGAGAATCTGGGAATCGTCATCACCAAGGAGCGGATCGGTACGGTTCGCGTGGAAAAGAAGCCGCGGAACATTTCGGATCAGCTGACGTTCGGCGATGTGGTAGAGATCGTGGAAGGGCATGTGCTCGGCGGAGCGGACGGGCTTGACAAGACGCTGCATAAATATGTCATCGGTGCTATGAAGATCGAGGCCATGGCCCGGTACATTGACGCAGGCAGTCTCCTTCTCGTCGGCAACCGGGAGAACGCTCATTCTCTAGCTCTGGAACAGGGGGCGGGCGTGCTGATCACCGGCGGTTTCGGGACAAGCCGGGACGTCAAAACGCTGGCGGACCGGTTATCCCTTCCGATTATTTCCTCCCGTCATGATACGTTTACGGTAGCCTCGATGATCAACCGGGCGATTTTCGACCGTCTCATCAAGAAAAAAATCATGCTGGTGGAAGATATCGTGGTGAGCAAGCCGAAGGTAAATATGCTTAAGGTGAACAGTAATATTTCCGATTTCGATCAGCTCTCGATCGAGACCGGGTATCAGCACTTTCCGGTCGTTGACGAGTGGAATCGCGTCATCGGCATCGTCAGCCGTAAGGATGTCGAGGAATTGAGCGGAGATCAAAGCATTGAGAAATGTCTGATCCGTCATCCGATTACGGTCGGACTGCAGACTTCACTCGCTTCGGCGGCACAAATAATGGTATGGGAAGGAATCGACTTCTTGCCGGTGGTGGACCGCAACCGAAAACTGATCTCGTCGGTGACCCGCCGGGAAGTGCTGCAGGCGATGCGGGACGCCCGGAACCAGCCGCAGTTGGGGGAAACGTTCGAGCATTTGATGTGGAACGGGTTTGCGGAGGAACGGGATGAAAGCGGAAGGTTGTTCTTCCATGGGGTTATTACACCGCAGATGGCAACCGATATCGGGACAATCTCTCATGGGGTTCTGACATCGTTAATGACCCAAGCGGGATTAAGCGCGGCGAAAGATGCCAGCGGCGGCGGGGATTATGTCGTCGATAATCTGACGACTTACTTTGTGCGTCCGGTTCAAATCGAGAATTCGATCGTCATCAATCCGGTATTGTTGGAGATGAGCCGCAGAGCCTGCAAACTGGAGATCGTCATGACGTATCAGGACCATTTGGTGTCCAAAGCCGTCATGACGCTGCAATCGATCGACCATTCCTAACCAGCCGGTCCTACTCGGGGCTTTGGCGGGAAATGATGCCTAGGTTACGGATTCCGGCGAATATATTAAACGCGCCGATCACCATAAACAAGGCCCCAACCACAACGCGTACCGTCGAGCCGCTGAACATGAACATCTGGATCAATGCCAGCACGATGAGCATGAAGCCCATACTGATGTTCATTTTGGCTTGCGACAGTCCGCGGGTCCGAGGATCCAGAGAGCGGCGGGACTTTAAGCTGAAGACAATCGAACAGACGCTGGAGACGATCAATGCGGCGTACAGGACGTACAATAAACCTTCGATCATGGGAAGAGTCACTGCTCCTTTTTAAAAATAATAGTTAAAGAAAATTCAACCTAAGGTCACAGCTTGTCTGTGATCTTTTTCATTGTAGCATGAAAACTCAGCTCCGCACATAGGGCCGGATATCGACCCACACTTGCAATACGCCCTCGCTTACCAGCATCGTTTTTACCTGAATTGCGTATTCCTTGTCACGGACGGCATAGATCTTCCTGTTTAATAGGGTCCGCGCCATTTTGGCGTCGGAGTCGATTTCAAAAATACTCCGTCCGCGCAGCACCTCCAGCTCCTCATGCAGCTGCTGCACGACCTCCTTGACCGCCAGCGTGTCCAGAGGGGGATCCCTCTCTTCCACGCGTACCTGAATCTCCTTGATGACGGTGGAGCGCTTGTGGTATTTTTTCAGCGTTTTATTGTCTTCTTCCGCCTGATAGAGCTGGATTTGCAGATCCTTATTCTCAACCCAGAGCTTGTTGTAGCTTGTCTGGAAGACGATATTGAAGGTGATGCTGCCTGCGACCATACCGAGCAGGAATACGGCAGTCAATTGCAAAAACCGTTTGAAGCCTTTTAGTGTCGGCGGCGTCGGCAGATTCCGTTCATTCATCCCCGGTTTCCTCCACACATCCATCTAACCAGTTCGGCCCCCATATGAGCGCCCATGAAGGCGAACAAGAGATACAGAATTTGCTTGATGGCCGGAGACAGGTTTCCGTCGAAAAAGTTGCTTTCGATGACCCTCATAGGATCAATGGTTCCGCCTACCGCGGCGGCGAGGGCCCAGATTTTGATCCGCCCCGCGATATCAAGCATGGTATGGGTCGGCGGCTGCATGGATACGATCGCACCGAGTCCGCCCACCATCGCTCCCCCGACGACGATGCCGAAGGCCACGAAAAAGTCCATGACAGCTTTGGTCAAAAATGTGCTCATAACCGGTGAACTCCCCTTTCCAGGACTGCGCTTGTCCTCTCCATACCATTCTATGGGCGCAATTCCGCAATGTATGATAAAATATTTAAAAAGGGAACAAATGTTTTGATTGAAAGGAAGGTTACGGATGGAAAGCTTCGTTCATTTACATGTACATAGTGAATACAGTCTCCTTGACGGCGCAGCCCGGCTGGAGGAGCTGGTCGCCAAAGCGGCCGGGTTTGGCATGAAATCGCTGGCACTGACCGATCACGGTGTGATGTACGGGGCCATTCCTTTTTATAAATTATGCAAGGCGCACGGCATCAAGCCCATCATAGGCTGTGAGATGTACTTTACCGCGGCGTCGCGGAAGGAAAGGGGAAGCCGGAAGGATCAGCCGATCCATCATTTGATCCTGCTTGCCAAGAATGAAACCGGCTATCAGAATCTGATGCGCCTCTGCTCGATCGGTCATCTGGAGGGATTCCATTACAAGCCTCGGATCGACTGGGAGGTACTCGAGCGCCATAAAGAAGGGCTGGTCTGCCTCAGTGCCTGTCTTGGCGGAGAAGTGCCGCAGCACCTGCTGAACGGCCGTATGGAAGAGGCGAAGCGCGCTGCGCTCCGGTACAGGGAGGCGTTCGGGGAAGATTTTTATCTGGAGCTTCAAGACCATGGAATGGCCGAGCAGAAAAAGGTGAATACGCTGCTGGTCGATTTGGCCAAGGAAACCGGAATTTCCCTCGTGGCTACGAATGATGTGCATTATCTCGGAGAGAGCGATGCCGAGGTCCAGGATGTGCTCATCTGCATCGGGACGGGCAAATCGGTGGATGACGAAGACCGATTCAAAATCGGAACGAACCAGCTATATTTGAAAAGCGGGGAGCAAATGGCGGCGCTGTTTCCGCATCTTCCGGAAGCGATCGCGAACACAGCGGAAATTGCCGATAAATGTCGGTTGGAGCTGGAATTCGGCCGTCATATTTTGCCGGCATTCCGTCCTATTCCCGATGGGATGACTCCCGAGAGCTATCTGGCATCGCTTTGTGAACAGGGGCTGGCCGAGCGTTACGGGCATCTGGAGGAATGGCGGGAGGAGGCCGAAAAGGCCAAACTGAAGGAACGGCTTGATTATGAACTTAAAGTTATCGCGAGTATGGGTTTTTCCGATTATTTCCTCATCGTTTGGGATTTCATCGCCTATGCGCATCGTCATGATATAGCCACCGGGCCCGGGCGGGGATCCTCCGCAGGCAGCCTTGTCGCGTATGTATTGCATATTACGAATGTAGACCCGATGAAATACAAGCTTTTGTTTGAACGGTTTCTTAACCCGGAGCGGATCACAATGCCGGATATCGATATCGATTTCAGCGACGAGCGGCGGGATGAAGTCATCGCCTATGTGGCGGACAAATACGGACCGGAGCATGTCGCGCAGATCATTACCTTCGGTACGATGGCCGCGCGGGCGGCTGTCCGTGATGTGGGCCGGGCCTTGAACGTACCTTTCGGCGAGGTGGATAAGGTCGCCAAGCTGATTCCCGGGAATATGGGGATGACGATCGAACGGGCTATCAAGGAAAGCCCCGATTTGAAGCAGCTTTACGATTCGCAGAACCGGGTCAAAGGATTGCTGGATATGGCGCGCAAGGTAGAGGGGATGCCTCGGCACGCCTCTACGCATGCCGCCGGGGTGGTCATCTCGCGAGATCCGCTTACGGACGCCGTACCGCTTCAGACGGGCAGCGAAGGTACGGCCTTAACCCAGTATTCCATGGAAAATCTGGAGGCGGTCGGGCTGCTGAAAATGGATTTCCTGGGTCTTCGCACCCTCTCCATTATTGAGCGCTGTATGCGTTGGATCGGGGAACAGACCGGACAAACGCCCGATTTTCGCCTCATTGCCGACGATGATCCGCTGACCTATGAAATGCTCGGGCATGGCGAGACGACCGGGGTGTTCCAGTTGGAGTCCGCCGGCTGCCGCCGGGTTCTCCGCGATCTCAAGCCGTCGGTGTTCGAGGATGTCATTTCGGTCGTGGCGCTGTACCGTCCGGGACCCATGGATTTTATCCCGAAATTTATTTCGGCTAAACACGGCCAGACGACCGTGGACTATCCTCATCCGGACCTGGAGCCAATTCTAAAGGATACTTATGGCATCATCGTTTATCAGGAACAGATCATGCAAATTGCATCGCGTATGGCCGGTTTCTCCCTCGGGGAAGCGGATTTGCTTCGGAGAGCCGTTTCGAAAAAGAAACGCGAAGTGCTGGATGAGCAAAGAGAGCACTTCGTAGCCGGCAGCATCAAGCAGGGATACCGCGAGGAGGATGCTAACGCGGTATACGATATGATCGTACGCTTCGCTAACTATGGCTTCCCGCGCGCCCATGCTGCCGCGTATGGGGTGCTGGCCTTTCAAACGGCTTATTTGAAGGCCCATTATCCGGTGCATTTCATGGCATCGATGCTGACGGCCGTCATGGGCAGTCATCGCAAGGTGGCTGAATATATCGTCGAATGCCGTCGTATGGGCATTACCGTGCTTCCGCCCGATGTCAATGAGAGCCGCGTGCTGTTTACACCGCAAGCTGAGGCGGGCATCGGCTTTGGTACGGCATCTCTGGAGGTTCAATCTTCTTCTGACTTGGAAGGAACGGCTGCACCTTCACTCGGCGTGATCCGATTCGGGCTGGCCGCGATCAAGAACGTCGGGACCCAGGCGATGGAAAGCATTCTGCAGGAACGCGAGGAGCGTCCTTTCGACAGTTTGCTCGATTTTTGCCGCCGTGTCGATTTGCGCGTGTGTAACAAGCGCGTGATCGAATCCCTTATCCAGGCCGGAGCGTTTGACGGATTGCCCGGCCACCGGGCGCAACTTCTGGCGATGCTGGACGAGACGGTCGAAGCGGCTATGAAATGGCGTAAAGAGCGGGAGGACCTGCAGATTCAGCTGTTTGATTTCGTGGAGACACCGAATTGGGATATCGAATATCCCGACATTCCTAAGTTTTCCGGTACCCAGCAATTGGAGCTGGAAAGAGAATTGCTCGGACTTTATTTGTCGGGCCACCCGCTGGACGATTACGATGAGCTATTGGAACAGGAAGGCACCGACCGGCTGATGGATTTGGCCGAAGCTCCGGACGACAGTAAAGCTATCGTTGCGGGGATGGTCGTTTCGGTGAAGGCGATTACGACCAAGCAAGGAAAAGCGATGGCCTTCATGGAGCTTGAGGATCAGATCGAGCGCTGCGAGGTCGTGCTGTTCCCTGAAGTGTGGCGGCGCTGCTCGCCGCACGTCGGCAAGGGCGCTCTGCTAGCATTGCGCGCCACCGTCCAGCAGCAGGACGAAGGCTTCAAGCTGCTGGCCGACGAGGTGGCGCCGCTCAGCGCGCAGAGCCTTGCGCAGCTGAAGCGCGGCCTGGCTGCGCGCTCGGGCCGCGCAGCGGCCGGGACGCCGCCGGGCGCCGCCGCCAAAGGCGCCCGCAGCGCCGGCGCAGCTGCGCCTAGCGCGGCGCCAACGCCAGCGCCGCCTGCACCCGCGGCGGCGCAGCCCCGGCCCGCGGACGACGCCGCAGGCGCGGCGGGCGGCCGCGAGCGCAAGACGCCTGCGGAGCAGCGCGTCTTCGTCAAGATCACGGCGGCGGCGGAGAACGCCCGCCTGCTGGAGCAGCTCAAGTCGCTGCTCGAGCTGCACCACGGTCCGGTAGGTACCGTGCTGTTTTACGAGAGCACCGGCAAGCTGCTCGCCTTGAATGAACGGTACAGCATCAAGCCGTCGCCGGAGCTGTTCCGGCAAATGGAACAGCTGCTCGGACCGGATACGGTAAAAGTGAAGTAAGCGGCGGCGGCCGGGATCCTTAAATCCCGGCAAGAAAGATTGAAGCTTTTAATTAGAAGGAATCCTCTCCATACGGACAAATAGTTAAAATGTCCACCTAAAAGTGGACATAAGGGTCATCCTGACGATCTTTGGAGTAAATCACTATCTAGTTAGTGATAAGACTCACAGTTACTATATGTAGAATTTTGAGACGAAGCAGAGATTCTTTCATCTATGGAGTTTTGTCCAATATTTGAAAGACATTTTCATAGTTCGTCCACCTATCAAAGACAATCCTTGATTTCGATCGCTGGTTTTTAATGAACATTTTACCATCCCTTTGCATACACTTAGGAACACGATGGACATAAAACCCCAGTAACTAAGTTCGGAGAAATGCGGCTCGGACAGATGCTTACACGCTGCTGCGACCGAAGTGCCGGGGAGTGTTTATCGCTATCCGGGAGGGATGCTCATGTCATATGAAATCGCGGTGGAGCAGCTGCAAAGACGGGGAGTCCGGCTGGAGGAAATCGCCGAAATCGTGTATGCTCTGCAAATCCCCTATCATGATGGTCTGGAGATGGAGCAGTGCATGGACAGTGTTAAAGCCGTGCTGCGTAAGCGCGAGGTACAGTACACCTTATTTACGGGTATCGCATTGGATGAGTTAGCGGAGAAAAAGCTGCTGCCCGAGCCGCTTCAATCGATTCTTGAGGCGGATGAGCCGTTATATGGAGTGGACGAAACGATGGCGCTGGGCATAACGAGCGTATTCGGAATGATCGGACTTACCAGCTTTGGTTATTTGGACAAGGAAAAGCCGGAAATTATCGGGATGCTTAATAACAAAGGGGATAGTATCCATGTTTTTCTCGATGATTTGGTAGCCGGTCTCGCTGCTGCCGCTTCGGCAAGAATTGCCCACAGGGACAGCAACGCAGCTACTTACCCTTCCGATTGATGCGGCCTATGCCGGAAAGCGTCTGAATACAGGAATTCCATTTTCTAGCGGAACTGCCGCGGTCAAGGCCTCCCTGACACTTTCTCCTTTGTTGCGGTATTTTTGAAAATTATGTTATCATAGCTCTATTATATAGGCTCAAAGATAAGGTCAGGAGTTGGGGGGCTTAGAAAAGGACATGTGGACTGTAATGTACATTGCGCCTACCGCAAAAGTTGCGGATATGATCAAGACGAAACTCACCGAAGAAGGCTTTCTTGTCCAAACACGTCCTGTTAATTTATCCAAACAACAGTTTGAAATTTTAGTTCCGTCTGGTGAACTGGAAGAAGTTCAGGAAGTTCTTAATTCGATATTGCATCCTTAGAGGCAAGGAAATAGGCCGGCTTATCGAAGCTATATTTCCTTGTCTTGCTGTGATGCGGCCAATAAATTAACGGCTGAAGAGGTGTAGTAGTGTTTAAAGACTTGTTTCAGAAAAAAAGAAAATACGCGACCATTCCTTCAGAACGTTTGGGGAACGATCTCAGTTCGCAGCCGGGGGACCGGCCGAAGCGTGAAATTCCGGAAGGTCTGATGAATAAGTGCAGCCGCTGCGGCACCATACAATACAGCAAAGAATTGGAAAAGAATCTTAAAGTGTGTCCTTCTTGCGGACATCATATGCGGCTGAACGCTTTGGAACGGATTCGCATGACTATGGATGAAGGAAGCTTTTTGGAATACGACGAGGACTTGGTTTCCGTCGACCCCTTGAATTTTCCGGGGTATGCCAGCAAGCTGGAGCAGCAAAAACTCAAATCCGGACTGCGCGAAGCGGTGGTCACCGGAGAGGGGACGATCGGCGGCTTTCCGGCCGTCGTGGCCGTGATGAGCTTTGACTTTTTCACCGGCAGCATGGGTTCCGTCGTCGGAGAGAAAATTACCCGTGCGATCGAAGCGGCCACGGAGAAGCGTCTCCCGATGATTATATTCTCTACTTCGGGCGGAGCGCGGATGCAAGAGAGTATATTAAGTCTGATGCAAATGGCTAAGACGAGCGCGGCCCTGGCCCGCTTGGACGAGCAGGGCGGCCTTTATATCTCGGTCATTACGGACCCGACTACAGGGGGCGTCTCGGCCAGTTTTGCTATGCTTGGCGACGTAATTATCGCCGAGCCGGGAGCGGTCTTCGGGTTTGCCGGCCGGATCGTTATCGAACAGACGATTCGCCAGAAGCTGCCCGATGATTTCCAGACGGCCGAATTCAATTTGCAGCATGGTCAACTGGATATGGTTGTCCACCGCAAAGAACTGAGAGCCACGCTGTCACAATTGCTAGATTTGCACGGAGTGAAGGGAGGAGCAGCCAATGGCGGGTGAATTGCCTTTTGAATCGCCTCTCGTGAAACTCCGCGAGAAGATACAGGAACTGGAGCAGTTCGGCAATGAAAAAGGGATCGATTTCAGCGAGGAAATCGCCCGGTTGGAAGAGCGATATAAGCAGCTGGAGCAGGAAATTTACAGCAATATCTCGCCTTCGCAAAAAATGCATTTGGCCCGGCACCATCAACGTCCGACTTCGCTCGATCTGATCTCTCTTATTTTCGAAGATTTCATCGAGCTGCACGGCGACCGGCTCTTCGGAGACGATCTTGCCGTTGTCGGCGGATTGGCCAAGCTGAGCGGTGTGCCGGTGACGGTGCTAGGTCAGCAGCGGGGCAAGGATACGAAGGACAATATTGCCCGCTTCTTCGGCAGCGCGCATCCGGAAGGCTTCCGTAAAGCGTTGCGTCTGATGCATCAGGCGGATAAATTCGGCCGTCCGATCATTACCTTCATTGATACGAAGGGAGCTTATCCGGGCATCACGGCGGAGGAGAGAGGGCAGTCGGAAGCGATTGCGCGCAACTTGCTGGAAATGGCCAGACTGCGCGTGCCCGTCATCTGTGTGGTTATCGGGGAAGGCGGCAGCGGCGGGGCACTCGCGCTTGGCGTCGGCAACCGGGTCCTAATGCTGGAAAACGCGATTTACTCGGCGATTTCTCCGAACGGAGCGGCTTCGATTCTTTGGAAGGATGCTTCCAAAGCGGACCAAGCGGCTGAGGCAATGAGAATTACCGCTCAGGATCTTCTGGAAATGGAAGTGATCGAGGAGATCGTACCGGAGCCGAAAGGCGGCGCTCACCGGGATTATGAGACTACGGCATCGGCGATCAAGGACGCGCTAATCCGACATTTGGAAGAGCTTACCGTAATGAACCCGGACGAGCTGGTAGAAGACCGTTACCGCAAATTCCGCAAAATCGGTGAGTTCGCCGAAGGAACGCCAAAAGAGAATCCCGTACAGGTGGAAGAATCCATTATAGATTCGTCCCTAGTGGGTAATGACTAGGTAGACTGTTACAATATGAGAAACTTCCTATACAAAACGGGTATTTTGTAGTAAATTTAGTTGTTGGAAAAGATGTATAGAGAGAACTTAATAAACGGAGGAAACCCAAAATGCGCAAAACAAAAATCGTCTGTACTATCGGTCCTTCAAGCGAATCGTTAGACAACACCAAGAAACTGATCATGGCCGGGATGAATGTCGCTCGCCTGAACTTCTCCCATGGAGATTTTGAGGAGCATGGCAACCGGATCAAAACGATCCGCCAAGCGAGCGAAGAGCTGGGGAAATCAATCGCCATACTGCTGGACACAAAAGGTCCTGAAATCCGCACCGGCAAATTGAAGGAAGAACCGATTGAGCTTGAGCAAGATGAGTTCATCACGCTGACTACAGAAGAAATTCTCGGCGACAAAGACCGCCTCTCCATCACATACAAAGAATTGCCTGGAGACGTGGAAGTGGGTTCGACCATTCTGATCGACGACGGTTTGATCGGTTTGACTGTAGTGGATATTCAAGGAACGGAAATCAAGTGCCGCATCGTCAACGGCGGTACGATCAAGAGCAAGAAGGGCGTAAACGTACC
The DNA here is from genome assembly GCF_018101095.1 of Paenibacillus sp. Marseille-P2973. Taxonomy (NCBI): domain Bacteria; kingdom Bacillati; phylum Bacillota; class Bacilli; order Caryophanales; family Paenibacillaceae; genus Paenibacillus; species Paenibacillus sp. Marseille-P2973. The sequence goes on from NZ_JAGQEH010000003.1 coordinate 10,897, forward strand.
CGGCGTAAACATTTCCCTGCCAGGCATCACAGAGAAAGATGCTAACGATATCAAATTCGGGATCGAACAAGGCGTCGATTTCATTGCGGCTTCCTTCGTTCGTAAAGCCAGCGACGTGCTCGAAATTCGCGAGCTGCTGGAAAGTCATAATGCAACTCATATCCAAATCATCTCCAAAATCGAGAACCAGCAAGGTGTCGATAACCTGGATGAAATTTTGGAAGTGTCCGACGGTCTGATGGTAGCGCGCGGTGACCTTGGCGTGGAAATTCCAGCTGAAGACGTGCCTCTCGCGCAAAAACGCATGATCGAAAAATGTAACCGCGCTGGCAAGCCTGTAATCACAGCTACTCAAATGCTGGATTCCATGCAGCGCAACCCAAGACCTACACGCGCTGAGGCGAGTGACGTAGCGAACGCGATCTTCGACGGTACAGATGCTATCATGCTGTCCGGAGAAACAGCTGCAGGGAAATATCCTGTAGAATCCGTTCTGACGATGTCCCGCATCGCAGAAAAAGCGGAATCCGCTTTGGAATATCGTGAAATTTTCATTAAACAAAGCAATGCACAACAAACAACGGTTACCGAAGCGATCAGCCAAGCGGTTGCTAACTCCGCTCTGGAGTTGAATGCCAAAGCGATCATCACTTCGACCGAAACCGGCTATACGGCTCGTATGGTATCGAAATACCGTCCAAAAGCCCCAATCATCGCCGTAACTACCGTTGACCAAACTTGCCGCCGTCTTGCCCTTAATTGGGGTGTGACACCGGTGAAGGGTCAAGTAGCTACTTCCACCGATGAGATGTTTGATAACGCCATGAAGGGCGGACTGGACTCCGGCCTCGTTAAAGAAGGCGACCTCGTTGTTATTACAGCGGGTATTCCGCTGGGCCGTTCCGGCTCGACGAATTTGGTTAAAATCGGCCAAGTCCGTAAATAATAGTAACCATATACTTGAAAGCAATGGGACGTCCGGAAACGGTCATTCCATTGCTTTTTTGATATATTAAGAACTATGGATTCATAATGCGCTGAAAAGCGGATATTCTCGGCAAAAGGGGCGTAATCATGATGTATATCAGTGAATTGGAAATCAAGCCTAAATATTTTGAATTCGATATGATGGGGATTATTTATCATGCTCATTATCTGGGATGGTTTGAAGCCGGCCGGACCAAGCTGATCGAGGATTTGGGCTTCAATTATATCCATATGGAACAGGCTGGCTATATTTCACCCGTGCAGGAAATGCGGATCGAGTACAAGAAAGGCATCCGTTACGGAGACGAAGTCCTGTTAAAGACATGGATCAGAAATAACGGCGGGGTAAAGACCGAATACGGTTATGAAGTCTGGAACGGGGAGGGGGAGTTGTGTGTCGAAGGCGTCTCCACTCACTATGTAGTCCGGCGAGAGGATTTTAAACCGGTCCAGTTTAAAAAGGTTTTCCCTGATTGGTATGCGGCTTTTGAGGAAGCGAGTAAATTTTGATTCTGCTAAACCAAAACGGTACAATACTCTTAGAATCGATTGTCGGCATCATAAAGTAGATATGCTGCAAGAAAAAGGAGTTATTATATGCGTAAATGGATAGCCGTTTTGATTGTTGTGGTCCCGATCGTTGAATTTTGGGGTTATGTGGAAGTTGCGGAAAGACTGGGCGTAGGCAAAACGATCTTCTTGACATTGGCCACATCGGTTATCGGCGGCTTAATGATGCAGTTTGAAGGGCGAAAAGTGCTTGCGGATGCGAAGGCGCAGATGAACGGCAGGCAGATTCCGGGTAAGACTATGATTGAGGGAATGTGCGTATTCGGCGGAGGAATTTTGCTGCTGATTCCGGGTTTCGTGACCGATATCATCGGATTTACAATGGTCTTTCCGTTGACTCGGCCGCTATATCGGCTATTGCTAATGAAGTGGATCGGCAAAAAAATCAAGGACGGCTCGATCACTTTTTTCCGGCGTTGACTTTTCTTTGATTTTGCTATATATTAAGTTCCAATTATTTTCTTAATATCTGTGAACGGGATAGTATGTTGCGTGAATCCATGACAGCGAGCCGGAAGGGTGGAAGCCGGTATGGAGGCCGCGAAGGAATCGGACCCGGGAGATGGTTTGCCGAATTGAAGCCGGTATTGGGCGGCTTAACGTAGGCAAATCCGGTGGTTGGCCGTTATCCTACAGAGTGGCTGATGCAAGTTTCAGCACTTAGAGTGGTACCGCGGGAATTTCAAGCTCTCGTCTCTTATTTGAGACGGGGGCTTTTTGTATTTTAACAATTGGAAGGAGCGTCGCTGTAATGGAGTTTTTCAAAAAGACGATTGCCGCAAAATTGTCCCCTTTGCTGGACGGAATTTCTGAGGAAGAGGTGCTCGCGTTGCTGGAGTACCCGCCGGATAACACGATGGGCGACATTTCGCTGCCTTGTTTCAAATTGAGCAAACGTCTCCGCAAGTCCCCAGCGGCCATTGCGGATGAACTGGAGGCCGGTATTCAGGGAAGGGATGAGAAGCCCGGTGAAATAGCCCGGACCTCCTCGGTGTCGGGGTACTTGAACTTTTATTTGGATCCGGCAGTTATTGGAGACCAAGTTATTAGCGGAATTTTGTCCTCCGGGGATCGTTATGGCTCGCAAAACATCGGAAAGGGAAAAACGATTGTTATCGATTTTTCTTCTCCCAATATCGCAAAGCCATTTCATGTCGGACATCTTCGGTCCACGGTGATCGGAAACGCGCTCTATCACATATTTTCGTTTCTGGGATATACCTGCATCGGGGTCAATCATCTCGGCGACTGGGGTACCCAGTTCGGCAAGCTCATCACGGCTTATCGGATGTGGGGAGATCCGAAAAGGCTGGAGGAGGGGGCCATCGATGAACTTCTGAGTCTGTATGTTCGTTTTCATGAGGAGGCCGATAAGAATCCCGGACTGGATGACGAAGCAAGATCGTGGTTCACGAAAATAGAGCAGGGCAATCCGGAGGCGTTAAAGATTTGGCGTGAATTCGTGGAACTTAGCCTGGCCGAATTCGAAAAAATTTACGATCTGCTCGGCATTCGGTTTGATCACGTCACCGGGGAGAGCTTTTATAATGACAAACTGGAGCCCGTCATCCGCGAACTGAAGCAAAAGGAGCTGCTTGAAGAAGACGGAGGAGCCTGGCTGGTCAGGCTGGAGGATTATGATATGGCCCCCGCGCTGATGCTGAAACAGGATGGCAGCTCGCTTTACCATACGCGGGATGTAGCGGCGGCTTTGTACAGGAAGAGTGCCTATCAATTTCATAAGGCTGTTTATGTTACGGATTACTCGCAGAGTCTGCATTTCCGCCAGTGGTTTAAAGTTGTGGAATTGATGGGCTACGAGTGGGCGGAGGACTTGGTCCACGTTCCATTCGGACGTGTAAGCCTGGAAGGGGCAAGCCTGTCGACGAGAAAGGGAAATGTCGTCAAGCTGGAGAATCTTTTGCACCAGGCTGTTTCGAAGATCAGGGATATTATTGAACAGAAGAACCCCGGGCTGAAGAGCAAGGAAGAAGTGGCAAGACAGGTCGGCGTCGGCGCGGTCATTTTCAATGATTTGAGCGCGAACCGGATCAAGGATATCGTGTTCTCCTGGGAGGATGCGCTCAGCTTTGAAGGAGAGACCGGGCCTTATGTTCAGTATACCTATGCGAGAGCCTGCAGTGTGCTGCGGAAAGCGGTGGGGGAAGCGGGGCGGAAGACGGCTGCGGCGCCGGGCCAATTCTTAGATTTTAATTCTTCGCTTGTCACCGGGGAAGCCGAGTTTGCTCTTGTCAAGCAACTGTCTCTTTTTACCGAGAGAGTCGAGCAAGCCGCAACCAAAATGGAACCGTCCATGGTCACCCGTTATCTCGTGGATACGGCCCAGGCTTTTAACCGGTTTTATCATGATTGTCCGATATTAGTCGAAGACTCCGATTTACGCACGGCAAGGCTTGCTTTGGTGGAAGGGGTGCGAATTACGCTTCGAAACGGACTCAAGCTGATCGGGCTGCAGGCTCCCGAAGAGATGTAGGTCTATCGTACACGATTAACGCAGCCTTCCGTTTACGATGTAGTTGCGCAGGTCGCGAAGTACGCCCGCACGAACGATTGCCCCAAAAACAACGAAAGAAACCGGGCCGATAATCAGTCCGAGCACTCCGAACAGCTTCAGGCCGACGAACATGGAGATCAGGGTGGGCAAAGGATCGAGCCCGACGCTGCTGGCCAGTACTTTAGGCTCGATCAATTGCCTTGCCACCAGGATGATGCCATACAGAATGGACAATCCGATGCCGAAGCCCGTGTCGCCCGACATATAGGCATACACCAGCCAGGGAACCATCACCGTTCCGACGCCAAGATAAGGAAGCAGGTCCACAAAGCCGATCAGGATCGCGTAGGTGAAAGCCGAATCCACGCGCAGAATGAGCAGTCCGATTAGAACGATAACTGCGGTAATCGATATCATGATGAATTGGGCGCGAAGATACCCGAAGAGCGCTTTTTGCAGGTCTTTCCATACCTCGCTTCCGGTTTTTCGGAACGGGGAAGGAACTAGGCCGACAAGAAAAGTCATGTTTCTTTCCCAATTTTTACTGATAAAAAAAGTCGCCAGCAGGATGACGATCAGAATGACACCCAAATTCGGCAGCGAGGTGAGCAGGTTCACGATCCCGCTTAGAAACCCGCTGAGGAGGCGTGAAATAGCGGAGCTTATCGTTGATGTAGTGTTGTCGATATTTTTGTTGATCGTATTTTCATAGCCGGGATTGCTTGCGATAAAACTGTTGATCTCATTAATAATATTTTGAATTCCCTCGCTCTGGCTCCATTCGACGAACCAGCCTCTCCATTCCTCTATGTGGAGGTCCAGCGACTCGGCCAAGGTAATCAGTTCTTTTACAAGCCGGGTAACGGCCGCGGAGAGAACGATGCCGGCACTGCCGAAATATAGAAGCAGCGAGGCGGTAACAGCCAGCCATCGAGGCAACTTTGCCGCGGACTGGAGCCAGCGGACGAGCGGATTCATGGCGTAGGCGATCAGCCAGGCGATCAGGAACGGATAAATTAACGGCAACAGCCAATAGAATAGAGCGGTCAGCGCGATCAGCACGATACATACCCAACTGCCGCGCAGCAGGCGCTTTGTCATCACATGATCCAAACGACATCCCTCTTTTCCGGACAGGTCCTCTTCTACCCTATTACTTAGCCTATTTTTATATTCCGGAAACAAGGATCACGGTTACCTCTCTCAAAAAAATATTACTATATATACACAAATTGGAATTTGGTATGTGACAATTGTCGTTGCTAACGAAAACGATTACAAAAAATTATTTATATACGTGATAAAACAATTTGATGCAGATGTCCGCGTTGAACGTGTTCCTTTGATCTCTAAAATCCAGTATGATTATTTTGCAGGCCATAAATGTTTCATTTTTTTGTCATTACGGGCTACGTATTGCGCAGCTCTGAAAATTTTAAACTTTTAAATTGAAAATGTTTTCATTGGCTTGTTTGGCTCATATTTCGGTTCCAAAGGAGAGATGTATTATGACAGCTACCAAAGGCCTCGAAGGTATTGTGGCAGCTACTTCATCGATCAGTTCCATCCACGACGGGGTTCTCGCTTATCGCGGGATTAACATTGACGACCTGGCGGAACGTGCGAGCTACGAAGAGACTGCTTATTTGCTTTGGTACGGCAAGCTGCCTTCCAAAAACCAATTGGCAACCCTGCAGGAGCAGCTAAGCGATTATGCTCCGGTTCCTGAAGCGGTACTAGAGCAAATGAAGTTGTATCCAAAAGACGCCAACACGATGGCTGTCCTGCGTACGGCGGTGTCGGCTCTTGCTTTGTATGATGAGCTTGCTAACGACAATACCCGGGAAAGCAATCAGAAAAAGGCGATCAAGCTGCAAGCCCAACTGCCTACATTGATAGCCGCCTTTGCCCGGATCCGCGAAGGGAATGAGCCGGTCGCTCCGCTGAAAGGCGTATCCATCGCTCATAATTTCCTTTACATGCTGTCCGGCCAAGAACCGGACCCGGTTGCCGTTCACGCACTGGATCAAGCACTCGTACTGCATGCGGATCATGAACTGAACGCATCCACCTTCTCGGCTCGTGTTACGATCGCTACGTTGTCGGACATCTATTCCGGCGTGACCTCCGCAATCGGAACGCTGAAAGGGCCGCTTCACGGGGGAGCTAACGAAGCCGTCAGCCGGATGCTGAGCGAAATCGGCACCCTGGATAAGGCTGAGCCTTACATTCAGAGCAAACTCGCAAACAAGGAGAAAATCATGGGCTTCGGCCACCGCGTTTATAAGAACGGGGATCCGCGGGCGAAGCACCTTCAAAAAATGTCCCGCCAGCTCGGGCTGATGAAGGGAGACACCACGCTTTATGACATCTCGGTCAAAGTGGAAGAGCTCGTTACCGGCCAAAAGGGACTGAAGCCGAACGTCGACTTTTATTCCGCTTCGGTTTATACGATGCTGGGCATTCCGATGGATCTGTTTACTCCGATTTTTGCGATCAGCCGCCTTTCCGGATGGACCGCGCATATTCTGGAGCAGCTGGACGACAACCGCATTATCCGCCCGCGCGCGGAATATACGGGAGCGACCAATCAGCAGTACATTCCGATCGATCTTAGATAAACACTTGGTCAACCCGGGTAACCGGGTTGCCATTTATGTTAAAATGAATACCGTAACGAGAAATTTGAGCTACGCCAAATTATTATGAGGAGGAAACCATAGACATGTTGCAATTAGAAAAGTTCAGCCTTCCTACCGAAGGGGAAAAAATCGTTATCGAGAACGGCAAGCTGCAAGTACCTAACAATCCGATCATTCCTTTTATCGAGGGTGACGGCACAGGCCGTGATATTTGGAAAGCTTCCAAACGCGTACTGGATGCTGCGGTCGACAAAGCATATGGCGGCGAGAAAAGCATCGCCTGGTACGAGGTATTCGCGGGAGAGAAGGCCTTCAATACATACGGTGAATGGCTTCCGGCGGATACGCTGACTGCTATCCGCGAGTATATTGTGGCTATCAAAGGACCTCTTACAACACCGATCGGCGGCGGTATCCGCTCCCTGAACGTGGCGCTGCGCCAAGAGCTTGATCTGTACGTATGTCTTCGTCCGGTACGTTACTTCGACGGCGTACCATCTCCGGTTAAGCGTCCTGAGCTTGTGGACATGGTCATTTTCCGGGAGAATACGGAAGATATTTATGCCGGAATCGAATACAAAGAAGGCTCCGAAGAAGTGAAGAAGGTGCTTCAATTCCTTCAAAACGAAATGGGCGTCAATAAAATCCGTTTCCCTGAAACGTCCGGAATCGGCATCAAGCCGGTATCGGCAGAAGGTTCGAAACGTCTGGTCCGCGCTGCTGTCGAATATGCGATCAAGCACGGCCGTAAGAGCGTGACGCTGGTTCACAAAGGCAACATCATGAAGTTTACCGAGGGTGCGTTCAAAAACTGGGGTTACGAAGTGGCTGAAGCCGAGTTCGGCGATAAAGTGTTCACTTGGGCACAGTACGACCGGATCAAGGAAGAGTCCGGCACCGATGCGGCTAACCAGGCTCAGAAGGAAGCTCAGGATGCAGGCAAGATCATCATCAAGGATGCGATTGCCGATATCGCGCTGCAACAAGTGCTGACGCGTCCGACCGACTTCGACGTAATCGCAACATTGAACTTGAACGGCGACTACTTGTCCGACGCTTTGGCGGCTCAAGTCGGCGGGATCGGTATCGCGCCTGGAGCGAATATCAACTATGTGACGGGTCATGCGATTTTCGAAGCGACGCACGGTACGGCTCCTAAATACGCAGATCTCGACGTAGTAAATCCGGGTTCGGTTATCTTGTCCGGCGTAATGCTTCTTGAGCACTTGGGCTGGAATGAAGCGGCTGACCTCATTTATAAAGGCCTGGAGACCTCCATCAACAACAAAACGGTAACCTACGACTTCGCCCGCCTGATGGAAGGCGCAACCGAAGTGAAATGTTCCGAATTCGCGGATCAGGTCATTAAGAATATGTAGGAGGTCCTGTTTAACGTGGCCATTCAACGCAAAAAAATTACGGTTGTCGGCGCCGGCTTTACCGGCGCGACGACCGCGCTGATGCTGGCGCAAAAAGAACTCGGCGATGTCGTATTGCTCGATATTCCGCAACTGGAGAACCCGACCAAGGGGAAGGCGCTCGACATGCTTGAAGCGAGTCCGGTTCAAGGGTTTGACAGCAACATTATCGGCACTTCTTCTTATGAGGACGCTGCCGGTTCCGACATCGTCATCATAACAGCCGGCATCGCGCGCAAGCCGGGTATGAGCCGGGATGATCTTGTGAATACGAATGCGGGTATTGTGGCTTCCGTTTGCGAAAACGTGAAGAAATATTGCCCGGATTCCATTGTCCTCATCCTGAGCAATCCGGTCGATGCGATGACCTATGCGGCTTATAAGGCGCTGGGCTTCCTGAAAAATCGCGTCATCGGCCAGTCGGGCGTGCTCGACACCGCGCGGTATTGTACGTTTATTGCCCAAGAGCTTGGCGTTTCCGTTGAAGACGTGCGCGGCTTCGTGCTCGGCGGACACGGTGACGACATGGTTCCGCTCGTCCGGTATTCCAGTGTCGGCGGCATTCCGATCGACACGCTTATTTCGCAGGAGCGGATCGAGGCTATCGTGCAGCGTACGCGCGTCGGCGGCGGCGAAATTGTGAGCCTGCTGGGCAACGGCAGCGCTTATTATGCTCCGGCTGCCTCGCTCGTGCAAATGACGGAAGCGATCCTGAAGGACAAGAAACGGATTCTGCCCGTCATTGCTCTGCTGGAAGGCGAATATGGCTACGACGGATTGTTCATGGGCGTACCGGCTCTCCTGGGCGGCGAAGGCATCGAGAGAGTATTCGAGCTGGAGCTAACGGCGGAAGAAAAATCGGCCTTGGACAAATCGGCGGTATCCGTTCGCAACGTAATTGCGAGCATTAAAGGCTAACCATGTCGGAAATGTGAACATATGAAAATGAGGAACCCTTCCGGAATGGTAGGGTTCCTTTCTTTTGAGGTAAACAATGGGTATAATAGATTATAATAAATCTAATTGACTGAGAAAGGGTGGTGTGATATGGAAACGATGTTTGTGATTATGTTGTTCTTGCATATCGTAGGGGCATTGGCACTGGGCTTTTACCTGATTTTGCCGATCGTATTCAGTAAAGTGACCAAATTGACTCCGGCTGCGCAGGAAGGCACGGTATCTGCCGTAAAGACACTGAATACATACGCTCAGATCGGACTGGTTATCCAATTGCTGACTGGCGGATATTTGATGACCAAGGGCGAATATTCGACGGCTTGGATGGTTATCGTTGTGATTCTTTTTCTCGCAATCGGCGCATTCAGCGGCATTATGGGCAAACCTCTTCGCCAAGCTTTGGAGGGAATTCGCTCCAATAAAGGAATTGCAGAAGTCGCAGGTAAACTCCGTATGTTCGGTACGCTTTTGTGCGTATGCGTTTTGTTAATTTCGTTCTTCATGGTTTACAGAGTAATTTAATCTGGATATATTGCAATTGCAAAAGCCTGCCGGTAATCCGGCAGGCTTTTTTGTGTGCATAGCGATTATGATGGATCCATATCGTCCAGGTGGGCAAACATCAATTTGATGACGTCCAGCGCAAGCTGTTTTTCTTTAGGCGACCGGCTCAGCATAATTTGCCGGATTTGATTCATAAACCGGTCATCGGTGATCTCAATCGAATCATGCAGCAAATAATCAACGGTTACCCCAAGTTGGTTCGCCAGCTTGACCAGAGTTTCCAAAGACAGGCTCCGCTCGCCACGCTCGATTTGTCCTATGTATGCGTCGGAAACCTCGACTTTTTCAGCGAGTTTTTCCTGGGTCCAATTCATTTTATGCCGTTCCTGCCGCAATCTTCTGCCTAGAGCATCGTAGTCCATAACACCCCTCCTGTATTTACCATAGTTAGTATGAGAGGTAAAGATAATAAACTATCAGTTTTGTTTTTGTTTACTGAAAGCATGAAATGGGTTATTATGGAATCCAGAAGCAGTTATACTAACTCATCCTAATGTCGCGCATAATTTATGATTTCCGACCCTAAGGAGAATTATCATGCCTTCCCAAGCCCAGGTATCAATCATTATCACGGTCAAAAATAGCGGAGTAGATCTCCTCATGACGATGGAATCGCTAAAGGTTTCTATGACCTCGTTACGTTATGAAGTGATCATTGTAAACGAAGGCTCTGTTGACGGATGCTGCGATTTTTTGATGAATTACAATTTCCCCCGGCCTATCAAGCTCCTAAAAGGCCAGCCCGGTCTTCCTTCGCGCAATCTGGCTGCCGCTCACGCCTCAGGAGACTATCTGATCTTTTGCAGCCCCCGACTTTATTTCGAAGATCATTGGATGGAATCGCTGCTGGAACCAGTAATCCTTGGAGAAGCGGACTGCGTTTCGCCCGAAGTGGAACTTCACGAAACTTCCCGGATTGAGCCCGAGTATCGCTACGAAGGAGCGCTGCTTCAGTCGCTCCAAGTTTTTTCGGAGAACAAAGCGCTTGGCGAAATACCTTGGTTATCTAGGGAATGTTTTGCCGTCGGTCACGCCAGATTTCAGGAGATCGGAGGAATGGAGGAAGGATTTCTTGGCAAAGAGCTGGAGACGGCCGAGTTTTCCCTCCGGCTCTGGTTGCTTGGAGGAAGCTGCCGGTTCGTTTCCGGAGTTTCGTTAAAGGTGGTCTATCGGCAAAATTATCCTTGCGACGACAGCGGCAGCAGATGGGGGGAAGACCTGCTGAATATCGCTTATCTTCACTTCACCAGTACGCGAATCGAGCGTTGCAGAGAGCTGGTTTCCCGGATCTTTGGACCGGCAATATTACAAAATGAAAGCGAAATTTTGGAGCGGACGGCCTTGTCCAGAAGTAAATACGAAGAGAGACGAATTCGGGATGACTCCGCGTTTTTTCAGCATTTTGACATATCAGCTTAAAGTCTGTGAATGTTTGGCTTTTTCCTTCCGGTGGTAAGTTAGTTCTTGAGTGGGAATAATCCATTTGTATGATTCCTGTCTGTATATGCTTTGGCATAAGCTTAAGCATGCTGGCTTATCCTAAGACGTGCAGATGATCATGGACTACTAGACAGTGGAAGGAGAATGAATCATGTCAGGAAATGGACAAGGTAAACAAACAATGCCTCCACAGCATCAGAACCAGCAGCCCGGAATAGAATCGGAAATGCATCCACGCCCCGAATATGAAGGGGTTTATCTGGCCGCAGGGAAATTGCGGAACAAGGTCGCGCTGATTACCGGGGCCGACAGCGGAATCGGGCGTGCGGTTGCCTTGGCTTATGCCAAGGAAGGCGCCGATATCGCGATTGTATATTTAAATGAACATGAGGATGCCAATAAAACAAAGTCGGAGATTGAGCAGGAAGGGCGTAAATGTCTGCTGATTCCAGGCGACGTCGGCGACGAGAGTTTTGCCGGACAAGCTGTGAAACAGACGGTGGAAACGCTCGGCGGCCTCGATATTCTGATCAATAACGCGGCCGAGCAGCATCCGCAGAAAGGCATCGAGGATATTACCTCGGACCAGCTGGAGCGGACGTTCCGCACGAACATCTTTTCGATGTTTTATTTTGTGAAGGCCGCGCTACCGCACTTGAAGAAAGGCAGCGCCATTATTAATACGGCATCGGTTACCGCCTATAAGGGAAATCCGACCTTGATCGATTATTCTTCGACCAAGGGGGCGATTGTCAGCTTCACACGCGCGCTCTCGATGAACATCGTCGGCAAGACGGGGATCCGCGTCAATGCGGTAGCTCCCGGTCCGATCTGGACGCCGCTCATTCCGTCCACGTTTGACGCCGAGCAAGTGTCCAAGTTCGGCGGAGACACGCCGATGCAGCGCCCGGGTCAACCGGAAGAGCTGGCTGCAGCCTATGTATATCTGGGCTCGGACGATTCCTCCTATATGAGCGGTCAAGTGCTTCATATCAATGGCGGCGAAATCGTAAATGGCTAGTAAGCTATAAGGAAAACCTCAACAGGCCTGTCTTCGAAATTAAATTCGAAGACAAGGCCTGTTTTTTGATTAACCTTATAATTCGTAATGATCTGCTTCGTCGTGGAAAGATGACTTTTTGAACAACCTCTTATAATGCCGAGGAAGGTCCATCCTCTGACAACTCATCCAGCGTCATTTCGAAGCTGGGAGCGAAATGCTCCAGGAAATAAGCGGTCTCAGGCAGATTCAAGCGATCCAGCTTATCCAGAAGCTGCTGCTTGGCGACGGCGAATTCGCGGTTGCCGGCAGTCAGCTCCCAAGCGCATTTCAAGTAGGCATCCAGCGTGTCGGCAGCCTTCACCATCTTCATTAATTCCGCATCTCCCGATGGTCCGGAGTGATCTCCCGGGGAGAGAAGCGGGGCGTACGTTTCCTGCAAGGCGGGAGGGACCATGGATAAGAGCCGTTCCGCAGCGATGCCCTCCATTTCCCGGAAATTGGACAGCAGCTTCGGATTGTGGTGCTTGACGGGTGTGGGAATATCTCCGGTGAACACCTCGGTCGCATCGTGAAACAAGGCCAGGGTGGCCGCACGTTCTGCATTCAGATGGCGTCCGAACATTCCGTTTCCGATTTCGCACAGGAGATGCGCGAGCAGGGCAACATGGAAGGAATGCTCCGCCACGTTTTCGGGAGCGGTGCTTCGCATCAGGCTCCAGCGCCGGATGGAACGAAGGCGATACATATAAGCGGAAAAATGGTAGCTCATCAGTGAGAAACCTCTCTTTTCGGGATGATATATTTGAATATATTTTCAACCTCTGATTAGGTACTATGATATTATAAAGCTATTGAAGAAGAGAATGCTATCCGCAAAAATACGTTAGACATAACCTGCAATGAATTCGAAGACAAGAGAGGGGAACTTGGATCATGCATCAGTTTGAAGAGAGCGTATATCAATTAATTGTGGAAACGTCTACGAACCTGCCCGGGGATGTCCGGAGGGCGGTAAATCGCGGCCGGGCGATGGAAAACCAGGAAACTCGCGCAGGACTCGCCTTGTCGACCATTACCCGGAACATTAATATGGCCGAGGAGCAAATTTCCCCGATTTGTCAGGATACCGGGATGCCGACATTTATTGTGCATACTCCGGTTGGCGTGAACCAGATCGAACTGAAAAAAGACATTAAATCGGCCATTCAACGAGCAACCAAGAACGGCAAGCTGCGGCCGAATTCAGTCGATTCGCTTACCGGCGAGAATAGCGGCGACAATTTGGGTTCAGGCACACCGGTGATTCATTTTGAGCAATGGGAAGAGGACTATATCGATATGCGGCTGATCCTAAAGGGCGGCGGCTGTGAAAATAAAAACATCCAATACAGCCTGCCGGCTGAACTTGAGGGGCTTGGCCGCGCGGGCCGGGATTTGGACGGCATCCGCAAGTGTATTCTGCATGCGGTGTATCAGGCTCAGGGGCAAGGCTGCAGCGCCGGATTTATCGGCGTAGGTATCGGCGGCGACCGGACGACCGGTTATGAATTGGCGAAGCAACAGTTGTTCCGTGCTGTGGATGACGTCAATCCGGTTCCGGAGTTGGATCAGCTGGAACGGTATATCATGGAGGCGGGCAACCAGTTGGGCATCGGTACGATGGGCTTCGGCGGCGAGGTAACGCTGCTGGGTTGCAAAATCGGAACGGCGAACCGCCTTCCGGCAAGCTTCTTCGTATCCGTAGCATACAATTGCTGGGCTTTCCGCCGGCAAGGCGTAAAAATGGATCCCGTAACAGGAGAAATCGGTGGCTGGTTATATCCTTCCGGCAGCGAAGTAGCCATGGAAGAGCCGATGCAACAGAATGAAACCGCCGCCGCGGGTTCCGTTCCGCCTAAGGGACGGGAAATCGTGCTGCAAACGCCGATTTCGGAAGAGCAGATCCGCAGCCTCCGCGTTGGGGATGTCGTGATCATTCAAGGTGAAATGCATACAGGACGCGATGCGCTGCACAAATACCTGATGGATCATGATGCGCCCGTCGATTTGAATGGCGCGGTTATTTACCATTGCGGACCGGTCATGCTTAAGGATGAAGAGGGCTGGCATGTCAAAGCGGCCGGGCCTACGACAAGTATCCGGGAGGAGCCTTATCAGGGCGACATTATTAAGAAGTTCGGCATCCGTGCGGTCATCGGCAAGGGCGGGATGGGCGCGAAGACGCTTGCCGCGCTTAAAGAGCACGGAGGGGTATATTTGAACGCCATCGGCGGAGCGGCTCAATATTATGCGGAGTGCATCAAGAAGGTTAACGGCGTCGACTTCATGGAATTCGGCATTCCGGAAGCGATGTGGCATTTGGAGGTCGACGGTTTTGCGGCGATCGTTACGATGGATTCGCATGGGGAGAGCCTGCATGCCGGAGTAGAAAAAGAGTCTTTGGAAAAGCTGGCCACGTTTAAAGAAGCGGTGTTCAAATAACATGAAAACATTTCGTTCCCGCCTGATTTTCATCTTAATGAGTTTAATCGGAGTCTCAATGCTTGCGGCGGGATTGTCGATGGCGCAGGTGTTCAAGGATTCCCACATCCGTGCCCTGGAAGAAAATATGGCACGGGAAATCAATTTGCTTGAAAGTACATTTTCTTTTATTCCAGTGGATGACCCGGGAGCAGTATCATACTACACTGCCAAAGCGCAGGAACTGGACCAACTGATCGATTCCCGGATCACCTTTATTAATCTGGACGGCACAGTCATCGGTGATTCGGAAATGCTGCCCGGGGAGATGGACAACCACAAGAAACGCAAGGAGATCGAGTCGGCGTCCAGCGACAAGGTCGGCAGCGCGATCCGGCATAGCGAGACGATCGGCGAAGACATGCTCTATGTCGCCCGGCATGTGAAAACCGATGCCGGATTCGACGGTTATATCCGGCTATCGATGAGTTTGGCGGCCGTTGGCAAAGAACTGAATAAAGGATGGTACCTGATGGGAGGAGGTCTGTTGCTTCTTTTCCTGGCAGCAGCCTTCGTCAGTTATCGGGTAGCCTCAGGGCTAACCAGACCATTGGAGCATATCACCCGGGTTGCGAACCGGATTTCCGGGCTTGATTATGACGCCAGGGTGAATTTGGACCGCCGGGATGAAATCGGGCAACTGGGCCAGGCTATTAACGGAATGGCCGACAGTCTTCAGCAGCAGCTTAAGGTCATCCATGACAATGAAGACTTGATGCAAAGCGTGCTGGCTAATATGACCGGCGGCATCATGATGATCGATTGTGCCGGTAAAATTGCCTTGATCAACCGTGAAGCGGAATCCATCCTGCATGTCCGCAGCGAGCATATTCTTGGAATGCCTTATGAGGACTTGAAGCAGAATTACGAGTTCATGAAATTCGTTGAAGAAGGAATTTCTCGCAAGGAGTTCCTTCGCGTCGAGCGGAATGTATATGCGCCCGAGGAGAGGGTGCTTCAATTTGACGGGGTCCCTATGTTTGAAGATGACAATAGCTACAGGGGTATGCTGTTTCTCCTTCAGGACGTGACGGACATCCGGCGCCTGGAAGGCATGCGAAGCGAGTTTGTCGCTAATGTGTCCCATGAATTGAAGACGCCGATTGCGGCGGTCAAAGGGTTCGCGGAGACGCTGCTGGCCGGCGGCGTGCCGGATGAGGAAACCCGGCGCTCCTTCCTGCAGATCATCCATGATGAGGGAGAGCGTCTGAACCGGTTGATCGGCGACATTCTGGAGCTGTCCAAGATCGAATCGAAGCGGGTGCCGCTCGAATATGCGCCGGTCCATTTGAAGGAGCTGTTCGGCAGCATTTTTGAAATGATGCAGCCTGCCGCCGCCAAGAAGTCGATCGTTATGGTGCAGGATATTCCTGAACATCTGTTCATTGAAGGCGATGAGGACCGATTAAAGCAAATTTTCATGAATCTGCTCTCCAATGCGATCAATTACACGCTGGAAGGCGGCAGGGTTAAAGTTGATGTCGATGTTATCGACGTCGACGGGGATGAGGAGAAAGTCCGGATCGCAGTCAGCGACACCGGCATCGGGATTCCTAAGAAAGACCTGCCGCGGATCTTCGAAAGGTTCTACCGGGTAGACAAGGCGCGGTCGCGCAGCTCCGGGGGAACGGGCCTGGGACTGTCCATCGTCAAGCATTTGACAGAGCTGCACCACGGCACGCTCCGCGTAGAGAGCAAGGTCGGCGAAGGCTCCTCCTTTATTCTGGAGCTTCCGTTTATGCAGCAGCATGAAGAGGAGGGCTATGAGGCCGAATAATTACATCAAGAAAACATAGTATGCGACTTTTCAGTATTTTTATATTTTTACACCCCGTTAACATATCCATGTTATGCTTGGCTTGTTTGATAACGTGTAACGGATAGGTCGTAACTTTTGGAGAAAATGGGGGTAACTATGACGCAGCGATTGTTGGTAATAGAGGATGAACCGACGCTTTCGAGACTGCTGTCTTACAATTTAACGAGTGAAGGATACCAAGTGGTTGTGGCCGAGCATGGGCAGATCGGCTTTGATACGGCGATGCAGGAGGAGTTTGATCTCATTTTGCTGGACCTGATGCTTCCCGGCATGAACGGGTTTGAAATCATGTCCAAGCTGCGGGGAGAAGGCGTAAAGACGCCGATCATCATTCTGACAGCCAAAAATGCGGAGGAAGAGGTCGTCGAGGGCTTGAAGTCAGGTGCGGATGACTACATCACCAAGCCGTTCGGCGTTGCCGAGCTTTTGGCCAGAGTAGCTGCCGTTCTCCGGCGTTCGAATGGGCAGGAAGAGCGGGAGCCTTCTCCAGTGCAGTCTGAGGCTCAAATATCTCTTGGCGCATTGACGGTTTATCCCGAGAAATACGAAGTGACTCTTAACGGAGAACAGATCACGCTTCGGCCTAAGGAGTTTGAAGTGCTGCTGTACCTGGCCCGCAAGCCTGGGGTGGTAATGACCCGGGACGATCTGATGAACGCGGTCTGGGGATTTGATTATATCGGTGGCCAGCGCACGGTCGACGTACATGTCAGTTCGCTCCGCAAAAAGCTCGAGCTCGATCCGGGATCCGTTCATATCGATTCGATCCGGGGAGTCGGGTACAAGCTTGTGGTTAATAAGAAAAAAACGGTCCATCATTGATTTTGGAATGATGGGCTTTTTGTTTATCAAACCAAGGAATATCGGCCTATTTTACATAGTGCTTTCGTCCTGCAAACATTCCCCTAACACTATTGGTCTATCATTCAGGCATACTCTAGTTTTATTAGGGATGAGGAGTGGTAGAATTGAGCAACCAGGCAGTCCTTGAATTAATAAGAGAAAGTGGGGTCTCAGCGGAGGCTTATTGCCGGACCGTGCCGGTAATAAATCCAAGGGAACTGTGCCAAGAGGTGCTGCGGATGTTTCAAAAACAGCCGGATCTTCCCTGTATCGTAATCTGTGATGATTATAGCTCCCCGGTCGGCCTGATTATGCGGGATACGTTTTACCGCCACCTGGCGGGAAGGTTCGCAGCCGACCTGTTCTATGAACGGCCCGCCAAGGACTTCTCGGAGCGGCGCCCGCTTGTATGCGAGCTGTCCATTTCCGCTGCGGAGCTGCTGGATGCCGCATTGAACCGTGAGGGCCATCAGTTCTATGACAGCATGATCGTAACGGAGCAAGGACGGTTTAGGGGCATATTGACCGTTCAGGATTTGATGCTGCTGTCGAGGGATCTGCAGCGGGAAGCGGAGCAAGCCCGCCGTTCGGCGATAAGCGAGACACGGAATCGGGTGGAGGAAATATTGCGTGCGGTGGAAGAGGCCTCGGGAGCATCGAAGCGGAGCTTAACGGAATCCGGAAAAATGACTTCACTGGCCTCCGCAGGCAGGCTCGAGCTTGAGGAAGTGAAAGCTTCATTTACCCGGGTAGCGGACATGACCCGTTCGCAGGAGCAGCAGGTCACCGAGCTCAGCGCACGTGCTGCAGAGATATCACAGGTTGCCGCAAGAATCCGGGAACTGGCTGACCAAAGCGGTATGCTGGCGATGAATGCTTCCATCGAAGCGGCGCATGCCGGGGAGCATGGGCGCGGTTTCGCGGTTGTAGCCAGCGAAGTACGAAAGCTGTCCCAGCAGACGAAGAAGCTGTCCGGGGAAATCGGAACGACGCTGGAGCAGGTAGGCGGCCTGGTCGATCAAACCGCCAACTCCGCAGTGTCCACCGCTAAAGAAATGGAAGAGAGTCTAGGCAGGGTGGAGAAAGCCGAAAATACTTTCGGACTGCTTGTCGAGTCTGCTTACCAGAACGAGAAGCGGGGAGAAGAGGTTGTACGTTCATCCGGGACCGCTGCGCTCACCACCGGTTTGGTGCGCCGGGAATTATTGAGACTTGCCGAAACGGGAGGAGTATAAATTTTACACAGCGTTTACAATTCAGCTTAATCCTCTTTACATAAGAAAGGTAAAATCGTCATGTACCTAATTACCTAAGATCCGGCACGGGCTCGCTTTTGGGCGATGTCCGTGTTTCATATTTGACAATATACTATGGGAGAAATGTCATGACGCCGATTATTCATATTGAAAATTTAAATTTGTATTATGACCAGTTTCATGCGCTGAAAAATGTAAAGCTCGATATTCCGGAAAAAGCGATCACCGCCTTCATCGGACCGTCGGGATGCGGGAAGTCGACCTTGCTCCGGACCTTGAACCGGATGAACGACATGATTCCGGCCACAAGAATCGAAGGGTCCGTTAAAATCGCAGACAAAGAAATTTACGGCGACGATGTCCAAGTGGAAACGCTGCGCAAACAGGTAGGAATGGTGTTCCAACAGCCCAATCCTTTTCCTAAGTCCATCTATGACAATGTGGCTTACGGTCCAAGATTGCACGGAACGAAGAACAAGGCCGAACTGGACGAAATCGTCGAGCAAAGTCTGCGGCAAGCGGTGCTTTGGGATGAAGTGAAGGATTTCCTCAAACGCTCTGCGCTGAGCTTGTCAGGAGGACAACAGCAGCGGCTTTGTATTGCCCGGGCAATCGCGGTTCATCCGCAAATTTTGCTGATGGATGAAGCGACCTCTGCGCTGGACCCAATTTCCACACTGAAGATCGAAGAGCTCGTCCAGGAACTGAAAGATAAATTTACGATTGTTATGGTTACGCATAACATGCATCAGGCAGCTCGTATTTCGGATCGAACCGTCTTCTTTCTGAATGGGGAAATCATTGAGGCTGACGATACGAGAACCCTGTTCTCGACCCCGCGGGATTCGCGTACTGAAGATTACATTTCCGGCCGGTTCGGATAATAAAGGAGGCAACTTAAGATGATTCAAAGAAAGGAATTTGATCAGAATCTGGAGGATTTGCGGCAATTACTCAGGCAAATGGGTGAGCATGTGGAGCGTGCGCTGACCGAATCGATTACGGCTCTTCAAACCTTTGACGCCAAGGAAGCAAAGAAAATCGTTGAGCGGGATATCATCCTCAATCAAATGGAAGAACAGGTGATGGATCTAGGATCAAGGCTGATTGTTACCCAGCAGCCGGTAGCCAAGGATCTGCGTCGTATTATCGTGGCTTTCAAAATTTCCAGCGACCTGGAGCGGATGGGCGATCTGGCCATCGATATTGCGAAGGTGACGATTCGCCTGGAAGGCCAGTCATTGATCAAACCGCTTGTGGACATTCCGAAAATGGCCGAACTGGTCGTCGTCATGGTTCAGGAGTCGCTGCAATCCTATTTGGACGAGAATACGGATTTGGCTTATAAGATGGCAAAGGATGACGATGAGGTTGACCATTTGTACAGTCAGATCATCCGGGACTTGTATGCCCATATGGTTGAGCATGCCGGCGAGCTTCAGCAGGCGATGCTTTTGACTCTGGTAGGACGTTACATCGAACGGATTGCCGACCATGCCACCAATATCGGGGAAAGTACGGTTTATCTCGTGACGGGACACCGCCCTGATTTAAACCAATAATCGCATCGACGAGAGCTCCAACGATGAACATGGAATAGATCCTCCTCCGCTTGCCGTATAGACCGACCTTCCTGACGAATCCAGGCATCATGCACGAATGCTTCGGCAACGTGTCTTGATTCGCCTTGACTGAGAAGGGTAAGTAAATTAACGGATCATACAGCATCTCATGAACATAAGGAGGAATATCATGTTTTTTCACATCAAAGAACTCCAGTTCAAGGCGAAACCCGAAAGACCCGATCCCGCTTATGCAAGGAAGTTGCAGGAAGTATTAGGCGGTCAGTACGGAGAAATGTCGGTCATGATGCAATACTTGTTCCAAGGTTTTAACTGCCGTGCGGACCGCAAGTACCGCGATATGCTGCTCGATATCGGCACGGAAGAAATCGGGCACGTTGAAATGTTATGCACGATGATCTCCCAATTGCTGGACGGAGCTCCCGCGGATCAGGTCGATGAACTCGCGAAGGACCCGTTGATCGGAGCGGCGCTCGGCGGCATGAATCCGCAGCACGTGATCGTGTCCGGTTTGGGAGCTACGCCTTCCGATAGTAACGGATTTCCGTGGAACGGGCGTTACATCGTCTCCAGCGGCAATCTGCTGGCGGACTTCCGCGCCAATCTGAATGCCGAATCCCAAGGTTTGGTTCAGGTGGTGCGGTTATACGAGCAGACGACGGATCCCGGGATTCGGGAAATGCTTTCCTTTATGATCGCCCGCGATATCCTGCACCAAAACCAATGGTTAGCGGCTATCGAAGAGATTGAACAAATGGACGGACCGATCGCGCCGGCTTCATTTCCAAGAGAACTGATCGTGGAGGAAGCCAGCCGTCAATTCTTGAACTTCTCCGAAGGGGAAGAGAGCAGTCAGGGCCGCTGGGCAAACGGGCCGCTCTACGACGGCACGGGGAACTTCGAGTATGTGGCGAAGCCGCAGCCTCAAGGTCAGGCTCCCGAGCTTAAGCCTGCTGCGGATCATCAGCATTCCACTCCGGGCAAAGCCCCTTACATTACGAATCCTCCGACATCTTTTTAATTATTAAATCTCATTTCCGGCTCCTGTCTTTGACAGGGGCCGGTTTTTCGTTCGGGCTAACTCTTGATTACAAAGCGCCAGAGGCTCCGAACGCCAAACAACGCTGATTTTTCGGCGTTCTTTCTTTTTAAAGTCTGTTTTTTATAAAAGGAGTCCATGTGTTAGAATAGGTACAGGAGTATGCTGAAGGACGAGGTGTCATATGGAAAAATTGATTCTTATAGACGGCAACAGCATTATTTATCGCGCTTTTTTCGCAATGCCCCCGCTGACTAATTCCAGCGGCCTGCACACGAATGCCGTATACGGTTTTACGAATATGCTGCTGCGCTTGATTCAGGAGGAGAATCCGACTCATATTCTGGTCGCGTTTGATGCGGGTAAGGAAACTTTCCGGCACGAAGGCTATCAGGAATATAAAGGCGGACGCGAGAAAACTCCGTCCGAGCTGTCGGAGCAATTTCCGCTGATGCGCGAGCTGCTGGAAAGTCTCGGCATCGCCTGGTTTGAGTTGTCCGGGTATGAGGCGGATGACATCATCGGCACGATCAGCAAACAGGGAGAAGACTCGGGACGCGAGGTGCTTGTCGTTACCGGGGATAAGGACATGCTGCAAGTAGTCAGCGATAAGGTCACTGTAGCTTTGACCCGGAAGGGCATCAGCGAGGTTGAGCCTTACGGTCCTAAAGAGATTGAAGAAAAATACGGGCTTAGTCCGCTTCAAATCATTGATTTGAAGGGTCTCATGGGCGATGCTTCCGACAATATCCCCGGGGTGCCGGGCATTGGAGAGAAGACGGCGCTGAAGCTGCTGCATCAGTTCGGTTCCGTGGAAGAAGTACTTTCGCATACGGATGAACTGAAGGGAAAAATGAAAGAAAATCTGGTGAATCATGCAGAGGATGCGCGGATGAGCAAGCGGCTCGCCACGATTTTCCGGGAAGTGCCGGTTGAGCGTTCTTGGGAAGACATGACATTCACCGGTCTGAAGGAAGAAACCGCTGTTCCGATGCTGCGTAAGCTGGAATTCAAATCCTTGCTGGAGCGTTTGTCATTTACGGGCGGAGACAGCGAAGCCGGCCATGAAGCGGCTGAACCGGTCAAAGATTTGGATGTTACGATCGTGAACGCTGCCGTGATGCCGGAATTGGGTGAATTGCTGCCGCAAATCAAGGACTTGCACGTGGAATCATCCGGTGAAAATCCGCATCACGCCATTCTTATGGGTATGGTGTTGTCCACTCCGGAGCGCCACTTTTACATTTCGCCGGAGTTTTTAAAGAGCGAGGAAGCGGGTCCCATTCTGGCTTGGCTCAAGGACGAAAATGTACCGAAGCGCGGCTATAATTTACACCGGACCGACCTGACCCTGCATTGGGAAGGGATTTCTTTTGCCGGCGCGAATTTTGATATCGAGCTTGCCGCTTATCTGCTCGATCCGACCGAAAACGACCAGACGCTAAGCGCCCTGTCCACGAAGTACGGGATTTCCCGCCTGGCCTCGGATGATGACGTATATGGAAAAGGCGCCAAGTTCAAGGTCCCGAATGAAGAAGTGCTCAGCCAGCATTTGGCGCGCAAATGCGATGCCATTATAAAGCTGGTTCCTCTACAGGAGGCCGAACTGGAAAAGAACGAGATGCGTTCTCTCTTTTACGATCTGGAAATGCCGCTGTCCCGGATTTTGGCGGACATGGAGAAGCAGGGAGTGGCCGTCAACCGCGATGATTTGGTGGAATTGGGCAAGGAGTTTGAAGCTCAGATCAGCAAGCTGGTTTCGAAGATTTATGAAATCGCGGGACAAGAATTTAATCTGAATTCACCGAAGCAATTGGGTGAAATTCTGTTTGATAAGCTGGGATTGCCCGTGATCAAGAAGACTAAAACGGGGTATTCCACCGATGCGGAAGTGTTGGAGAAGCTGGCGCCTTATAACGATATCGTCCAATATATTTTGGAGTATCGCCAACTGGCCAAGCTGCAGTCCACCTATGTGGAGGGTCTGTTGAAGGAAATCCGCAGCGAAACGGGTAAGGTGCATACGTATTTCCGGCAGACCGTTGCGGCTACCGGCAGACTGAGCAGTCAATATCCGAATCTGCAGAACATCCCGATCCGTATGGAAGAAGGGCGGAAGATCCGTAAGGTGTTCGTTCCTTCCGAGGAAGGCTGGCTCATTCTGGGGGCCGACTACTCGCAAATCGAATTGCGCGTTCTCGCCCATATTTCGGGTGACAAAGGCCTGCAGGAAGCGTTCCTGCACGATATGGATATTCACACGAAAACCGCGATGGACGTATTCGGGGTTTCCGCGGATCAGGTTGACGCCAACATGCGCCGCTCGGCCAAAGCCGTCAATTTCGGAATTGTGTACGGGATCAGCGATTACGGATTGTCACAGAACCTGAATATTACCCGGAAGGAAGCGGCCCGGTTTATCGATCAGTATTTTGACGCATTCGAGGGCGTGCGCAAGTACATGGACGAAATCGTCCGTGATGCCAAGCGGGACGGGTACGTTAAGACGCTGCTGGAGCGCAGACGGTATTTGCCGGAAATCAATGCGTCCAACTTTAATCTTCGTTCCTTTGCCGAGAGAACGGCTATGAATACGCCGATCCAGGGAACGGCCGCCGATATTATCAAGCTGGCGATGGTGCTGATGGACGAAGCGCTTAGCAGCCATGGATTAAAGAGCCGCATGCTCCTTCAGGTACATGACGAACTTGTATTCGAAGTGCCGCCGGAAGAACTTGAAGTGATGACCAAGCTTGTGCCGGAAACGATGGAAAAGGCGCTTAAGCTGTCCGTACCGCTTAAGGCGGAGGTAAGCAGCGGTCTCAACTGGTACGAAGCCAAATAGAAAGGTAGTTCAAAAAGTCAGCTTTTGATCACGAAGTGTTGCTGTGTGGCGTATTCGACATCGAATC